>DASVQC010000057.1:0-15423 GCA_036389335.1 Pyrinomonadaceae bacterium | reverse complement strand
AGAGGTCGCCGACCTCGAACTCTCCGACGCCGTGTTCGGCGCGGAGTACAACGAGGGGCTCGTCCACGCGGCGGTGAAGAACTACTTAGCCAACGCGAGGGCGGGCACGGTCGGCACGAAGACGCGCGGCGACGTGTCGGGGTCGGGCAAGAAGCTCTGGAAGCAGAAGGGCACGGGGCGGGCGCGCATCGCCTCGATCCGCTCGCCGCTGTGGAAGGGCGGCGGCAACGTCCACGGGCCGCAGGCGCGCGACTGGTCTTACAGCCTGCCGAAGAAGATGAGGCGCGGCGCGCTGCGCGCGGCCCTCTCGGAGCGGCTGCGCGAGGGCAACCTCGTCGTCGTCGACGAGCTGGTCTTCTCGGGGCCGAGGACCAAGGATTTCGTCGGCGCGCTCAAGTCGCTCGGCTTCGACGGCAGGACGCTCATCGTCGACACGCTGGAGAACGACAACCTGCTGCTCTCGTCGCGCAACGTCAAAGGCGCGAAGGTGGTGGGGTCGGGCGGCCTGAACGTCTACGACGTGCTCTACCACGAGAAGATGCTGATCTCGCGCACGGCCATCGAACAGATCACGCGCGCGCTCGACCCGCAGGGCGCGGGCGCGGCGGGCGCGACGGAGGAGGCGGCGTAAAGATGCGTACAGTCTGGGACATCATCAAAGCGCCGGTCATCACCGAGAAGGCGCTCATCGCGAAGGAAGAGTCGCAGGACGGCAGGCAGCTTTTGACCTTCCGCGTCGACAAGAACGCGACGAAGCCCGAGATCAAGAGCGCGGTCGAGAAGATCTTCGACGTGGAAGTGGACAGCGTGCGCACGATCAACTACATGGGCAAGAAGGCGCGCCGCGGTCGCTACGAGGGGCGCAAGCCCTCTTGGAAGAAGGCCTACGTCACGCTCAAGGAAGGGCAGTCGCCGTTCGACTACGGCGAGTCGATCTAAAAGCCGTGACGGGTAAACCGTGACAGGTGACAAGTGAAAACAGAAACTTGTCCTGACCTGTTACCTGTTACCTGTCACCTGTCACGCTAAAAGCTATGGGCATCAAGAAACTGACACCGACATCGCCGGCGCGCCGCTACCAGACGTACCTGACGCGCGACGAGCTGACGCCCGGCGCGGAGCCGGAGAAGTCTTTGCTCGAAGCGAAGACGAGGATTTCGGGGCGCAACAACGACGGGCACATCACGGTGCGCCGCCGCGGCGGCGGCCACAAGCGGTTCTACCGGATCGTCGATTTCAAGCGCGACAAGTCGGGCATCCCGGGCCGCGTCACGCAGATCGAGTACGACCCGAACCGCTCGGCGCACATCGCGCTCATCACCTACCTCGACGGCGAGAAGCGTTACATCCTCTCGCCCGTCGGGCTGGAGGTCGGCAAGACCATCATGAGCGGCCCCGAGGCGGACATCCTGCCCGGGAACGCGCTGCCCATCCGCAACATCCCTCTGGGGACGCAGATTCACAACATCGAGCTGCGGCCCGGCAAGGGCGGGCAGATGGCCAGGAGCGCCGGGTCGTTCGCGCAGCTCGTCGCCAAGGAGGGCGACTACGCGCAACTGCGCATGCCCTCGGGTGAGGTGCGGCGCGTGCCCGTCGTGTGCTACGCGACCGTCGGCCAGGTCGGCAACGTCGAGCACGAGAACGTCTCTTACGGCAAGGCGGGCCGCTCGCGCTGGCACGGGTTGCGCCCGAAGGTTCGCGGCGTGGCGATGAACCCGGTCGATCACCCGCACGGGGGCGGCGAGGGCAAGACCTCCGGCGGTCGCCACCCCGTCACCCCCTGGGGCCAGCCCACGCGCGGCTACAAGACGCGCAACAACAAGCGCACGCAGAAGATGATCGTGCGCGACCGGAGAGTTAAGTAAACGATGAAGTATGAACGATGAACGATGAACTGAAGGGCTTTAACTTCCGCGTTCATCGTTCTGAGTTCATCGTTTGGAGATTGAGATGCCACGTTCAGTCAAAAAAGGCGCGTTCATAGACGACTATCTGGAGAAGGCGGTCGAGCGCATCCGCACGAGCGGCAACCGCCCGCCCGCGATCAAGACGTGGTCGCGGCGCTCGACGATCACGCCCGACTTCGTCGGCCTGACCTTCGCCGTCCACAACGGCAAGCGGCACATCCCCGTCTACGTGACGGAGAACATGGTCGGCCACAAGCTCGGCGAATTTTCGCCGACGCGCACCTTCAAGGGCCACTCCGGCACGAAGGCCGAGAAGTCGTCGAAGCCCGGCGGGAGATAAATGATGAATGATGAACGATGAAGTTAAGAAAGCCTCTTCAGTTCATCGTTCATCGTTCCGAGTTCATCGTTGAGGTTTAGTGATGGAAGCGAGAGCTAGTGCAAAACACCTCCGCGGGTCGGCGCAGAAGGCGCGGCTGGTGATCGACATGATCCGCGGCAAGAACGTCAACGAGGCGCTCGCCGTGCTGCGCTTCACGAACAAGCGCGCCGCCGCAAGCATCGAGAAGTGCGTGCGCTCGGCGATCGCGAACGCGACCGAGGCGGCGGAGAAGGCCAACGTCGCCGTCGATCCGGACGACCTGTGGGTCAAGGCGTGCTTCGTGGACATGGGCGCGCACAAGAACCGGCGGCGCGTGCGCCCGGCCCCGCAGGGCCGCGCCTACCGCGAGCAGCGCCACTTCCACCACGTCACCATCCTCCTCTCGAACGACGAGAAGGAAAGGGCCGCGGGCGGGCGCGGCAAGCAGACCTCCAAGGCGGGCAAGCCCGCGACCGCTGGCGAGTCGAACGGGCGCAAGGCCGCCGGGGGCAGGGGCGCGGCGAAGGCCGCGACCAAGCGCGCGCCGGAGAAGGCCGAGCCGCCCGCGGCGACCGATGCGACCGAGAACACGAGCGCGGCGCAGTCCGCCGAATAACCGACGACCGGAACGGAGAATTTAGCGTGGGTCAGAAAGTTCATCCATACGGCTTCCGCCTTGGCTACAACAAGGACTGGCACTCCCACTGGTTCACCAAGAAGCAGTACGGCGAGTTCCTCCACGAAGACCTGAAGCTCAAGAACGAGATCAAGGGCCGCTTCAACGGCGCGGGCGTCTCGCACGTCGACGTCGAGCGCGCCGCCAACCGCGTGAAGATCATCATCTACACGTCGCGCCCCGGCATCATCATCGGGCGCAAGGGTTCGGAGATCGACAAGCTCAAGGGCGAGATCAGCGCGCGCACCGGGAGGGAGGTGCTCGTCTCCATTCAGGAGATCACCAAGCCGGAGCTGAACGCGCAGTTGCAGGCCGAGAAGATCGCCGTGCAGTTGGAGAAGCGCATCGCCTTCCGCCGCGCCATGCGCAAGACCGTCGAGGAGACGCTGCGCTTCGGCGGGCAGGGCATCAAGGTCAGGGTGTCTGGCCGCCTGAACGGGGCCGAGATCGCGCGCAGCGAGTGGTACTTGCAGGGGCGGCTCCCCCTGCACACCCTGCGCGCCGACATCGACTACGGCTTCGCGCAGGCGCACACGACCTTCGGCGTCATCGGCGTCAAGTGCTGGATTTACCGCGGCGAGATTCTCGACGCGAAGGCGGCGATGGCGCGCGGCACCACCACCGACCCGATGCAGGACGTGCGCAGCGACGGCCAGCAGCGCCGTGCGCGCACGCGACGCGAGCGCGAGGGCGGCGACTCCAGAGGCGACCGCAGGCCGCGCGGGGATAGGTAGTAAAAGCTATTAGCGTTTAGCCATTAGCTTTTAGCCAAAACAAATTCCTAAGCTAATAGCTAATAGCTAACAGCTAACAGCTAAAGGGTATTCATCATGTTGATGCCGAAGAAAGTTAAGCACCGGAAGATGATGAAGGGGCGCATGACCGGGCTCGCCGTCCGGGGGGCCGCCATCAGCTTCGGGGAGTACGGGCTGAAGGCTCTGGAGCCGGCGTGGATCACCGACCGGCAGATCGAGGCGGCCCGCATCGCGATGACGCGCCACATCAAGCGCGGCGGCAAAATCTGGATCAGGATGTTCCCCGACAAGCCGATCACGAAGAAGCCCGCCGAGACGCGCATGGGCAAGGGCAAGGGCGCGCCCGAATACTGGGTGGCGGTCGTCAAGCCGGGCCGCATCCTCTACGAGATCGAGGGCGTGCCGGAAACGATCGCGCGCGAGGCGATGATGCTCGCGGCGCAGAAGCTCCCGATCAAGGTGAAGTTCGTCACACGCGCGGAGCAAGAGGGGGGCGCGGTCTAGTCATGAAGCGACGCGACGAGTTGAACAAACTGCAAGACCTGTCGGGGGAGGAGTTGGGCGCGGAGGCGCAGCGGCTGAAGGAGTCGCTCTTCCGCCTGAACTTCAAGCTCGCCCTCGGCGAGATGGACGCGGTCAAGACGATCCGCCGCGAGAAGAAGTCGCTCGCGCGCATCCAGACGATGATGCGCGAGCGCGAGTCGGAACAGGCGGCGAAGTGAACGATGAAGTATGAACGCGGAACGACGAAGTAAGAGATATCGTCTTTCAGTTCGTCGTTCATCATTTCAGCGTTCGTCATTCGAGTTGAGGTTGTGATGGCAGAGAATAATCAAGAGCAGGACGCGCCGAAGGCCGAGACGGCGGCGGCGACCGACGAGACGCGAGTGGAGGAGACGACCGAGTCGGGGCAGAACCTCGCGCAGGAACTCTCCACCGGCGTCAACGCGCAGGGGTCGGAGGTGGCCCGGCGCACGAGCCGCGCCGAGAAGATCGGCGTCGTCGCCTCGGACAAGATGGAGAAGACGGTCGTCGTCCGCGTCGACCGCCTGATCAAGCACCCGAGGTACCGCCGCTACGTGCGCCGCACGTCGAAGTTCATGGCGCACAACGACCTCGAAGCCACGACCGGCGACAAGGTGCGCATCGTCGAGACCCGACCGCTCTCGGCGCGCAAGCGCTGGCGCGTCGTCGAGATCGTGCAGAAGGCAGAGAAATAGCACTCAGCACTCAGCACTCGGCAGTCAGCCAAACTAATGAGCTGACTGCTGACCGCTGACTGCTGACTGCGCGAACGGAGTGAGGACATGGCGATTCAGATGCAGACGTCTTTGGACGTCGCCGACAATTCGGGCGCGAGGCGCGTCGAGATGATCAGGGCCATCGGCGGCTCGACGACGGCGAGCCGGGCGACGCTCGGCGACCGCATCAAGATCACGGTCAAGGAGGCCGCGCCGGACGGGGCGGTGAAGAAGGGCACGGTGCACAACGCCGTCATCGTGCGCACGCGCAAGGAGGTGCGCCGCAAGGACGGCACCTACATCCGCTTCGACCAGAACGCCTGCGTTTTGATCAAGCCGGACGACACGCCCATCGGCACGCGCGTCTTCGGGCCGGTGGCCCGCGAGTTGCGCGACAAGAACTTCATGAAGATCGTCTCGCTCGCGCCGGAGGTGATTTAAGAGATGACGCAAGCAGGCAACAAGCGCGCGAAGATCAGGAAGGGCGATCAGGTGATCGTCATCGCGGGGCGCGACAAGGGCAAGCGCGGTCGCGTGCTCGAAGTCAAGCCCGCCGAGGGCCGCGTCAAGGTCGAGGGCGCCGGGATGGTCAAGCGCCACCAGCGCGCCAACTCCGCCAACAACCGCGGCGGCGGGATCATCGAGCGCGAGGCGTTCGTCAACATCTCGAACGTGGCGCTGCTCGATCCCGGCACGGGCAAGCCGACGCGCGTCCGCTACGACGTGGGCTCGGACGGCACCAAGACCCGCGTCGCCGCCGGGAGCGGTCAGGCGATAGAGGGCAAGCGTTAAATAGTTTCAAGCGAGGTCTGGAAACGCCGCGCAACAGATCGTGGGCGAGACCCAGGCCGTGAGAAGGTGGGGAGATGGCTGCAAGACTGAGAGAGCGCTACGCGAAAGAGATCGTCCCGGCGATCGCCAAGGAGTTCGACATCAAGAACCCGATGGCGGTGCCGAAGCTCGAAAAGATCGTCATCAACATGGGGCTCGGCGAGGCGATCGCCAACTCGAAGATCATCGACACGGCGGCTGAGGAGTTGACCTCAATCGCCGGGCAGAAGCCCGTCACGACGCGCGCCAAGAAGGCCATCGCCTCGTTCAAGCTGCGGCAGGGAATGCCCATCGGCTCGATGGTCACGCTCCGGGGCGACCGGATGTACGAGTTCCTCGACCGGCTGGTGTCGGTGGCGCTGCCGCGCGTGCGCGACTTCCGCGGCGTGAGTCCCAAGGCGTTCGACGGGCGCGGCAACTACACGCTCGGCATCCGCGAGCAGCTCATCTTCCCCGAAATCGACTTCAACAAGGTGGACAAGACGCGCGGCATGAACATCTCCATCGTCACGACCGCGCGCGACGACGAGCAGGCGCGTGCGCTCCTGCGCGCGCTCGGGATGCCGTTCAGGCAATAACAGCGATTAGCCCTTAGCCGTTAGCTCTTAGCTTTTTGTTTGGCTGAAAGCTAACAGCTAACAGCTAACAGCATCTTAGGAAAGATACATGGCGAAGAAATCTTTGATCGCGAAGGCGAACCGGAAGCCGAAATTCTCGGTGCGCACCTACACGCGCTGCAAGCGCTGCGGCAGGCCGCGCGGCTACCTGCGCAAGTTCCAGCTCTGCCGCATCTGCTTCCGCGAGCTGGCGCTGCAGGGGCAGATACCGGGCGTCGTCAAGTCGAGTTGGTAGAACCGCCGTGACGGGTAAGCCGTGACGGGTGACGAGAAAAACTTTCTTGCCCGTCACTTGTCGCCCGTCGCTCGTTACGATTTTGGAGTTTGAGTAATGACTGATCCTATTGCCGACATGCTGACGCGGATGCGCAACGCGATTGCCTCGAAGCACTCGCGGGTGGACATCCCGGCGTCGAAGCTGAAACTTGAGATCGCCCGCATCCTTAAAGAAGAGGGCTACATCAACAACTTCGTGATCAAGGGCGAGGGCGTCAAGCGGACGCTGCGCATCTTCCTGCGCTACGACACGCGCGGCACTTCGTCCATCACGCACCTCTCGCGCGTCTCGCGCCCCGGCAGGCGCGTCTACATGGGCTCGACCGGCATCCCGAAAGTTCTGGGCGGCTACGGCGTCAACATCGTCTCGACCTCGCGCGGCCTGATGTCGGGCAAGCGCGCCCGCCGCGAGAACGTCGGCGGGGAAGTCTTGGCACAAATCTATTAGGCGTGAACGGTGAACCGTAAACCGTGACGGGTAGGAATTGATTTACCCGTCGCCCGTCACGGTTCACCCGTCACGGAGGTTGTTATGTCCCGCATTGGCAAGAAAGTTATCACGGTTCCGAAGGGCGTCACGGTGACGGTCGGCGCGCGCGAGCTTGAGGTGAAGGGGCCGAAGGGCACGCTGCGCACGCCCGTCCCCGACGGCATCTCGTTCAAACTCGAAGGCGATCAACTGCAAGCCGAGCGCACCTCCGACGAACTGGCCGCGTCGCACGGGCTGGCGCGCGCGCTGGCGAACAACGCCATCGTCGGCGTCACCGAAGGCTTCTCGAAGCAGATGGACGTGGTCGGGGTCGGCTACAAGGCCGACGTGCAGGCGCGCAAGATCGTCTTCAGCTTGGGCTACTCGCACCCGATCGAGTTCCCGCTGCCCGAGGGCATCGACGTGAAGTCGGAGCGCGTCCCGGCGAAGAGTTCGATCCCGCAGTACCAGCTCACGCTGACGCTCACCGGCATCGACAAGCAGAGGCTCGGGCAGGTCGCCGCCGAGCTGCACGGGCTGCGCAAGCCCGACCCCTACAAGGGCAAGGGCGTGCGCTACGCCGACGTGCAGCTCAAGCTGCGCCCCGGCAAGACGGGGAAATAGCTATTAGCTGTTAGCTGTTAGCTCTTAGCTGTTAGCAGGAAAGTATTGAGCGGTTTTGGTTTGGCTAACGGCTGACGGCTAAGAGCCGGCGGCTGCGAACGGAGTGAGCAATGGCACAGAAGGACAGGGCAGTAGTTCGCCGGGCGGTGCATAAGCGCATCCGGCGCAAGGTGCAGGGGACGGCGGGGCGACCGCGGCTCGCGATCTACCGCAGCCTGAACCACATCTCCGCGCAAATCATCGACGACGAGCGGGGGCACACCATCGCCTCCGCCTCGACGACCGAGAAGGACTTGCGCGGCAAGACGGGCGGCAACCTCGAAGCGGCGCAGCGCGTCGGGCGCGCCATCGCCGAGCGCGCGCTCGCGGCGGGCGTCGAGCGCGTCGTCTTCGACCGCGGCGGCTACGTCTACCACGGGCGCGTCAAGGCCCTGACGGACGCGGCGCGCGAGGCGGGGCTCAACAAGGACGAGGCCTCCGCCAAGCGCGAGGAAGAGGCCGCGGCGGGCGCGGAGGCGGCAGCGTGAAGAAGCTGTTAGCTGTTAGCTGTCAGCCGGACAAAGAGCTAAGGGCTAAGAGCTAACGGCTAAGAGCTGCGAACGGAGTGAGCATGGCAACACAACAGAGAAACAGAATTTCGGCGGGCGGGCTCGATCTCAAGGACAACGTGATCTCGATCAACCGCGTGACGAAGGTCGTCAAGGGCGGCAAGAACATGAGCTTCGCGGCGCTGGTCGTCGTGGGCGACGCGGCGGGCCACGTGGGCTTCGGCACGGGCAAGGCGCGCGAGGTGCCGCTCGCGATTAAGAAGGGCATCGAGGCGGCGAAGAAGAATCTGATCCGCGTGCCGCTCATCGAGAACACGCTGCCGCACCCGTTCGTCGGCGTCTACGGCGCGGGGCGCGTGCTGATGAAGCCGGCCAAGCCGGGCACGGGCGTGATCGCGGGCGGCGCGGTGCGCGCCATCATGCAGGCGGCGGGCGTCCACGACGTGCGCACCAAGAGCCTCGGGTCGGCCAACCCGCACAACGTCGTGCGCGCGACCTTCGAGGGCTTGAAGAGCATGAAAGACCCGGTCGAGGTGGCGCGCCTGCGCGGCAAGCAGATCGAAGAACTTTAAAAGCCGTGAACGGTAAACCGTAAACGGTGACAAGTAAAAGCGGTTTTCACCCGTCACGGTTTACGGTTTACGCCCGAAGAGGTTTGATATGGCTGAGCAGAAACAGGAACAGGCGGCGTCGGGCGGCACGATCCGCATACAGTATTACCGCAGCACCATCGCCGCCTCGAAGAAGCACAAACAGATCGTCAGCAGCCTCGGCTTGAGGAAGCTGAACCAGATCGTCGAGCGGCCCGACACGGCGTCGATGCGCGGGTTCGTCCTGAAGGTTCCGCACCTGCTGCGGATAGTCGAATAATAGCCGTGACGGGTAAACCGTGACGGGTGACAAGAAAAACTTTTTCTTGCCTGTCACCTGTCACCCGTCACCTGTCACGAGGTTTGAGATGGCAATCGGTCTGAACAACCTGCACAAGCCTGAGGGCTCGACGCACAAGAAGAAGCGCGTGGGGCGCGGCCCCGGATCGGGGCTGGGCAAGACCGCCGGGCGCGGCAACAAGGGCCAGAAGTCGCGCTCCGGCTACTCCTCCAAGATCGGCTTCGAGGGCGGGCAGATGCCCTTGCAGCGGCGTTTGCCGAAGCGCGGCTTCACCAACATCTTCAAGAAGCAGTGGACGGAGATCACGCTCACCGCGCTGGAGAACGGCTTCGAGGCCAACGAGAGCGCGACGCCGGAAGTGATGCACGAGCGCGGCGTCATCGCCAAGGGCAAGCGCGACGTGGTCGTGCTCGGCACGGGCGAGCTGACGAAGGCCATCACGGTCTCGGCGCACCGCTTCACCAAGAGCGCGAGGGAGAAGATCGAGGCGGCGGGCGGCACGGCGAACCTCATCACGGCGCGGCACAAGGCCGACGCGCTCGTGCCCGTCGCCCCGCCGCAAGAGTAGGGCGGTTTTGAGACCTCCGGTCAGAGATTGAAGCCCGACGAAGACGCCTTGCGGAGTCTCAAGACTTCCGCAAGCGTCTTCAGTGTTATAGATTGGGCTCGCCCTTAGCCGTTAGCCTCCGGGCGGTCGAACGGTTCAAAAGCTAATGGCTAGCGGCTCACAGCCGAGAGCTTGAAAGAGGCAGTCATGGAAAAGTTCTTCGCCGCCGTCCGCAACATGTTTCAGGTGCCGGACCTGCGCCGCCGCATCGGGTTCACGCTCGGCCTGCTCGCCGTCTACCGCTTCGGCGCGCACGTCACCGCGCCCGGCGTCAACAAGGATCAGTTGCAGCGCGTCTGGTCCGAGGTGGGCAACACCCTGCTCGGCGTGCTCGACCTCTTCTCCGGCGGCAACTTCCAGACCATCTCGGTCTTCGCCTTGGGCGTCACGCCCTACATCACCGCGTCGATCATCATCCAGTTGATGACGACCGTCTTCCCGCAGCTGAAGAAGTTGCAGGAGGAGGGCGAGGCGGGGCGGCAGAAGCTCAACCAGTACACGCGCTACCTGACGGTGGCCCTCGCCTGCTTCCAGACCTTCATCGTCGCGCGCTGGCTCTCGGCCAACGGCGTCATCCCCGGCTCGGGCGCGTTCTTCGACCGCTACATCCTCGTCGTCGTCGTGACGCTCACCACGGGCACGATCTTCGTGATGTGGCTCGGCGAGCAGATCACGGAGCGCGGCATCGGCAACGGCGTCTCGCTTTTGATCTTCGCCGGGATCGTCATCGGCCTGCCGCGCGGCATCAGGCAGGTCGCCGAGCGCGTGCGCGGCGGCAACGCCCTTGAGATCGTCGGCGTGCTCGCGCTCGTCGCGCTGATCGTGGGGCTCATCGCCTTCATCGTCTTCGTCGAGCAGGGGCGCAGGAAGGTGCCGATCAGCTACGCCAAGCGGCACGTCGGGCGGCAGCAGGTCGGCGGGCAGCAGACGGCGATGCCCATCAAGATCAACATGGCGGGCGTGATCCCGGTCATCTTCGCCTCGTCGATGCTCGCCTTCCCGCAGACCATTCTGCAGTTCGTCGGCTTCGACCCGAACAACCCGATGTCGCTGAAGAGCCGCGTCCACAACTTCTTCCAGCAGTTCCACGGCGGCGACCCCTACTACGAGCTGTTCTTCCTCGCGCTCATCGTCATCTTCACCTTCTTCTACATCACCATCGTCTTCAACGTGGACGAGGTGGCCGACAACCTGCGCAAGCACGGCGGCTTCGTCCCCGGCATCCGGCCCGGCAGGAACACGGCGGAGTTTCTGAACACGATCCTGACGCGGCTGACGACCGTCGGCGCGATCTACCTCGCGTTCGTCGCCTTCCTCCCGCAGTTGATGCTGAGCGGCTTCAACGTCGGAAGGCTGCCGTTCGTCGGCGGGCGGCTCGACGAGTTCTTCAACGCGACGCCCGGCCTGAGCTGGATCCCGCACGGCATGGGCTACCACTTCTACTTCGGCGGCACGTCGCTGCTCATCCTCGTCGGCGTCGCGATGGACACCGTCTCGCAGATCGAGGCGCAGCTCGTCATGCGCAACTACGAAGGCTTCCTCGGCTCGGGGAGCAGGTTGCGCGGGCGCAGAAGCTAACAGCAGAGGTCAGAGGCTAGAGGTCAGAGGCCAGCCCAAAGCTGTCTTCCCTAACTTCTAACCTCTAACCTCTGACCTCTGACCTCTGAGTCATGGCAAAGATCATCGTCCTCATGGGTGCGCCGGGCGCGGGCAAGGGGACGCAGGCGCGTCTGCTGCAGGAGCGCTTGGGCGTGCCGCAGATTTCGACGGGCGACATGTTCCGCGCGATGAAGGAGGCGCAAACGCCGCTCGCCGAGGAGGTGCGCGCCATCATGGCCGCGGGCAAGCTCGTCCCCGACGATCTCACCGTCCGCGTCGTGCAGGAGCGCACGAACCGCGAGGACTGCCGCCGCGGCTACATCCTCGACGGCTTCCCGCGCACGCCCGCGCAGGCGGCGATGCTCGAAAAGCTCGCCGTCGAGCAGGGCAACAGGATTCACGCGGTGCTCGTCGAAGTGCCGCGCGAGCTGCTCGAAAAGAGGATGACGGGCCGGCGTAGCTGCCCCGTCTGCGGCGAGATTTACAACGTCTACTTCAAGCCGCCGAAGGCGGAGGGGCGCTGCGACCTGCACCCCGAGGCGCAGCTCACGCGCCGCGCGGACGACAACACGGAGACGGTGCAGGCGCGCCTCGCCACCTACGAGCGCGACACGCGACCGCTCCTCGACTACTACGAGCAGTCGCACCGCCTCTCGCGCGTCGACGGCACGCGCGACGCCGAGTCGATCTACGCGGACATCGAGAAGATCGTGACAGGTGACAAGTGAGGGGTGACAAGGAAGCAAGTTCCGACCTGTCACCCGTCACGGTTTACGGTTTACGGCTTTTATGATCATCGGGAAGTCGAAAAAGGAGCTGGATAAGATGCGCGCGGCGGGGCGGCTCGCCGGGGAGGTGCGCGAGGCGCTGCGCGCGATGGTGCGCCCCGGCGTGACCACGCTCGAACTGGACGCCGCCGCCGAGCGCATGATCCGAGACGCGGGCGCGCTGCCCACCTTCAAGGGCTACCACGGCTTCCCCTACTCGATCTGCGCGTCGGCCAACGAGCAGATCGTCCACGGCTTCCCGTCGAAGTACGAGCTGAAGGACGGCGACATCATCTCCATCGACGTGGGCGCGACGCTCGACGGGTTCGTCGGCGACACGGCGACGACCGTGCCGGTCGGCGACGTTGCGGAAGACCGCCTTGAGCTGATCCGCGTGACGGAGGAGTGCTTGGAGCGCGCCATCCGGGAGTGTCACCCCGGCAGGCGGCTCGGCGACATCGGGTGGGCGGTGCAGGAGCTGGCCGAGTCGCGCGGCTACTCGATAGTGCGCGAGTACGTCGGGCACGGCATCGGGCGGAAGATGCACGAAGACCCGCAGATACCGAACTACGGGAAGCCGGGCACGGGCCTGAAGTTCAAGGCGGGCTACGTCTTCGCCATCGAGCCGATGCTCAACATGGGCACGCACCTGACGAAGACGCTCGCCGACGGCTGGACGGTCGTCACCCTCGACGGTCGCCCCAGCGCGCACGCCGAGCACACGGTCGCCATCACGGAGGAGGGGCCGGAAGTGCTCACGCGCGTCCCCGCCGAGCGCGGCGCGGCGCGGGTGGAAGCGGCTGTTTTATCTGAGGTTTAGCAGCGCGCGGCGGCTTGGCGGAAGGCGCCGGCCTGTGTTACTATCCACAATTTGCCGGAGAGGGCATTTTTGACTCTAGAATAGAGGGTATGGCGAAGGAAGAAGCGATTGAGGTGATGGCGAAGGTGCTTGAGACGCTCCCGAACGCACTGTTCCGGGTCGAGCTTGAGGACAGCCAACACCAAGTGCTGGCGCACGTCTCCGGCAAGATGCGCAAGAACTTCATCCGCATACTCCCCGGCGACCGCGTGCTGGTGGAGCTTTCGCCTTACGACCTCAACCGCGGCCGGATCACATACCGCTACAAGTAAGGCCGCGCGCCGGCGCGCGGCCAGAGGCAGGTGCGCGATGAAAGTCAGGGCTTCAGTCAAGAAGATGTGCGACAACTGCAAGGACATCCACCGCAAGGGCGTGGTGAGGGTGATATGCACGAACCCGAAACACAAACAGCGTCAAGGGTAGTTTCAAGATTTCGGAGATAAGAAAATGGCTCGTGTAGTTGGCGTCGATCTCCCGGTGAACAAGCGCGTCGAGGTCGGACTCACATACATCTACGGCATCGGGCGCTCGCGCTCGTCGTCCATTTTGCAGTCGGCGGGCGTCGATCCGAACATCCACGTGCGCGACCTCACCGAGGAGCAGCTCGGCCACATCCGCGCGGTCATCGAGGGGCAGGGCGACGTGGAGGGCGACCTCCGCAAGCGCACCCAGATGGACATCAAGCGTCTGATGGACATCGGCTGCTACCGCGGCCTGCGCCACCGCCGCGGGCTCCCCGTGCGCGGGCAGCGCACGCACACCAACGCGCGCACCCGCAAGGGCCCGCGCCGCGCCACCATCGCCAAGAAGAAGGCCCCGGGCAAGAAGTAACAATAGAGGTCAGAGGTCAGAGGTTAGAGGTCAGTGAAGACCGGAAGAACTAACCTCTGGCCTCTAACCTCTGATCTCTGAGGTAACATGGCAAAAGCGACGACGGGCGGGAAGAAGAAAGTCTTCCGCAAAAAAGAGAAGAAGAACATCCCGAACGGGATCGTCTTCATTCAGGCGACCTTCAACAACACGCTGATCTCGATCACCGACCTCGAAGGCAACCTGCTCGCGCAGTCCAGTTCGGGCGCGCGCGGTTTCCGCGGCTCGCGCAAGGGCACGCCCTTCGCCGCGCAGCAGGCGGCGTTCGAGGCGGCCAAGAAGGCGCAGGAGGCCGGCATGCACCAGTGCGAGGTGCGCGTCAAGGGGCCGGGCGGCGGCAGAGAGTCCGCCATCCGCGCGATCAACAACGCGGGCATCCGCGTCGTCACGATCCGCGACATGACGCCCATCCCGCACAACGGCTGCCGCCCGCCGAAGCGCAGGAGAGTTTAGTCAGTAGTCCGTTGCCCGTGGTCAGTTGTTTTCGCGCCCTCCGGCTTGAGTTCTCATCTTCAGGTTGAGACTCGCCGGGCGCAAACAACGGACTACTGACTACTGACAACGGACATTTTTTACACCTAAAGGACGAAGGGTCGCGCAAGCGATCTGTAAACTTTTCCGTCTTAACCAGACTGGAGGCAGAAAGAAGTGGCTAGGTATCGTGGGGCGGTGTGCCGCCTGTGCCGCCGCGAAGGCGCGAAACTATTTTTGAAGGGCGACCGCTGCTACAAGCCGTCTTGCCCGATTGAGAAGCGCGGCACGCAGCCGCCGGGCCAGCACGGCAACGCCCCGCGGCGCGGCAAGGCGCTCGTCGGCTACGGCCAGCAGTTGCGCGAGAAGCAGAAGGTCAAGCGCATCTACTTCGTCCTCGAAGGGCAGTTCCGCAACTACTTCGAGAAGGCGGCGCGCATGAAGGGCATCACGGGCGAGAACCTGCTGGCGCTCCTCGAACGCCGCCTCGACAACGCCGTCTACCGCTCCGGCTTCGCCACCTCTCGGCGGCAGGCGCGCCAACTCGTCAACCACGGGCACATTCAGGTCAACGGTCGCAAGGTGGACATCCCGTCCTTCTCCGTGAAGGTCGGCGACGTGATCACGCTGCGCGAAGAGAGCAAGAAGAACCCGCACGTCGAGGGCGCGTGGCAGACCGCCGCCGGGCGCGGTCGCCCGTCGTGGCTCTCGCCCGCGGAGGGGCAGGAGATGGGCGCGCGCGTGGCCACGCTGCCGACGCGCGAGGACATCGACCGCTCGATCAACGAGCAACTGATCGTCGAGCTTTACAGCAAGTAGTCCGGGCGTCGTCCGCGCGCCCGCGCGCAGCCGCGTGAAGAATCGCGGCGCGGCGGCGCGGGCGCGGGACTGTTTTTTGTCAGAGGCGGGTGGGTAAAAATATGTCAATCGAGCAGAACACACTCTGGACGGGTTTTCAGATGCCGCGCCGTCTCGCGGTGGACAACGAGACTTTGACCGACCGCTACGGTCGCTTCTCCGCGCAGCCCTTCGAGCGCGGCTTCGGCACGACCAT
>DASVQC010000056.1:0-65115 GCA_036389335.1 Pyrinomonadaceae bacterium | reverse complement strand
TTTGTCATCACGACAAACTCGCGCCGCCGATCTCCGCCCTAGAAGTTCAGCTTCGGGCCGAACCGGAAACGGTTCGGCCCGGTTCAAAGCCGATCTGCCCCTTGAGTTTTCATTAAGTCAAAAGTGAATTTGAGAGCCGCGGGCCGACGGGTTTGCTCCCGAGTGCCGGCGGGCCGGAGACGCAACCGTGGCTGCGGCGCGAATCAGCCGAGGGATTTCAGAATGCCTTCGATGTGCTGGCCCATCTGTTTGAAAATTTTCTCGCGCGCCTTCTCGGTCTCCTTCACCTGCTTGAGACTGGCCTTCGCCTCTTTCGAGATTTCCGCGACCCGTTTTTTGACGTTCGCGTCCTTCCTCGCCGCCGACTTCACCTCCTTCGTCTTCATCAGGTCGAGCGTCTCCTGCGCGCCCTCGGCTTGGCGCGCGGTCTGCGCGTCGAAGGCGATGCCGATGGCTTTGACGGCCATGTGCAAATGCTTCGTCAGCTCTTCGGCTGCGAACGGCTTCGACGCCTTGGCGAACGCGGCGTTTTCCACTTCGGGCACGATAATGAAAGTGCCGTCGGGCACGTTCTTGAGGTCGCGTAGCTGCGGGTTGGCTTCGACGAGCGCGTCCGCCGCGGCCTTCGCACGGTCCCCCCTGTCGTCTCCCTCGAACTTAAACAGCCGCTCGACGAGGTCTGCGACGCTCGCCTCGCCCTTCAATCTCGTGACCCTGAACATAAGACGCTTTCCTCCTCTTTACGTCCCCCTGCACTTACAGTTTGATATTCAGCGGCGCCCACGGGGCGGGCAGGGGCGAGCCGTTCACGCGGATGCCGCCCCGGCTCACGATGTTGCCGAGCACGGTTGCGGGCGTGGCGCTCGTCCCCACGATCACCGGCACGTCTATCTGCATGGCGGCGTTCTTCTCCACGTCGCCTTCGACGTAGTTGTTGCTGGCGATAACCGATCCGGCGTTAATAGTCACCGTCGGCGCGAAGAAGACGGTTCCCGCGGCGTCCCCTATCCCCGCAACGCTACAGCGGTTGTCGTTGAAGACGACGACTCCGTTAGTGCCCAAGCGGACGAGTGGGACGCCGACCGCGTGTGCGTCCAACAAGTTGCCGCGCGCGCTGATGATCTCCTGCCCGCGCGGCAACGTGGCGATCGTTAACGACGAGAAGACGATGACCGCGTTCGCGCCCACGACGAAGGTCGCGTTCGGGAACGCGCCCCCGCCCGGCTGAAACTCGCGGATGCGGAGGGCGGCGTAGTTGGCCGGCGGGCCGACCGACGGCGACGCGAAAACGAAGGGCATGCGCCGCACGATGTTGTCCACCACGTCCACGCGCGTGAAGGGCGACGAGATGTCTATGCCGACCGCGTCCCCGATGAACTGTTGTCCCGAAGGGCCGACAAGCAATACTTCGTTGCCGGCCACGCGCACGCAGTCGCAAGCGGCAATGGCGATGCCGGCCCGCAGAGGATTTTGGATTGCGGAAGCGCCGACGCGGTTAATTCTGTTGCCGACCACGGCGACCGAGCGTGCCGACATGATCCCGATGCCGATCAGAGGATCGCCGGCGTTGGTCTCGTCGGACGCGATGTCCTCAAGCTGGTTATTCTCAATGCTCAGGGCTTCGCAAAAACCCTCTTCCGCCGTGATGATGCCGCTCCCTTTCACCCCCGCGATGTAGTTCTGCTTGATCATCACGGACGTGACGCTTCCGCCCATATAGATGCCGTCGCCCGCGACTTCCCTCACGCGGTTGCCGATGACGTGGCAGCGGCGCAGCGTCTCCACCTCGGGCCAGCTCAGGAGGCCGATGCCGACGCTCGGCGTGCGGCGGAAGAACCTGCCGAACGGGCCCAGGTTGATTGTGCCGACGTCGTTATCGCACACGCGCGTGTCGTCCGTGGCGACGACGATCCCGTGCCCTATCACCTGCACGAGGTTGCTCTTCACGTCGAGGCGCGAGGCGAGCGTCACGAGGTCGCCCGCGTCCGTCAGAACTCTCCCCTGCGCAAAGACGCCCGCCTCGATGCAGCCGTATATGGAGTTTTCGGCGAGCCTCAACTCGCCGGCGTAGAAGGCGAAAGTCCCGTTGAGGCTGACGCCGCGGTTCAGACAGACCATCATGTTCCGCTCGGCGACGAAGTCGTATGACACGATGAACGGCGCGTCGCTGCGGCGCGTGTCGTCCGGCCTCGTCAACTCCTCGCGGAGGCGGTTCGCGCCCGTCCTGCCTCGTTCGCCCACGGTCGTCGCCAAGCTCTCGATGCCGGAGCCGCCGAGCAGAAGGTTGCTGCGAATCTCCGTCATCAGAAGAAATCCGCTGACGCCGATTGCCGGTTGGTCGAAGAAGCGCGGGAACTTCCTGTCGACGAAAATTGCGTTCGGGACGCCGAACGTCGAATCGCCGAGCGTGCCTTGCGCCTGCGCCTGCGCCGCGAGGAGCGACGCGAAGTGAAGGATGTTGCAGCGCTCGACCGTCACATAGAAGGAGTTGACGATGTTGACCGCCGGCCCCATCGCCCGCACCGCGTCGGCTGTCACCTCCCTGAGCGCGGTCTGGAGCGTGAAATTCTCAAGCGTCACCTGAAGCGAGTTCCTGACTTCGATGGCCGACCCCGGCCCTCTGTAAAGCAGTTGCGTCTTCCACCCGTGCCCCCTCACGTGGACTGACTTCGCGCCGTCGAACCTGACGGGATCGTCCAGACGATACTTGCCCGGCTCAAGGCACACTTTCCCCCCCTTGTCCTTCACCCTGTCAATCGCCATCTGTATCGTGAGCGTGCCGCCGTTGTGCCCCTCCGGCGTGACGCAGACCGTGCAGTCGCAGCCTGCGCCGCCGAATTCGGGCGGCCAGAGCGTGCGGCAGTCGGTCACGTTGTTCGGGAAGGTGACGACGGCGAGACGGCAGTAGTGATGATGTATTCCGCGCGGCGGCGCGTGGTCGAGTATTTCGACCGAGGCGTCGGCCACGCGCGCGGCGAACGCCCAGTAGTCTGCGACGCGGTAACGCCCGCCCGCCGGGTCGCTCGTAAAAGTTATCTGCACGCCGTCGCCGAGCGGGACGTTCGTCCCCGCGACGGGGACGAGAAGTAGGCCGCCGTTGGCGTCGACGTTTGCGCCCTTCTGATCCCAGCGTATGACGCGCGCGTGGCGCGAGCCGGGGTTCGCGTTGTCGAACACGTTGTTGGGGAGCGCCGCCGTGAGCGTTATGGTGTGCGCCACGTCGTCAACGCTCGCCACCTTGCGCATCACGCCGGGCTTGCCCTCGAACTCAAGCCAGTCGTCCTTGACCTCGACCCAGTCGTCCTTCTTGAAGCGAAGGACGGGGTCGCGGCCCGTGCGGACTACGGTGAGTTGCGTTAACGCGGGGTTGAACGCGGTGACGTTCGTCGCGACCGACGCGTTGTCGACCGACCACTTGAAGGTCGCGCCGCCCGCCGCGCCCGTCTGCTGTCCGCCGTCGTGAATCTCGACGCGGTAGAGGCGATTATCCGTGCCGCGGTAGCCGCCGGCGGGTGGAAGTATGCAGGGGTCGTCGCTCGCGGGCGCGCCGACGGCTGCGGTCGTCAGGCGCGCGGCGGAAGGTTTGATGACGTCGAGCCAGCCGGGGATCGAGGCGTCGGGCGTCGAGCAGGAGATCGCGCCGCCGGTGCTGTTTTGATGAACCTTCACCTGCCACACGGTCTGACGCCTCGTCGCCGTGTCCACGCCGACCGCCTTCTCTATGAGGTCGGGCTCTTCGAGCGCGGTCACCTCGCGCTCCCACACGTCCGCGTAGACGAGGTGCGGGCCGCCCGCGGGGAGCGCGGGAAGGCGCGGGGCGCGCACGTAGTAGGGCTGCTCCTGATACGTGAGGCCGAGCGTGCCCCTGACTTCGCCGAGCACGGGGTCGAACTCCAGCGGCGCTCTGCCGTGGTTCTCGGCGAGCAGGCCGTCCGCGTAGAGACGCCCGCGCCCGATGGTCAGCGTGCCGCCGCTGATGCCTATCTTGAAGCCGTCGGGCGTCTCCTTCGGCACGACGCAACGGCCGATGATGTCTATGGTCTCGGCGCGAAGGCGTCGGTCGATGAGTTCGACCAACTCGTTGAAGTCGGCATCGAGGAGGACTCGGCCCTGCTGCATAAAGACGCCGGCGTGATCCTCCAGCGGATTGAACGTGAATCTGGTGTAGTCGCCCGCCATTGCCGTCCTCTTTTTCTATGTGATGTAGATGAGGCCCGCTTGCAGTCCGAAGGGCAGGTACTCCTGCAAGCGTATCCTTAAATTGCTTTCGCGTTGCGGTTGTTTGAGGTGGCAGAACGCCCCCATCTCCGACCCGTCCTCCGCGCCCGTCCGTATCTCTTCGGGGCACGCGAGGTGGAGTTGCGCGTAGGCCGGCTGGCCGTACTGCCGCGCGGTGAACGAGGGCACGAGCCACCCCTCCGTGAAGTTGCGAATCTGCGTCTTCTCGGCTGCGGTCAGGCCGGGTTTGCTCTTCAACGCTTCGCTGATCGCCTTCTCGGCTGCGAGGTCCGGCTGGCAGCGGTAGCGGCGCGGCGTGCGCGATCCCGGCGCTATGTAGCTGAAGCGCACGCAGCCTTCCTGCGTGCGGACGGTTTCGACGGACTGTGTGAAGATCGTCTCGCTCGCGTTCAGAGTCTTCGCGCTAAGATGGCCGATAACGGTCGAACGCTCGGTTCTGACCGGCGGGCCGGAGCCGACGACGCTCGAAGAGACGGCCAGCCCGCCTACGCCTTCGACGATGCTGTCGAGTATGCTTACGCCGTCTATTGTTTCGGGGACGAGAATCTGGCCCGTGATGCTGAAGGCGATTTCGACGCGCAGTTGTGTGTTGATGGGCGCGTTCGGTAAACCGCCGCCCGCCTGAATGCTCGGGTCGGTGGTGCGCGGGCTCCCGTCCTCGTTGAGCGCGCGGCCCGGGACGAGCGTCGAATGAAGCAGGCGGAAGCGACCGAGGTCGCCCGTGATGTTGACGAAGCCTTCCAGGACGACGCCGCTCAGCGTGAACTCGGCGTTGCGTTCGGGGTCGTTGGCGACGACCGGCGGCTTCACTTTGACTTCGAGCCCCGCCGCCTGCGTCTGCAACAAAGGCCGCTCGTCGTTCGCCGCCTCGATGACGAGCCAGTTCTCGTTGTTCAACTCGATGTCGGCGGGGAGCGCGTAAGTCCGACTGTCGAGGATTGTGACGACGGTGTTTTTTCGCCCGCCGCTATCCCAAGCCGTCAACGCGGACGTGAGCGACGCGTGTACGGGCGCGACCCCGCCCTCCCTCACCTCCAGACGCGTCACGTTCGGCAAGTCGGTCCGCACGAGCCACTTCTGCCGCTCGTAAGGGCCGCCGCCCATGTCGGCGCTGAAGCCGTAGTGGTAATAAACGTCGAGACTCGTCGCGCCGAGCGCGGGGCTCGTCGTGCCGATTGCGAACCGTCCCGCTTCGACGTCAACCGCGATGATGTTTCCGGTCGGCTGCGCCGCGGGCCAAGGGTCGAGGCGGCGGCAGACTATTTGACCGGGCGGGACGGCGTTGCCGCCGAAGCAGATGAAGAGGCTGCAATCGGGACAGGGCTTGAGCGTGACGCCCGCGACGGGATCGAACATGCCGTAGAGGTCGGTCGAGTCGGGGCGCTCCGCGAGAGGGATTTGGTAGAAGCGCACCAGGTCTTCGTAGAAGAAGGCGCTGCGGACGGGGCCGGGGACGTGAAGTTCGGTCGCGAGTCCCGCTTCGTCGCCTTCGCGTCGGAGGCGCGAGAAGAGGGGCGCGCGATTGCCGAGCGGGCTGAAGTGGTAACGCCAGTTCGCGCCCGCGGCCTGACGCGCGGGCACGCGCTTCAGCGGGTAGCTCCGCAGACGCCAGAGGAAGAAACCGATGTTGTGTATGTTGTGCCAGCCGTCGAGCTGGTTGATCTGCCGAACGTCTACCGTGTGGCTCGCTTCGTCGAACGGCCCTTCGACCCTGCCCGTGCGTTCGACCGAGCGCACGTCAGTCCAGCGGCTCTGGAATCTCAGGTGTTCGAGGTGCTGATGCCAGCCGAGAAGCTCGAAGAACTCGACGGCGTGCGCGGGCCAGCCCGTCACGTCGCGCGCCAGCTCTTCGAGCGTCGGGAGCGTGCCCTTGCGGCGGCGGTAGTAAATGGTCTTCGCAACGTCTGCGCGCAGGCGCGCCGCTACGGCCGGGCGCAGGTCTTTGCCGCGCAGGTCTCGGAAGAGGTCGGCGGCGGTGTCGGGCGCGCGATTTCGCGAGGAGTCGTAGAGCGGGTTGTTGCTGACGAGGTCGCCGATGTACGGAATCACCCAAGGCTCGCACGTCTCGACGAAGAGGTCGTTATAAAGTTGCTCGATGTCTTCTTCGACGAGTAGGGCCTGCTCC
Source organism: Pyrinomonadaceae bacterium (assembly GCA_036389335.1). Taxonomy (GTDB): domain Bacteria; phylum Acidobacteriota; class Blastocatellia; order Pyrinomonadales; family Pyrinomonadaceae; genus JAIVGV01. The sequence goes on along the minus strand of DASVQC010000056.1, from coordinate 58,751 downwards.
GCGATGATGCCGAGCAAGGCGCGCAGCGGGAAGCCCTCCGCGGCGTCGCGCTCGCGGTAGACGGCGGGGAGCAGTTCGTAAAGTTTTTCGGGGGAGGTCGCCATTTAACTTTCCAGACCTCCCGTCGCCGTGACCAAAACGTCCTGCGCCGCCGACTCGACGAAGGCCAATTCCGCGGGCAGGATTTTTCCGAAACTCGCGGCGTCGGGTCGCGCGGGGAATATGCGCAGGTGCGGCTGCACGGGGCGCGCGACGCCGCCCGGTAGGAACTCGACGCCGCGATCCGCCAGATACGTGTGGTACGCCGCGTCGCTCGTCATGCCTGCGGGGCGCTTGAACATCAGCACGTCGATGTCGACGAAGACGACGCCGTCGTTCTCTTGGAGGACGCGGAAGACGTCGCTGAGGTGCACGGGCTGGCCGAGGCGGCGCGTGTCGAAGGAGAGTTCGTCGAGGACTGCGGCGCGCGCGGCGGCGAGCACGTCTTTGCGTACGTAGTTCGGGTCGACGTTGACGGTCGCTTGAAGACGAACGGGGACGCTCTTGTAGTTCGCGAGGATGAGACGGTGGTTAGGGTCGCGCGAGGCGGTGAGGCCGTCGCCGAGAAGGCGGAGCGCCGAGTCGCCGAAGACGGCGCCCGCCTGCGCGGCGACCGTCAGGTGAATCGCCTGCGCGAGCCCGTCCCAGACCCAAGTGGCCTGCGCCTTCGCGACCTCGCCCGAAGCCGTCACGAGGTCTTCGAAGTCGCGCAAACTGACGGCTCTTCCGAAAGTGCGTACCGTCCGCGGCGCGTTTCGTCGCGCGTCCTCAATCGCTTCCGGGTCCGCGCCCCCTTCGGCGGGGAGCGGGTTCGTCGCCGCCGAAAGGCCCTTCACGCGGTCGAGCATCGTCGTCAGTTTCGCGCCCCCGACTCGGCCCACCAGCCCCGAGCCCACACGGTAGGTCGCGACGACGTTGCCCGCGCCCGTCGGGAGCACCGCGCCCGACGCGCCGTCGCCGAACTGCACGACGGTCGTGCCGTCGTCGGCCTGCCGCGTCGAATAGACGGTCGCGTCCGAAGGCTGGCCGTAGAGGCTCGCCACCTCTTGCCAGCGCACGCCGCCCACGAGCACCTGAAGGCTGCTCTGCGTACCGCCCGAGGTCGCGCCCGGCACGTAGGTGAGCGGGCGCTTCTTGAGTGAGAAGCGTTGATACTTCGCCGCCGCGTCTCCGTTGCCGATGATTTCGTTGCGCACCGTCTCGCCGTGGCTCGCGAGCAAGACGTTTCCGAGGAGGATGGCCGTCGAAGTGTCGAGACCGAGCGGCTCGTCCGTATCGAGTTGGATGACCAGATGACAGAAGCCGTTCGCGTCGGGCGGCGTGATGGTCGGCGTGTCGAGGACGGTCGCCGTGACGACTGCGCCGCTCGCGTCCGTGAGCATGACTTCGCGCCCCTTCGCGATGTCCGACGGATGAAGGCGAACGCCCGCCTTGAAGGCGTTTCTTTCGATTGTGCGATTAACTTCGACGCCCGCGCCCTTCTCGTCCGTAAAACTCTTCCCCGGCAGATAGACCGCGCTCCCCGTTATCGTGTTGCCGTAGCGGCTCGGCCAGAACGTGATGACGGGCGACGTGAGTTCGTAGACGACGACCTTGCGGCGATCCGAGAGCGGCGTGATGGCCGTGGCGGGCGTCGTGTCGGGGACGACCCAGAGGCGCGTCACCGTGTCGGTCAAAGCGCCGAGCGTGTCTTGCGCCTGATCTATCTGCGTGATTGTGACAAGCGAACGGTTGCCCGCGCCGTCGGCGACGAGCAGCTTCTGTCCGACGCTCAGACCTTCGTGGCGTCCGTCGAGACAGAGGCGGCTGGCGCCGCCGGAATTCGTCTCTTCGGCGGACGCGCTCGGGTAGGCGTAGCTCGTGAGCGTCGCGAAATTCCAGCGGATGCGCGTCGGGTCGCCGCCGATGCTCTCCGGCGTCAGGACGTTCGCCGGCGCGTTGTGGCCGAAGAGTCGGAAGGTTCGACCGAACTTGAAAGCCTTCGTGGAAGAAGTCCAAGCGCCGCTCTTCACCGGCGTCTTCCAAGTGAGGACGGCGCGGTCGTCTTGCGTGATGACGGTGTCAACCTCCTTCTCTTCCTGGACGGCGCTCGTGCGGTCGTTGAAGAGAACCACGTGCTGCCCCGGCGCGAGCGCGGCGGCGAGCGCGGGGTCTTGAGTGCGCCGTTCGAGTGTCGCCGTGGCCTGACCGGCGGCGAGCGGGCCGACGCTTGAGGAGGGCTGCGGGAAGACGCGTAGGCTGTTGAGGCGCGCGTCGGCTGTGAGCGTCTCGATGGTCTCGAAGGTTTGCGGCAGCTCGTCTTGGCCGGGCACGCTCTGAACGCGCAGGCCCTTGGGGACGCTCACGGTCTGACCGCTCTCGACCGTCAGGGCGACTCGCGCGAGCGCGGCGACGCCGGGGCGGAGGCTGTAGCCGATGAGGTTCGCCAGACGCCCGACCGACTCGCGCGAGCTGGCCGTGCGCAGGAAGGATTCGTTCGCGTAACGCTCCTGATAGAAGGTGAGTATGTCGCAGACGGCGGACCAGAGTTCGAGGAGAGTGATCGAGTAGTCGTCACTGCGGCGCGTCGTGAGCGAGGCGAGCTCGGGCGTCCGCGCGATTGTTTGGAGCATCGTCTCGCGGAAGCTCGCGTAAGTTCCGATCCGGTAGGCGACCATTGAGAGGCCGGGGCGGTTCTCGACGCTCAAGGGCGTCAACTCCGCCTCGGGCTGACAGCAGTCGCAATCTTCCTTCATGCCTTGCCTCCAAGCGCGTTGACTCTCAGAACACCGTGCTCCATGAAGTTGGGGTCGTTCTCCAACTGCGCCACCTCCCACGGCCCGATCGCGAGCACGCCCGCCTCAAGCTCGCCGTGCGCAAGTTCCGTGTAACGCTTGAACACGCGGACGACCGCGGAGTCCACGCCCTCGACGTGCTCGACGGCGGCGTAAATCCGGCTGAGATAGACGGGCTGCCCGAAGGTGAACTTGTCCGGATGAAAGAAGCCCTTGCTCCCGTCGGGCAGAGTGCGACTGCTCAAGGCTTGCGCGACGGCGAGCTTCACGTCGCCGCGGAAGTAGCCGGGCGCGACGCAGAGTTCGATTTCGAGTTCTAGGGGCACGAACTGCGGCGGACGAATCTCAAGGTCGTAGCCGGCGAGGCGGTAGCGCGTGAGGAACGCGCGGACGCGGCGCTCGAAACGGTCCGCGAGACGTATGCGCCCGCCCGCTTCGGTCACGAGGTCGAGCGAGTCGAGCGGGTCGATGCCGACGAAGACCGTGTACCAGCTTCCGGTCCAGCGGAAGCTCGCGACCGCGCCCGAGACGCCCGGCAGTTTCTTCGCGGCGGCGACGTAATCGGCCTCGGTCACGGCGCGGAACTGCTCGGCGCGGAACGCTTCGGGCGCGAGGCGTCGAACGTCTTCGATAGGTTCGGCGTCAACGCCGCCCGCGGCGGCCAGCGGGTTGCGCACGGCGCCGATCCAGTTGGCGGCTGCCGGGAGCGCGACGTGCGCTATCGAGTCCGCGCCGACGTTCCCCGCCACGCCGTTGCCGATTCGGTAGACGGCTTGGAACGCGGTCGCGCCCGCGACCTCGCGCCCGTACTCGCCCTCGCCGAAGCGAAGGAAGGCGCGACCGTCGTTGTCGACTTCGGCGACGAAGTGTTGGTCGAACGCGGAGCTTTCGAGGAGGTCGGGAACGACCGTCCAAAGCTCGGGCTGCGCGCTCGCCCCCGTGGTGACTAAGAGGGAGACGGCGGGCGTCGCCTCGCGCACGTCGCAGTCGAGGCTTCGGCGTTCGGTCGCGGGGCGCCCGGTCGTCGCGTCGTACGTCACGCCTTCGGGGACGCAGTGCATCGTCAGGGGGCCGTGCGGCAGATGGAGGCTGAAGACTTCGTCGGCGGGGACCGCCGATCCCAAAACTATCGTGTCGGTTATGCTCAGGCCGTGGTCTGCGAGGATGATGTTGCCGCGCGCGACCGAGATGTTGCGTATGAGTCCGATCTCGGGCGGGCGCGAAGAGATGCACAAGGGAAACGTGAGCGCGTCGTCGCGCAGCCAGCGAACGCGCAGGAGGGGGAGCGGGGTGTCGCCCGCCTGAAAACGTTGGAGCGCGCCGTCGCTCGTCAGCTTGTCGCCGTAGAGGGGATCGCTCGTGCCGGCCACGGCCTCGTCGATGAGCACTATCTGGCGGTGCGACAGTTCGGCGTCTGCCGCCGCGCCCGTGAGGGGGCCTTTCACCTCCTCGAAGAGAACACGGTCGCCCCTTTCCAAGTCGGGAAGCTCGGCCACTTGCGTCGCAGGGTTGACCGAATAGAGGAAGACTTCCGTCGTGCCGACCGGAAGACAGCACTCCTCGTTCCCCCAAGTGTGTATGAAAATTTCGTTGTTCTTCGGTACGAGCCGCTGCGCGTGGCTCGTCTCGAAGACGACCGCGTTTGCCAGCGCGGGGTCGCCCGCGAGCGAGTCGGCGGTGATCTTTGTTTCGTCGACGACGACGCCCGGCGGCTGCGCGTCCCGCGCGAGCGGCGAAGAGATTTTAGTGAGCGCCTTCGTGCCCATCGGGAGCGTGCCGACGCCGTTGGCGGTGACGTGCAGGTGCGTCCAAGCGTCGCGCCCGTCGTGCATTCGGTAGTCGATGAGGCGCGCGTGGCGGCGCGCGGAGACGCGGTGGCGCGCGGTCTCAAGGTACGCTTCGTTGCCGACGGCGTCTTGCGCGTACGACAGGTGGTCGCCGTGGTACGCCAGCAGCTCTATGAGCGCGATGCCTAGGTCCGAGGGGTTGCGCTCGACGAAGTTCGGGTTGAGCTGCGGCAGGAGGTCGAGCATCAGGCGGCGGAAGCTCGCGTAGTCTTTCGAGAGGTAGTCTAAGCGCGGCTCGGCGAGCGCGGGCGGCGGGCATTCGGGGAGTTGACGACAGTCGAAGTCGGTCGGGCAACTCGCCATGAATGAAAACTCGGCGCGACGCAGGAAGGGGTCGAGCTTCGGCGCGTTGAGCGTCAGGACGTAGACGGAGTAGTCGCCCGCTTTGTCTACGCTTATTTCGAGATGCCCGTCGGGCGCGCGCGTGACGCTCGCCGCCTTGACGCCGACGACGCGCGTGCCGCCCTCGACGGCCACGCGCGTGGGGTCTGCGTGCAGGCCGTAAACGTCAGCCGGGTCGCCGGGGTTCGCGGCGTTGAGCGGCGGCACGGGGCGCAGGAAGTGGACGCGCAGCAGCCGGTGGTCGACGGGATCGACTTCGATGTAGTCGATCCCGTTGACGAGCGGGTCGGGGTGGGCGAGCAGGTCGGCTCGCCTCTGTTGTTCGTCTTTGCAAGACGGTCGTTCGGCCTCGCTCACAGTATGCTCGCTCCTACTTAGGACGGCGGCGTGAACTGCTCGACGCGGCGCTCGCCCGTCGCACGCCTGACGTAAACGATCTCGATGATGAGACTGGAATCCTCCGCGCTTATTGCCACCTTCTCCACCTGAATCTCCGACTCGAGCCAGCGCTGCAACGCGCCTTTGACTAAAACCTGCGTCGTCGCGGCGAGCGCGTCGCTGTTCGGCATGAAGAGCAGCAGCTTGAGGCCGCAGCCGAAGTCGGGGCGGTTGACGCGCTCGCCCGGGTTCGTGAAGAGCACCTGATAGATCATGTCGCGGACGTGGTCGTCCTCGGCGGTGGTCGCCGTGCGGCGGCTGCCGTCGAGGTGGTACGGGAAATCCAGATAAGAAGCCTCCATCGTCCTCTCCTACGCTTGGACTTGTTCGATGGTGAGCGTGACGTTCGTCACTTTGCCGTCGCCGTCTTTCGTCAGGTGGAGCTTGAAAGCGTCCGGGTTGTCGACGAGATGCGCGACGACTCCGCGCGCGATGGCGACAAACAGCATGCGCCGGTCGCGCGCGTCGGACGAATTGTCGTGCGTATCGAACGTGTCGCGCCCCTCGCCGCCGAGGATCGAGTTGAGTTCGTCCTCGATCCGCGACGCCATGCTGCTGACGAAGTCGGCTGGCATCCCGACCTCGCCGGGGCCTCCCATCCTTCCGGGCCTGAGGTTTCCCATTCGTTTCAAACTCCTACTCGACCATGTTCTTGACGGAAATCAGCGCGGGCGTCGCCGGCGGGAACGGCGGCACGGGCGGCGCGGGCGTAACGGGTATGACGCCCGCGGCCAACTCGCCCGGGTGCATGTGCGAGTTGAACATCGTGACGAGCTGGTTCAGGTACGTGAGCAGTTGGTCGCCGAACACAGCCGGGTGCGCCGCGCCCTGCCCGTGCTTGATGAGCGGCGCTTCCAAGACGACCTGCACCATGCTCTGAATCTGAATCGTCCCTTCGAGCACCTTGACGCTCATCAGGTTGACGCCCGCCGCGTCGGAGATCGTGATGGTCTGCGCGAGGTCGTTCAAGGCGACGATGAGTCCGAAGTCGCTGCGGAGGATTTTCGTCGTGGGCCTCACCTGCGCGCCCGTCTCGTCCATCGGGACTTCGGGCGGCGTCCACCAGGCGCCGACCCAGACGGGGCGCGAAACGTCGCCCGCCTCGAACTCGATCCAGACGCCCGCGCCGATGGGCGGGATGGCGTAGAAACCCGCGCCCGTCCCCGCGTACGGCGCGCACGGCATCGCCCAGCCGCTCGGCAGCTCGCCCAGCACCTCGGGCACCATCGCCTGAAGCCGGCCCTGATTGCTCGGGTCCATGTTGTTCATCACGATGCCGCGGTACTTGCCGTAGAAGCGGTCAGACTTGTGCTCCTGCTCTCCCATCGTTTCGAGAAGTTCGAAGCTGCTCATGCAGGTTGACCTCAGAAGAGACTCGCGTAGACTTCCGCGCCGGTCATGCCGACGGCGTTGCGCCGCGCCTGAAACTGCTGCTTGTAGTCGTCCTTGCTGATCTGGTGGCGCACGCGCGTCACGTAATAAGAGCCGTTGTAGACGCGGCCCGCGCCGCGCACGTTGACGATCTTGCCGGGGCGTAGGACGCCCGTGCCCGACGCGACATTGCCCTCGGCGACGACGCACCACGTCGAACGATCCACGATCCCCTGCGCCGCCGACTGAAGCTCCGGGCTTCGCATCTGTCCCGTCTCCGCGGGCCTGACGACGGGCGGCGGGACGATTCTGAGGAGCGTCCCCTCCATGCCGAGCGGGACTTGGAGCGAGGCGGGGGCGATGGCCGGCTGCGGCGCTTTCGTCGTCGTGTCGAGGCTTGAGCCGACGGCGGTCGTCGGCTGGAGCATGTCGTACTTCACGCTGAAGCCGACGACGTTCGTCTGGTCGCCCATGTTGACGGAGAGAACGGCCTGCGGAAGCCCGACCAGAGTCGGCGGCTGGAAGTACCCCGTATCGAGGCCGGTCAGGGGCTCGGGCTGAACGTAGCAGTCGAAGCCGTTGCGCGCGGCGAGCCGCCGGAGGAAGCGTATGTCCGTGCCCCTCTGCGTGGTCGTGCCTTCGGGTTCGGTGAGCACGGGCGACGTGGGTTGCGCCTGCGGGACGACGGCGTACTGGCCGAAGATGGCGGCGGCGATGGCGCTGTCGGGCATGTTCGGCCAGAGCATCACCCTCTCCTGAAGGTTCATCAGGAGCGTCGCGTCCATGCCCGTGACTTCGAGCGTGGACCTGCCCGGCTCGTCCGAGTAGTTCACGTTCTGGCCCGTGACGTAGCCGTTGATGATCGCTTCGGGGACGCCCATCCCGGTCTGCACGCGGACTTGGATGGGGACGAGCGGGCGGAACGGGTCGAGTTGCAGAACCGTCCAGTCGCCGCCCTCGGTCTGCGCGATGCTGAGACGCAGGCGGAAGACGCTCGCCGCCTCCGTCGAGGCTTCGACTTCGATCTCCTGAACGGCGTCCATCACCGGCGGCGGCGCCGGGGCCATCCCGATCAGCAGCGTGAAGGAGACTGGCAAGCTCTCACCTCTGAACCAGCGGAATGAGTAAACGTTTGCCGACTTCCAGCAACTCGTCGGGCAGTATCGCGAGGTTGGCGTCGCAGACGCGCCAGAACTGCTCGGGGTCGTCGTAATACTTGAAGGCGATCATGTCGAGACGGTCGAGCGACTGGACGGCGTGCGTCTGAAGTGACGGCGCGTCCGCGATGATTCGCAGCAGCTTGTAAGGAATCTGCCGCCCGCGCGCGTCCGTGAAGACGCCTTCGGGCACGGATTCGTAGCGACTTCCCTTGAAGAACATTTCGGCCTCCTAGAAAGGCAGCATCCCCGCGATCTGCTCGACCGAGTTGACGACGTTGAGGCGCGCGAGCACCTCTTTCGCGATCTGGTTGACGAGACCGAGCGTGTCGAAGGGCGTTCCGGCCTGAGCCAACTCGGGCGGCGTGAGCGCGCGTAGGCCGAGCGCCACCTGCGCGCGTATCGGGTTCAGGAGTTGGTCGTAAGCCTGCTCCGTGATCCCGACCGACATCACGCGCACGGGCACGACGCGCGGCGCGCCCCAGACGAACAGAACCAGCGGCGCTTGCGCCGGGCTGATGATCGCCGAGCCGACGAGCGTCAGAGCCTTGTTGAGAATCAGCATCATCGAAGGCGGGTAGAGCAGCAGTTCGAGCGCGGCCAGCGTCGGGTGCAGCCCCGTCGCTATCGCCAGCGGGTTTTTGTTTTCGAGTTGGTCAGCCGCGTCCAGTTCGACCGTGAGTTGAAAACTCTCGACCGGCGGCATGCGCGGTCGCGTGTCGCCCGCGCTTTGGGTTTGGGCATCGCCGCCCGCCGACGCGAAAGAGCGCGTCATCGTGTCGGGGTTATACTGAAAGACGATCAGGTTGGTCGGTATCGGGAGCTTGGTCTCGAAGACGACCAGCGCGCCTTTCAGAAACTTCGGACTGCGTGGGAATTCAGAACGCATGCTGGCCCTCCCGTGCGACCAAGTTTTGCGATGAACGAGACTCCACGCGCCCCTCGTCGCGCGGGCGCACCAGCGCATGAAAAACGCCGTCGCCACCGCGCACCAGCTCATACGACGCGGACGGGTGCTTGAGCAGCAGAATCAGCCCGGCAATCGTCCCTGCCACGTCTTCCGTCATCAACTCTTTTCGTTTGGAAAGCGTGTAGTGATGAATCAACCCGTCCGCGTCGGGGATGACGCTCGCGGAAATTTGAATGTCGCGCGACGTGCGTGCGACGTACACCGAAGACGGCTCCGTGTCGTCCGCCAAGCCCGAGGCGTTTTTCAGAGCGAGACCGTCTAAAGCCTCGACTGCTTCCGCGACTTCTCTGACGTGGCGCGGGTGAAGGAGACTGTGTCTGGCCGTCTGGTCGGAGCGGCGGCGGACGGCGACGACGATCATGGTCGCCGCCATCAGGACGGTCGCCGCCGCGTGCCACAAGTGGAAATTGCCCGCGCCGCCGAGTTCCGCAAAAACGACGGCGCACGTCAGGACGAGCGAAGTCCACTGGGCCTCGGAGAAGCCTAAAAGGTGACGCCGCTCGGGGTCTCCGCGCACGAACTCAAGGACGAAGCGCACGACGCCGTAAGCGACGGCGTACCAAGCCAGCGCCTCGCCCGGACGGCTCCCGCTCAAAATGAGCAGGACGCCGACGAGCACGACGACCGCCACGCAGAGCGCTTCGACAAGCTGAACGGGAAAGAGCCGAACGCCCACGAAGTAAGGCGTGAGGCCCGCGGCGGCGTGCTCCTCGCGGTAGCACACGCCCCAGCCGTGCGGCCTGCCGTGACAGCAGCCGACCATCAAACACCCCACGCGGCCACAAGCGAGAAACACGCCTACGCCGAGAATCGTCACGTCGAGATACGGCAGAACCGGCTGATGTAACAAACGCAACACGACGGCGGTGACAGCAACAATCGCGATTTCCTGATGGTAGTAGATGAGGCTCTCAACGCCGACGATAATCTTTGTGACAGTCGTCAAGGCGAGGAACGTCGCCGTCGCCGACAAAGCGACCGCCGCCATTACCCACGGTGAAAGGCGCAGTTGAATGACCAGCGCCATTGCAAGCAACACGGCGAGCATCTGGCCCGCATAGCCGCATACTCGAAAGGCAGACCGCCGCCGCCCGAACAAGCGCACTTCAGGGCGCGCCAGTTTATCCAGAGGCTCGTTCAAATGTGCGGGCGCAAATCTCATGCTTTATGTCGGCGGGCCGAATCGTCGCGCCGGCCCCGCGCGCTCAGTTGATGTGGAAAACTACGGGGCCGCTGACCAACCGCCCCTCCCCGCCGGGCCAATCCTTTCTACTGACGCGGACGGTGTAACTTCCCGCGTCCTCAAGGTGAAACCACTCGCTCAGTAATACCGGCGGGCGAACCTCGCGCACTGAACCCGGCTCGATGGTAATCACGATGCGCCGCGCTGCGTCAGGACTTTCCGCCGCTTGAAGAGCTGAAAGACCTTCGGCTGTCATGGCGACCCTCTGTCCTCCGTCCCTCGTCAACTCGATGTCGTATTCCTGAAGGATGCGCGTCTCTACAATCTGGATTTTTTCTGCGCTCACATTGCCGATGAAGATTTTCAGAGAGACTGGCGTCGCCCCACGCGCGTAGTTCAGCCCCTCCATAGAAACACCCAAGCGCAGCCCACCCGCCTCCTCCCCCCATGCGATTGCTTGTTCGTGTCCTGCCACAACCGAGCCTCCGTCTATCAATCGGCCTGCGCTAACACCTGCCGGGTGCATAGGGAACATCCCTCGGATATACCCTCGTCCAAGTTGGCATAGTTGATGTTGCCGCCCCCGTGCCCCCGCTCGAACTGACGTCGGAGAGCGTCCAATCCGACGCACACACGCCGCTGCTGCCCGTCTTTGTGGCCTTCGCCGCCCACCTCCATTCGACCATCGCCAGCGGGACTCTGGGTGCGCCGGTCGGGTTGTCGGGCGTCCAGAGAAGCCACATCTTGAACTTGTCATTTATTGACATGAAATCCCAGCCCGGTGCGTCAGAGCCGGGGCTATCGTTGTTGGAATAATTAACCGTGCCCGGAGCGGTCACGAGCCGACTGTCATAAGGGTCTTGGCCGTCCAAGACGTAGCCGCTGCTATTGCGCCGCTGGTAAGCGCCCGACGGGTCGCGTTTCTCCAGACACCGATCAATGAGTTGCAGGTATGCCAAGACACCCGTGCACCCGCTCGGAACATCAACGCTTGAGTTGAAAGTCATCCCCGCCGCCGTCGGAAGCCCGAAGGCCATCTCGCAGATGTTACGAGGCGGCCAAGCGGTCGTCATGTTAACGCTGCCTGTCTGGACGGCCTGTAACGACCTGAAGGTCGGCACGCAGGCTGTCGTTGTTGTTCCCGTTCCCGGCGTCGACGAATTGTTACAGCGCGAGAGGCGCAATCGCGATTTGAGGCGTGGCATGGCATTCTGCGAGATGTCAGCTAAGCCCTCCTTCGTCCTGCCCCACATGGAAACGACCGCGGCCACGGCGGAGTTGTCCGCGTCCTCTTCGAGATGGCCCTGTTCTCCCTCTCCTTTCTTCAAAGGCTCGACGGATGAGTCCGCCCCTCTCTGCTGAACCACATGCGCCAACTCGTGTGCGATGAGAGCGTCGCCTATGAGACTCCCCGGACGATACTCCCCCGATGCGAACGCGACGTGCTCTCCGACGGTGAAGGCACGCGCGTTGAGGTTTCCCGAAAGCTCTCCGGCTTCGGCGTCCGTGTGTACTCGAACGTGAGAGAAGTCGTATCCGAAGGCAGACTCCATGCGCGACCTTACGCTGCCGTCGAGCGCGCTGCCTGAGCCGAGTCGGGTCTGAATCGCCTGCGGGTCGTCGGCGCTTTTCGCCCCGCCGTCGCGCGCCTTGAAGAGGACGCTGCCGGTTCTGGAAGCAGCCGCCCCCGCGCCTTCGGAAGGGTTCGCTGCCGGCAAGTTCGTCGGCACACCCTCCGGCACTCCCGTGATCTCTCCGGAAGTCGCCCACACCCCGACCGCGCGCCTGACCCGCGCGGCCAACATCGAAATCGCCTCTTCCGCCGTCGTCGCGCCGGATGTTTCGGGCGCATACCTTTTCATCGCCCGATCAATGTAGGTGGCGTCTTGATTGCTGTAGTAACCGAACCAGTACTGGATGTACGGGCAATCCCTCGCGGTACGGCCCGTGCCGGCTAGTGCGTCTTCCGCCGTCGCGGTCACTGCGGTCCGCAACTGCGAAAGGAACGCGGCCCTCCTCATCTGTCCCGCTTGCAGTTCGCCCGTCGAATCTTCCGCGATGAGTGATGCCGTAGTGGTTTCAGTAGGCGACTCTTCCGGCGTCCTTTCATCGCCGATCTGCGTCGTTCCGTTCGTAATCGGTGTGGTTTCATCCGTGACCGGCTCGGCGGGCGATTGGTTGTCAACGTTCGTTTGAGCGTCCTGCGCCTCCGCGTTCTGCGTCTCCGTGTCTTGCGTCTCAGTCTCTTGGGGAGTTTCGAGAGATTGATTTTCATCCGGGCTGGCAGCCTTAATATCTTCGTCGTCGAGCGATTCGTCCTGCTCCTCCTCACACTGTGAGCACATGCGCTGAATGTGCGGGACCGCGGAGTGATCTGATAATGACGGGCGCTCCGTGTTTTTCATGACCGCTTCCGCCACGCGGTCGGCCTCCTGTTCGTACATGTCGCCCGGCTGACTCACGCGCGGCTTGGTCTGCACGCGGTACGGGCAGGGATGACAAGCGCCTCCCGTCGGGCACGCGCTAAATTCGGGGCACGCCGCTGCCCTCTGCCGCGCAACTTGATTGCCGAACGTTTGCTGTATCGATAAGACTCTGGCTGCCAACTCGTCCTCAACCGAGACCGTCTTCGACGGAGGTTGCTTAAACGCGGACGCTGGCGTAGAAGTCTGACGACTTACCGCCTGTCTTTGCGTTGTGCTCACAGCTTCACCTCACTGCCGCCGAGCGCCCGATAGATGGCGAGGGCGACGGCTCGCCCCTTCTGCTCGACACTCATGTGCAAATGCAAACTCACGTCCGGCGCGACGACCTGCGTCGCATCGCCCCCGGCCATCCCTGAGGGCAATCCACTCTGCTCGAACAATCGTTGGAGCGCCGCCTCAGTCATCCGCGCAAATTGCTGGCCGTTGTTAGGCCCGACCGCGTCGCCGTCGAGAACCAGACGCTCGATGTCCACCGAAATGTCGTTCATCGCTTCACCAACGGGTAATAAGGCCCGAACTCGGATTCGAGGATTAGCTTGTCTATCTTGGCGTACTCGCGGCGCGCGCAGCGGAAGATGTGCGTCATGCTGATGGCTTTGCCTTCGTCGGCGGCGAGGAAGGCGGCGTTGACGGCGATGTTGTTGATGTTGCCGCCCGTGATGTCGAGCCGGGAGAGCGCGTTGTAGTCGAGTTCCTCCTTTTCGGCGTCGCCGGGGATGACTCTCCTCCAGATGTCCGCGCGGTTCTTCACGTCGGGGAACGGGAAGTCGACGAGGAATCGCAGCCGTCGCATGAACGCTTCGTCCATGTGCGCCTTCATGTTGGTCGCGAGGATCGCCAGGCCGCGGTATTCCTCCATTCGTTGCAGGAGGTAGTTGATCTCGATGTTGGCGTAGCGGTCGTGGCTGTCCTTGACCTCGGAGCGTTTGCCGAAGAGCGCGTCGGCTTCGTCGAAGAAAAGAATCGCGCCGCTCTGCTCGGCGGCGTCGAAGACCTTGCGCAGGTTCTTTTCCGTCTCGCCGATGTACTTGCTGACGACGCCGGAGAGGTCGATGCGGTAGAGCGAGAGGTCGAGATGGTTTGCGAGGATTTCGGCGGCGAGGGTCTTGCCCGTGCCGCTCTGGCCCGCGAACAGTGCGTTGATGCCGCGCCCGCGGTTGAGTTTCGCGCCGAAGCCCCACTCCTCGTAAACCTTCGCGCGGTTGGCGACCTGCGCGGCGATCTCCTGCAACTGTCGGAAAGTGTCGTCCGGCAGGACGATGTCGTCCCACGTGTGGCAGGGCGGGATTCGTTGCGCCAGTTCGTCCAGACGCCAACCGGCCTGTTCGCGGCACGCGCGCCAAAGATCGTCGGACGCGAGCACGGGGTCGCCTCCGTCCGCACGCAGCGCGGCGTAGCCTCGCGCCGCGGCCACGGTTTCGGCAACGTCCCGCGGGCCGAAGTCGAACTGCTGCACGATGCGCTCAATCGCGCCGTTAGCGGAAAGCGGCAGGCCCGCCAGCGCGCGTTCCCAGAGGATGCGCTGCCCGGCGGCGTCCGGCTTCGACAGATGTAGCCCGATGTTTTTTCGTCTGGTCTGGAAGCGCTCGTGGCTGCCGATGATGAGAAACACGCCGAGCCGTTCGAGGAGGTCGGACAAGCGCGACGCGCTCTGCGGCTCGGCGGGACTGTCGAACTTGGTCGAGTCGATGTAGAGCGCGAACTGCGACAGGAGCGCCTCGCGCTCCAGAAGCCGCAGCGCTTCCTGCCACTCGGGACTTGTCGAGGGCATGCGCGCGGGGTCGAGCCCGTAGAGCTTTAGGTTCAGACGCTCGCACAGCGCCAAGGCCACAGCCGCCTTTCCCGAACCGGGCGGGCCGACGAGATTCAGGGCGGGCCACGTCCCGCCTGCGGAGCCGGATTCGAGAGACTGTTGCAGCTTGGCGACTAATTCCTCCTGCTCGTCCGTGAGCGGCGCGGGGCGTATGACTTGGAGGAGGTCGGAAGCGCGCTCGTCCAGATTGTTCGTGCCGAGCAGGTAATCGCCCACGCGCTCTTTGAGACGCATCGGGCGATCCACCGCGCCGAGTTCGGGCGCGCGCCCCGTCTCAAGCGCCACGAGGCGGAAGCGTCGCAGCGGCGCGTCGGGCGTCAGACTCCGGCGCGCAGCCGTCCAATGCTCGCCCTCGCCGCCGAACAGGGCGAGCGCGAGTTGCGGCGTCGGGTGCTTTTGCGTCACGTCGTCTTGCGCGTAAGCGTAGAGTCTTCCGAAGGGCGGGTCTAATTCGGGCGCGAGGCAGAGCAAGAGCACCTTGCGCTCGAAAGCGGACAGCCCGAACAGGTGTGCCAGCATTTCAATCGCGGGCTGTCGCCCATCCTTCGCTAACAACTGCCGCCGGACTTCTATGCCCCGCTCCGCTTCCGCGATGGAACGGTTCAGGGACGCGACCTCCGGGTCGTCGCGGTAAAAGAGTTTTTCGGCGTCGCTCTTGCCGGCGAGCAGGCGGTCGGCCTCCGCGTCGTTGATGACGAGGCCGGGGTATTTCGGCGACTCCTCGCCCGCCCACTGTTTCCGCAGCCAGAGCACGCGCCTTCGCAGGAGAAGGCGGAGCAGTTGCAGTTCGCCTTCGAGATACTGCCGGTTGGCGAAGCTCCATTGCTCCTGCGGGTTGTTCGGCGTAGAGGCACTCATGGCGTCACAGAGAACGTCGGCGCGTTGTACTGCTTCGTTACCGGGTCTGTCGAGAGACGGCTCTCCGCGCCTTCGACGCGTATGCGCGCGAGGTACGACTTGACGGGCGGCGCCGCCGCGCCCGTCGGCAAGGTGAACTGCACGTTGGCCCTCGGCGGCGACGTGGGCGCGACCGGATCAGCCGCGATTGAGAAGTCGTCGAGTAGAAGAACCGCGTCTTGCAACGCGCCGACCGGCGGCGTGACGTTGACGGTCAACGCGCCGCCCGCCGCCGCGGAAGGCGGCACGAGGCTGTTGATGGTCGGGATCATCAGGAACGCGACGACGTTCGAGGCGTAGCCGCGATGCGCGACGGCGGGCTGCCCCTCTACGACTTCGAGAAGAACGTCGTGAATCACCCGGACGGGGTGCGCGCCCGCCGGGAGCGTCGAGGGGACGGTGACGGTTATCTCCTGATCCTGCTGCGTGACTATCGTCGCGCTCTCGGTCCCCAACATGACGCGCGTGCCCGTGCCCGCGAGGTTGACGCCTCGAATCCTGAGCGTCTCGCCCGCCGCGGCAACGGCGCTGCGTATGTTGTTCAGGGGCGGGTCGCGGAAGACTTCGGCGATGAGCGGGCTGCGGAACGGCAGCGCGTAGACGCGACGTTCGAGCACGGGAAGCGCCTGCGCGCGAAGCCTTCGGCTCTCGATCTGCACGACGGAGACTTGGTACGCGACGGAGCATCGGAAATTCGAGTCGGGGAGCGAAGACCAGATTTTGAAAGCCTCGTCGACCGACATCGTGTAGAGCGAGATTTTTATCTTCTCGAACTCGCCGAGAAGACTCGTGTCGAGCATGGGCACGGTGCCGAGCGCCCGCTCGCGCAGCAGCGCGTCGGTGACTATGGGGAAGTCGTGCATCACGCGCATCGCATCGCCGAGGACGCGGTGCGCCGGCACTTCGTTCGTCTCCGTCGCGCCGTAGGCGGTGAGCAGATAGAAGAGGTCGAGCGAGAGCGGCGGGTGCCCGTAGTCGCCCGGATGCCCTCGCCCCGGTATCTCCTGATTCTTCAGAAAAGTGTTTTCGGAGATGTGATACATGAAAAGATTGAGGCGCGGCCCCGTCACGGTCGGGTGCGCCACGTCGGGCGCGCTGACCGTCACCGTCACCTTGTCGGCGACCGCCAAAGTCGGGTCCGTCGAATCCATGCGGTCGTCGAGCAACGCTTTGAGCGTAAGGCTGACGCCGCCGATGGCTAAAAAGTCGCTCATCCGTTCGTCTCAATCCGGCTCGACGTCAAGTCTGCCTTAGTACCACTTCCTGTCGAGATAACGTCGCGCCGCCGTGTACGACTCGAAGCCGCGCGGCGCGCTCGCCCGCGTGGCCGCGGGCGGCTGCGGCGTCGGGTTGCTCATGCGCACCTCGACCGTCCCTATGCGAACCTCGACGCGCGGCGACTCACCCTGCGAGTCGCGCGACGCCGCGTCGCCCGCGAGCGCCGAAGACTTTAAACCCGCGTCGCCCGGCTCTTGCGCGCGCGGCACGATGCGCGCCGCATCCGCGTAGGGAAAACTCTCCGCGGTCTCGCCCTCTTCGCCTCCCGACGCACGTTCGTCGGCGCGGGCGGCGAACGGCGACCGCCGCTCCGCCGTCCGCGCGTTCTCTGAAATCGTCGCCGCGACGCCGTCGCCTTCTGGATGCGCGGTCTCAGTCGAAGAAGGCCGGGCGGAAAAATCGTCGGCCCTTTCGTCGTGCGCGGGTTCGCGCGTGAAGCGCGGCGCGGCGGGTCGCGCTCGAAAGGCTACGTCGTCGGGCGCGGGGGCTGGCGCGCGTGGCGAAAGGGACTCAGACTCTTCGTGCGCCGCCCGGAAGTCTGCGGCGGCATCCCGCGGGCCGCGCGCGTGTCCGCCTACGTCGCCGTCGCTCCGCTTCTCGCGCGCGACGGGCGCGGCCTTACGCGCGCGAGTCGGTTCCGACGACGAGGCTTCGTCAGTACCCTCCGTTATCGAATCGGGCCGGTGGGCGCGCATGTTTTTTTCGACGCGCGGCTGCGGCTCGTCTTCAAACGTCGCGTCGGTCTCCGTTGTGAGGAGCGCGGCGGCGTCCTCTTCGTCGGCGTCCGCGGGCGGCAAGCCTTCGAGGCCGCCCGCGGACGGGCGGGGGGGAGCTTCCTGCGGAAGCCCCGCGCCCTTTCGGATGATGTTGACGAGAAAGCTGCTCACCTCGTCCTCCCGTTGCTCGCCGTGTCGGCCAGAAGGCCGAGATAGAGGCGACGGCGCGCGCGCGTCATCGCCAGAATCTCCGCCTCGCTCCAGTGGTAGTGGAGCGCGAGTTGGTGCACCTCCCGGTAGACGTCCGCGCCGCGCCGCGTCAGCTCGCGCTGGAAGTAGTCGCCGATGTCGAACGGGAGCGAGAAGGCGTGGCCGCACGCGGGGCATTTCAGGTCGAGGACGATTTCGGCCTGCTCATCCAAACTCGCCATGACGGATTGAAGCGCGGGCACGGCGTCGGGCGGGAGACTGACTTCGCCCGCCTCCGCGTCGTCGGCGAGCGTCGTGCTTTTCACGCAGCGGCGCATGACGAGACGCATGGCCGCCTCCCAGTCTGACGCGGCGAGGGCCGCCGCGTCCTCTTGGTCGCCCCCGTTCGGGAGGCGGAAGAGCACGCGGTAGCGACGCCCCTCGGCTTCGACGAAAGCCTCGTGCGTCTCCCCGCGCGCGTGCGCGTTCGGAGGGACGAGGAGGTCTTCCACCTTCAAGTCCAGATCCATCTGCTCGCCGCACGCGGCGAGCGGGCACGAGATGATGCAGGAGATCTCCCCGCCCAGAGTCAGGCGGCGAAGATGAAGCATCAGGGCCTCGCGGTCTCCGACCGTGAGGCGGCGGACGAACTCCGGGGTGACGGCGACGCCCGACACGCAAGGCCCGAGTGTGCGTTCGAGCAGCGCCGTGACGCGCCTCGCGGGGAGGAGCGCGCGCCCCTCCTCGGAGAGGAAAACTTCGTCCCTGCCCGAGAGCGGACGCACAGAGACCGTCCTCTGCCAGCCGCCTTCGAACGCGAAGCCCCCGGGTAATGTGACCTCAAACGTCTCCATCGCGCGTTCTACTAGAGTTTCGGCTCGGACGGCTCGGTCACGTCAACGTCTCTTATCCAGCCCTCGTTTTCGAGCTTGATGGTCTGGATGAGGACGGCGTTGGCGTTGGCGTCCAAGTCCGATATGGCCTGATACTCCGAGACCCAGCAGCGGAAAATCTTGTACGAGATCACCTTCTGCCCGGCCTCGTTGAAAACGTCGACGATGATGTCTTTGCGAAAATCGGCGAGCGACGACTCCGAGCCGGGGCCGCCCTCGAAGTTCCAGACCTTGTTAGCCCAGGCCTCGAACGCCAGATCGTGTGTGACGCCGCGCTCAAGAGTTACGGCGTCGAACTTCGACCTGCCCGGAGACTTGCGTGAAGTGCTCGGGTCGCCGCCCTCGCGGTGCTCGACCACTTCGGTCGAGCGTTTGAGCGCGCCCATCTTGCTCAGGCCGGCCACGTACTGGCCGTCCCACTTGACCCGAAACTTGAAGTTCTTGTAGGGGTCGAAACGGGTCGGGTTGACACTGAACTGCGCCATAGTCTCCTCTCCTTATGTCTGAATCTGACCGGCCAACTGCTGAATCTTGATGATCACGAATTCGGCTGGCTTCAAGGGCGCAAACCCGACGAGGATGTTGACGATGCCGAGGTTGATGTCGTTCTGCGTCGTCGTGTCCTTGTCGCACTTGACGAGGTATGCGTCCTTCGGCGTCTGCCCTTGAAACGCGCCCTGCCGGAAGAGGTTGTGCATGAACGCGCCGACGTTCAGGCGAATCTGCGACCAGAGCGGCTCGTCGTTCGGCTCGAAGACGACCCACTGCGTCCCCTGATACAAGCTCTCCTCGATGAAGAGCGCGAGGCGTCGGACGGGCACATACTTCCACTCCGAAGCCTTCTGGTCGTTGCCGTCGAGCGTGCGCGCGCCCCACGAGACGTTTCCGAAAACGTCGAAGCTTCGGAGGCAGTTGACGGCCAGAGGGTTGAGCACGCCGTTCTCGCTATCGGTCATCTTGTACTGAAGTTCCGACACGCCCCTGAGGGTCGCCTCCGTCCCGGCGGGCGCTTTCCAGACGCCGCGCGCGGCGTCTGTGCGCGCGTAGACTCCGGCCATCGTCCCGCTCGCGCCGAAGTCGCGGGGGCGGAAGTCGTTCAGGGAGTCGGCGACCATGATGCGCGGGAAGTAGACGGCCAAGTTCTTGTGGCGGAGCGTCGCCTTCGTGGCGATCCAATCTTTTATCTGCGAGATGTTCACGCGGTCGCTCGGCGAGTCGAGCACGAAGAAGGCGCGACGCTTCTCGCAGTAGGTCGTCGCCGCGCTCACGACCGTGTCCACCTCCAGCGTGCTGAAAGCGCCCGCGCCGGTGACGCGCGCGACGCGCGGGATGCACAGGATGTTGAAGATGTCGACTTTGTTGAGCGCGAACATGCCCGTCGGCGGATCGACGGCCTCGCTCCCGACGAGGGCCGTCGCGTTGGGCGGCAAGCCGTCGTCGCCCACCGCGCCCGCGCCCTGCGCCGTGTTGGTGATGGCGGCGAGGACGCCGAGTTGGTAGAGGGCCGCGTTTGCGCCCGCGACGGCGGGCGACGCGGGCACGCCGAGGGCCGTGGGCAGGCCGAGCGCGGTCACGGTCGCGCTGGCTGCCGGGCCGAAGAAGATGATCGCGTCTGGCGCGGACAGCCCGGCGGTAATCTGAAGCCTCCCGGCGACGACCTTGACCGTAGCCAGAGCCCACACGGGGTCGGTCGGGTTCGCGTTGCGTATGGCCGCCTGCAAACGCCCGGCGGCGTCTTCGAGCGAAGACACGGCCCCCGCGCCCAAGCTCGCGTTGATTTTGGTCGTCGGGGTTGCGCCGACTCTGAAAGTTATGTCCACAGAGGGCGACGCCGGGAGTCCCCCGAGCGTCACCGCGCCTCCCATCGTGCCCGACGCGACGGGCATGGCCGCGCCCGCGGTCGGCGTGACCCTGACAAGATTCGAGCTGGCGTTGACGATTGTCTGGACAAAGTTGGCGTCGGTCGAGGTCATCGAGAGATTTCGGAAGGTCTCCTGATTGACGACGACGGTGCGCCCATCAACCGTCCCCACCTCCAAGACCTGTAGGTTGAAACGTGTCGCCGGGTCCGTCGTGTCGTAGTCAACGTAGACGCGCAGGTTGTTGCCCCAGCCGCCTTCGTTCGCCGCCGACACGGTGAGCGACGGCCCGCCCGCCCCGGTCTGCAAAAGCGTGCGTGCCGCCGCCGGAGTGCCGGCGGCCACGCGGACGACCCAAGCCTCAGTCCCGCCGTTCAGGTAGAACTGCTGTATCGCGTAGCTGGCCTCGCTGCGCACGTCCAAGCCGCCGAACTGGCGCTCGAAGTCGGCCATGCTCAGAATCTGCACGGCCTTGTTCATCGGCCCGCGTTTGAAGAAATCGATGAAGGCCGCGACGGAGGTGGCGACCCCGACAATCGTTCGCACTCCGCTCGGCAACTCTTCGATGTAAACCCCCGGATAAGTTGGCGCTACCGGCATAACGATCCTCCTTCGCCGCTGCTTGTTTTCGGTCGCATGCACCGAGGGCGGCCCGACTCGCGACGGCCTTCGCGCGCACGGTTTCGCGTCCTTTTTACGTCGCGTCCCTGCCGACCAGAATTGAGATGGTCGCGTCGTTTCCCGTCCCCAGCCCGTTAGAGAAATCCAGCGTTTTAGGGGCCGTGCCCAGCAGCCCGATGGCCCCTTCGCCGATGAGCAATTGGTGCGAATCGAGCTTGACGCCGACGGCGCCGCTCGCTCCGTGGACGTCGTAGGTTAGCTTGTCGCCGTACCTGTCCGAGCTGATGAGGAGGAATTTAACCTTCCCCGCCCCGCCGGGCTGCACGTCAACGCTGGCCGTCCCGGGCGTCGCGCTGGGGCCGCCGGGAATGATCGCATCGACCTTGTCGTAAGCGCCGACCCTTATCGAACTCGTGACGGACGAGCTTGGGCCTCCGACGATTTGGACATCCAGCGTGTAGTTGATCGCTTGAGCCATCTTCTACGCTCCTTTCGTATTCGTGAGTGCCGTGGTCGCCTTCTTTTATTCAAGCCGGAGTTTAGAAATGGAATCAGCCGATGCGCGCCCGTCTCGCTCGGAGACGCGCACAGCATCTGCGCCGTGGGTTCGGGCCGTGAATGTTTGCCGCACGCCTTCCGAGGGGGTTCCGTCGCCCGAAAGCTCGGCCCGGAAGCGGCGCACTTCGAGCGCGCCCCCGCTTCCGGGCCGACCAAAGCCTTCAAGTCAATCAACAGGTGCGGTAAAGAAGTGGTACGCCGGCGAGGATTCTAAGCGCGAAATGGGTTGATGAGGTGAATAGCTAGACTAAAGCAGTCGGCAAGACTTCTCTGCCAACAAGAATAGTCGGGACAAGATAACCGATTCCCGCCCCGGCTCGGTTTCTTCCCCCAATGGGGAAGCTCGTGACTGAAAATTTCTTCGGAACGTAGGTGACAAACGCCCGAAATGATCCAGACAGGTTAGGGTTGACTCCTTAACCAACCGGAGGACAAGAATGAGGGCTACAAAGTAAACTCATTTTCGTTTCGTGTCAACTTTTATAAACCTGTCGACGCGAAGTGGAATTGTCCCCGGCTGCACGATCCTCACACTCATTTTCAGTTAGAAAAGGGCGAGCCGCTCTGAAGCGACTCGCCCTTTCGGCTAGGAGCAGGCGGAGGCGAACCGTGGCCGAAGACGGAACTACCAGCCGAGGCGGAGGCCGAACTGGAACTGGCGCGGGTCGAAGGTGGCGGTCTCGCGGCTGAAGTAGCGGCCCGCCGAGTCGCGCTTGTGGAAGGCGTTGACGTCCGTGAAGAGCGGGGACGCCGCCGCCTGGTTGAAGCGGTTGAAGAGGTTGAAACCTTCCGCGATGATGTCGAGGTTGAAGCGCTCGCCGAAACGAATCTTGCGCGTCACGCGCATGTCGAGCGAGGCGTAGCTGCGGGTGATGCCGCGGTTGCGCCCGAGGCTGCCCGACTGGAAGGGCGCGGGCAGGAGGAGCGTGCCGTCCGCCGCGACGCTCGGGCGGTCGGTCTGCCCCGTCTGATCGTTGTTCGTGTCCACCCCCGTGATGATGTTGAAGGGGCGGCCCGAAGAGATTTCGAAGATCGGCGCGACGACGAAGCCCGACAGGAAATTGCGCCAGCCGCCCTCGCCGCCCCACGCGCCCGGCGCGGCGAGCACGCCGCTGAAGACGAAGCGGTGGCGCTGGTCGAAGAGCGAGTCGGCGCGTTCGAGATCGAGCCGCGACGTGTCTTGCGGGAGCAGCAGCGTCTGCAAGTCCGACGAGTCGTCGATGGCGTGCGACCAAGTGTAGCTGGCGAGGAACTGGAAGTTGTTCGCGAAGCGGCGCTTCAGCTCGAAGTTGGCGGCGTGGTAGACGGAGTTGCCGTCGGAGACCTGCGCGCTCACGTCGCCGAAGGTCGAGATGACGCCGGGGCGCGCGAGCGCGCCCGTCGCCGTCAGGATGCCGTTGAGGACAGCCGGCGTGACCGCCCCTCCCGTCACCGACTGGACGAAGAAGTAGTTGGGCCCGCCCGGCCTGAAGAGGTTGGCGGCGAAGGGCTGGATGACCGCGCCGCGCGTCGTCACGGAGATGAGTCCGGGGACGGGCTGGGCGACGATGTTGAGGCACGCCGAGGGCGTGACGGAGAGGACTTCGGTGGTGGTCGTCGGCTGGCGGTTGTTGCAGCGCACGAAGTTCTGGATGAGCAGGTTGTTGTTCGGCGGGTTGAGGTTGGTCGGGTGCGGCAGGTGGTGCGCGCCGACGAAGAGCCAGCCCGCCGTAAACGACATGTCCTTGGTCAACTGCCGCTCGAACTGCGCGTTCGCCTGATTGGCGTAGGCGTACTCGAAGTCCTTCGAGACGGGCAGCGGGAACGGCAGCACGGGGCCGAAGCCGGGGAAGGTCTGGTCGTCGAAGCGCTGGCGGCCCTGCTGGTAGATCGCCGTCGGGGCGACGCCCTGCGTGACGCCGGGGAAGACGACGCCTTGGAAGATGGCCGAGGCGTTGAGCTGCGCGCCGCAGGGCAGGGCGGGCGCGCCGACGGCGCACGGCAGGCCCGGCGCGGCGACGAACTGTTGCTGCTGCACGTTGTCGGCGATGTCGGAGTTGAAGCCGATGGCTAAGAGCGGGTGATCGTAGAAGAGGCCGTAGGAGGCGCGCAGCACGGTCTTCCCGTCGTTGGACACGTCCCACGCCATGCCGACGCGCGGCGCGTAGTTGTTCTTGTCGCGCGGGAAGCCCTGCTGGACGTTGAAGAAGTCCTGCGCGGCCTGCACCTGCGCGGCGCTGAGCGTGATGCCGCCCGGCAGCGGATCGGTGAAGCCGCTCGGCGCGATCTGCTTGGTGATCTCGTAGTCGTAGCGCACGCCGTAGTTGAGGGTGAGGTTGGGGCGCACCTTCCAGGAGTCTTGCGCGAACCACGCGAGCGGGCGGTTGGTGAGCTTCGAGGTCGGGTTGCCGAAGCCCTGAATGTAGTTGCTGGGGAAGCCGATGCCGTACTGCTGCACGGGCGTCAGCTCGGGCGAGCCGGGGACGAAAGTGCCCCCGGCGACGCCCCCGAAGTTGGCCAGCCCGGCGAAGTTCAGCTCGAAGATCGCCTTGACGCTGATGAACGCCGCGTCGCCCCCGAACTTGAAGGTGTGGTTGCCGGCGACGACGTTGACGTAGTCGGTGTATTCGTAGCGGTTCTCGGTGCGGAGGACGGGCGAGAACAGCTCGCGCCCGAAGAAGGCCGCGCCCGTGATGTTGACGGCCACGGCGTCGCCGTTCTGCGACGTGAAGGTGGCGCGCCGCTGTCCGAAGTTGAAGCGCGCCTCGTTGACGATCTTGTTCGAGAGCGTCGAGTTGAGCGAGGCGACGAAGTTGGCGTCGCGCAGCTTCTGGATGCCGGTGCGCGAGAAGTCGTTCTGCCCGAGCGCCTGGTTCTGCGACTCCACCTGAATGCCCGTGATGTCGCTCGGGTTGTAGCCGCCGCGCAGGGTCAGTTGGTGCGCGTCCGTGATCTTGTGGTCGATGCGGAGCGAAGAGTAAGTGGTCGATTCGGAGATGGGGAACACCCGCTGCAAGCCGAGCAGCGGGCGGAAGGCGATGGGCAGGCCGGCGGCGTTGGTCGTGAACGGGAGCGGCGTGCCGGCGAGGAAGAAGCGGCTGCCGACCGTCTGGCCGGGCGCGAGGCGGCTGGCTATAGGCACGGCCTGACCGACGACGAGCTGCGAGGCGGCGGGCGCGATGACGAGCGGGTTAAAGCCGGTGAGCGCCGTGTTGCCGCCGCCCGAGGCGAGGTAGGCGTAGTTGATCGTGGCGACGATGAGCGCCTGCCCCTGCGCGGCGGTCGCCGGGTTGCCGAGCAGCGCGCGCCCCTGCGCGATGGCGTTCGGGATGAAGGCCGCCTGCGCCGCCGTCAGCCGGTTGAAGTTGATGGCCGAGGGGAAGAGCGGCCCCAGCTCTGGGATCGCCGGGATCGTCGCCGCCGAGTTGAGCCCGGCGGTCACGTCGCTGGTGAAGAAGCCCGACTCCTGCCTCTTGCGCTGCTCGAAGGCGGCGAAGAAGAAGGTGCGGTCGCGATCCAGCGGCCCGCCGAACGTCGCGCCGTATTGCGCGCGCGTGAAGGGCGGCTTTTTGTTCGGGTCGTTGTCGATGATCGGGGCGAGGGCGTTGCGCGCCTGAATGGACTTGTGGCGGATGAAGCCGAAGACGTTGCCGTGCACGTCGTTGCCGCCCGACTTGGTGACGACGTTGACGACGCCGCCCGAAGTGCGCCCGAACTCGGGCGCGTAGGAGTTCGTCACGACCTGAAACTCCTGCACCGCCTCCTGCGAGACGGTCGAGCGCGAGGCGTTCACCGAGTTGTCGGTGTTGTCCGCGCCGTCGACCTGCACGAGGCTGGAGCGACCGCGCTGGCCGCCGAAGTTCAGGCCGGAGGTGGGCGCGGGGCCGATGGGGCGACCGTTGTCGCGCGTCACGGCGGAGGTGGTGAGCGCGAAGTTGATGTAGTTGCGCTCGTTGATCGGCAGGTTCTCGATGCGCTGCTGATCGACGGTGGTCGCCACCGCCGTGCGCGAGGTCTCGACGACCTGCGTCGAAGCGCCCGTCACCGTCACGCTCTCGCTGACCTGCCCGGGTTGCAGCGGCACGTCGAGGTCTGCGCGCTGCCCGACCGTGACGGTGACGAGGGGGACGTTCGCCTTCGAGAAGTTCGCCGCCTCGACCACCACCTCGTAGTCGCCCGGCGGGAGGTTGACGATCTTGTAGAAGCCCTCGTCGTTCGTCGTCGCCGTGCGTTCGAGGCTCGTCGCCTTGTTGCGCGCCGTCACGTTCGCGCCGGCGACGACCGCGCCCTGTGGGTCGCGCACGTAGCCTTGCAGGTCGGCGGCGTTCGACTGCGACTGCGCCAAAGAGGGCGCGGCGCAACCGAGCGCGAGGGCGAGCATGAAGAGCAGGCGTGGGACGGTCGCAGACACCCGGCGGGTGAACTTACGCATAATTCATCTTCTCCTCAAAGTGCGAAATTAGAGCCTGACGGATCAGGGAGCGGGAAAACTGCCTGTTACTACGTTCGCGGCGCGCGGCGCGTTTCGGATTTCGGGAGCGTGAAAGTTAGCGCGCTTCGCTTGCGGACGTGCGCGGCGGCGGCGGAACGCTTCCGCCGCCGCCGCGCACGTCAAACAACGCGCCGCCTTTGTACCCCAAAACCTCAACTGCTGGCAAGACTTAAAACGGCGCGCTTCCGTGAAATGAGTTGGTCGAAAAAGCTCAAATGTACTTCTCCGCAATTTTTATCCCCCAATTTAATACTTGTATTTTAAGGAAATTCCGCGTAGATTTCCCTCGGAACAGAGATACCACTATGCACGGCCCGCGTTCGCTTGGTACGACAGTAGGGTAGTGGCATTGAAGTTCTCGGTTAGGAATACGTGCCCATCGCCCTTCAGCCACACACCTCATGGCTGTCCGCTTATTTTTAGCGGAGGGGCACCAATGTTCTAAGGCGTGAGAGCCAACCAACCGCTGATGAGCAAACGACGAAAGGAGTCAAACTGTGAACCAAGCCCTCAAAACCCCTTCGCGGGGGTCGCCAAAAACTGGAAAGGAGAAAGTTCGATTAAGTCTCGACATCTCTCCAGAGCTAAACGATCTCCTTGAACAACTCGCGGCACGGACAGGCGGCACTAAAAGCGACGTGCTCCGCAAGGCGATCTCCCTGATGGAAGTGGCCGTCGAAGCCAAACGTCAGGGCAAGAAATTCGGCATCGCCGAACGGGATCAGCAGCTAGCGACGGAGATCATCGGGCTTTGATCGAACCTAGCCCACCATGCCAAATGGCAAGATTGATCTCAATGACTTAGCTAACAGATCAGATCATCAACTCTCAATCGTCCCGCGCGAAGACCCGGAGACTGCGGCTGCGCGGCGCGAGATCGAGATAGCCGACTCCGCGCACCGGCGTCGGATCAGCCTGCTACTGCACGTCACCGCCCTGTCGGTGATCGGCATCGTGGTCGTGCTCTGCGTCTGGATGATCACGCACGCGGGGGCTGATGGTGAAGATCGGAAGTTGGCGATCACGCTGCTCACTTCCATAGTGACGGGGTTCGTCGGCTACGTCACCGGGCGCGCGTCCAAGTAAGAGATCGTCTGCGCCGACATGAACACGCGGCAACTCACGTTGCGCTGTTCATGCGCGTCGCGCGTGCGAGCGCGCGCCGCAGCCCCGCGCTCGCGCCGAGCGCGGCGACGCCGAGCCCGACGAGCGGCTGCGGGGCGAACGCCGCGCGGCGCAGGTAGGAGCAGACGCGCAGGCGCGCCCCGAAACGCTCGCGGTAGAGCGTGCGGTACTCGCGCGCGAGCGCGTCGAGCGGGTCTTGAGACACGCCGCCCGCCGCAGCGGCAGGCACTGCGGCGCGCAAAGTCGCCAGGTGTCGCGCCACGACCGACGCCGCCAGCTCGCCGCTCTCCAGCGCCATCAGCATCCCGCTGCCGGTGAACGGGTCGATGAACGAGGCCGCGTCGCCCGCGGCGAGCAGGCCCGGCGCGGGCGCGACGCGGAACCTGCCGAACCCTTCGAGCGCGACGGCGAGCCACGCGGAACTCACGCGCGCGCCCTTCAAGGTCTCCGCCGCGCGCCGGTTCCTCATCAAGACCTCGCGCATCACGCGCCCCGCGTCGCTCCCGAGCGCGCGCACGTCACGCGCCGCGACGATGAAACACAGGTTGCTCAACCCGCGCTCCACGCCGCTCAAGCCCCCGTAGCCGCCCCTGTAGAAATAGATTTCGCACGCGCCCTCCGCCGCGCGCGCCCCTTCCAGATGGGCCTTGAAGGCGACCAGCCTGCGCCGCCCCCCTTTCGCGTCGGCGTCGCCTTCCTCGTCGCCCGACCCGCCCCCGACCCGTCGCGCCAGAGAGCGCGACCGGCCCGTCGCGTCCACCGTGACGCGCGAGCGGTAGACGCGCTCGACGCCTTTCGCCTGCACGCGCACGCCGCAAACGCGCCCTCCTTCCGAGATGACCCCCGCCGCGCGCGCCTCTTCGAGCACCGTCACGCCCGCCTCTCTCGCGCGCGCGAGCAGCCGCGCGTCCATCTCCGCGCGGCTCAGACCGAGGGCGCGCGCGCCGCCGCCAGCCCCGCCGAACCACTCGCTCGGCACGGAGACCGATCTTCCGCCCGCCCCGTAAAAGATCGTCTCGCGCAAGGCCGTCCCGCCCGCGCCCGCCATCGACTCTGCCACGCCGAGCCGCGCGAAATGCGCGAGGCACTCCGGCGAGATGAACTCCCCGCACAACTTCTCGCGCGGAAATTTTTTCTGCTCGACGAGCAGCGCGCGCGCGCCCTGACCCGCCAACCGGATCGCCGCAGACGTGCCCGCCGGCCCCGCGCCGACGACGGCCACGTCGAAATTTTGATCGGCGACGCTCTCAACTAACATGATGACTGTAGGGACAAGGCCCGCCCGCCGCCCGCGAGCACGGAGGGTTTTCGGCCACGTCCGACTTTAGACATCTCACAAACTTGATGACCAGTTTCGCCGACGCGGGCCAGAGACGAGCCCTGCCCCCGCGATTTTAAATCGCGGCTTGAGTCTCTCTAACCTTACGCCCGCTCAGGACGAGGCGGAACGGGAAGCGGCGGCGCACTTTGATCTCCGTCAGGCCCGCGCGCCGCGCCAGCTCGCGCAGCTCGCCCGGTCGAAAGCCGCGGCGGATGGAGAGCGCGCCGTCCTCGCGGATCAGGCGGTTGTGCAGAAAAATCTTCCCGACGGTCGTGTAGAGCAGGTAGGCGAGCGCGTGGCGGTGCAGGTCGATGACGAAGACGCGCCGCCGCGCGACGCGCGCCATCTCGCCGACGACGGCGACCACGCCTTCGTCCCCGAAGTGGTGCGTGAAGAGCGAGCAGGAGGCGTAGTCGAACGAGTCGTCGGCGAAGGGCAGGCGCGTCGCGTCGCCGCGCACGGAGGAGATTTCCGGGAACTCGCGCGACTCCTCTGTGATCGCGCGGGCCGCGCGCGCGCCGAGTTCGAGCCCCGTCAGCCGCGCCGTCAAATTACGCTCGCGCGCCGCCCGCGCCGCCACGCGCAGCAGGTAGCCGGAGCCCGCGCCCACGTCGAGCAGCGAAAAACTTTTCAGACCCGCGCGCGCGATCTCCGGAAGGAGCGAACGGCGGAGCGCGCTCGCGTCGCCGAGCCATTCGTTGATGCGCCGCAGCTCGACGAGACACCCCTCGTACTCCTCCGGCGTGTAGTCGCCTTTGTCGAGGTGTTCGAGTTCGTAGCTGCGCGCGGGGAAGAACATAAAGGCTGTCAGTTGTCAGTCGTCAGTTGTCAGTTGTCCGTTGTCAGTCGTCAGTTGTCAGTCGTCAGTTGTTCGTCTTTACAGGAGCACGCGAACGGGGGCGGGGCGTCAGAGTTCATCACGGCGCGGAGCAACCGACGACGGACGACGGACGACGGACGAGGGGCAGCGTTTCAAATCTTTTCCACGACGAGCGCGCTGTTCTTGGAGCCGAAGCCGATGCAGTTGCAGAGGGCGACGCGCACCTCGCGCTCGCGCGCGCGGTTGGGCGTGTAGTCGAGGTCGCAGGCGGGGTCGGGCTCGTCGAGGTTGATGGTGGGGGGGATGATGCTCGTCTCGATGGCGCAGAGCGCGGCGGCTAACCCTGCCGCGCCGCTCGCGCCCTGCGGGTGGCCGATCTGCGACTTCGTGCCGGACATCGGCACGCGGCGCGCCTGTGCGCCGAGCGCGACTTTCAAAGCCTGCGTCTCGATGCGGTCGTTCAGGAGTGTCGACGTGCCGTGGAGGTTGACGTAATCGACCTCCGAAGGGTCGCGCCCGGCGTCTTCGAGCGCGAGGCGCATGGCGCGCGCGGGCTCCTCGCCGTTCTCTTCGAGGCGGACGCGGTGGTAGGCGTCGCAGGTCGCGCCGTAGCCGGTGATCTCGGCGTAGATTTTCGCGCCGCGCCCGCGCGCGCGCTCGAAGTCTTCCAGCACGTAGACCCACGCGCCCTCGCCGAGCACGATGCCGGAGCGGTCGCGCGAGAAGGGGCGACTCGCGCGCTGCGGCTCGTCGTTCCACTCGTCCGTGAGCACGGTCATTAAATTAAATCCGGCGAGGATGCCGGGGGCGATGGGCGCGTCCGAGCCCCCGGCGAGCATCGCGTCCTGCCGACCGAGCGCGACGTGCTGCGCGGCGTAGGCGATGGCGTCGGTCGAGGAGGTGCAGCCGGTCGAGATGACGTGCGAGAGCCCGCGCAGGCCGAACGCCATGGAGAGTTCGGAGGAGAGCCCGCCGTGCGTGGAGGCGGGGATGGTGTAGACGGAGGCGCGCGCCGTGTCGCCGCCGAAGAAGTGCGCGTACTGTTGTTCGGTGAAGGCGAGTCCGCCGCCGCCCGTGCCGAGGACGACGCCGAAGGCCCGCCGCTCTTCGAGCGAGAAGTCGGAAGGGTGGAGCCCCGCGTCTTCCAGCGCCTCGCGCGCGGAGGCGAGGGCGAGCGGGACGGTGCGCGCCACGTGGCGGCGATCTTTCGGGCTGAGCTGCGACTCCCAGTCGAAGCCGCGCACCTCGGCGGCGATCTTCACGGGCGACGCGCTCACGTCGAAGCTCTCGATGCGGCGCACGCCGCTCGTGCCGCGCCGCAGGGCCTCCCAGAAGGCCGCGCGCCCCAGCCCGACGGGCGTCACGCACCCCATCCCCGTGA
This sequence comes from Pyrinomonadaceae bacterium, assembly GCA_036389335.1. Taxonomy (GTDB): domain Bacteria; phylum Acidobacteriota; class Blastocatellia; order Pyrinomonadales; family Pyrinomonadaceae; genus JAIVGV01. The sequence goes on along the minus strand of DASVQC010000056.1, from coordinate 28,202 downwards.
TGACGACGCGGCGCGGCTGCCTCAGACCGTTGAGCATGACCCTCGCAATCCTTTCAAGCAGGGTTACGGCTATGGTGGGGAGGACGGTTTGCAGGATAACACCCTCCGGCGGTGTGAGGCTATCGAGAGAAGGCTCGCGCCGGGTTCGGGCCGCGAGCATCGCGCGCAAACAAAAAGCCGGGCGGCGGCTCACCAATCAATGTTGGTGAGCCGCCGCCTTTCCGTGAGCGGAATTCAGGTCGCCGCCTAGCGTCGGCCCGCTTCGAGGGGGTCGCCCGTCTGGTGCTCGTCGATCTGGAAGCGCAGGAACTCGTGGATCGCCGCGAGCGCCTCCCCGTTGCGCGTCGAGATGCGGACGAGCGCGCCCTTGTCGGTCTCTTCGTACTTGTAAACGATCTCGGCCTTCAACCTCTGCATGACGCCGACGCCCGGCGGCACTTGATCGTGGACGAACATCGGCGTCTCGAAGTTCCCCCCGGCGAACATCCGCGCGATGTGCGTCAGGTGCCCGCGGATTTGATCGCGGCTCGCGGTGTCTTTCGCGTCGTCGGCCTCGACTCGGATCGCGCCGCCGTCTCCCGTCAGGAGAAAGTGGTGTGTCGTCGCGCTCTGCGAAAAGCCCATCCCCCGCTCGCCTCGCGCGTTGACTGCGGCGAGGTGTGCGGAGTGAACGCCCGCGCCTTCCGGGGTCTTCGCCTGCTCGCCCTTCATCATCGGGCACGAGTCGTGCGACATCGTCGTGCCGTGCCGATCCGTCCTGCCTTGCGGCTGACCCGCCGCCTGATCGTGCGTGTGGCCGTGCGTCTGCTGTGCGCGGACGCCGACCGCGACGGAGGCGGCGACGAGCGGCAAGATGTAAACGCCGAATTTAATCCTCTTCAACATCGTTCTTCGTCCTCTCTTTCTTCCCTTTCTTCCTCTTCCGTCGCTGCCACGCGGGGGCGTGCGCTTGCGTCCGATCCGACCGCCCCGGGGCGGCGAGCGAATCGAGCAGCCCCGCGCGACCGCCCGCGGGCGTCCGCGCGAGCCGCGCGTCCCACTCGCCCGTGATGGCGCGCAGCTCTTCGCGCACGGCGGCCAGTTCGCGCAGGCGCTCCTCGACCGACGCCAGCTTCGCAGAGGCGAGCGCGCGCACCTCACGGCAGGGGGCGACGCCCCTGTCTCGCGCGCGAAGTATCCGCGCCAACTCGTCGAGCGTGAAGCCGATGCCGAGAGCGCGCCGCACGAGCCGCACGCGCTCCAGTGCTTCGTAGGGGTACTCGCGGTAGCCGTTCGCCGAGCGGCGCGGCGGCGCGAGCACGCCCTTGCGCTCGTAGTGGTGCAAGGTGTCCGCGCTCAACCCGGCGGCGCGCGCCAGCTCGCCCGCGCGCAGGTAACTTTTTTTCGCCGGGGCGATCATCACGCGGGGAGTATAGAGTGCCGAATGGGTTCGGGAGTCAAGCGATATTTTTTAGGCGCGCGGCGCGGAAAATTCCGGCCCGTCACGCGAGCAGGCGCATGACGCCGAACAGGATGATCAGGCACGACGCGAGGATGACGACATAGAGCGTTCTTTTCGTCGTCTGGACGAGGAAACATTCGGCGGGGTTCTCGGGGTTGTAATGAACGGTCACTTCGTCGGGGAACGACGCGGCTCTTTCCCGCGCCCATTTCTGCGTGCTGTGTTCGGGCAGTTGAATCTGCTTCGGGCGAATGCAGTCGCCGGCGAACTCCCGACCGCCGACCTGATAGACGTACTTCACCAGAGCGGCGTGGCCGAACGCGGGCGGCGAAGTGCCCGTCGTCGCCCGAACCGTGCCGCGCTCGATCACTCTTCCCGTGGTCGTGTGCCAACCGTCGAGCACGGCGCGCTTACGCAACAGGCTGATGCCCGTCCACAGTCCGACGCCGCCTATCAACAAAGCGAATGCCCCGGCGATAGTTGCTTCCATGTTGCACCACCCGACGGAGCAGTCAGACGCCCGATTAGACGCCCGACCACCGCATGACCCGCGCCGCGCAGTTCATCTCCGCCCCACCGCCCGCCACAGTTTCACCACGCGCGCATCGGTTCAATCAACGCGGGCCACTCTTCGGCGCGGGCGCTTTCGGCAGGCTGAGCAGGTTGGCGAAGAGGCGGTACGCGCCGGGGACGCCCGCGGGGAGTTGGCGGAAGAAGGCGTAAGAAGTGTAGACGTAGGAGCCGCGACCGACGCGCGCGTAGACCATGCCGCCGGAGTTTTCGGGGTCGCCCGCGTCGTGCGATTCGAGGAGCGGCGTGTAGCGCGGGTCCGCGGTGACGAAGTTGTAGAGGTTGCGCTCCTGCACCCAGCCGCGCCAGTCTTCGTTTGTGATCCGGTTCGGGAAGTTGAAGACCGGGTGCGCGGGTTCCAAAATCCGCACGGGCGCGTTCTCGTCCACGACGCGCGCGATCTGCTGCGAGCCCTGCGCGTCGCGCGACTCCATCGTCGCCGGGAAAGGCGGCAGCTTCTGCGCCGCGTAGTCGGGCCGCTGGTACTGTACGACGAGCGCGCCGCCGCGCTCGACGAACTCGACGAGCCGCTTGTGGTTGGCGACGAAGTCGGGGCGCGACTGCGAGGCGCGCACGCCGATCACGATGGTGTCGAAGCGCGAGAGATCGCCGGACGAGAGATCGTCCTCGCCGAGCATCGTCACCTTCAAGCCCATCCGCTCGATCGCCGCCGGCACTTCGTCGCCGCTCCCCATCACGTAGCCGACGCGGACGGGCGCGACGCGTAGATCGACGACGCGCAGGGTCGCGTCAGCCGCGACGTAGAAGCGGTGCGTCTGGACGTGCGCGTAAGAGAGGGCGTGCGCGCCGTAGCCGAAGAAGCGTTCGACGGCGGGCAGCGGGCGCACGGGGTAGAGCGCGGCGGCGTTGGCGCTCAACCTGTACGCGCCCGCCCGCGCATTCGCGGGCACGCGCACGCTGAACTTCAGAGTCGCGCGCTCGCCGCGCTCCGCGAACCGGAACGGCGCGGGCGGGGGCTCGCGCCAGCCTTCGGGGACTTGCAGGCGGACGCTGCCCGTCGTGATCGGCTCCCCCTCGCGCTCGGTCGTGCGCCGCACGTTGTTCGTGATCTGCACGGCGAACTCCGCGTTCGCGCCGCCTTGCGATGCCCGCCCGCGCGGGACGACGACGAGACTCGGCGCGAGCTGCACGTCGAGTTCGGGCACGACGTTTACCTCGCGCCTGACTTCGCCGCGCACGCCGTCGAGGTAGCGGTACTCGACCGGCTGCTCGAACGTGAAGGCTTGCCCCGCGTCGATCCCGACCTCGGCGACGAGCGGCGGGGGCGCGAACGGCAGGGTCTTCGGATCGTCCCTGCCCCACTCGTACATGTCGCCCTTGCGCTCGTGCTTCAGCCAGTAGGGCTGCGACATTTCCGCCGTCTCGGGCACGCCCACGCGGTAGTAAGCCTCCCGCGTCGCGCGCTCGCGCCCGAACTGCGACGCCGCCGCGGGCGCAGCCGTCAACTCTTCGACCCGCCACCCTTGCGGCGCGCGCAGGCGCAAGGACGTGACGCGGCCCTTCAACTCCGCGGGCGCGTAGGCGCGGACGACGACCGTGAACGAATCGCCGCGCGCGACCGTCTCCGCGTCCGCGAGCGCGTCGGCGCGCGCGCCGACGGCGAGGCGCATGGCTTCGGCGAACTCGCGCTCCTTCTGCGCTAGTAGATAGTCGGAGTCGGCGCGCGCCTGCTCGTCCCTGACGCGCGCGACGTCGCGGCGCGCTTCGCGCGTGTCGGCGAGCCCGGCGACGAGCGCGGAGAGCACGGTGCGCGGATCGGCGGCGTTAAACTTTTCGAGCGCGGCGGCGGCGTCGCGCTGAATCTTTTGCAGGTCGGAGTCGAGAGAGTCGTCGCGCAACCCGGCGGCCCGCGCGATGCCGCGGATCGTGGTGTCGAGCCCGTCGAAGATCGTCTGCTCTTGCTCGCCTGCCTGAAGAGGACTCGGCGCGCGCTCGACCAATCGCGCGCCCGAGGCCTGCGCGCCGCGCAACTCCAGCGCGGTCTCGCCCTGCGACTTGTGCTGGCTGCGCCCCTCCATCGCCAGCTCGTAGGCCGAGCGACCGAGCAGCGGGTCGTAGTCGCCCGTCTCGACCCGCACGATGCGCGCGCCGTTCGCGCCCGCGTCATCAGCGTTCGTCGTGTTCGAGTTCGCGTTGCCCTGTTGCGCGTTCGCGTTGCCGGAGCGCGCCGCGTTCGGGTTGGCGGAGACGTAAAACTTCTTCGCCTGCCACGGGCGCAGGCCCTCCGCGATCTGTTCGGGGAACTGCGCGGGGTCGCCCGCCGCGCGGAACGCCAGCGGCGCGAGGTGGCCCGCGAACTGGTGTTGGCCGTGGCCGTCGGCGCTCGTGCCCTGCCACCGCGAGACGACGACGAGCGGGCGGAAGACGCGTATCACCCTCACCATGTCGGCCAACACTTCGCGCTCGTCCCAGCGGCCCTGCGACTCGCCGAGCGTCTTCGTGAAGCCGAAGTCGAAGGCGCGCGCGAAGAACTGCTGCCCGCCGTCGAGGCGTCGCGCCTGCAGCAACTCTTCGGTGCGGATGACGCCGAGCGCGTCGAACAACTCGGGGCCGATGCGGTTCTGCCCGCCTTCGCCGCGGTTGAGAGAGAGGTAGGCGACGCGCGCGCCGGCCCCGCGCGCGAGTTGGGCGATGAGTGCCGAGTCCTCGTCGTCCGGGTGCGCGCCGACGTGCAGCACGCTCGCCGTCGTCTGCAAGCGGCGCAGGGCGAGGCCGAGCCCCGTCGCGCCCTGATCGTAAACGGGCCGCGCCTGCGCGCGGGTCGTGCGAGGCGGGGGGGCGAAGGCGGAGAGAAAGAGAGCGAGAGAGAGGGAAAGTTTTGTGAGCAGCGTCATCGAGTTGCCGCTGCTCGGGCGGCGACGTGCGATCCGTTCACCGCCGCGGAGGCGCGGAGGGCGCGCAGAGTTAAAGGATGAAGCGGGAGCGACGAACGGTGAAGTTAAGGGAGTCACTTTCAGCTCATCGTTCATCGTTCCCGCCTCGTTCGGTCCGCCGTCCGCGCCTCCGCGGCGAGTCTTCTGTCTCATAAAATTCAACCCGCGCGTTGATCGCGCCCGCCCTGCGTCACTCCTCCACGACGGCGACCGACGCCGTGCCGAACGGGAACTCGCCGCGCGCGCGCGCGCGCACCAGATAGATGATGAGACCGACGACGATGATCACGGCGGCGTACTTCACCTGCTTCAGGTAGTTGTCGCGCATGCGGATGATGTAGACGAAGCCCGCGAAGGCGACGAGCGCGGGCAGCGGGTAGAGCCACATGCGGAACGGGCGCGGCAGATCGGGCCGCCTGATCCTTAGAACAATCACGCCGACGGTCTGCGCCATGAACTGCACGACGAGGCGGATGACGACGAGCGCGGCGATCACGTCGGCCAAGCGGAAGAAGCAGAACACGGCGGCGATGCCGCCCAGCACGAGCAGCGAGACGTGCGGGAAGCGGTGGCGCGGGTGGACGCGCGCGAAGGCCTTGAAGTAGTTGCCGTCGAGCGCGGCGGCGTAGGGGACGCGCGAATAGCCGAGGACGAGCGAGAAGACCGAGGCGAACGCCGTCCACATGATGAGCGCGGTCGCGACGAGCGCGGCGCGGTGGCCGTAGAGCCGCTCCATGAAGGACGAGATGACGTAGTTCTGCGCGGGCGTGCGGGCGGTCGAGGCGAACTCCCTCCACGGGATGACGCCGAGGATGGCGACGTTCATCACGATGTAGATCGCGGCGACGGCGAAGATCGAGTAGAGGATAGCGCGCGGGATCGTGCGACCGGGGTCGCGCACCTCGCCGCCGAGGAAGCAGACGTTGTAGTAGCCCCAGTAGTCGTAGACGGAGATGAGCAGCGCGGAGCCGAGCCCGATGAAAAATTCTCTGCGCAGCGTGAACGCGCCCGCCGGGAAGTCGAAGGCGAGTGCGGGGTCGAAGTGCGTCACGCCCGCGAAGACGATCCAGAGGATCGTCAGCATCACGCCGACCCAGAGGAACTTCGAGAGCCGCTCGATGATCGTGATCCGCCGGTAGAGCAGGACGACGGCGAGCGCGACGGTCGCGATGGCGAGCAGCGCCACGGGGATCGCGTTGATCTCGACGACGCCGAGGACGGGCACCGTCGCCTTCCGCCCCGCGCCGAGCCCGGGGAAGATGTAGGTGGCGTACTGCGCGAAGCCGATGCAGCCCGAGGCGATGGAGAGCGGCGCGCTGAAAGTGAGCTGCCAGATGAAGAGGAAAGACATCAGGCGACCGAGCTTGTCGCGCCCGTAAATCTCGCTCAAGTACCGGTACGCGCCGCCCGTCCCCGGGATGGCCGCGCCCAGCTCCGCCCAGACCAGCCCGTCGCAGACGACGAGGATCGCGCCCACGATCCAGCCGAGCATCGCCTGCGGCCCCCCCATCGCCGCGATGATGAGCGGGATCGTGATGAAGGGGCCGACGCCGATCATGTCGATCATGTTCAGCGACGTCGCGCCCGCGACGCCGACGCCGCGGATCAGCTTCGGTCGCCCGCCGTCGCCGCCGTCAACCTTCGCCCGCGTGGCTTCGTCAGTCGTCATTTAAAATTTTACGGCGCGTCATCACGTAGGGTCAGGGCCCGCCCCTGCCCGCCGCGCGCTTAGGCGCAGGTCACTTCGTCGGCGAGCAGTCGGCGTAGAGCATCGATCTGATCGGTGCGCGACCTGACGGTCGCTCGCGGGCGGGGGCGAGCCCTGCCCCCTACGAATATAAATCACGCCGCGCCCGCCGCGCGCGCACGAGCGCCAACGCGGCGAGCGCGGTCGAGCCGCCGAAGGCGTCGAGCAGGCTGTCCTTGATCGTGCCCGTGCGCGCGGGGTTGAAAGACTGGTTGAACTCGTCGAGCAGCGCGACCGAGACGACGAGCGCGAGCGCGGCGACGAGCCAACGCCGCCGGAGAAAAATTTTCGACGAGCCGACGAAGGCGCGCGCGGCGAGCAGGGCGAGCAGGGCGTACTCGGTGAAGTGTGCGAGCTTGCGCACGGCGAAGTGCGCCGCGGCGAGCTGCGCCTCGCCGATGTCGGGCACGAGCCAGCGCAGCAGCGGCTCGATGACGCGCGAGGTGTTCGAAGCCGACATCGCGCCCGTCGAGGCGTAGAAGATGAAGCACGCCCACGCGACGAGCGGCGCGTAACGCCACGCGCGCCCGCGCCGGCCCGCGCCGCGCGCGCCGTCATCAGAGGCGCGGGCCTTCGTCGTCATCCCGCCCCCGGTCTCGCTTCGTGCAGCCATCCGACGTCAATTGAAGCCCAAACAAAAATAAAAGGGAAGCCGCGCGCCCGCCGCTCCCCTTTCGTTCTCGACCGCGCACGCTTTCGCTTGCGCCCCGCGTCAAGACTGCGCCGCCGCCGACCCCGACACGACTTCGATGATCTCGGTCGTGATGGCCGCCTGGCGGATGCGGTTCATGTTGAGCGTGAGCGTGTCGATCAGCTCGCCCGCGTTCTTCGAGGCGGCGTCCATCGCCGTCATGCGCGCGCCCTGCTCGGAGGCGATTGATTCGAGGAGCGCGCGGAAGATTTGCGTCTCGATCAGGCGCGGCAAAAGTTTGCCGAAGATTTCGGCGGGCGGCTGCTCGTAGATGTACTCGACGCGCGCCTCCGCCTGCGCCCCCTGCTCCGCGGCCTCTTCACCGGCGGCGCGCGCGACGGGGAGGAGTTGCTCGACGACGACGCGCTGCTGCAAGACGGAGCGGAACTCGTTGTAGATGACGAAGACCTTGTCGAGCGTCTCGTCTTCGCGGAAGCGGCGCGTCACGTCGTCGGCGACCTCGACCGCCTCGGCGTAGGTGATGCGACCCTTGCCGGTCAGGCCGATGTACTCGCCGACGATCTCGACGGGGCGGCGCTTGTAGAAGTCGCGTCCCTTACGACCGACCGCGAGCAGCTCGACCGTCTTCCCCTCGTGCTCCTTGAGGAACGACTGCGCGGCCTTGATCAGGTTGGCGTTGAAGGCCCCGGCGAGCCCCTTGTCGGCGGTGATGAGGACGAGCAGGTAGCGCGCGTCGCCGCGCTCGTCTAAGAGTGGGTGGTGGTAGCTCTCGTCGGCGTAAGCAGAGAGTTCGGTCAGCACCTCCGTCATCTTCGCGGCGAAGGGGCGCGCGTTCGTGACGCGCTCCTGCGCGCGGCGCAGGTTCACAGCCGAAAGCATCTTCATCGCCTTCGTGATCTGCTGCGTGTTCTTCACCGACTTGATGCGCCGGCGTAAGTCCAGAAGATTTGCCATGACGGGACAGTTTTCGGTTTTCGGTTTCCAGTTTTCAGCCGCCAGTAGTCAGCCCCTCCGCCCGGGCGAAAACCGGAAAGCGAAAACCGAAAACCCTTCTACGCCGCGGCGGTCGTGGCGGCTGCCGCGGGCCGCGCCGAGACGGCGGTCGTCTCGCCCCACTGATCTTTGAAGTCGGTGAGCGCCTGCTTGAGATCGTTTTTGATCTCGTCGGTCAGCGTCTTCTTCTCGGCGATGGCGTGCAACAAGCCGGGGTTCGAGTTCTCGACGAAGCGCAGCAGGTCGGCCTCGAAGCGGCGCAACTGATCGACCGGGATGTCGTCGGTGTAGCCGTTACTCGCGGCCCAGATGATGAGCACCTGCTTCTCCACGTCGACGGGCGCGTACTGCGGCTGCTTGAGAATCTCCGTCAGGCGCTGGCCGCGCGCGAGCTGCGACTGGGTCGCCTTGTCGAGATCGGAGCCGAACTGCGCGAAGGCCGCCAGCTCGCGGTACTGCGCCAAGTCGAGGCGCAGCGTGCCGGCGACCGACTTCATCGCCTTGATCTGCGCGGAGCCGCCCACGCGCGAGACCGAGTTGCCGACGTTGATGGCGGGGCGGACGCCCGCGTTGAAGAGATCGGCTTCGAGGAAGATTTGGCCGTCGGTGATCGAGATGACGTTCGTCGGGATGTAAGCCGAGATGTCGCCCGCCTGCGTCTCGATGATCGGCAGAGAGGTGAGCGAGCCCGCGCCCTTCGCGTCGGAGAGCTTCGACGCGCGCTCCAGCAGGCGCGAGTGAAGATAGAAAACGTCGCCGGGGAACGCCTCGCGCCCCGGAGGGCGACGGAGCAGCAGGGAGATTTCGCGGTAGGCGGCGGCGTGCTTCGAGAGATCGTCGTAGATGGTGAGCACGTGGCGGCTCGTGTCGCGGAAGTACTCGCCGATGGCCGCCCCGGCGTAAGGCGCGAGGTACTGCATCGCCGCCGGATCGGACGCCGAGGCGTTGACGACGATGGAGTAGTTCATCGCGTCGTTGTCCTGCAAGGTCTTGACGACCTGCGCGACCGTCGAAGCCTTCTGCCCGATGGCGACGTAGATGCAGATCACGTCCTTCCCCTTCTGGTTCAGGATCGTGTCGAGCGCCACCGCCGTCTTGCCCGTCTGCCGGTCGCCGATGATCAGCTCGCGCTGGCCGCGACCGATGGGCACCATCGCGTCGATGGCCTTGAGGCCCGTCTGCAAAGGCTCCTTGACGGGCTGGCGGTCGACGACGCCCGGCGCGATGCGCTCGATGGGGTTGAAGGTGTCGGTGATGATCGGGCCGCGCTCGTCCACGGGCTGGCCGAGCGCGTTGACGACGCGACCGACGAGCGCCTCGCCGACGGGCACCTCCATGATGCGTCCCGTGCGGCGCACCACGTCGCCCTCCATCACCTTCTGGAACTCGCCGAAGAGCACCGCGCCGACCTTGTCCTCTTCGAGGTTAAGCGCGAGCCCGCGCACCTCGTGCGGGAACTCAAGCAGCTCGCCCGCCATCACCTTTTCGAGCCCGTGCACCTCGGCGATGCCGTCGCCGACCTTGATGACCGTCCCGACCTCGGTGACGGTGACGCCCGTCTCGAAGTTCTCGATCTGCTGCCGGATGATGTCGCTGATCTCGTTTGCTCTAATAGGTTCCATAATTTTAACGATGAAGCGTGGGCGACGGACTAGGGATCACCTTCGTCGTCCGCCGCCCGGCAGTACCTTTAGACTTCCCCCGCCATGCGCTGTTTGATCTGCTGGAGCTGCGTGCGCACGGAGCCGTCGTAGACGGTCGAGCCGATGCGAGTCGTCACGCCGCCGATGAGATCGTCGTCGACCGAGAACTGGAGTCGCACGCGCCGCCCCGTCAGATTCGACAGGCTCTCGCCCAAATTCTCTTGCACTGACGCGGGGACCGGGCGCGCCGTCGTCACCTGCGCGACTACCACGCCGGAGCGCTCGTCCAGTTCCGTCGCGAACTTTTTATTGATCTCGTGCAAGTCGGGCAATCGCTGATTGCGTAGTAAGACCTGTAGGAAGTTGGCCGTCGTCGCGCGGACTCGCGTGCGCTCGATGAGCGCGCCGAGGACGCTGCGTTTCTGCTCGTAGGGGATGGTCGGGTTGCGGAAAACTTCAAGGAGGTCGGGATTGCCCTGCATCATCGATTCCCACGCGGACAATTCCGCCCGCACCTCGCCCGCCTCGTCACGTCCCACCACTACGTCTGCGAGCGCAGCCGCGTAACGGCGCGCCATCGTCTGCACGCTCAACGACTCATCCCTCCCAGACCCTCGACGTACTGACCCATCAAGCGCGCATCATCTTCGGCCCGCATATCGCGGCGGATGAACTCCTCGGCCAGGCGCACGCTCTGCTCGGCGGCATACCGCCGCAATTCCTGCCGGGCGGCCTTACCCGCGCCCTCGATCTCCCTGCGCGCGTGCTCGCGCAACTTTTTCATCTCTTCTTCGGTCGCGCGAGCAATGCGTTCCCTCTCCTCGGCGGCTTCCCTACGTGCCTGCGCCCGTATCGCCTCGACCTCCGAATCTAAATGCGCCAAGCGGGATTTAACCTCTTCTAATTTAGCAAGCGCCGCGGCACGCTCCTCCTGCGCGCGAGTCAACTCCCTCCGAATCGCTTCGCGCCTGGCTACCAACGACTCGCTCAGTGGGCGGCGCAGGAAATAGATAAGTAGACCTATGAAAACCAGGAGGTTAAAAAATTTCCAAGCCTCCCAGCCCGGGTAGTTCCACCAGGGTAGGTCCGCCCCTGCATTGTCGAGAAGTATGAAGAAACTAGCTAGAAGGTTCATTTTCGCAACTTAATTATATAAACAGCTAGTTAATTTTAGTGGGGTCGCCTTAGAATATGTTGACTGATTTCCGCTGCAACCCGTTGGCTATCTTCTTCAAGGGTCAATCGCGCCTGTTCTCCTTGAGCGTAAATTGACTGCTTCTCCTGCTCGCTGGAATCTTCTAACTCCTCTCTCAGCATGCGTAATGTTCGCTGCCTTTCCTGCAAAGCTTCTACCCGCTGCTGTTCCAAGAGCCGATATCCTTCAGCCCGGGCGCCCCTTAATGATTGTTCATACGTGCTTAAATCGACCTCAATTTGCTTGAAAATTTTCTGTGCGTGACTTGTGCGCCCGCGTGTTTGCTCTTCTCTCTCCTCAAGAACCCGGTTAATAGGACGAAAAAGGGTTACGTTAAGGATAAAAACCATCAAAACAATCAAAATTATGTGTAGAAATAAGGTCCCATCTGGTACGAGTTGGATGGAGTTTTCAGCCAGCGCTAAGAACATAGAAATCTTACCCAAGAAGTCTTACTTTCTAACGAGAGAACTTTAAGGGAATCAAAAGGTTGCAAAGTTAACATAGGATGTTTTGGGCGTCAAGCCAGTATAGGGAAACTGCCTATAACAAAGATGAAACAGAGTCAATCAACTTTACGGGGTAGCGTGGACATTGCGGCTTGCGCAACTGCCACCCGTTTCAGCACCAGATGAACAACCCGATGGCACAGCGCAGCGCCTTAATACATTTTGAAAAGCAGCGAGACTTGTGCTCCAGAGTGCTGAGTAGTGACGAGGTTCGACGCTGTCACCTTCAACTGAGTGGGTATGACTTGTCGTACACCCCTTGATGAGTATCACACCAGCACAACTCTTTGTAGGTGTTGAGGGCATCTGAGAACTAACGTGTGACGTGCGGTGAGGAGTCAATCACGGCTAGTATTACTTCGGGCCGTCCTCATCTCACAGACTACGTGGCTGACGATGCAGTGTGTCTGTCGGTCAAGGAGTGTGACGATATAGGCTGGCTTTTTTCGCCCCGATGAAGGTAAATAGTTCATCAATCTCTAATTCAAGACTTGTCTGGGCATAAGGGTGCCAGCTTCTTACCAACATTTTTGCATGAAAAGTGTTGACCCAGTTGACGACGGATTAGTGGCTGACTGATAAGGAGGCGTCCGATGCGGTGATAGTTAGTGCCCTTGGGGTAGAGGCTCACCACTTTACGTCTCATTCGTGGGGGATAGCCGAGCTAATATGGAGCGGATGTGTAAACGGGTTGGTAATTACGACGCTTATTACGTCGGCTGTTACGAGTGTGGACCGGCTTTGGTTTGTTGGTCTGCTGACGCGCAATGCAGCATTGGCTCGTGAGGGCAGCTTATCACTTAGGACTCCGGCTTAGACACTCTGCGCGTCCCTAAAAGTTTCAGCAACAAATAAAAATAGATTTTGATTGTATTTCTTAAAAAGACATGTTTTAACCATTGATTTCAGACGGCTCATTTAATGGAGGGTATAACAGCTCATAGATTCTTTTGAGGTCTAATTCGTTGTAATAATTAAACTCAATCTTGCCTCCCTTACCTTGTTGATTAGGCAATATTCTTACTTGAGTGCTAAACCGACGTCGTAGTTTTGCTTCAGCCAAGCGAATGTTTGAGTCTATCACCCTTACCTTTTGCTCTTCGTTCGTTATAGGTTTCTCATTGTTGATTATTTTCTTTATTGTTTTTTCTGTTTCTCGTACTGACAAACCCTTTTCAACAATGATTCGGGCCAAATCACGTTGCTTTTCAGGCTCGTCTAATCCGAGTAAAGCACGTGCATGTCCCATTGAAATTTGGCTTTCCTCAACTAGCACTTGAATATCTTCGGGTAAACGAAGCAATCTTAGGTAATTGGTGACAAAAGTCCTATCGCGCCCGACTCTTTGAGCTACTACTTCTTGGGTTAGCCCCAGTGTATCAATTAATCTTTTATAAGCTTGTGCTTCCTCAATGGCGTTTAACTCCTGCCGCTGAATATTCTCAATTAAAGCCAACTCCAACATCTTATCGTCCGCTATATCTCGGACAATGGCTGGGATTCTTCGCAAACCGGCCTGCTGCGCCGCTCGCCATCTTCTTTCACCCGCTACTAACTGGTACCGCGAGCCACTAATTTTCCTAATCAGGATCGGTTGTACTATCCCGTTTTCTTTGATCGATTGTGCCAACTCCTCAAGTTGACGTTCATTAAATCTAGTGCGAGGCTGTAAATTGTTTGGCTCGATAAGATCAATATCAACCTCCTTCAACTCTTCATTGCTGTTTATCGCTGTTTCCGTCAGTAGTGCACTCAAGCCCCGACCGAGAACTTTTCTTGTCATGCGACAATATCTCCTTAGCTAGTTGAAGATAGCTCTCCGCCCCCCGTGACCGTATATCATAGAGGATAATAGGTTTACCGTAGCTTGGCGCTTCAGCCAAACGTACATTTCTAGGTATCACTGTTTCAAGCACCTGACTTCCATAAAAGTCTCGTAGGTCAGTTGCAACTGCCGACGATAGATTGGTTCGGTCATCATACATCGTTAATAATAGGCCCTCTATTATAAGCCCTGGGTTAAGAGAGCGCCTGATCCGTGCGAGGGTATCAAATAATTCCGTTACCCCCTCCAAGGCATAATATTCACATTGTATAGGTACTAGTAGCGAGTTAGCACATGTTAAAGCGTTAAGTGTTAGAAGACCCAGTGATGGAGGACAATCAATAACAATAAATTCGACTTCTGCCTCAATCTCCTTAATCAGATTCTTGAGCTTATATTCTCTTTGGTCAGCATCGACTAATTCAACTTCCGCACCAACTAGATTCTTGTCAGACGGGATAACTGTTAATAGTGGCAGTTCAGTGTTCTGTATAATATTGCGTAGAGGTTCGCCAAGCACTAGTGCGTGATATAAGCTGCGTCTAAAACTTCCCCTCTGTATTCCCACTCCTGAGGTGGCATTTCCCTGCGGATCAGTATCTATTAATAAGACTTTGGATTCTGAAACAGCCAAGGCTGCGGCTAAATTAACTGCGGTAGTGGTCTTCCCCACCCCACCTTTTTGATTAGCTACTGCTATGATTTTTGCCATTTACTAAATCCGATAGCTTTTCGCTAATGTATCACAAGCGGGCGGTAGTCACCATTGCTTTTTCAAGCCCTGATGTTTCACGTGCCACCTTGCACATAAAGGTGGCACGTGAAACAAATTTGAAGCTGAGTTTAGTTTGCCTTTAGATAAACTAAAAGGGTTGTAAGAGCCGCTGGCGTCATCCCCGATAAACGACGAGCCTGACCGAAAGTCAGAGGGCGCGCCTGCTCAAATCGATAAACCATTTCGTGTGATAGACCGTTAATCGTGTGAAAATTAAGGCTGGGAGGGATAGTAAGGTGGTCATGAGTATAAATTCGGGAGTAGTTGGACTGTTGTGAATGGATGTAACCTTGATAAACCAAGTCAGCATAGACAGTCTCGAAGTCGAATTTCGAGACTGACATAGGGATCGCTGGAGTGACCAATCTCAAGTAACTATCGATACTAAGATCAGGTCTTTTAGATAGTTGAGCAAGCGAGATGGAATCACCAAAGTCTGTTTGTAGAAGTATGGAAAACTCTTGATACAGCGCATCCTTACGCTTGATAAAAGTAGATTCTAATAACCTTCTTAACTGTACAAGATATTCACGACGCTTATTGAATGATTCCCAAGTTAAATCATCAACCAAACCAAGCTCACGGGCATAGGAGGTAAGTCGAAGATCAGCTGTATCATAACGCAAAGAGAGTCGATTTTCAGCCCTCGAAGTAAACATGCGGTATGGCTCGTCAACTCCATGATTAATCAAGTCATCAATAAGAACCCCAATATAAGATTCAGACCGGCGTAATCGAAAACCATCCCTTTTATGAACGTGCAGTGAAGCATTAATACCCGCTATAAGTCCCTGGCAAGCGGCTTCTTCATACCCCGTCGTTCCATTAATTTGCCCGGCAAAGAATAATCCCTTGATTCTCTTCGTTTGTAGATATGGAGTAAGCTCTCTAGGGTCGACAAAATCATATTCTATTGCATAGCCCGGTCTAATAACACGCGCCTCTTCAAGACCCGATATCATGTGAACCAATTCTTGTTGTAGACCGACGGGCATTGAAGTGGAAAAACCATTTAGGTAGACCTCTGATGTATCAAGTCCTTCAGGCTCAAGGAAAAGCTGGTGACGGTTCTTTTCCGGAAACTTGACGACTTTATCCTCAATTGACGGACAGTATCTAGGACCAACACCCTTAATTTGTCCAGAGTAGAGAGGAGATTCTGAGATATTGTGCCTGATATGTTGATGCACATCCTCGTTAGTATAGCCTACAAAACAGCTAACCTGAGGCCGTTCAATAATTTGAGTGGAGAATGAGAAGGGGACGGGTTCAACATCGCCGGGCTGAGGCGCAAACTTTTGCCAGTCTATTGAACGCCCATCAAGGCGAGGAGGTGTTCCTGTTTTCAAACGCCCGACCGGAAACCCTAATCTCTTTAAGTTTTCAGCCAAGCCAACGGAAGCAGGCTCGCCCGCCCGTCCCGCACTGTAAGTCTTTTTCCCTGTATGAATTAAACCATTAAGGAAGGTGCCGCTTGCTAACACTACAGCATCGGCACATAGCCGCCGTGTGTCTTGCATTTCAATGCCGCGTACTTCACCATCCTCAATAATTAAATCTGTTACGAGTCCCTGCCTTAAATGCAAATTTGGAGTTGACTCTAGTGCAAGGCGCATCTCTCTGCGATATAGATTTCTATCGGCTTGAGCGCGGGGCGAGCGCACGGCTGGTCCGCGGGAACGATTTAAAAGGCGGAATTGAATTCCGGTTCGGTCAATGATTCGTCCCATGATGCCGCCGAGAGCATCAATTTCTCGGACAAGATGGCCCTTTGCAATCCCGCCGATGGCGGGATTACAAGACATCTGCCCTATTAAATCTAGGTTGAGCGTAACAAGCGCAGTCTGGGAACCCATGCGCGCCGCGGCAGAAGCAGCCTCACAACCAGCATGCCCCGCGCCGATTACAATAACGTCGAACTTTTCGTCATAACTCATGACTATTTTCCGATGCAGAAGGTAGCAAAGATTTCTGAGAGGACATCTTCCGGGGTAGTTTCTCCAGTAATGTCATCGAGATAAAGCAGGGCGTTGTAAAGTCCAACTAGGATCATGTCTTCCGAGGACTTCCCGCGAAGGACTTCATTCGATGAGCGCAGAGCTTCAGCCGAACGACGCAGTAGATCGAAGTGGCGCGCGCTGGTGATGAGAAAATTTTCGTCGTGATCATTCCCGGCTTCGAAGGGGCGAAGTATAGCACGCTGAAGTTCTTCAAGACCTGCGCCAGTTTTAGCCGAGACGGGGAGAAAATCCAACGCCTGATTTGAGCCCTTCACGCGCGCTGCGCCGAAGGATTCCAGATCGCTTTTGTTCAGCGCGACGAGATGTTTCGCTTCGATAAGCTCTGCAAAGATTGCTTCGTCGTCCTCACCTAAAGGTTGGGAACCGTCCACGACGGCGATGACTAGATCGGCGTCCGCGATGGCGCGGCGCGTGCGCTCGATTCCCAAATGCTCGATCGGATCGTTAGACTCGCGCACGCCAGCCGTGTCGGTGAGTAGAACGGGAACGCCTTCGATGTTTAAGACTTCGCTCAGGCTGTCGCGGGTCGTGCCCGGAATGTCGGTGACGATGGCGCGCTCGGAAGAGAGCAGTCTGTTAAAGAGGCTCGACTTTCCCGCGTTCGGGCGACCGACGAGCGCGACCTTCAGGCCTTCTTTCAGAAGCCTGCCGGCGCGAAAAGTACTTACTAACGATTCGAGGTTGGCCGCGAGCCCATCCAGTTGTGAGCCGATCCTTTCGATCGCGACGTCGGGCAGATCGTCTTCGACGAACTCGATTGCGGATTCGAGCGGCACTATGATTTTGATCAACTCGTCTTTCACGGGCTGGATGCGTGAAGAGAGTTCGCCGTCGAGTTGGCGCGCGGCTTGGCGCGCGGCGGCCTCAGTCTTGGCGTCGATGAGATCGCGCAGCGCCTCCGCCTGCGTGAGGTTCATCCGGCCATTCGACAACGCGCGGAGGGTGAACTCGCCCGCTTCAGCCGCGCGCGCGCCGAGACGGAAAAGCGCGTCGACGACGCGCAGCAGGATGACGGGCGAGCCGTGACAGCTCAACTCGATTATATCTTCGCCGGTGAATGAGCGGGGCCCTTTGAAGTAAGTGACGAGGGCCTGATCGAGCGCCTCGCCGCTTTCCGGATCGCGAAGGGTTCTGAGCGTGACGTGATGAGGATCGGGCGTGAAACGTTCGTCGCGCAGTAGACGGCGAGCGTGATCGAGAGACTGATCGCCGCTCAGACGAATCACGCCGATGCCGCTTCGACCGGGCGGCGTGGAGAGCGCGACGATAGTATCCGAACTCTGCACGGACGCTTGCCTGACGCATCGCGCAAACCGATGACGCGATCGGAATGATGAACTACTTCCCGGCGGGCGTTTTCAGAGAGACCTTAAGCCTGCGCGCGTTGCCTTCGCCGACCGACTCGGTGTGCAAATCCTGTTCGTCCGCGAGGGCGAGGTGAATGACTCTTCTCTCGCCCGCGTCCATCGGCGCGAAGGTGAAGGGGACGCTCGACGAGCGGACTTGTTGGGCGGCAACCTTCGCCATCGTGCGCAGCTCGGCGTCGCGAGTCGCGCGGAAGTCGCCCACGTCGCAGATGAATCTTTTCCCGAACGGGAGACGGCGGCCACGCGCTTGGTTGAGCAGGTGTTCGAGCGCGTGCAGCAGCTCTCCGCCCTCGCCGCGCAGCAGGGAATCGTCATCGCCCTCAAGATTTAGCACGCAGCCGTCTTCGGTCTCGCTCGCGCTGGCGCGCAGATCGAGCCCGGAAGATTCGAGAACCGCGTTAAGAAACTCCTCGCCGCCTTGGCAATCGTCGCTCATAAAATTTCGCCCCGCTCAACTCTCTCGTCGAAACGCTCGACCGCAAGACTGTTCGCCCGCCCCGTCTCACGCCTGCGAGACGCGCGCCGCCTTCAACTTCTTCGCGCGCTGCGTGTCGAGTTCCTGCGGCGGCTCCTCGTCGTCCTCAGACTTGACCAGCCGGTTAATGAGCATCTGCTGCCCGAAGCCGACGAAGTTGCCGACGATCCAGTAGACCAGCAACCCGGAAGGCGCGCTCCACAGGATGTAGAGCATCAGCACGGGCATCATCACCGCCATCATCTTCCGTTGCAGCGGATCGGCTGACGGCGCGGGCGTCACGAGCTGCATGACGAGCATCGAGGCGGCCATCAGGATCGGCAGCAGGTGGATCACGTAAGGCTCAGCCGACGACAGATCGTGAATCCACAGGAATGAGGCCATGCGGAAGTCGAGCGAGATCGTGATCGCCGTGTACACGGCGATCAAAAACGGCATCTGGATGAGCAGCGGCAGGCAGCCGCCGAGCGGGTTGCCCTCCTTCATCAGGCGGAGCTGCTCCATCTGCAACTCCTTCAGGCGGGGATCGTTCTGCTTCATCCCCTTGATCTTCTCCTGCAACTCCTTCATCCGCGGCGCGAGCTTCTGCGCGCGCTTCATCGACTTGGACGAGCGCCACTTGAGCGGGAAGAAGAGCGAGTAGATGACGAAGGTGAAGAGCATGATCGCGACGCCGTAGCTGTTCGTCATGCGGTGGAAGAACTCGATGGCGGCGAGGAAGGGCGGCGCGAGGTAGCGCGTCACGAAGCCGAACCACGAACCGTAGTTGATCAAGCCTTCGAGATCGACGGCGCGGCCTTGCAGATTTTTGTTAATCTCCGCGCTCGCGCCCGTCAGCAGATCATGATCCTTCGGGCCGACGTAAATCTGCGTCGTCGATCCGTCGGTCGGCACCCGCAGGTAAGACGTGATGAGGAACCTGTCCTCCTTCGCGCCTTTCGCCTCGTGCTCGTAGCGTGTCGTGCGCAGCTCCAGCTCGTCGCTCGGACGCGGCGGCACGGCGGCCATCGCGAAGTACGTGTCGGCGATCCCTGACCAGTCGATCGTCCCGTTGACTATCTGTCGATCTTGCGAGTTCTTGTTCTCGTGGACCGACTTGGCATAGACGATCTGAGACTTGCCGTTAACGACTGAGACCGCCTCCGGCGCGATGGAATAGAAGCTGTACTTCGCAATGCCCTGATCGCCGATGCTCGGGCCGACCCCGAGTTTCGCGGCGGGCACGGCCTGCCCGCCGCGCGTGAGTTTGATGGCCGCCCCGACGCTGTAGCTGTCGCCGTTGAAACTTAAATTCTTGACGACCTCGCTCCCCGTCGACTCGTCGCGAAGGGTAAAGCCGATGGTCTTCGTCTCGCCGGGCTTGATTTCGATGCGCGCGTCGCCGCTCTCGCCTTCGACGCCTTCGAGCCGATAATTTCTGAAGGCGAGAAAATTATCGAACGCGGCGTCGCCCGTGAGGAGTCGTAGCGCGGTCGAGCGCGCCTCCTGACGGACGTTCTCCGGCGCGGACTGAAGATATTTTTCCGTGGGGATGAGTTCCAGCGGCTGCGGAGAATTCCTGTCTCCCGCGACCGAATAGAGCGGTTGATTGGTGCGCTTGTTCTTCTCCAGCACCCAGCGCGTCGCCACCGCGCCCCGCGTATCAAACGTCGCCTCGTAAAGCGGCGTCTTCACCGTCACCGATCTCTGGGGCGCGCCGTCAGCGGCGGGCGCGGCTTGCGCCGGCTGCTGTTGAGGCGTCGCCGTAGGGAGGCTCGCGGGCGAATCAGACGGCGTAGCCGTCGCAGACTGGTTCGCGTTAGTCGCGGGGCGCGGGGCGTTGCGTTCGACGAGGAACGTCCAGCCGAAAAGAATGATCGCGGAGAGTGCGAAGGCGAGAAGTAGGCGCTTTTGATCCATTTGGAATGAAATGCTGGCGTGAAGTTCCCGAATAAAATTTTACTCGACCGGGTCATACCCGCCCGGATGAAATGGGTGGCAGCGCAAGAGTCTACGCAGGCTCATCCAGCTACCGCGCACGGCTCCGTAACGTTTGACTGCCTCGTAAGCGTATTCTGAACAGGTTGGGACGAAACGGCAAGCAGGCGGGAGCAGCGGCGAGAGTAGTTTCTTGTAAGCCGTCAGTAGGAATAGAAGAACGCTCTTCACGAGTCCCTCAGTTCGTCACTGAGCCGTTCGCCCCGCTCGTCCTTAGCCACACGACCCGCTATCTTCCGCAAGTCGTCCAGCGCGGCTACCATCTTCACCTCAAGCAGGGGGCGTTTCGCGTTGAGCACCCAGTCGTACCTCTGCCCCAACTCCCCGAGCGTCACCCCGCTCAGGCGGAACGACTCGCGCAACAGGCGTTTCACGCGGTTGCGCCCGACGGCGCTGCGACTGACCTTCCGCGAAGCCGTGATGCCGAGCCGGTGCTGCCCGCAGGGGTTTGGCAAGACGAAGGCGGTCATTAAAACCCCGTCGTACCGCCTCCCCGAACCGTAAACGACGCGGAATTCCGAGGACTTTCTCAACTTCGCGCTGCGTGGCAATTCGTGCCTCGGCTCAGTAATGCGACGGCGTCAGGCGTTTACGACCCTTCGCGCGACGCCTTTTCAGCACCAAACGCCCGTTCTTCGTCGCCATGCGAGCCCGGAAGCCGTGCGTCTTAGCGCGGCGGCGATTGTTCGGCTGAAACGTTCTCTTCGGCATAGGATAGCTCCTCCTCCCTTAACGAAAAGCGATAGACTAACTTGACGGCTCTTCAGTGTCAAGGATAGTTGTATCACCGGCTTTCTCACCCGGTGAGGCGAACTTCTGGAATCACCATTTAAGCCCTCTCTAAATCCTCCGCAAGCACATAAACACCTTACCCACTTCTGAAAATCTGCCCTGAAATAATACAACAATGGCAATCTACGATTTGGTGTAACAGCCGATTCTGTGCGATTTTTGAGTCTTCTAAAAAAACTTTGATGGCTGTGGATTTTCCCTTGCAAACCCCCTATTGATATGTTAGTCTCCCGCCCGTTTCGGAAGTACTGATTGCCTGTAACTACTTGAAAACTAAACACTTAAAGCATTACTTTAGGTTCGTAAGTGTTTTCCACAGGCTGTGGAAAACTTTGTGGAAAACCTTTACTTTAAGTTCCGGAGATGCAAGGAAAAGGTGTTTGGACAACGCTTTCCGGAATGTCGTCAGATGAAATGCTTGAAAAGTTGAAAGCTCGAAACCGCATACTTTTAGTTCAGTAGCTCAGGTGGTCAAATCTCTGGTCGGGTAGGCGAAAACGATGAGTACAGTAATCGAAACGAGAGTCTGGACGAACCTCCTGCAAGCCGTCGAAAAGCGGTTGAACCACCAGAGCTTTGAGACATGGTTCAGGTCGATCCAGTTCGAAGGCTATGACGAGACCGACCACGTCATTCATCTAAAAGCGCCTAACCAAGTTGTTAAAGACTGGGTCAGTTCCAATTACTCGGACGTGATTGACGCCTCCCTCAAAGAGATGAACCTCGCCTCCTATCAGGTGGATTGGACGGTGGACGAAATCTCCCCGGCGGAGATCGAAACCAATAATAATAAGGAGAAGGTCGAGGCGACGGCGTTTAGCCTGGAAAATTCTGCGGCTGACAGCACGCAGAGGAACTCGTCGAGCCTCATGTCACTGCTCGAAGCCGCCGAATCCGACGGTCTAGCGCCGAGCGCGACAAATTTCGTCGATATCGAGCCGCTTGAGCTGTCTCTGAACCCGAAGTGCATGTTCAAGACCTTCGTCGTCGGCTCCTGCAACCAGTTCGCTCACGCCGCGGCGCAGGCCGTGGCCGACGCGCCGGGGAAGACGTACAACCCTCTCTATATATATGGGGGCGTGGGACTGGGCAAGACCCACCTGATGCACGCCATCGGGCACGCCGTGAAGGAGAAGAACAAATACCTGCGCCTCTCCTACATCTCAGCCGAGCGGTTCATGAACGAGTTGATCAACGCGATCCGCTACGACAAGGCGCAGACCTTCCGCGAGAAGTACCGCTCGATAGACGTGATGCTGATGGACGACATTCAGTTCATGGCGGGCAAAGAGCGGACGCAGGAGGAGTTTTTTCACACCTTCAACGCCCTCTACGACAAGCAGAAGCAGATCGTGATCTCGTCCGACTGCCCGCCGCGCGAGATTCCGACGCTGGAGGAACGTCTGCACTCGCGCTTCGAGTGGGGTTTGATCGCCGACATGGAGCCGCCCGATCTGGAGACGAAAGTGGCGATCCTCAAGCGCAAGGCTGACTTGGACGGCGTCACCCTGCCGGACGACGTGGCATTCTTCATCGCCGGCAAGGTCAAGAGCAACATCCGCGAGTTGGAAGGCTCGCTCGTCCGCCTGATCGCCATCTCTTCGCTGCGCGGCATCCCGATCTCGAAGATGCTGGCGCAGGACGCCATCCGCAACATTGCCGAGGACGAGAGACCCGCCGGCGTCACCATCGAGCAGATTCAGCGCGTGGTCTCGGCCCACTACAAGCTGCGACTCGAAGAATTGAAGTCTAAGAACAACTCCCGCCAGATATCTTTCCCGCGCCAAGTCGCGATGTATCTGTGCAAGCGTTTGACGAAACACAGCTTCCCGGAGATAGGGCGCGAGTTCGGCGGCAAGCACCACACGACGGTTATCCACAGTGTGGAAAAGATTGACGCGCTCGTTTCAAAGGATCAAAATTTCCACAGAGTCGTGAGCGACCTTACGGACAGCCTTTGCAAGTAGTTAACCGAGATCGTCGGTAAAAATTATCCACAGCATGGTTTTAGGATTACCTCTTTCGTGTCTTACACTTGACCTTAAGTTTTCCACATTTCCACAGGCGGCCCCATAAACGCGCCTGTGGAAATGTGGAAAACTTTATGCGCCTTCTCTTTTCCACACGACGGCGTTTTATTTCCACAGCATTTTCCACAGTGCCTGTGGAAAGCAAATCGTTCCGTTAGAACAGTAAGGTCGGTTTTCCACATTTCCACAGGTACTACTACTACTACTAGATATATAAATAAGAGTATTAAGTATAGTAATAGTAGGAAAAGGGCGCGGGCGATTCGTCGTTTGGCAATTGATCATTTCATGTTTACGAGGAGACGGTAAATGGAATTCAGCATCACAAAGAACGCCCTGCAAAAAGAGCTGGGCTTCGTCCAGGGAATCGTCGAGAGGAAGAACACGATACCCGCGCTTTCAAACATCCTCATCGAGTCGGTCGGCGAGAACACAATTCGACTCATCGGCACAGACCTCGACGCCACACTCCGCTGCGAGGCTGAAGCCGAGGTGCAGACGCCCGGCGCGATGTGCGTCGGCGCGCGCAAGCTCTTCGACATCGCGCGCACGCTGCCGGACGCGCCCGTCAGTTTCCGCAAGGAGGAGAACAACTGGGCGACGGTCAAGTGCGAGCGTTCTAACTTCCGGCTCGCGGGCGTCGAGCGCGAGAGCTTCCCCGAAATTCCGAGCTTCCGCTCCGCCCCGGTCAAGATGCCCGCCGAGGTCTTCAAGACCTTCATCGACCGCACCATCTTCGCCATCACCCTCGAAGAGTCGCGTTACACGCTCTCCGGGGCGAAGTTCATGCTCGACAAGGGGGGCGCGCGCATGATCACGACCGACGGTCACCGCCTCGCCTACATCGAGCGCAAGGACGTGGGCGAGGGCGCGCCGAAGGAGACGATGGACACGCTCATCCCGCGCAAGACGCTCGCCGAACTGAACAAGCTGACCACGGGTTACGACGGCGAGATCAGCCTCGGCGCGGACGAGAATCACATCTACTTCGAGGCGGGTCCCCGGCTGCTGATTTCGCGCACGCTGACGGGTCAGTTCCCGAACTACGAGATGGTCATGCCGAAGAACAACGACAAGGTCGCCATCTTCGACGGCGCGGCGCTCGGTCAAGCCGTCCGCCGCGTCGCGCTGATGTCGGACGAGCGCACGCGCGCCATCCGCCTGCACCTCGTCCCCGGCAGCCTCAACATCGCCGCGCAGACGGCGGAAGAGGGCGAAGCTAAAGAGACCGTGGGGACAGAGTACGCCGGAGACGAGATCGAGATCGGCTTCAACGCGCAGTACCTGCAAGACTTCCTCAACGGCGTCGGCGACGGTCAGGTCGCCTTCGAGTTCAAGGACGGGAACTCTCAGGCGCAACTGCGTCTCGTCTCCGACGCCGACTACGACTACAAGTACGTGATCATGCCGATGCGGCTCTGACGTGTCTGCGGCGTCTCCGAGTCGCTTCTGTTAACACGCTTCCCGCCACGCATTCAGCCCGTGAACGATTTTTATGCCTCGGCGCAGGGCGGGGTGTGGGAGCGTGTGTTAAAATTCGTCCATGCTGCTCGAATCGCTTGAGGTTCATCAATTCAGAAATTTGAGCGGCAGGATCGACTGGGGCTCGGGTCTCAACATCATCTTCGGCGAGAACGGTCAGGGTAAGACCAACTGGCTCGAAGCCATCTACCTCCTCGCCACCACCAAATCCTTCCGCACGCAACGCCCCCAGGAAGCCATCAGCTTCGGCGGCGATCTCGCGGTCGTCCGCGGTCGCGTCGCGCGCACCGAGGAAGTCCACCGCGAGCTACAGGTCGCCGTCCAGAACAACACGAAGGCGATCTCGGTCAACGGCAAGCGCGAGCCCATCGCGCGCTACCTCGGCCAACTCCACACCGTCTCTTTCACCGCGGACGAACTCGAAGTCGTGCGCGGCGCGCCCGAGGCGAGGCGCAAGTTTCTGGATCGCGGCGTCGTCTCCATGCACCACGCCTACGTCCAGACGCTCGCCGACTATCAGCGCGTCATCCGCCAGAAAAATCGGCTCCTGCAAGACGCCTCCGACGCCGAACTCAACTACGAAGAGACCGCCGAAAGGCTCGCCCCGTGGAACGAGCAGCTCGTCGATCTGAGCGCCGAGATTCATCGCGCGCGGGTCGATTACGTCGAGCGCGTCAACGCCGCCCTCGAAGGTCGGCTCTTCGGGCGCGAGGAGGTCACGATCCGCTACGTCTCTTCGCTCGAAGGCAAGGGTGATTTGAGCGACTACGCCGCCCTCATCGCAGAGCGTTTGAAGCTGCGGAAGCAGGCGGAAATCTCAGCCGGACACGCCCTCATCGGGCCTCACCGAGACGAGCTGGAAATCCTCTTCGACGGGCGCGATTTGCGCCAGTTCGGGAGTTCCGGTCAACAGCGTAGCGCGTTGATAATACTTGACTTAGCGGCAATTTCGGTGTATCATTCTTGGCACAACGAGTTTCCACTTTTCCTTCTGGACGACGTGGACGCCGAGCTTGATAAAAGGCGCGTAAATCACTTGCTGGAATACCTCGAAGGCCGCACGCAAACGTTCGTCACGACCTCCAAAGAGAGCCTCGTCGAGCAGTACGCCGAGCGCGCCACGGTGTTCGAAGTGAGGGACGGCGCGGCGTCGGAAATCGGCGCGCCGCAGGGGGAAACTTCGACCCTCTCAAGGGGGAGTTCCGGCATCTAAATCACGCAACTTTTTTAGTCAGCTACTCCCGCAAGCTGCCCCACGAAGAGAGCGATTAGAAAGAGGTAAAACTTTGTCAACGGAAGTTAGAACCAACACGCGCAACGCGGCTTACAACGCGGACACGATCACCGTCCTCGAAGGCCGCGACGCGGTGCGCAAGCGCCCGGCGATGTACATCGGCTCGACCGGAGACATGGGCCTTCACCACCTCGTCTACGAGGTGGTGGACAACTCCATCGACGAGGCGCTCGCCGGCTACTGCGATACCGTGGAGGTGACGATCCATCTGGACAATTCGATCACGGTCGTCGACAACGGTCGCGGCATCCCGGTCGATTATCACAAGCAGGAGAAGAAGTCAGCCGCCGAGGTCGTCATGACCAAGCTGCACGCGGGCGGCAAGTTCGACTCGAACGCCTACAAAGTCTCCGGCGGCCTGCACGGCGTCGGCGTCTCGTGCGTCAACTTCCTGTCGGAGCTGCTGCGCCTCGAAATCTGGCGCGACGGCAAGACCTACGAGCAGGAGTACAAGCGGGGCATCCCCGTCTCGAAACTCGAACAGACGGGCAAGACGCGCAAGCGCGGCACGAAAGTGACCTTCAAGCCCGACGCCGAAATCTTCGAGGTCTCGGTCTTCAGCTTCGACAAGCTCTCCGAGCGGCTGCGCGAGAAGGCGTTCCTCAACAAGGGCATCCGCATCACCATCACCGACGAGCGCGAGGAGACCGAGCGCAAGCACGAATTTTACTACCGCGGCGGCATCGCCGAATTCGTCAAGCACCTGAACAAGAACAAGGCGGTGCTCCACGACAAGCCGCTCTACTTCGAGAAAGTCGGAGACGCGCTCTCCATCGAAGTCGCCATCCAGTACAACGACGCCTACGACGAGAAGGTCTATTCCTTCGCCAACAACATCAACACGGTTGACGGGGGCTCGCACCTCTCCGGCTTCCGCTCGGCGTTCACGCGCACCATCAACAGCTACGCGCAGACCTCCGGCCTCGCCAAGAACTTCAAAGGCACGCTCACGGGCGACGACGTGCGCGAGGGGCTGGTCGCCGTCATCTCGGTCAAGCTGCCCCAGCCCCAGTTCGAGGGGCAGACCAAGGGCAAACTGAACTCCGACGTGAAGGGCGCGGTCGAGTCTTTCCTGAACGAGCGTCTGGCGGAGTATTTCGAGCAGAACCCGACTGTCGCGCGTAAAATCGTCGGCAAGGCGATCGACGCCGCCCGCGCCCGCGAGGCGGCGCGCAAGGCGCGCGAGATCGTCCGCAAGGGCGTCATCGGCTCGACGATGCTGCCCGGCAAGCTCGCCGATTGTCAGGAGCGCGACCCCGTCCTGTGCGAACTCTACATCGTCGAGGGCGATTCGGCGGGCGGGAGCGCCAAACAGGGGCGCGACCGACGCAACCAAGCGGTCTTGCCGTTAAAAGGTAAAATTCTGAACGTCGAGAAGGCCCGGTTCGACAAGATGCTCAGCCACACTGAGATCAAAACCCTCATCACGGCGCTCGGGACGGGCATCGGCAAAGACGATTTCGACGTGGCGCGCCTGCGCTACCACAAGATCATTTTCATGACGGACGCCGACGTGGACGGCTCTCACATCCGCACGTTGCTTCTGACCTTCTTCTACAGGCAGATGCCTGAACTGGTCGAGTCTGGACACGTCTATATCGCGCAGCCCCCGCTGTTTAAGGTAAAACGCGGGAAGCGTGAGGAGTACATTAAGGACGAGCGTTCGATGGTTCGTTACCTGATGCGTCAGGCGACGAGCGAGCTGAAGGTGAAATCGGAAGAGACGGGGACGACCATCGAAGGGAAGGAATTGGCGCGCGCTCTCGAACAGATGGTCGAGTACAAGCGCTACTGCGAAAAGCTCGTGCGCCGTCTGGGCGGCGACGAGCACCTGCTCGCGGTCCTGCTCGACGCCTTCGCCGGGCGCAAGGGCGTGCTGCGCAGGCAGAGCACGAACCTGCGCGGGGTGTTTCAGGACGCGAAGGGCGAGTTGATGGCGCGCGTCGAGGGTCAGATCGCGAAGGCCGGCTACAGGACTGAACTCTCGCCCGACGTGGAGCACGGTCTCTGGGAGATCGAGACGACCGCCACGGGCGGCACTAGCGTGTGCATCGACTGGGAGCTTGCCAGCCACGTCGAGTTTCAGAAGGCGGTCGAGCTGCACGCGACCTTGGACGAGAACCTGAGCGCGCCTTTCACGCTCGGCGAGAACGGGACGAGCCAGCAGATCGATACGCGCGAGGCGCTGCTGGAGCGCGTGCTCTCCACCGCCAAGAAGGACTTGACGATCCAGCGCTACAAGGGCCTCGGCGAGATGAACCCGGAGCAGCTCTGGGAGACGACGATGAACCCGGAGAAGCGCACGCTCTTGCAGGTTAAGATCGACGACGCGGTGGAGACCGATCAAATCTTCACGGTGCTCATGGGCGACGCCGTAGAGCCGCGACGCAAGTTCATCGAGGACAACGCGCTCGACGTGAAGAACCTGGACGTTTAGTCGCGGCGGATGAGACGAAGCCCTCTCGTGATACGGGCGGGGCGAAAGGGGCGAGGGGCTCCGGGAAATTTCCCGGAGCCCCT
>DASVQC010000055.1:0-12070 GCA_036389335.1 Pyrinomonadaceae bacterium | reverse complement strand
TCAATCGAGCAGAACACACTCTGGACGGGTTTTCAGATGCCGCGCCGTCTCGCGGTGGACAACGAGACTTTGACCGACCGCTACGGTCGCTTCTCCGCGCAGCCCTTCGAGCGCGGCTTCGGCACGACCATCGGCAATAGCTTGCGCCGCGCGCTGCTCTCGTCCATCGAGGGCGCGGCCATCACGGCGGTGAAGATCGAGGGCGTCGAGCACGAGTTCTCCTCGATCCGCGGCGTGGTCGAGGACGCGACCGACGTGATCCTCAACCTCAAGCAGATCCCGATCAAGCTCCACGGCAACTCCGCGAAGACGCTGACGATCACGAAGGGCGGCGCGGGCGAAGTCACCTCCGCCGACATCGTGGCCGACGGCGACGTCGAGATTCTCGATCAGAACGTCTACATCGCGACCGTCAGCGAGGGCGGCTCGCTCAACGTCGAGATGCGCCTGCGCCGCGGTCGCGGCTACGTGCCGGCGGATCGCAACTTTGACGAGGACCTCTCGCTCGGCTACATCCCCATCGACTCCGTGCACACGCCCGTCAAGAAGGTGAACTACACGGTCGAGGCGGCCCGGCTCGGTCAGAACACCGAGTTCGACAAGTTGACCATCGAGGTCTGGACGGACGGCTCGATCAAGCCGGACGACGCCATCGGCCTCGCCGCGAAGCTGATCAAGGATCACATGTCGATCTTCATCAACTTCGAGGAGGATTTGGACGAGGTCAACTACCCGTCGATGGAGCGCCCCCCCCTGCCGCGCAACGACGTGCTCGACCGCTCGGTGGACGAGCTTGAGCTGTCGGTGCGCTCCTACAACTGCCTGAAGAACGCCAACATCAAGAGCATCCGCGACCTCGTCCAGCGCAGCGAGCGCGAGATGCTGGCGACGAAGAACTTCGGCAAGAAGTCCCTGAACGAGATCAAGGACATCCTCCACGGGATGGGCCTCGACTTCGGCATGGCGTTCGACGAGCAGGGCAACCCGATCCCCGGCTCCGGCGGCAGCGACGCGGCGGGCGACGACTTCGACTTCGCCCCCGAAGAGGACGACGAGGACGAGGAGTAAAGAAGCCGTTAGCTCTTAGCTCTTAGCTGTTGGCTGTCAGCCTTGTCTGAGGCCGGGATGAAAGGGTTCACGCCGCGCGGCGCGGTTTGGCTGAAAGCTAACGGCTAAGAGCTAACAGCCCGAAGGATTTTCTCATGCGACACCAGAAGGCACACCGTAAACTTGGGCGGACGACCGAGCACCGCCTCTCGATGCTGCGCAACCTCGCGACCTCGCTCATCAACGCCCGCGACGAGCGGTTGGTGACGACGCTGCCGAAGGCGAAGGAGCTGCGCCCGTTCGTCGAGCGCGTCATCACGCTCTCGAAGCACGCGCAGGGGCTGACGGGCGACGAGGCGGCGGCGCGCGGCGTCCACCTGCGCCGTCAGGCCGCAGTCTTCTTCCACGCGGGCAACCGGCAGCAGGCCCCCTCGACGGGCCGCCGCAAAGCGCCGCGCGCCGAGCGCACCGCCGGCGTCGCCGCCGTCAAGCGTCTGTTCGACGAGCTGGGCGAGCGTTACAAGGATCGCCCGGGCGGCTACACGCGCATCATCAAGCTCGGTCGGCGCGTCGGCGACAACGCCGAACTCGCCATCATCGAGCTGGTCGATAACGCCAGCGAGCGCAGCGCGGCGGCGCAGTCGGAGAAGCGCGGGAAGACGAAGGCGGCGGCGAAGAAGTCGGCGCGCGCGTCGAGGTCGGGCGAGGCCGAGGGCGGGCGTCGCGGCGGGCACAAAGCCGACAAGACCTTCGAGAAGGAAGAGACCACGCGCGCGCGCGGCAAGGGCGGCGTCCCCGAAGCGAAGGACGCCGACAAGGCGGGCAAGGGCGGTCGCCGCTCGAAGAAGACCGAGTCCACCGCCGCCGAGAAAGACGCAGACTGATAGCGATTAGCCGTCAGCGATTAGCCGTTAGTAAAACATAAGCGAGAGCGGTGCCGATGCTGAAGGTGAAAAGCTGTTCGTGCTTGCTAATAGCTAATCGCTGACGGCTAATCGCTAAAGAGAGGCGCGAGCCCCAATCCCCTCGTCCGGCGCGAAGTGACGGCGGATTGGGGCTTTGACTATGCGCCCGCTTTGGCATACAAGACGAGTTCGCGTTCTGACGTAAACCTTCAGGCGGAGGCTCGAAGACGATGAACGAGCAGGATAGATCGGAGCCGACCGGTGCCGCGCCCGCGCGCGAGCCGCGGCGCGAGGGCTCGCCCCAGCAGGCCGAGGCGCAGCGCGCCCAGAGCCCGGCGCAGAACCGCGGAGATCAGAGTCGGGGCGAGCAGGGTCGGGGCGGCGGCGGCGAGATGGGCCGCGGCGAGCGGCGCGGGCCGCGCCGCCACCAGCGCGGGCGCGAGGGGCAGCAATCCTCCGGGCGGCCCGAAGAGTCGCTCAACATGGACGAGCTGCGCGAGCTGTTCGGGCTCTTCACCTCGCAGGGCTTCACCGAGTTCGAGCTGGAGAAGGAAGGCTTCCGCGTGCGCCTGCGCCGCGACCTGCCCCCGCCCGCGCCGGCGGCGCACGCCCCGCAGCCGCCCCCGCACGCCACTTCGTACGCGCCGCCGCAGCCCGCGCAGCACGCGCCCGTGGAGCCCTCGCCGTCTCCGGCCCAAGGATCGTCGGCGAAGTCTGAGGCGGCGGCGCAGGAGGAGGCGGAGGCGGCTTCCGACGCCGAGCTGTACACGCTCCCCTCTCCCATCGTCGGCACCTTCTACCGCGCGTCTTCGCCAGCCGCCGAGCCGTTCGTGACGGTCGGCAGCCGCGTCGGGCCGGAGACGGTCGTCTGCATCGTCGAGGCGATGAAGCTGATGAACGAGATTCTGGCGGAGACTTCGGGCGTCGTCGAAAAAGTCTACGTCGAGAACGGCCAGCCCGTGGAATACGGCCAGCCGCTGTTCGGAATCAGAAGATAGTAGCCGGCAGTCGGTAGCCGGCATCAAAATGCTTTAACTACCGACCACTGACCGCTGACCACTTGCTCATGCAGATTTTCGGCCCGCGCAAATTTCGCAAGGTGCTCGTCGCCAACCGCGGCGAGATCGCCTGCCGCATCATCTGGGCGTGCAAGGAGATGGGCATCAAGACCGTCTCCGTGTTCAGCCAGGCCGATCGCGACTCGCTGCACGTGCGCTTCGCCGACGAGTCGATCTGCATCGGGCCCCCGCCCTCGGCGCAGAGCTACCTCAACATCCCCTCGATCATCTCGGCGGCGGAGATTTACAACGTCGATGCGATCCACCCCGGCTACGGCTTCCTCGCCGAGTCGCCGTCGTTCGCCGAAATCTGCGAGGCCTGCAACATCAAGTTCATCGGCCCCAAAGCCTCTGTGATCAAGCTGATGGGCGACAAGGTGGAGGCGCGGCGCGCGATGAAGGAGGCGGGCGTGCCGATCCTGCCGGGCAGCCCGGGGCCGGTCGCGACGTTCGAGGAGGCCGAGGCGGTGGCGCGCGAGATCGGCTACCCCGTCATCATCAAAGCCTCCGCGGGCGGCGGCGGCAGGGGGATGCGGATCGTGCGCGCCGAGAGCGAACTCGCGCACGCGCTCGAAACGGCTTCGAACGAGGCGAGCGCGGCGTTCCGCAACGGCGACGTGTACGTCGAGCGTTACGTCGAGCGACCGCGCCACATCGAGATTCAGGTGATGGCCGACGAGCACGGCCACTGCGTCCACCTCGGCGAGCGCGACTGCTCGATCCAGCGCCGCCACCAGAAGCTCTTGGAAGAGGCCCCCTCGCCCGCCCTGACGCCGGAGCTGCGGGCGAAGATGGGCGCGGTCGCCGTCGAGGCGTGCAAGAGGGTCGGCTACTCGAACGCGGGCACGATGGAGTTCCTCCTCGACGAGGACGGGCGCTTCTACTTCATGGAGATGAACACGCGCGTACAGGTCGAGCACCCCGTCACCGAGATGGTCACGCTCGCCGACATCGTGCGCAACCAGATTCGCGTCGCCGAGGGCGAGGAGCTGGCCTTCGAGCAGTCGGACGTGATCATCGTCGGCCACTCCATCGAGTGCCGCATCAACGCCGAAGACCCGATGACGGGCGTGCCCTCGCCCGGCCTCCTGACCGCCTTCAACATCCCGGGCGGCCCCGGCGTGCGCGTGGACACGGCGGCCTACCCCGGCTACTACGTGCCGCCCTACTACGACGCGATGATCGCGAAGCTGATCGTGCACGCGCGCACGCGCGATCTGGCGATCATGCGCATGCGCCGCGCGCTCGAAGCGATGGTCGTCGAGGGGATCAAGACGACCGTGCCGCTGCACCGCATGATCATGGAGGACGAGGAGTTCATCTCCGGCAGCTACTCGACGAAGTTCATGGAGCGGTTCCTGAAGCGCACGAATGGCGGCGCGAAGGGTGCCAGCGCGTGAGCCGGAGGCGGGCCCGCGCGGCGTTTGACGTTCGCGGTTAACTACCTTTATACTGAACGACTTCCCCGCAAGGGATTTTCGCGTCTGAGGAGCATCACGATGGCTTACGCAATCATCAGGTCGGGCGGCAAACAGTTCCGCGTCGAGGAAGGCGCGACGGTGCGGCTGCCCACGATAGACAAGGACGCGGGCGAGACGGTGGAGCTCGAAGCCCTCGTCGTCGGCGGCGGCGAAGGCGGCGAGACGAAGATCGGCACGCCCGCCGTCGAAGGCGCGCGCGTCACCGGCACGGTCGTCGAGCACGGGCGCGGCGAGAAGATCATCGTCTTCAAGAAGAAGCGCCGCAAGCAGTACAAGCGCAGGCAGGGCCACCGTCAGGGGTTCACGGCGGTGAAGATCGACACGATAGGGTAAAACTGTCCGTCGTCCGTTGTCCGTGGTCAGTTGTTCGAGACGCTGCTCCAACACTCGCCACGGTAATCACAAACAACGGACAACTGACCACGGACAACGGACTATTCGAGGTTTCGTCATGGCACACAAAAAAGGCGTCGGCTCGTCGCGCAACGGGCGCGATTCTAATTCGCAGCGGCTCGGTCTGAAGAAGTTCGGGGGCGAGGCGGTGCTGGGCGGCAACATCCTCGCGCGCCAGCGCGGCACGAAGTGGAAGCCGGGCAAGAACGTCGGGCGCGGCAAGGACGACACGCTCTTCGCCCTCATCGACGGCTTCGTCAAGTTCGAAGACAAGGGGCGGCAAGGCAAGTTCATCAGCGTCTACCCGGAAGCCGCGACGCCGGGGGCGCAGCCGGAGGCGACCGCCGCCGCGTAAAATCTCAGACGGAACACGAGAGCCGTCTTAACGACGCCCGCGCGCGCCCCACACGGACGAGCGGCGGGCGTTTTCGTAGCTGTTAACGATTAGCTATTAGCTGTTAGCTGTTAGCTTTCAGCCGAACGGTTGAACGTTGAAGCGTTGAACGACGAAGCTCGGAGGATTTGCTAACAGCTAACAGCTAATAGCTAACGGCTCTTCGCCATGTTCATTGATCGCGTCAAGATAAAAGTGAAGGCTGGTCACGGCGGGAACGGCGTGACGGCTTTCCGGCGCGAGAAGTTCGTGCCGCGCGGGGGGCCTTCGGGCGGCGACGGCGGCAAGGGCGGCGACGTGTGGCTCGTCGCGGACTCCGGCGTGAACACGCTCTTGCACCTGCGCTACAACCCGGAGCACTCGGCGGAGCGCGGCGGCCACGGCGAGGGCTCGAACCGCTCGGGGCGCGCGGGCGAGGACGTGCTGGTGCGCGTGCCCGTCGGGACGCAGGTCTTGGACACGGAGCTGGGCGATCTGCTCCACGACCTCACGCACGAGGGCGAGCGGTGGCTCGCCGCGCGCGGCGGGCGCGGCGGCCTCGGCAACGCGCACTTCGCCACCTCGACCAACCGCGCGCCCCGCTACCATCAGGAGGGCGGCGAGGGCGAAGAGCGCGAGCTGCAACTCGAACTCAAGCTGCTCGCCGACGTCGGATTGGTCGGCTTCCCGAACGCGGGCAAGTCAACTTTGATCTCGACCATCTCCGCCGCGAAACCCAAAGTCGCAGACTACCCTTTCACGACGCTTGAGCCGCATCTCGGCGTCGTCGATCTCGGCGAGTACCGCACGTTCGTCGTCGCCGACATCCCCGGCCTGATCGAGGGCGCGCACGAGGGCGCGGGGCTCGGCGACAGGTTCCTGCGCCACGTCGAGCGCACGAAACTGCTGCTGCACCTGGTCGACGTCTCGTCCGCCTCCGGGCGCGACGCCGTCTCCGACTACGAGACGATCAACCGCGAGCTGGTCGCATACGATCCGCGGCTCGCCGAGCGACCGCAGATCGTCGTCGCGACCAAGCTCGACGCGCTCGACGAGCCCGAACGGCTCGCGTCGCTGCGGCGTCGCGCCGCCGAGGACGGGCGCGAGTTCCACGAAATCTCGGCGGTCACGAACCGCGGCGTGCGCGAGCTGGTCGGCGCGGTCGCGGCGCGGCTGGAAGAGTTGAAGACGGTCGTCGTCGACTTGCGCGAGGGCGCGGACGTGGACGCGGCTTGACGGGCCGGTGTGAATCGGCGGCGCGCGCGCGTAGCCCGATGAGTCAGACGAAACGCATCGCCCTCTACGGCGGCACGTTCGATCCCGTCCACGACGGCCACATGGCGGTCGCGCGCGGCCTCGCCTCGCTGCTCGCGCTCGACGAGTTGCTGTTCGTCCCGGCGCACACCGCGCCGCACAAGCGCAGCGCGCCGCCGACCTCTCCGTGGCACCGCCACGCCATGCTCGCGCTGGCGACGCAGGGCGAAGAACGCTTCCGCGTCTCCTCCGTCGAGCTGGACGCGCCGGAGCGGCCCTACACGGTCGAGACCGTCGCGCGGCTGCTCGAAGAGTTCGCCGGCGCGCGGCTCTTCTTCGTGATGGGCGCGGACTCGTGGGCCGAGATCGCGACGTGGAGAGAGTGGGAGCGGCTGCTGGAGATGTGCGATCACGTGGTCGTCACGCGGCCCGGCTACGAGTTGAGCTTTGGCCACGTGCCGGGTAAGATTCGCGCGCGCGTAATCGACCTGCGCGGCCCCGCGGGCGAGCGCGCGCGGCGGGCCGTTCGGGAGAGCGAGCCGCCGAAGATTTTTCTGAGCGACGCGGCGAGCGAAGACGTTTCGGCGACCGAGGTCAGGCGCGAGGTCGCGCGCGGCGCGGGCCCCGACAGTCTGCGCGTGCCGCGCGCCGTGGCGGATTACATCGACAAGTACGGGCTCTACAGAGATCACGCATGACACAAAACGAGCAGCAGAGGGAAGAAGTGACCCCGCGCGCGACGAAGAAGCGCGCGCGCGGCGACGCGGATAAAACTCAGCCGGACGGCGAGGATGTTGGCGCACAGTCGGGCGGCGCGCAGACGGGCGCGCAGGCGGCGGCGAAGGAGCCGCCCGACGAGTTCGTCGTCGCGGCCCTGCGCGCGGCGGACGACAAGAAGGCTTTCGATCTCGTCCTCCTCGACGTGAGCGAGGTCGCGAGCTTCACCGAGTACTTCCTGATCGCGACGGGGACGAACGCGCGGCAGGTGCAGGCCATCTCGGACGAGGTGGTCGAGCGGCTGAAGCGGGACGGCAGGCGACCGGCGCGCGTCGAGGGCTACCGCGGCGCGGAGTGGGTGCTGCTCGACTACGGCGATTTCGTCTTCCACGTCTTCGAGGAGAAGGCGCGCCGCTTCTACGATCTCGAACGCCTGTGGCGCGACGCGGGGCGCGTCCCGCTCCCGCCCGGCATCACGCCGACGCCGGCCCCCGCCCCGGGCGAGAGGGCGTGACGGAGCTGGTCGCGAGATCGGAGGCGATGCGAGAGGTCGTGCGCCTCGCCGCCCGCGTCGCGACGACGGACGCGAACGTGCTGGTGACGGGCGAGTCGGGCGCGGGCAAGGAGGCGGTCGCGCGCTTCGTCCACTCGCGCAGCCGCCGCGCCGCAGCGCCGTTCGTCAAGATCGACTGCGCGGCGCTGCCGTCGGAGTTGTTGGAGGCGGAGCTGTTCGGCTACGAGCGCGGCGCGTTCACCGGCGCGACCGACGCGAAGCCGGGGCGGCTCGAAGCCGCCGACGGCGGCACGCTCGCCCTCGACGAGATCGCGCACCTCACGACAGACGCACAGGCGAAACTTTTGCGGGTCATCGAGCGCAAAGAATTCGAGCGGCTCGGCGGGCGGCGCACCGTCCGCGTCAACGCCCGACTCGTCGCGATGACGAACGTCGATCTGGAAGAGGCCGTCAGCCGGCGCTCGTTCCGCCCCGACCTCTTCTACCGCCTGAACGTCGTCCGCATACACGTCCCGCCCCTGCGCGAGCGGCCCGGCGACGCGGCGCAGCTCGCGCGGCAGTTCCTCAAGACCTTCGCGCGCAAGCACGGGCGGCGCGCGAAGAGGTTGAGCGCGGGCGCGCTCGCGCTGCTCGGAGAGTATGAATTCCCCGGCAACGTGCGAGAACTCGCGCACGTCTTAGAGCGAGCCGTTATCGTGGCCGACGGCGAAGAGGTCGGCGCGGAGCACCTGCCGGAACCGTTGCGCGCGGCGGCTGCGCTGCGGGGCAGGCGCGGGCGCAGGCTCACGCTCGCAGAGGTCGAGGCGCAGTACGTCGCCGAGACGCTGGCGGCGGCGCGCGGCAACAAGTCGGAGGCGGCGCGCCTGCTCGGCATCAGCCGCAAGAATCTTTACGAGAAGCTGGCTCGTTACGGAGTAGGGGCCGGAGGCCAGAGGTCAGAGGTTAGTAAAAGCAGAAACTCCGACACCGATCTCTGACCTCTGACCTCTAGCCTCTGACCTCTGCTCTTATGCGCCTGCGCCTCATCTGGATCGGGAAGACGAGGAACGAGCACGCGCGCGCGCTCGTAGAGGACTACGTGGGGCGGCTCGCGCGGTTCTGCCGGACGGAGGTGTCGGAGCTGCGCGAGGGTGCGGGCGGCGGCGACCGCGCGGTGATGGAGGAGGAGGCGCGGCGGATCGAGGGCGCGCTCGCGCCGGGCTCGCTCGCGGTGCTGCTCGACGTAGACGGGCAACAGCTCAGCTCGCACGAGCTGGCGGCGCGCCTCGAAGGGTGGCTGAACGCGGGGCACAAGGAGGTCGCCTTCGTCGTCGGCGGGCACCTCGGCGTGACGGACGGGATCAGGCGGAGGGCGGACGCGCGGTGGTCGCTCTCGCGCCTGACGCTGACTCACGAGATGGCGCGCGTCGTCCTCGCCGAACAGCTCTACCGCGCGTTCACCATCGTGCGCGGGCTGCCGTACCAGAAGTGAGGGGCGTTGGCGGTTTCTGATTTTGCGTCGCAGGGGTTATTATTTGCGGCTCGTGTGTCGGGCCGAGGGTCGGATCAGAGAATGTTTTGGGGCAAGGGGGAAGCGAGGATAAAAAATGGATAAGCGTAAAATGAAATCGTACCGCGACCGGCTGCTGGAGCGGCGCGAGGGTCTATTCAAACAGGTGAACGAGGCGGAGCTGTCGAGCCGCGAGCGCGATCTGGAGGCGACGCAGGACCCGGCGGACATGGCCGCCAACGCCTACACGAAGGAGCTTCTGATCTCGATGTCGGCCAACGACCGGCGGCTGCTCGAACATATCGACGAGGCGCTCGCGCGGATCGAGGCGGGAGTGTACGGCGACTGCGTCAACTGCGGCGAGCCGGTCTCGGAGAAGCGACTCGAAGCCGTGCCGTGGGCGCGCTACTGCCTCAAGTGTCAGGACTTGCAGGAGCGCGGCCTGCTCAACAACGAAGAGGAATAACGGTGGCGACGGCGGGCGAGTAAGCGCCGCCCCCGCTTGCCGCCGCGAAGATTTTTTCACGCCCCGGTTTTCCACCGCCCGCCGCCCCGAACCCGTTCGGGGCGGCGGGCGTTTTTCGTGTATGCTCTCGCGCAACGGGCGACGAACCCAGTGGTGAGACTCACGCGCCGACTCGACTCAATCTGCGACGCCGCGCTCGCGCTCCTCTACCCGCTGCGCTGCGCGGCGTGCGAGGCCGCGCCGGTCGAGCGGCGCGCTGACGCGCCCGCCTGCGCCGCGTGCTGGGAAGAGACGCGCGTGTTCGAGGGCGACGAGCCCATGTGTTGGAAGTGCGGCGCGCTCTCGCACGCCGCCGCCGGGGAATCGCGCGCGGGCGTCCGCTGCCACCGCTGCGACGAGTGGGAGTTCACGGCGGCGCGCGCCGTAGGCGTCTACGAGGGCGCGTTG
Organism: Pyrinomonadaceae bacterium; assembly: GCA_036389335.1. GTDB lineage: Bacteria > Acidobacteriota > Blastocatellia > Pyrinomonadales > Pyrinomonadaceae > JAIVGV01. The sequence goes on along the minus strand of DASVQC010000055.1, from coordinate 1,926 downwards.
CGCGCCTCGGTCTTGAGGCTCAAGCGCGAGCCGCACGTCGCGCCCCGCCTCGCGAATCTGTTGCGCGAGACTCAGGCGCGACCGCCGCTCGACGCCGCGACCCGCGTCGTGCCCGTGCCGCTCCACCCGGAGCGCGAGCGGGAGCGCGGGTTCAATCAGGCGGCGCAGCTCGCGCGCGCCGTCGCGGCCCGCGCGCGTCTGCCGCTCGACGAGTGGAGCGTGCGCCGCGTGCGCCACGCCGAAAGGCACCGCGCCGGGATGGACGCGCGGGCGCGGCGCGAGACCGTCGCCGACGCCTTCGAGGTCGTCCGCCCGCGCCTCGTCGGGGGAGAGCGAATCCTGCTCGTCGATGATGTCTTCACCACGGGCGCGACCGTCTCGGCGTGCGCGCGCTCTCTCAGGCAAGCGGGCGCGCACGAAGTCTTCGTCTTGACCGTCGCGCGAGCGTGAAGTGGCTCATAGCTGTTAGCTAACAGCGGTTAGCGGTTAGCCATTAGCTGTCAGCCGGATCGTTCTTAGCTATCACCCACGTCATGACGCGGCGGGCGCGACCGGAAACGGTAATCGTCTTGCTAACAGCTAACAGCTAACAGCTAACCGCTATTAGCTATGAGCTATTAGCTAACAGCTATAAACCCCCCACCTCTAGCCTCCGACTCGTAACCTCTTGTATGATGTCGCTCATGAAGGACTTGTACCCCGACATTGATCCTTATGACGAGGGAATGCTGCGCGTCTCGCCCGTCCACACCATCTACTACGAACAGTCCGGCAGCCCGAAGGGCGCGCCCGTCGTCTTCCTGCACGGCGGGCCGGGCGGCGGGACCGTGCCCGACTACCGGCGCTTCTTCGATCCTGAGTCGTACCGCATCATCCTCTTCGATCAGCGCGGATCGGGGAAGAGCACCCCGCACGCCTCGCTCGAAGAGAACACGACGTGGCACCTCGTCGAAGACATCGAGAAGCTGCGCGCGCACCTCGACGTTGACACGTGGCACGTCTTCGGCGGCTCTTGGGGGAGCACCCTGGCGCTCGCCTACGCGCAGACGCACCCGGCGCGCGTGCGCTCGCTCGTCCTGCGCGGCATCTTCCTGTGCCGCCCGAAGGAGATTCAGTGGTTCTATCAGGAGGGCGCGTCGAACATCTACCCCGACGTGTGGGAGCAGTATCTGAACGTCATCCCGCCCGAAGAGCGCGGCGACATGCTCGCGGCTTACTACCGTCGGCTGACGAGCGAGGACGAGGCGGTGAGAACCGAGGCGGCGCGCGCGTGGAGCGTGTGGGAGGGGAGCACGTCGAAGCTCTACCCCGACCCCGACATGATCGACTACTTCGGCGACGCGCACTTCGCCACCGCGTTCGCGCGCATCGAGTGCCACTACTTCACGCACAACTCTTTCTTCCCGACCGACAACTACCTGATCGAGAACGTCGGTAAGATTCGCGACACCCCGGCGGTCATCGTGCAGGGCCGCTACGACGTGGTCTGCCCCCTCGTCTCGGCGTGGGAGCTGCACGCGGCGTGGCCCGAGGCGGACTTGCAGGTCATCCCCGACGCCGGCCACTCCGCGTTGGAGCCCGGCATCCGCGCCGCGCTCGTCGAAGCCACGGATAAATTCCGTGACAGGTAAAAGCCGTAAACGGTAAACCGTGACGGGTGACAAGTAAGAGAGGGCTGTTAGCTAACAGCTAATAGCTAATAGCTTCTGGCTTTGACCTGTCACCCGTCACCCGTCACCTGTCACGGCTTTGGTTGCTTGTCTCCCGCCGCACGCCACTGTAATCTAGTCGCGGTATGACCGGACGTGTTTTAGTCCTGAACGCCTCCTACGAGCCGATCAACGTGTGCAGCGAGCGGCGCGCGGTGGTGATGATCTTCAAGGGCGTGGCGCGCATGGAGGAGCACAACGGGCACATGCTCCACTC
>DASVQC010000054.1:0-28494 GCA_036389335.1 Pyrinomonadaceae bacterium | reverse complement strand
ATCGGCCTACCGCGCCCGCCGGCGCGGCCCCTCTTTTCGTCCGCCGCTTTGCCGCCCGCCTCCCCGGCGGAGTAAGATGCCGAATCGTTATCACCCGCGCGCGAGTCGGAAGAAGTTCGACGAAGACCCGCGCGCTAATTTTTTCGGAGAGCTCTGAAGCGATGATCAAGACCGTGGAGTGGACGGACGAGGGCGTGCGCATGATCGATCAGCGCCTGCTGCCGACGGAGGAGAAGTACCTGATGCTGCGCTCGTGCGAGGAGGTGGCCGATGCGATCAAGCAGATGGCGGTGCGCGGCGCGCCGGCCATCGGCGTCTCCGCCGCGATGGGGCTCGCCGTCGGCATGAAGCAGGCGGTCGCCACCAACGTCGCCGACCTCTCCTACGACTTCGACTACATGTGCGACGTGATGGCGGCCACGCGCCCGACCGCCGTCAACCTCTTCTGGGGCATCGAGCGGATGCGCGAGCGGTTCCGCCGCGCCTGCGCCGCGACCCAAGACGTGGAAGAGATCAAGCGCAGCCTCGTCGCAGAGGCGCGGAAGATTCACGAAGACGACCTCGCCTCGAACCGCGCACTGGGTCGCTTCGGCGGCGAGCTGATCCCGGACGGCGCGACCGTCTTGACGCACTGCAACGCGGGCGCGCTCGCCACCGCCGGCGACTACGGCACCGCGCTCGGCGTCATCCGCGGCGCGCGCGACGCCGGCAAGCGCGTCGCCGTCATCGCCGACGAGACGCGCCCCTTCCTGCAAGGCGCGCGCCTGACGGCCTGGGAGCTAGCGCAGGACTCGATACCCGTCACCGTCATCACCGACAACATGGCGGGGCACGTGATGAAGCAGGGGAAGGTTGACGTCGTCGTCGTCGGGGCCGACCGCATCGCGGCCAACGGCGACACGGCGAACAAGATCGGCACCTACATGGTCGCCGTGCTCGCGCGCCAGCACGACATCCCCTTCTACGTCGCCGCGCCCATCTCGACCGTCGATCTCAGCATCGGCGAGGGCGCGCAAATCCCCATCGAGGAGCGCGACGCACGCGAGGTCACGCACCTGCGCGAGCAGCAGCTCACGCCCACCGGCGTCCCCGCCCACAACCCCGCCTTCGACGTGACGCCCAACGAGCTGATCGCCGCCATCATCACCGACAAGGGCGTCGCCCGCCAGCCTTACACGGCGAGCCTCAAAAAGCTCGTGACGGGTGACGAGTGACAGGTGACAAGAAAAGCCGTAAACCGTGACGGGTGACGGGTGACAGGACGGAGCGGGTGCGTGCCAGCCCGCGAAGCGGGCGCGTATCAGCCCGCGGAGCGGGCGGCATAACGTAGCCACGGGCTCACGCCCGTGGATCACAGCGCATCAAAGATTTGAGAGCCCCCGAAAGGGGCGAAAGAATCGTAGTCGAACTTCTTTCGCCCCTTTCAGGGGCTCTCATTTTTTCTCCGCCCCGAACCCCACGGCTTGCGCCGTGGGCTACGCTCTATCGCCGGCTGACACGGGCTTTGCCCGGTCGCTCGATACTCGGCCTGTAACGATTCCTGCTTGTCACACGTCACCTGTCACCCGTCACGGCTTTCCCCCTCACCCGTCACGGCCTTTGGGCGAAGCGGCTCTGCTTCCACCAGTCAATCGTCTGCTGCAAGCCCTCTTCCATGCCGACGCGCGGCTCGTAGCCGAGCAGGTCGCGCGCGCGCGTGATGTCGGCGAGGCTGTGGCGCACGTCGCCCGCGCGCGTCTCGCGGTAGTCGGTCTCCGACTCGCCGCGCCCGGTGATGCCTTTCAGTATCGTTAACAACTCGTTGAGAGAGGTCTGACGACCGTTGGCGACGTTGATGACGTGGCCGACGGCGCGCGCGCTCTCGGAGGCGAGCAGGTTCGCCTCGACGGCGTTGGCGACGTAGGTGAAGTCGCGCGTCTGCTCGCCGTCGCCGTAGATGACGGGGGTCGTCCCGCCGACGAGCGCGGCGATGAAGCGCGAGATGACGCCGGAGTATTGCGAAGAGGGGTCTTGGCGGGGGCCGAAGATGTTGAAGTAGCGGAGCGCCACGGTTTCGAGCCCGTAGGCGCGCGTGAAGACCTGACAGTAGTACTCGCCGACGAGCTTCGCGGCGGCGTAAGGGCTCAAGGGGTCGGGCGACATCGTCTCGACCTTCGGCAGCGCCCGCTGATCTCCGTAAGCCGAAGACGACGCGGCGTAGACGAGGCGGCGCACGCCCGCGTCGCGTGCCGCGAGGAGCAGCGAGAACGTCCCCTCGACGCAAGCCTCGTGCGTCTCGCGCGGGTTCTCGACCGAGCGCGGCACCGAGGGGATCGCCGCCTCGTGGAAGACCAGCTCGACGCCTTCGAGCGCGCGCCGCAAAGCGTCCGGGTCGTTCAGACTCCCGCGCACGAGATCGACGTCGCCGCCGATCTCCTCCAAGTTCTCCACGTGCCCGGTGGAGAGGTCGTCGATGACGCGCACGCGCGCCCCGCGCGAGGCGAGCGCCGCCGCGATGTGCGAGCCGATGAACCCGGCCCCGCCGGTGACGAGTGCGATTCCTGAGAGAGGCATAAGAGTCGTGACGGGTAAACGGTGACAGGTGACAGGCAGGACAGGTTGGCTCTTGTCACCTGTCACGGTTTACCCGTCACGGTTTCCTTATCTGCCCACGCCGGCGTACTCGAAGCCGAGGCGGCGCATGTCTTCGGGCTCGTAGATGTTGCGCAGGTCGGCGATCTTCGGCGTGCGCATCAGGCCGTGCACGCGCTCCATGTTGAGAGCGCGGAATTGGTTCCACTCGGTGACGAAGACGAGCAGGTCGGCCCCCTTGACGGCCTCGTACTCGTCCGCCGCGTAGTCGATCTCCGGGAGCAGAGGTCTGGCCGCCTCGACCGCCACCGGATCGTAGGCGCGCACGCGCGCGCCGCGCCCGACGAGGGCGCGCACGATGTCGACCGAGGGCGCGTCGCGCATGTCGTCGGTCTCCGGCTTGAAGGAGAGGCCGAGGACGGCGACCGACTTGCCCGCCATCTCCGGCAGGAGCCCTTCGAGCTTCTTGATCATCTTGTCGCGCTGGAGGCGGTTGACCCTGATGACCGCCTCGACGATGAGCGCGTCGGACTCGAACTCGCGCGCGACCGAGACGAGCGCGCTCGTGTCTTTGGGGAAGCAGGAGCCGCCGTAGCCGGGGCCGGGGTGGAGGAACTTGCGCCCGATGCGGTTGTCCATGCCGATGGCCTTCGCCACGTCGTGGACGTCGCACCCGATCCGGTCGCAGAGGTTCGCGATCTCGTTGATGAAGGAGATCTTGGTGGCGAGGAAGGCGTTGGCGGCGTACTTGGTCAGCTCGGCGGCCTCGACCGAGGTGATGACGAACGGCGTCTCGATCAGGAAGAGCGGGCGGTAGAGGTCGCGCATGATGGCGACCGCCTCCTCGTCGCGCGAGCCGATGACGACGCGGTCGGGGCGCATGAAGTCGTCTATCGCCGCGCCCTCCCTCAGGAACTCGGGGTTCGAGACGATGCCGAACTTGGCCCCGGGCCGCTGCTCGGAGATGAGGCGGCGCAGGCGCTCGCCCGTGCCGACGGGGACGGTCGACTTCGTCACGATCACTTTGTAGCCGTTCAGGTGCGCGGCGATCTGGCGGGCCGCCTCCTCGACGTAGCGCAGGTCAGCCGAGCCGTCCTCGCGCGGCGGCGTGCCGACGGCGAGGAAGATGACGAGCGCCTGCTCGACCGCCGCCTTAAGCTCGGTCGTGAAGGAGAGCCGACCGGCCTGCGCGTTCTTGGCGACGAGCTGGTCGAGGCCCGGCTCGTAGATGGGCAGCTTCCCTTCGCGCAGCTCGGCGATCTTCCGCCCGTCGACATCGACGCACGTGACGTTGACGCCGAACTCGGCGAAGCAGGCTCCCGTGACCAATCCGACGTAACCCGTCCCGATGACTGCGATGTGCATTAATCGTGGGCGAGCCCTTCGCGCCGGAGCCGGGCTCGCGTAAACAAAATTATGCGGGTCACGCGGCGGTTGGAATCCGCGTGACCCGCAAATTGATTGTTCCCGTCTACGTGCGCGCTGCAGCGCAAGAGCCGTAGGGACTTCGCCCTCATCCGCCGTGGGAGTACTTACCTGGACGGGCTGATGACAATCGGGGTGCCGCCGAACTCGAAATCGTTGTCCTCGTGCGACGCGATGATCGCCGCCGCGACTGCGCCGCCGATGCCGAGCAGGAGCAGGGCGAGCGCGCCGCCGCTGAGCGCCCCGAACGAGGTGGCGCGCGTCAGACGCGTGCAGCGCGTGCCGGGCTGGGCGGTGCCGGCGGTGTCCTGGCTGCCCGCGGCGATCTGCTTGACGGCGCTGCCGGCGCGCAGTTCGACGCGACCCGCTTGGGTGGCGACCACGGTGTTGCCGCACTCCAAGTCAACGACGAAGACGTTCGGCATGGCGTTGTCGGCCACGGCGTTGCCGTCCTTGGTCATGACGCTCGCGGCCACGCCCGAAGAGGTGGAGAAGCGAACCTTACCGGAGTCGAGCGTGCCGGACACGCCGTTGTCGGTGAAGCTGAGCTTCAGGCTGGAGTTGGGCATCACCTCGACGCGGCCAAGTTTGCCGAGGCTGACGACGGCGCTGGAATTCTTCCCCGTGGTGATGGCGCTGTCGGTGAAAACCGTCGCCCCGGAAATCGCGCTGGCCCCGTTGACGGCGACCTCGCCGACCACTGACAGCTCGCCCGAGGGCATCTGCTGCGCGGCGAGAGCCACCATCGAGTAGCTGCAAACGATGGCAACCGCCAAGCAAGTCGTGACGACCGAGCGGCTCCAGTTTCTGCTGTTCATCATTCTCCTCCCGTAAACTGAAACAAAATTTTAGAGAGCGCGCCGCAAGTCTCCTTGGGACTCGGCAGGAGACGAGTTCAGTTTTCCTCGCATAACCCGCCTCAAACTCTAGTTGCGCCCTGTGAAAGATTCCAATAAAGCAGGTCAGCGAGCCTCTGTGGGCTGCTTCGACCTCGTGTTTTTACACGAATCGAAGCCCCATGTCAACATTCATTTCAGTGAAATCATAGCCTTTTTTGACCTTACGGGCGGGGCGACGGGTACGCGAACGGACGGCGCACGGCGCGCCCTCCCCCGGCCCGCCGCTCGAAAAGGCACGCGCTCTCGAAGAGTCGCCCCTTGCCGCCGTCGGGCGCGGCGGCGAATCGCGCGCGCCTCAGCCCGCCGCGGCTTGAGACCGTGCCGCTCCGGATCGCCGCCCCCGCGGGCTCGCCCTTACTTGTTGAGGGCGTAGAAATTGAAGCGGCGGGAACAGCGCGCCCGTGCCCCCTTCTCAGTCTTCGCCGCCCGCGGCCTCGCCCGCCGACTTCCTCTGCTCCCCGTAAAACTCCCGCGCACGTTCTGACAGCTCCGCGCCGACCGTGACGCGGTACGGGTGCTTGGCGACGAACGGCGGCACGCGGCGCACGCGCGCGCCGAGCGACTCGAAGGCGGCGACCGACGCCTCATCGCTCAACTCCTCGACGCCGAGGTCTTCCGCCGCGCGCCGGAGCGCCCCGCGCAGACGATCCAGCGGCAGCTCGCGCCCGGCGAGCGCGAGGCGGCGCGCCTGAAACTCGCCGAGCGCGTAGAGCGCGAGCCGTTCGGCGTCCGCCGCGCCCTCAACCTTCTTCCTGTCGAAAAGTTTTGGCTGCTCCATCGGGGCAAAGTTTTGGGTCGCGGGGCTGAGGGCGTTTGACAGCTCGGAAGGCGAACGCGCGCCGTCTTCCTACGCGCGCCGAAGGCTCAGGGTGGGCTGACGCGGCGCGGTCGCGTCGCCGCGTCGCCCTGCGCCCTCGCGCCCGCGGGCTGCGAGCCACCCGCGCCAGCGCGCTGCGCTTCCGCCTTCTTGATCAGCTCCGCCTGCTCGTAGATGTCGAGGCGCGAGAAGAGGTAGAACGGCTCGTTCGTACGGACGGTGCCAAGGAAGCGGAAGGTGTTGTTTAAGATTTCGCCGACGCGGAAGGTGGCCGGGCTCGGCGGCGTCTCGAAGAGCGTGCCCAGCTCGTCGCGCGCCACGGCGTACAGCTCCGGCACGTAGTCGTTGTGCGACGAGCGCGCGATCTGGATCGTCATCCGTCGCAGCGCCAAGATGCGGTTCGAGTTGCGCCGGACGTAGGCCGCGCTCACCTCGCGGCGGCTCTCGCGCGCGTCCGTCACCTCCTGCTCGGCCCTCAGGTAGCCGAGGTAGGCGCGCACGACGGGGCCGAACTCGCGCTCGTCCGGCAGGGCGGCGCGCTGCGCCGGCGACGACTGCGCCGCGCACAGCGACAGCGCGCAGATCGAGAGCAGCCGCGCCGCGCCGAGCTTAAGCCTGTTCGTCCCTTCGCGCATGATTCGACGTGCTTGAAACTGCCACTTCGACGCTCGCGTCCTTGTCGTGTGAATCATTCGGGGGCGAAGGCAAGTGTACCACAGCCCGCGGCCCGGCTCGGAAGCGCCGTCGGGGAGCGGTATTTCTCTGTGCCCGCTCTGTGCCCTCCGTGTCTCTGTGGTGAGGTAAGGATCGTAAGCACTCACCACGGAGGCACAGAGGACGCGGAGGGGGCATGGAGTAGAAACCGAATCAGGACGCCGCCGGGGCGGGCGCGAAATTGCGTCCCGCGTCGGAGCGGTGATACATTTCCGGCGCGCCATCCAAAACTTTAACTCGGCTCTCGACAGCTTCGGTCCACCCGATGACGTTCGACGACGACACACGCGAGACGGGCGACGCCGCGACGGCTGGCAGGCGCGTCGCGCTCGCCGTGGCGGGCGGCATCGCGGCTTACAAGGCCGCGGAGGTGCTGCGCGGCTTGCAGCGCGCGGGCTGCCGCGTGCGCGTGGCGATGACCGAGCACGCGACGAAGCTCGTCGCCCCGCTCACCTTCCGCGCCCTCTCCGGCGAGCACGTCGTCGTCGACGACTACGCGCCCGACAACCCCGACCCCATCGCGCACATCACCTTCGCGCAGACGGTCGATCTCTTCGTCGTCGCGCCCGCCACCGCCGACATCATCGCCAAGTTCGCGAACGGCGTCGCCGACGACTTCGTCTCGACCACCTACCTCGCCTGCGCCGCGCCCGTCCTCGTCGCGCCCGCGATGAACACGACGATGTGGGAGCACCCGGCGACGCGGCGCAACCTCGCGCAGCTTCGCGCCGACGGCGTCCACGTCGTCGAGCCCGACGCGGGCGAGATGGCTTGCGGCACGATCGGGCCCGGACGCCTCAGCGCGCCGGAGCGCATCGTCGAGGCCGCGCTCGAACTTTTGCGTGCCCGGACGGGGGCGGCGAAGGGCGGCGGCGGGTCGGTCGCCGCGCGCGACCTCGCGGGCGAGCGAATCCTGATCACGGCGGGCGCGACGCGCGAGGAGATCGATCCCGTCCGCTTCATCTCGAACCGCTCGTCGGGCCGCATGGGCTTCGCGCTCGCCGAGGCCGCGCGCGCGCGCGGCGCGGAGGTGACGGTCGTCGCCGGGGTGGCGAGCGCGCCGCGGCCCTGCGGCGTCCGCTTCGTCGAAGCCGTCTCAGCCGAGGCGATGATGCGCGCCGCGGGGGCGGAGTTTCAGAGCGCCACGGTCTTCATCGGCGCGGCTGCCGTCGCGGACTACCGCCCCGCCTCGCGCGCCGAGCAGAAGTTGAAGAAGGCGGAAGCGGCGCTCACTCTTGAACTCGTGCGTACGCCCGACATCCTCGCGTCGGTCGCCGCCGCGCGCCGGGCGGGGCAGCTCGTCATCGGCTTCGCCGCCGAGAGCGAGGACGTGATCGAGCACGCGCGCAGGAAGCTCGCCGACAAACGGCTCGACGCCATCGTCGCCAACGACGTCACGCGCGAAGGCGCGGGCTTCGACGCCGAGACGAACGCCGTCACGATCATCTCGGCGGATCGGCCCGAAGCGGTCGGGCTGCCGCTCATGTCGAAGCTCGAAGCCGCGCACAAGATTCTGGACGAGGTGGCGCGCCTGCGCGGCGCGCTCGCCGGGAAGTCGGCGCGCGCCGAGTGAGTCGCGCGCGGCTGGTGAGTTAGCCGGACGGATGTCGCGGCGGGTGAATTTAGCCGAATGAGTTTTTATGAGTGACGACGCGAGCCGGGCGGAGTTTCTGTCGCTGGTCGAGGAGCTGGGCAACCAGCTCTCGTACCTGCGCGAGCTTGGCGTCGAGGGCGTCGAGGCCGGCGACTTCGCGGCGACGCCGATTCAAGCGACGGACGACGGGCGCGCCCCGTTAAGGAAGTCGGCGGCGGCAGCGCCGCCCGCGTCCGACTCTCGCGCGCTGCGTCGCAACGCCGAGGCGGAGTCGCGACAGCCGCCCGCCGTGGCGAGGCCCGCGCCGCCGCAGCCGCCGACGCCGCGCACGCCGCCGCCCGCGCGCGTCGCGCAGCCGCCCGCCCCGCAACAAACACGAACGGAGTCGAACGACATGGCGACACGCAAGCCCGTCCGCAAGCCCGACGCCGTCCCGCCCGCGCCGCGCGAGACGCTCTTCGGCGAGATCACGCCGCAGGACGAACTCTCCCTGCCGCGGCCCGGCGAGACGCTCGAATCCATCCGCGCCGACATCGGCGACTGCATGCGCTGCCCGCTCTGCTGCGAGGCGCGGCACACCATCGTCCACAGCGAGGGCAACCCGAAGGCGCGCCTGATGTTCGTCGGCGAAGCGCCGGGGGCGGACGAGGACGCGTCGGGGCGGCCCTTCGTCGGTCGCGCCGGTCAGCTCTTGAACAAGATCATCGAAGCCATCGGCCTGAAGCGCGAGGACGTTTTCATCGGCAACGTCAACCGCTGCCGCCCGCTCAACAACCGCACGCCGACCGCCGCCGAGGCGGCCACGTGCAAGCCGTTCCTCCTGCGCGAGATCGCCATCGTGCGCCCGGAAGTGATCGTCGTCCTGGGCAACACGGCGATGCGGAACCTGCTCGACACGAAGGAGGGCATCACGAAGGCGCGCGGCAAGTTCCAAGACTACAAGGGCCTCAAGGTGATGCCGACCTTCCACCCGGCCTACCTCCTGCGCGACCCCTCGAAGAAGCGCGAGACGTGGGAGGACATGAAGATCATCCGCGACTACCTCGCCAAGTCGAAGCCGGAGAAGTGAGCGCGTCTCTTTAGATCGTCATGGCAGAGCTATCACTCTTCGGCGACGACCCGCCGCCGTCCGACGAGACGGTCGAGGAGATCAACGCGGAGCTTTTGCGGCGCGCCAAGCAACTGCCGCAGTACCGCGACCGCGTCTTCATCTTCGGCGAGGGGCAGAAGGGCTCGCGCGTCGCCGTCGTCGGCGAGTCGCCCGGCCCGCCCGACATCGAATCGGGCAAGCCCTTCATGGGGCCAGCCGGGCAGATGCTCGAACGCATACTCGCCTCCGTCGGCCTGCGACGCGCCGACTGCTACCTCACCAACACGGTCAAGATGATCTGCACGGGCGACGAGATCACGCCCGAAGTGCTCTCGCTGTTTACGCCCTACCTGCACCGCGAGCTGGCCGCCGTCAACCCGCGCGTCGTCATCTCCTTCGGCAACACGCCGACGCGCGCTCTGCTGCGCACCAAGCAGCCCATCTCGAAACTCCGCGGCGAGTTTCACGCCTACCACGGCGCGCAACTGATGCCCACCTTCAACCCGGCCTACCTTTTGCGCGACCCGTCGAAGAAGCGCGAGGTCTGGGAGGACATGAAGAAGGTGCGCGCGCTGCTCGCGAGCGCGTAAAAGTTATCGCTTTATTACCGCGACCATAATCCTCCTACCGCCGCTTCCCCTTTTCCGGTTCACAAGTTAATTTGTTCGCCGTGCAATTCCAGAACCCCGCAGCCGCCACTCCCGCGACAGACACACGGCAAGAGACGCGCGAGCGGCGAGACGCGCCGCAGTTCGCCGAGGTCGCCGTGCCGCTGCGGGTGCAGGGGACGTTCACGTACCGCCTGCCCGAAGCCTTGAGGGACGAGGCGCGCATCGGCTCGCGCCTGCTCGTCCCGTTCGGTCGGCAGTTGATCACCGGCTACGTCGTCGCGCTGCACGAGGAGTTGGACGCGTCGGTCGAGGTTAACGGAGGCGAGATCAAAGACGCGGAGGAGCTGCTCGACGCCGAGCCGCTGTTTACGCCGGACGTGTTGGAGATCACGCGCTGGATCGCCGACTACTACGCCGCGCCGTGGGGCGAGGTCTTGAAGGCGGCGCTGCCCGCCGGCCTGAACGCGACCGTCGAGCGCGTGCTCTCGATCACCGCCGGGGGGCGCGACGAGCTGGCGCGGCTGCCCGCGCGCCGCGCCGCGGCGGCCAAGACGCAGGCCCTGCGGCTCCTCGCCGAAGAGGCGGAGCTGCCGCTGCGGCGGCTCGCGCAGGAGTTCGGGCAGGCGCGCGCGGTCTCGGTCGCGCGACAGCTAGAGCGCGCCGGATGGATCACCATCACGCAGCGCCAGCGCAGCGCGCAGGCGAGGGCCAAGCGGCGCAAGGCCGTCAGGCTGCTGCCGCCGGAGCGGCACGAGGACGGCGCGGCGCGGGCGTTAACGGAAGCACAGCAGCGCGTCGTCGAGACTCTGATCGCGCGCGGCGGCGAATCGCTCTTCGCCGAGCTGCTCGACGCGGCGCGGGCGGGCGCGTCCACCGTGCGGACGCTTGAGCGGCGCGGCGTCGTCGAGATCGTCGTGCGCGACGTGCGGCGCGACCCGCTGGCGCGCGCCGTGCTGCCCCCGGATCAGAAGTTGACGCCGACCGCGGGTCAGCGCGCCGCGCTCGACGAGATCGAGGCGGCGATTGCCGAACGCTCCTACCGCGCGTTCCTCCTGCACGGCGTCACGGGGAGCGGCAAGACGGAGATTTACATCCGCGCCATGCGCGCCGCGCTCGAACGCGGGCGCGCGGCGATGATGCTCGTCCCCGAGATCGCGCTCACGCCCGTCTTCTCGCGCCGCCTGCGCGCGCACTTCGGCGACGAGGTCGCCATCTTCCACTCGTCGCTGACGACGGGCGAGCGGTTCGACGAGTGGAGCCGCATCAGGCGCGGCGAGGCGCGCGTCGTCATCGGCACGCGCTCGGCGGTCTTCGCGCCCGTGCGCGACCTCGGCGTGATCGTCGTCGACGAGGAGCACGAGTCTTCCTACCGCCAGCAGGAGTCGCCCTACTACCACGGGCGCGACACGGCGGTCGTGCGCGCGCACCGCGAGCGCGCCGTCGTCGTCCTCGGCTCCGCCACGCCCTCGCTCGAATCCTTCCACAACGCGCGCGGGGGGAAATACCGCTACCTCCAACTCCCCAACCGCATCGCCGACCGCGCGATGGCGCGCGCCGAGATCATCGACATGCGCGAGGTCTTCGCGCGCGAGGGCAAGCAGGTCGCGCTCTCGGAAGACCTGCTGCGCGCCGTCGGCGAGACGCACGCTCGCCGGGAGCAGTCGATCGTGCTCCTCAACCGCCGCGGCTATTCCGCCTTCGTCATCTGCCGCTCGTGCGGCGAGCGCATGCAGTGCCCGAACTGCGACGTGACGCTCACCTACCACCAGCGCGAGCGCAGCCTCGTCTGCCACTACTGCGACTTCCGGCAGCGACCGCCGACGCAGTGCCCCGCGTGCAAGGGCCAGTACATCTTCTACGTCGGCGAGGGCACGGAGCAGATCGAGGAGATGATCCGGCGGAAGTTCCCCTCCATGCGCCTCGCGCGGCTCGACCGCGACACGACCTCGCGGCGGCACACGTACGAGGAGGCGATCCTGCGCTTCGCCGCGGGCGAGCTGGACATGCTCGTCGGCACGCAGATGATCGCGAAGGGGCACGACTTCCCGAACGTCACGCTCGTCGGCGTCGTCTCGGTCGACGCCGGGCTGGCGATGCCCGACTTCCGCGCCTCCGAGCGCACGTTCCAGCTCATCACGCAGGTGGCGGGCCGCGCCGGGAGGGGCGACCGACCAGGGCGCGTGCTGATCCAGACCTACCACCCGCAGCACTACGCGCTGCGCCACGCCTGCGCGCAGGACTACGACGGCTTCTACGAGGAGGAGATTCGCTACCGCAAGAACCTGAGCTACCCGCCCTTCGTCTCGCTCGCCGCGCTGCTCGTGCGCGGGAACGAATTGGGCCGCACGCTGGCGACCGCCGAGATGTTGAAGGTCGCGCTCGACGAGGCGAACGCGGATCGCTCCTGCCGCGTGCTCGGCCCCGCGCCCGCGCCGCTCGCGCGGCTGCGCGGCGAGCACCGCATCCAGATACTTTTGAAGTCGCGCAGCCGCCCGCGCCTGCGCGCCGCGCTCGACCTCGCGCTCGCCGACGCCGCCGCGCGCGGCTGCGACCTGCACGCCGTCAACGTCGAGATCGATCCGGTGAACCTGATGTGAGACGCCAAAAACTCTTATGAGACTTTCAGAGCTAGCAAAACAGACCGGCGCGCGGGTCGAGCCCGCTGACGCCGCCGACTTGGAGATCAGCGGCGCGGCGGGTCTCGACGAAGCCGGGGCGGGCCACGTCACGTTCCTCTCGAACCCGCGCTACACGCCGCGCGTGCAGACGACGCGCGCCTCCGCCATCTACCTCGCCGAGGGCGTCGAGGCCGGGAGGGAGATCGCCGTCCTGCGCGCGCGCGACCCCTACCTCGCCTACACGCGCGCCCTGCGCCTCTTCCACCCGGAGCCCGCGGTCGAGCCCTTCGTGCACCCGTCCGCCGTCATCGACGCGTCGGCGCGCGTCCACGAGTCGGCGCGCGTCGGCGCGTGCGTCGTCGTCGGCAGGGACGTTGTCGTCGGCGCGGGCGTTCACCTTTACCCGAACGTGACGATCTACGACGGCGTCGAGGTGGGCGAGGGGTCGATCATCCACTCCGGCGTCGCGCTGCGCGAGGGCACGCGCGTCGGCGCGCGCGTACGCGTCCACAACAACGCCGTTCTGGGCTCGGACGGGTTCGGCTACGCGAAAGATGAAGAGGGCCGCTGGCTGAAGATTCCGCAGACGGGCAGGGTCGTCGTCGAAGACGACGTGGAGATCGGCGCGGGGACGACTATTGATTGTGCGTCGGTCGGCGAGACGCGCATCCTCCGCGGCGCGAAGATCGACAACCTCGTGCAGATCGGCCACTCCTGCACGGTCGGCGAGGACGCGCTCGTCTGCGCGCAGGTCGGCCTCGCGGGCAGCTCGCACGTCGGGCGGCGCGTCATCCTCGCCGGTCAGGCGGGCGTCGCCGGCCACTTGACGGTCGGCGACGACGCCGTCATCACGGCCAAGAGCGCGACGAGCCACAACGTCCCCGCGGGCAAAGTCATCTCCGGCATCCCCGCCTTCGACAACCGCGACTGGCTGCGCGCGACCGCCGCCTTCCGCCGCTTAGGCGATCTCGCGCGCGCCGTCCGCAAACTCGAAGAGCAGGTCAAGTCGTTGGTTCGTGCCGAGGGCGGTGGAGAGTGAGGATTGTCAGTAGTCAGTTGTCAGTTGTCAGTTGTCAGTAGCCTGTAGCTAAAGACGGGCTTCAAGTGAACTGATCGCGGAGCACGACGGATTAGCTACTGACTACTGACTACTGACTACTGACAGCTTTTACGTAACTGCCCCGCCGTCGATGATGACGATCTCGCCGTTCATGAAGCTGTTGCGGTCGGAGACCATGAAGGCGGCGTACTCGGCCAGCTCTTCGGGCCGCCCCATGCGCCCCTTCGAGACCCAGAACTCGTGCATCTGTATGAGGCGTTCGGGCAGCGTGTGCGCGAGGTCCGTGTCGAAGATGCCGGCGGCGATGGCGTTGACGGAGACGCCGAAGTTGGCCGCCTCGCGCGAGAGGCATTTCGTGAAGCCGATCATGGCGGCTTTGGACGTGGCGTAGTGGACGGAGGTGGGGAGAGCGCGGATCGCGCCGACCGAGGTGATGTTGAGGATCGCGCCGCTGCGCTGGCGGATCATCTGCTTGTAGATCGGCTTGGTGACGGCGAAGAGGCTGCCGACGTTCGTGCCGATCACGTCGTCCCAGGAGCGGTCGGTCGTCGTCGCGAAGTTGTCGCCGCGGTTGATGGCGGCGTTGTTGACGAGCACGTCCACGCCGCCCCACTCCTCGACGAGCTGGCGCACGAGCCTCTTCATCCCGACGCGATCCGTGACGGAGACTTTGAACGGGTGCGCCCTCCGCTCGTGCGCGCGGATCTTCCCGGCGACCTCCTCGGCCAAGTCGTCGCGCGAGTGGTAGCTGAACGCCACGTCGGCGCCCTCGCGCGCGAAGACCTCGCACATCGCCGCGCCCAAGCCCCGCGTCCCGCCGGAGATGAACGCGCGCTTACCTTCCAGCAGCAGACTCAAATCGGTCGCGTCTCCAAAAAAGCCCGCTGCGTACTTGAAGACGAGCGGGCGGGTTGTCTTGAATGGCTAGATTAAACTTGAACGGGCGGCGCTCGTCAACTTGGCGAAGCGCGCCCTCCCCTCACGCGACCTGCTCGACCGCCGCGGGCTCCTCTTCCGCGAGCGCGTGGGCGGGGATGAGCGCGGCGATCTCCTCGACGATGCGGCGCGTCGATTGCGGGATGGCGAGCCCGGCGGTGGCGGCGCGCATCTGCGCGTAGAGCTTGGCGTCGGTGGCGAGGCGGCGCACGGTCGGCACGATGTCGGAGGCGCGCTCTAAAAGCACGCCCGCGCCGCGCCGCGCGATGAGCGAGACGGTGCCCGACTCCTGCGGCATCGGCGGCGTGATCGCGTCGGCGATGATCGGCAGGCGGCAGGCCAAAGCCTCGAACGTGGTCAGCCCGCCGAGCTTCGAGATCATCACGTTCGCCGCCTGCATCAACTGCTCGACGTGCTCCGAGTAGCCGATCACCTTGACGGGGAACTTCGCGTGCGACGCGATCTCCTCGGCCTCGGCTCTCAGCTCCTCGTTTTTGCCGGCGAGGAAGATCGCCTGCACGTCCAGCTCGCCGCGCGCCAGCTCGCGGAAGATTTCCGGGATGTTGCCGCCGCCGATCCAGCCCGCGTTGACGAAGACCGTGAACTTGTCCGCGTCGAGCCCGAGCGCGCTTCTGGCCTCCTGGGCGGTGCGCTCGTCCGGCAGATCGAACTTCGGGTGCACGGGCATCCCCGACACCTTGATCCGCTCGGGCGCGATGCCGTAGTCGATCAGTTGTTGGCGCGCCTCGTCGCTCGCCACGAGGTAGAGCCGCACGTCGTCGCACGCCCAGCCGCGCCAGAAGCCGTAGCACGGGTCGGTCACGACCGTCACGAGCGGGATCGTCTCGGCGAGCCCCAGCTCTTTCAAGACGCGCGCGAAGATGTGCTGCGTCAGCGGGTGGACGCTGACGACGACGTGCGGGCACCACTTCTCGAACAGCTCGCGGACGAAGCCGATGCAGCGCCGGTGGAAGAACTCGCGCGTCTCGGGCCGGACGCGGCTCATCGCCCAGTAGACGTACTTCATCCAGTGCTGGCGGTTGCGCAGCACCCAGTTGTAGAACGAGACGAGCTTGTCCGTGACGGCGTGCGACTCTTCGACCGCGCGCACGACGCGCACGGCGTAGTTGTCGCTCTCCCAGAACTTCTGCACGCCCGCGACGATGGCCGCCGCCGCCGAGCGGTGCCCGCCGCCCGTGTCGGACGAGATGATCAGGATTTTCGGGGCCGAATTTGCAGTCATTTAACAGCTTCTCAGCGTCACTTCACGATCTTCAGCGACTTCATGCTCGCGTCGCACAGCGGTTCAATTTTTTCGGCCTCCGCCGCGAGCGTCCGGCACGTGAAGGTGAGCTTCCTGCCGCGCCTCCCGTCGAAAACATACCGCGACTCGGCGTACTCCCGCCCGCCCGCCGACATCGTATGCGTCATTTTCATCCCGACGGGGCCTTCGTCCGTGGCGAATTCGGCCTGTCGTATCAGCTTCACGCCACTGAAACCGAGCGGTTTTGCCGTAGCCGCTAAAGTCCTCTGCACCCGCGCCGCGTAATCCTTGAGACGCCCCATGGAGGCTTCATCGTTGGCGGAGATGCTGGGCGTGTAGTAATTCGAGCGCACCCCCGAGACCACCCTGTATTGTGCGTTCATCAACACGCCGCTGATCTTCCACCCGGCGGGGATGGTGAACGAGAACCCGCCCGCGGGCTCTTCGTAACGCTCCCGCTCGTCCTGGGCGACGGCGAAAGCCGACACGGAGAGCAGCAATAAGAGGCCGGTTAACGCTCTCATCTGCCTCACGCCTTCGCCACGACCGCGCCCGCCTGCGCCTCCTCGCGCTCCAGCGTCTTGCGCGCCTTCTTCATCTCGCGCTCCAGCTTCTTGATCTGGATGAGGTGCTTCGGGTTGAACGGGAGCGACGGGTAGTAGCTGTTCGACTCGTGCGTGCAGAAGCACCCGGCGGCGGCCTTCTGGCGGCGCGCCTGCATCGCGGGCGAGAGCCAGAGCTTCTGGAAGTCCCACTCGAAGTCGCGCAAATTCCCCACCGCGTCGAGGTTCTCGCACGAGGAGACCGTGCCCTCGTCGTAGATGACGGCCCCGGCGGTGCCCGCGTAGCAGGTCATCTGCGCCGTCTGCGTCTCCTGCGTCTTGGCGATCAGGCCGTGCATGTAGATGTCAATCGCCGCTTTGAAGTAGCCGGCGTCGCCGCCGTAGTTGTTCTTGATGGCGGCGTGGCGCGAGTCGTCGTCGATCATCGCGGCGAGACGCGAGTAGCGCGCGTGGTCGATGTCCAGCTCTTGCGGATCGGCTGAGGGCGGGCGGATGTAGTTGAAGTTGACCTTGTCGGGCTTGAGGTCGTACTTCAGAAAATCGTACCACTCGAAGATCGTGTCCTGATTCGTGTTCATGAAGCAGGTGCAGGTCTGTATGTCGAGGCGCGGGTGCTCGCGCTTGATCTGCTGGAGCTGGCGCGCCGTGTCGATGGCGATGTCCCACGAGCCGGGCTTCTGGCGGATCTTCTCGTGCTGCGCCTTCAACCCGTCGATGCCGAGCGCGACGGCGACGTTCAGGTTCGGGCACTCTTCGAGTATGCGCGTCACGTCGGGGATGATGCGCTTCTGAATCTGCCCGTTCGACATGAGGTAGACGGATTCGAGCTTGTTGTTCTCGTAGAAGGCGCGGACGATCTCCGGCAAGTCCTTGCGCGTGAACGGCTCGCCGCCCGCGAGGATGAGCACGCCCAAGTTCCCGCCCAGCGTCTCGGAGATTTTCTCGATCTCCTGAGTCTTCATCTGCAACTTCTTGCGCGGGCGGTCGTCCAGCTCGTCCGTGAAAAAACAGTGCGTGCAGCGCATGTCGCACACGCTCGTGACGAGGATGTTCAGCAGCACGGGCGCGAACGGCTGCTTGGTCGCCAGCTTCCAGTAGCGTTTCAGTAACTCTTTCGTCGTGAAATCCATGATTGCCTTTCGATCAAACGCGCGGCGCGAGTGCACAACCCCCCGCGCCGCTCCCGTCGCCAACCGCGACGACTTAAACTTTAACAGATGCGCGCTCCCCCCGCACGTTTTAGCGCGCCGCCGGGCGGCTTCACCCGCCCGCGGCGCGCCACAGACTTTGATGCTAATTACCGTTCTCGCGCTCGCCGCGAACTCGTATGCCGAGCGCGCGCATGCGCCGGTAGAGGTGGCTGCGGTCGACGCCCATCAGCTCGGAGGCGCGCGTCACGTTGCCCTCGGCCTCCGCGAGCTTCTGCCGGATGAACTCGCGCTGGTGCGCCTCGCTCGCCTCCTTGAAGGAGGAGAACTTCGTCGGCGCGGGGGCGGGCTCCTCGCCGCCGAGCGGCGGCAGGTCTGCCGCCGCGACCTTCTGCTTCGCGTGCATGATCACGACGCGCTCGACCGTGTTCCGCAGCTCGCGCACGTTCCCCCCCCACGCGTAGTTTTGCAGCGCCTCGATGGCCTCCGGCTCGAACCTCTTGCGCGACTTGCCGTAGGCGCGCGAGAACTTTTCGTTGAAGTGCTCGACCAGAAGCGGCACGTCTTCCAGCCGGTCGCGGAGCGGCGGGACTTCGAACGGGATCACGTTCAGGCGGTAGAAGAGGTCGGGGCGGAAGCTGCCGCGCTCGATCTCCACGTCGAGACGCTTGTTCGTCGCCGCGATGACGCGCACGTCCACCCTCACCTGCTCGTTCGACCCGACGGGCGAGAACCTCTGCTCTTCGAGCACGCGCAGGACTTTGGCCTGCACCCGCTGGCTCATGTCGCCCACCTCGTCGAGGAAGAGCGTCGCGCCGTCGGCCAGCTCGAACTTCCCCCGCTTCGCCGCGGTCGCGCCCGTGAACGCGCCGCGGACGTGGCCGAGCAGCTCCGACTCGATCAGCTCTTCGGGGATCGCCGCGCAGTTCACCTCGACGAGCGGCGCGCCCGCCCTGCGCGACTGCGCGTGGATCGCCCGCGCGACCAGCTCCTTGCCCGTCCCCGACTCGCCGTAGATCAGGACGCGCCCGTCCGTGGGCGCGACCGCCGCGATCTGTTTCCGCAGCGCGCGCATCGCCACCGACTCGCCGATCATCACGTACTCTTGGCCGATCTCGGCGACGTGGGCGGCGTGCTCGCGTTCGAGCGCGTGCTGGCGCAGCGCGTTGCGCACGGCGAGCAGCGTCTTCTCGATCGAGAGCGGCTTCTCGACGAAGTCGAACGCGCCGAGCTTCGTGGCGCGCACGGCGGTCTCGATGTTGCCGTGCCCGGAGATCATCACGACGGCGCAGTCCGCGCCCGACTCTTTCAGGCGCGACAGCGTTTCGAGCCCGTCGATGCCGGGCAGCCACACGTCGAGCAGCACGCAGCCGAAGCTGCGCGACTCCAAAACTTTCAGCGCGTCCTCGCCCGTGGCCGCCGCCTCGACGGCGAAGCCCTCGTCTTCCAGCACGCCCCGCAGCGTCTCGCGGATGCCGCGCTCGTCGTCAACGATGAGGATTTTTTCGGGCATGGGAAACAGGGGTCAGAGGTCAGAGGCTAGAGGCCAGTCCTTCTTCTCCCGATCTCTGACCTCTAACCTCTGACCTCTGTGTTTCGTCGGCCACGGGCAGCTCGACCAGAAACTTCGCGCCGCGGGGCCGGTTCTGCTCGGCGCGGATGCGACCGCCGTGATCGTTGATGATGTGCTGGACGATGGCGAGGCCGAGGCCGGTGCCGCGCCCGCGCGTCGAAAAGTATGGCTGGAAGAGGTGCGCGAAGTCCTCGCGCGCGATGCCGTGCCCGGTGTCGGCGATCTCTAAGAGCAGCAGCCCGCGCGCGGGGTCGTGGCCGGTCGCGACGGTGATGCGGCTCTCGCCCTCGGCGTGCGCGGTCGCTTCGAGCGCGTTGTCGATGAGGTTGACGAGGGCGCGGCGCATCTGCTCGGCGTCGAGGTGCGCGGGGGGCAGCGCGTGCGCGAGCAGCACGTCGAGCCGCACGTCGGCGAGCCTGTCCTCGTAGAGCGCGACCGCCTGTCGGACGACCTCGTTCAGATGAGCCGCTTCGAGGCGCGCGCGCGGCAGGCGCGAGAAGCGCGAGAACTCGTCCACCATCGCCTTCAGGCTCCCGACCTCGCGCGTGATCGTCTGCGTGCACTCTTCGACGATGCGCGCGACGCGGTCGTCGGCCTCGCGCCCGTTGCCGCCCACGTCGAGAATCTGCGCGCCGCCGTCTTCGCCCGCGCGCGCGCGCGTGAAGTTGCGGGCGATGCGCTCCGCCGAGAGCTGGATGGGCGTGAGCGGGTTCTTGATCTCGTGGGCCATGCGCCGCGCGACCTCGCTCCACGCGGCGGCGCGCTGCGCGGCGAGCAGCTCGGTCAAGTCTTCGATGACGAGGACGACGCCGCGCGAGGCCGACTCGGGCTGCGCGCCGAAGGCCGTCGCCGTCAGCGCGACGGGCACGACATCGCCGCCGCCGCCCGAATCGCCGCCGCCGTCCGCCTGCGCCGCGCCGCGGGTCAGCTCCATCTGCCACGCGGCGCGGCCCGTGCGGCGCGCGCGCGCGAGCACGCGTTCGAGCACGGGCCGGTCTTCGGCGTTCACGATCCCGGCGAGCGGCGTGCCCGCCGCGGGCGGCGCGTCGAGCCGCAGCATCTGTAGGGCGGCGGCGTTGATCGTCGTCAGCCTGTCGTCGGCGTCGAGCGAGACGACGCCCGTCGAGAGGGATTCGAGGACGGTCTCGATGTAGGCGCGCCGCTCGTCGAGCGCGAGGTTGGTCTCGCGCAGGGCGTCGGAGTTGGCGTCGATGTGGCTGCGGTTCTCTTCGAGCTGCGCGGTCATCGAGTTGAAGGTGTCGGCGAGCACCGCCAGCTCGTCGTCGCCGGTGACGCTGACGCGGTGCGCGAGGTTGCCGCGCGCCACCTCGCCCGCGGCTTCGGCCAGCGTGCGGATGGGCGTGCCGATGCCGCGCGCCACGTGGATGGCCGCCCACGTCGCGGCGAAGAGCAGCAGCATCGTGAGCAGGCCGAGGGTCGAGAGGCCGAGCAGGCGCACCTTGCGCTGGCGGCGCTTGAAGTTGTCGAAAGTCTGGCTGCTCTGCACCAGCTCGGCGACGCGCGGATCGTTGCGCCGCTCCCTGGCGGCCACCAGCTCCGAGCGTTCGCCGACGGGCAGCCGCATCACGTCGAAGACCTTCCCGCCCGCGCTCAGCTCGCCCTGCCGCGCCTCGCCCGCGGTCGCCGCGCCGACGCCGCCGACGAGCGCCTCGACCTGCCCGGGCGCGAGCCCGCGCGCAGACACGACGGGCTGAAGCTCCTCGCCGCCGCGCAGCGCGAGCAGCGACAGGTCGCCGCGTTCGACCAGCTCGTCGAGCGTCGTTTTGGGATCGGCCCCGGCTTCGGTCGACGACAACGCCCTGTGCGCGACGAGGGCGATCTCACGGAAGTTGCGCGCCTGATTGCGCGACTCGTTGGCCTTCACCTCGCGCGCCTGCTGGACGACGCCTTCGGGGAGGCTGCTGAACCATTTTTCGAGCGTGCGGTTGAAGAAGAGGTAGGAGAAGACGGCCATCCCGGCGATGGGCAGAAGGCTGACGGCGATGAAGTAGACGACGAGGCGCGTCTTGATGCGCGAGCCGAGTTCGTGCGCGCGCCGCTCGCTGCGGAGCTTGAGGAGGCTGCGGACGAAGATGAAGCTGAAGATGACGAAGGCGACGAAGTTGAGCGTCGAGAGGGCGTAGAGGGCGAGCGTGTCGCTGGCGTTGTCGGGCGTGACGAATTCCCAGAGGCCCGACACTTGCAGCGCGACGAGCGTCGCCAAAAGTATCAGGACGAGGCTGCCGAAGAACCACGGCGCGCTGCGCCGCCGCGCCGCCTGCTCCGCGCCGCTCGCCGTCTCGCCCGGCTGTTCGTGCTCTTCCCTCATCGGTTCGTGCGACGCGAGAGTTTAGCACGCGCGCCCACCCGGCGGCGCGCGACTTTCACCCCCGGCTCGTCTACAATCGCGCGGCTCCCGACAACCCCGGACGCGGATCAATCGACCGAATGACCCCTCTCGACATCTTTCTCAACCGTCAGGATCGGCTGCGCAGCGGCTGGCGCTTCGCCATCTACGCCGCCGCCTATTATTCGCTCGTCGTCGCGTTCCTGCTGCTGCTGCGCGTCGCGCTCCAGACGGCGAGCCCTCAGTCGGTCGGCGATTTCAACCGGCTCCCGGGCGCGGCCCTCTACCTCATACAGTTCTTCATCCAGTTCGTGCCCGCGCTCGTACTCGGCTGGGCGTGCGGCAAGCTGCTGGACGGCGTGCCGCCGCGCGCGCTCGGCTGGTCGCTCCACCGCGGGTGGCTGCGCCATCTCGCGCTCGGGAGCGCCCTCGGCTTCGCCGCGCTCTGCTTGGCCGCGCTCTGCGCCTCCGTCTTCGGCGGGTTCCATTTCAGCCTCGCGCCCGAAGGCTTCGGCGCGGCGTTCGTCAAGACGTTCTTCGGCGCGCTCGTCGTCTACGTCCTGCTCGCCGCCGCGGAGGAGATCATGTTCCGCGGCTACCCGCTTCAGACGCTGATGCGCTCGCTCCCCTTCGCCGTCGCCGCCCTGCCCTCGTCGCTCATCTTCGCCTACGTCCACACGGACAACCCGAACGTGCCGCGCGGCTACCTCTTCGCGCTGATGGCGGCGAACACGGCGCTCGCGGGCGCGTGGCTCTGCGTCGCGTACCTGCGTACGCGCAGCCTGTGGCTCCCGCTCGGCCTCCACTGGTCTTGGAACTGGGTGATGGGCTCGGTGCTCGGCCTGCCGGTGAGCGG
This sequence comes from Pyrinomonadaceae bacterium, assembly GCA_036389335.1. Taxonomy (GTDB): domain Bacteria; phylum Acidobacteriota; class Blastocatellia; order Pyrinomonadales; family Pyrinomonadaceae; genus JAIVGV01. The sequence goes on along the minus strand of DASVQC010000054.1, from coordinate 6,408 downwards.
CATCACGTCGCTGACGCGCGCGCCGCTGCTGCGCGCCTCGGACGCGGGCCCCGCGTGGCTCACCGGCGGCGCTTACGGCATCGAGGGCGGCGCGGCCTGCACCCTCGCGCTCGTACTAGCGACCGCGTTCGTCTGGCGCGCGAAATTCTTGCGGCCCGACGAAGAGTTGAAGCGATTCACCGACGGGGAGATGCCGAAGAAGGCGTTAACGGTAAACGGTGGCGGGTGACAAGACGGAGCCGTGACGGGTAAACGGTGACGGGTGACATGAGAAGACTTGTTCTTCCCTGTCACCCGTCACCTGTCACCCGTCACGGTTCTTACCGCTGCTCGATGGGCGTGTACTTCAGGCCGCGCGGCCCGATGTACTCGGCGCGCGGTCGGATCAGCTTGTTGTTGGCGTACTGTTCGAGGATGTGGCCCGTCCAGCCCGAAATGCGCGAGACGGCGAAGATGGGCGTGAAGAGATCGAGCGGGATGCCCATCATGTAGTAGGTCGAGGCGGAGAAGAAATCGACGTTCGGGTACATCCCCTTCTCGCGCAGCATGTACTCCTCGATCTTGCGCGAGATTTCGTACCAGCGCGTGTCGCCGCCGCGCTCGCCCACCTCCTGCGAGAAGCGGCGCAGGTGCGTGGCGCGCGGGTCTTCCGTCTTGTAGACGGCGTGGCCGATGCCCATGATCTTCTTCTTCTGCGCGAGCGCCCCGGCGATGAACTCCTCCGCCCTCGACACGTCGCCGATCTCCAAGAGCATCTTCATCACGTTCGTGTTCGCGCCGCCGTGGAGCGGGCCGGAGAGCGCGGCGAGCGCGGCGGTCGTCGAGGCGTAAACGTCGGCGAGCGTCCCGGCGACGACGCGCGCCGTGAAGGTCGAGGCGTTCAGCTCGTGGTCGGCGTGGAGGACGAGGCACACGTCGAAGATGCGCGCCTCGCGCTCCTGCGGCAGCTCGCCGCGGAGCATGTAAAGGAAGTTGGACGCGATGTTCAGCTCGGGTCGGGGCGCGACCGGCTCCTGCCCCTTGCGTATGCGTTCGAGCGCGGCGACGAGGACGGGAAACTGCGCCGTCAGCCGCGTCGCGGTCTTCACCGCCGCCTCGCGCGAGATGTCGTGCGGGCTCTCGGCGTACATGCCGAGCGCGGAGACCGCCGTGCGGAGCGTGTCCATCGGGTCGGTCTCTTTCGGGAACGTGCGGATGAGATCGACGATCTCCTTCGGCACCTCGTAGCGCGCGCCGATCTCCCGCTTGAGCGCGTCGAGTTCGTCGCGCTCCGGGAGTCGCCCGTTCCAGAGCAGGAAGACGACCTCCTCGAACGTCGAATGCTCGGCGAGGTCGTGGATGTCGTAGCCCTGATAGATGAGAACGCCCTGCTCGCCGTTCACGTCGCCGATTGAAGAGCTGGCGGCGACCACCCCGCGTAAGCCCGCGGCGGCGGCTCCGGCGGCGGCGGCGGACGTGCCGCCCCCACTCGCGTTGCCCTTCGCGGCGGCGGCTTCCTTCGCGTTATCCATGATGATTTTTCCTTAACTGTCTGTGATGAGTTGAAGATAACAAAAGGCGGTGAACGGTGACAAGTGACGGGTGACAGGGAAAGCGTGACAAGTGACAGGTGACAGGTGACAGGTAAACCTTTCTTCTCTTCTTGCCCGTCACCTGTCACGGTTTACCCGTCACGGTTTTCCCTGTCACCTGTCACGATTACGGTGTGCCCGCGGCGCGCGCCGAGGAGTTCGGCGGCGGAGGCGCGGAGGGCGGAGATTTCGAGGAAGCCCGCGCTGCCCCAGATGGCGAAGGGCTCGCGGGCGTCGCCGTCGGCGTCGGCGTAGAAACGCCGGAAGGAGCGGATCGCGTGATCGCCCACGACGAGCGCCGCGCCGCGCGCGCTCGCGTCTTCGCCCAACTCGCCGCGCGTGAGGCTGGTGACGCAGTTGCCGAAGCGGTCGACGTGGATGATCGTCGCTTCGAGCGCGCCGTCTTCGCGCGCGCGCGGCGCGAGCGGCGGCAGGCGCACCCAGTCGTCGATCTCTTCGCCCAGTTCGCGCGGCTGTGCCCCGGCGGAGAGAGAGGCGGCGACGGGCGCGAACACGTCGCGACCGTGGAAGGTCGCGCTCACTTCGGGGCGGAAGAATTTTCGGTTCGTGAGGTGGCGGACGCGCGCCGCGCCCGCGCGCTCGCGGGCGTAGGAGACGAGCCCGTTGTCCGGCGCGACGAAAAGCTGCCCGCCGCACTCGGCGAGGATCGCGCGGCGCGCGGAGCCGACGCCGGGATCGACGACCGCGACGTGGATCGTGCCCGGCGGGAAAGTTTCCGACGCGGTCAGGAGCGTGAAGGCCCCGGCCCCGATGTCGTGCGCCGGAATCTCGTGCGTGATGTCGACGATACAGGCGCGCGGGTTGATCGTGAGGATCGCGCCCTTCATCGCGCCGACGAAATAGTCAGCCGTGCCGAAGTCCGTCAGGAGGGTAATGATCATTAGTCCATAGTCCAAAGTCCAAAGTCCGAAGCCTCGGAACCCGGCGGCGGATTCTGCTCCAGACTTTGGACTTTAGACCTTGGACTTTGGACTGTCTATCGGATGCGCGTCTCGGCGGAGGTGCGGATGATCAACTGCTGGCCGCGCGGGAGCCGCACGTCTTTGCCGCTCGCCGTGAGCACGCCGCCCGTGCCGACGCCCGCGCCGATGGCCGCCCCGATGGCCGCGCCCTTGCCGCCGCCCGCAATCGCCCCGATGATCGCGCCGATGCCGGTCGCCGCGCCCACCTTCGCCACGTCGTCCTTCGTCGTGCTGCGCCCCTTGACGCCGCCTTCGGCGTCCACGTCGCCGACGTTCGTGTCCGTGCGCGTCTCGACGACTTCGGTGACCTGCGCGTTGAAGTTGGCCCAGCGCCCGTCCGCGAGGCGTATCTGCTGGAAGCTGAGCTGCAACTCGCCGGAGCCGCGAATCTGGCCCGGGCGCTTGACGCTCGTGACGCGCCCGGTGACGACCGCGTCGGCGTACTCGGCGGGCTCGACGACGCGCGCCTCGAAGCGGTCGCCGCGCTGGCTCACGTCCGTCGAGAGGTTGTTGAGCAGCTCGACCCGCAGGACGGTGTCGGCGGGGATGTCGAAGACCGCGCCGGGCGCGGAGCCGGGGGCCGCGGGCGGCGCGTTATTCGCCGGGTCGCGCGCCGCGTCGCGGTCGGCGTCGTCGTCGCCGCGGCGGATGACGGGCCGCCCGCCGCTCGTCGTCTGCGCGGCGTCGCTAGCGGCGGTCGCGCCGCGGCGGCGGAGCGTGGTCGGGACGGCGGAGTCGAAGCCGCGTCGGTCGAAGCCCGTGTGGTAGCCCGACTCGAAGCCCTGCTGGTAGCCGTCGCGGTAGTCTTCGCGCGAGCCGTAAGCGGGCAGGTAGACGCGATCCGCCCGCTGGTAATCCTCCTTGCCCTGAAAGTCGCGCTCGCGCCCCTCGACCGAGTCGCGGTAGCCCGCCTGATAGCCGTCCGAGTAGCCCGTGCGGTAGCCGCGCTCCAGCGCGCCGAACTGCTGCGCGGCGTTCTGCGGATCGCCGTCGGCGGCGAGCGCGCGGGCGGGGGCGAGCGCGGGCGATAACGCGACGAAGATTGCCAGCGAGAGAGGAGCGGCGTAATAACGCGACAGGGTTCTCATCTTCGATTCACTCCTAAGTGATTTGACCCGGCGAGCGCGCGCGGACAGCCGAACGCGCCCATGCTAACACCCCGGCGGCGCGACGCGCGAACGCGATTTTAACCCGCTTGACCGCGCCACCCGCGCGACATAGACTCGAACGCGCGACAGTTAAGCTCGACAGCACGAAGCGGCGCGCGCGACCGGGGAGCGACGGCCCGCGCCCCGGGCACACGTCAGATGGTCGGTCGTCAGCCGCCCGTTGTCCGTTGTTTAAGGCGAGCCGCGCCCGCCACGTCATCCGAACTACCGGACGCCGAAAACAACCAACGGCCAATAGCCAACACCCAACTACTGACTACTGACTACTGACTACTGACTACTGACTTACTAACAATTGACAGCCTCCATGCGCAGAGTCTATCTCGATAACAGCGCGACGACGCCGGTTGACCCGCGGGTGGTCGAGGCGATGATGCCGTACCTCGCGGGGAAGTTCGGCAACCCTTCGAGCGTCCACTTCTACGGGCAGGAGGCGCGCGCGGCGGTGGATCGCGCGCGGCGCGAGGTCGCGGCGCTCGTCGGCGCGCGCCCGAACGAGATCGTCTTCCTCTCCGGCGGCACGGAGGCGAACAACCTCGCCGTGCGCGGCGCGGCTGAAGCCTCCGCCGCGCACGGGCGGCACGTCATCACCTCGCAGATCGAGCACTCTTCCGGTCGCGGCGTCTGCGACCAGCTCGAAAGCCGCGGCTTCGAGGTCACGCGCCTGCCCGTTTACGAAGACGGAGTCGTGCGCGTCGAGGACGTGCGCGCGGCGCTGCGTCCCGACACCGTCCTGATCACGGTGATGCTCGCCAACAACGAGATCGGAACCGTCCAGCCCGTGGCCGAGATCGGCGCGCTCGTCGAGCGGGAGCGCGCGCGCGGCCACCGGCACCTCAAGCTGCACACCGACGCCGTGCAAGCCGCCGGGCGGATGAAGGTTGACGTGAGCGACCTGAACTGCGACCTGCTCTCGATGTCGGCGCACAAGCTGAACGCGCCGAAGGGCGTCGGCGCGCTCTACGTCCGGCGCAGCACGCGTCTCTCGCCGCAGTCAATCGGCGGCCATCAGGAGCGCGAGCGCCGCGCGGGGACGGAGAGCGTGCCGCTCATCGTCGCCTTCGGCAGAGCGGCGCAGCTCGCGCGCGAGGAGATGGACGAGAGGATCGAGCACGTGCGCGCGCTCCGTGATCGCTTCGAGGCGGGCGTGGCCGAGCGCGTCGAGTCCATCGTCTTCAACGGCGACCGCGCGCGCAGGCTGCCGCACCTCTCGAACATCTCCTTCCGCTACGTCGAAGGCGAGGGGCTCTTGATCAACCTCGACATGCAGGGCGTCGCCGTCTCGACCGGCTCGGCGTGCTCGTCGGGCTCTCTCGAACCGTCGCCCGTCATCCGCGCGCTCGGGCGCACGGACGAACTCGCGCGCGGCTCGATCCGCTTCAGTCTGGGTAAGGAGACGACCGCCGAAGAGATCGACTACGTCCTCGAAGCGCTCCCGCGCGCCGTCGATTCCCTGCGCCGCCTCTCGCCCCTCTACCAGAAGTCGCTCGCCGAGCGCGCCTGCACGAACGTGTGAGTTCCGAAGTCCGAAGCCCGAGGTCTGAGGTCACTGCGAGGCCAACGCGCTGCGACTTTAGACCTTGAGCTTCGGACCTCGGACTTTAGACTTTGGGCTTACTCGTGTCCTACTCCGCCGCCTTCCGAGACCACCTCGCGAACCCGCGCAACGCGGGCGAGTTGGAAGAGGCCGACGCGGTCGCGGAGTTGACAAACCCGGTCTGCGGCGACAGGCTGCGGCTCGGCTTGCGCGCGCGCGGCGGTCGCGTCGAGGCCGCGCGCTTCCTCGCCTACGGCTGCGCGCCCACGCTCGCCTGCGGCTCCGCGCTCGCCGCGATGCTCGAAGGGATGACGCTCGACGACGCCGCGCGGATCGGTCGGCAGGACGTGGCGCGCGCGGCGGGCGGCCTGCCCGCGCGCAAAGGTCACGCCGCGGCGCTGGCCGTCGAAACCCTCCACGCCGCGCTGCGCGCGCTGCCGCCGGATGAAAGAGGGGGCGCGCCCGCGCGTGGTTAGTTCGCGGGTTCGCGCGGGTGTTATAGTTCGCGTGGGTGGCAGCAGCGGTCGGAGGATTTCATTTGTCCCGCCAAGCTAAAACATTCGTGACCCCTGACGAGTACCTCGCGCTCGAACGCCGTGCCGAATACAAGAACGAGTATTTCGACGGCGAGGTGTTCGCGATGGTCGGCGCGAGCCGCAAGCACAATCTGATCAACACCAACGTGGTGTCGGAACTACACCGGCAGTTACGGGGTAAACCGTGCGAGGTCTACCCGAGCGACATGCGCGTTCGCATCCCCTCCGCTAACGTCTACACCTACCCGGACGCCGTGGTCGTCTGCGGCGAGCCGCGCTTCGAGGACGCGGAGGTGGACACGCTGCTGAACCCCACCGTGATCGTCGAGGTGCTGTCGAGGTCAACGGCTTCTTACGACCGCACGGTGAAGTTCGGCCTATACCGCACGCTCGAATCGCTCGCCGAGTACCTGCTGATCGCGCAGAACGACTTCCGCGTCGAGCATTACGTCAGACAGCCGGACGGGCGCTGGACGCTGACGGACATCCGCGCGCCCGAAGCCTCTGTCGAGCTCGACTCGATCCAGTGTTCGCCCCTGCTGCGTGACATTTACGAAAAAGTCGAGACGGGGTGAGAGAGAGAGCGGTGTTCAAGAGTAGGGGGGCGAAGTT
>DASVQC010000053.1:0-23467 GCA_036389335.1 Pyrinomonadaceae bacterium | reverse complement strand
GCGTGACGGAGTTGATAGCTTTCTACTGACGACGGGCAACGGACAACTGACTGCCGACTGCCGCCATGAAGATCATCCCGATCCCTTTGCCGACGCCCTTCTACATCGGGCCGGTCAACGTCTATTTGATCGCCGAAGACCCCTTGACCCTGATCGACACGGGGCCGAAGACGAAGGCGGCTGCCGAGGCGCTGCGCGAGGGCCTGCGGCGCGCGCGCCTGCGCGTCTCCGACGTCCGGCGCATCGTGCTGACGCACGCGCACGAGGATCACTGCGGGCTGGCGAAGCAGTTGCGCGACGAGGCGAAGGACGCGGAGGTCTTAGTCCACGGCTGGGAGACGGGGCACCGCGTCGGGCGGCTCGCGTATGAGGAGCACCGCGCGCTACTCGTGCGCGCGGGCGTGCCCCCGGCGGAGATCGACGAGATGCGTAGGCTCTACGAGCACGTCAGAGAGTTCGCCGACGCGCTCGCCGACGACGAGCACGCCGAGCTGAAGGACGACTCCGAGCTTGAGTTCGCGAACGGCTCGCTGCGCGTCGTCCACACGCCGGGCCACACGCCGGGCTCCTGCTCGTTCGTGCGCGAGGCCGACCGCACCGTCATCGCGGGCGACTGCGTGTTGAAGCGCGTCACGCCGAACCCCGTGCTCTCGCCCGACCCCGTAGACCCCACGCGCCGCTTCCGCTCGCTCGCCGAATACCTCGTCAGCCTCGCGCGCCTCAGAAGCTTCTCCCCGACGCTCGTGCACGGCGGGCACGGCGACGCGGTTGACGACTACGAGGAGTTGTTCAACCGCTACCTGCGCGCGATCCGCGAGCGGCAGTCGGCGGTCATCAACCTCGTCCCGAAGGCGGGCGCGACCGCGTGGGACATCTCGCGCGAGCTGTTCCCCGACTCGACGGACGTGCACCGCTTCCTCGCCGTCTCCGAGTCGGTCGCCCACCTCGACCTCGCGCAGATGGAGGGCAAGCTCGGAGTGGAGCTGAGCGACGGGCGCGAGGTCTACCGACGAATGACGGGCGCGGAGACGGGCACGCGCGCGCGGGCTTGAAAATGTTATTTCGATTCGTGAAGAAGATTTGTCACGGGGGCGCAGAGGACACGAAGGAAGCAATAAGAACAGCCGATCCGAAGCCCGGATCGGCTGTTTCCTTATCTGCCCTCTGCGCCCACTGTGTCCTCGCGCGGCTGACCGTTTCAATCAGAGGTAGCTCAGCCACGCCGAGCGTTTGCGCCGCTTGAGCCGCGCCCAGTAGCGGCAGGGGAAGTAGAGCGCGAGCACGACGCCGATCCAGATGAGGTAGACGACCGAGAGTTTGTACCCCCAACCGGGCGGGGGCTGGCCGCCCGGCAGCACGCTCAACGTTTGCCTGCCGTAGCGCGCGAGCGCGAAGACGACGGCCAAGGCGTGCAGGAGGTAGAAGTGGAGCAGGTAGTAGAAGAGCGGCACGCGCCCGTAGACGGTGAAGAATCGCCCCGCCGCCCCCTTCACACGCTCCAACAGCGGGAGCAGCGCGATGGCCGGGCCGAGCGTCATCAGCAGGAAGAGGAGCGAGGGCGGGTACTTCGCGCAGTTGAGGAACGAGAGCAGCGTGTAGAGCGCGCCGCGCGGCTGCGAAGACCACGGGCGCGGGTCGCCGTAGAGGTTCGCGGCGCGCAAGGCGACGAACGCGAGCGTCAACGCCAACCCGAGCCGGAGTAAAATCTTTCGCCGCCGCGCGTCTTCGAGGCGCAGCAGCGCGCCGAAGGCGTAGCCGGCGGCCATCACGCCGATCCACGGGACGAGCGGGTAGATGACGAACACGACGAAGCCGGGCGGCGACCCGACCGGCCCCTGTTCGTGCAGGAGCATCCAGAGCCAGCGCCACGCGCCGAAGTCTGCGGCGTGAAAGCGGTCGAGCAGGTTGTGCCCGAGGATCATCAGGACGCCGAACGCGGCGACGGCGCCGAGCGGCAGGCGCAGGAGCGCGGCGAGCACGATCATCGACCAGCCGAGCACCCAGATGACCTGCACGAAACCGCCCGCCCGGTAGTTGAGATCGAACGTCACGGCGAAGCGCACGAGCGTCCACTCCAGGACGATGAGCCACAGGCCCCGCGTCAGCAGGAACCACGACAGGTCTCTCTTCGTGCGCCCGCGCGAGAGCGAGAGGAACGCGCCCGTGCCGGCGAGGAAGACGAAGACGGGCGCGCAGAAGTGCGTGATCCAGCGCGTGAAGAAGAGCGCGGGCGTGGTCTTCGAGAGATCGGTCGCGTCGAAGACGAGCGCGCCGGAGTGGAAGAAGTCGCGCGTGTGGTCGAGCGCCATGATGACCATCACGACGCCGCGCAGGAGATCGACCGAGTCGAGGCGCGCGGCGTGGCGGGAGGACGGCCCAAGCGGCACGGCTTCGGCGCGCGCGCCCTCGGGGAGGAGCGTCCCCGAAGCGGGGTCTTCGACGACGACGGACGGGCGCGCCGGGTCGTCGGTGATCGGGTTTTGCGTCAAAGGCTTTTCCTCGTCGGCGGCGTGAAACTTTTGGCGGCTGTCGCCCGTCGAACCCGAACGCGGGACGGCGTGCGCGCGCGTGCGCTGTCGCGGGAGATGTCGGCTGGCATTTAAGCCGCGGCGCGCGCCGGTGTCAACGACTCCGCGGCCCCGCCCGTCACTTGATGACCTCGAACTCGAAGTAGATGGTCTTCCCGCGGACTATGTAGCAGAGGTACGACTCCCAGAAGCGGCGGATGAAGCGCAAGCGTGGGTAGCGGTTGCAACTGTTGACGAGCATCTCGACGCCGAGCGCGCGCCAGAGTTTGAGGAGCGTGACGCGGATGACGCGCGGGCGCATGCGGACGTTGCTGTAGAAGTCGAAGTCGGGCCGGTCGCCGGAGAAGTAGGCGAACGACTCGGTCGTGAGGTGGTGTTTGTGGGTCGGGTCGGTGTAGGAGGCGATGTCGGAGTAGTGGGGCGTGTCGAGGCGGATGACGCCGCCGGGCTTCGTGATGCGGTGCAGCTCGGCGACGACGGCGAGCACGTCTTCGAGATGCTCGATCACCTGATTGCCGACGATCACGTCGAACTCGTTGTCGGGGAACGGGTAGGGCACGCGGTCGAGGTCGTGGATCACGTCGGCGTCGGTGCGCGGGTTGCTGTCGAGCCCCACCGCGCCCGGCGTCTTGTGCCTGCCGCAGCCGATGTCGAGAATCTTCATCAGGGCGGGATTGTAGATCAGAATTCGGTCGGGCGAGCGGAAAGTGAGGACTCGCCGCGGGGGCGCGGAGGGGGCGGAAGGGGGCGCGGGGGATCGTCCTTCACCGCGTCGGCCCGGCGAACCCGCCGCCGCGTCGGCGAATCCCGTCCGCGGCCCGCAAAATTTTTGGAACCCGCCGCGGGCGGGGGGCGTGCAAGGGGCGGAAAAATTTCTCGCGGGAGGTCTCTCCTTAATGGCTAAGAAACAGTTGCTAACGCTCTCGTGCGTGCTGGCGGCGGCGGTCGGGTGCGCCTCGGTCGTCTTCGCGCAGTCGGCGACGACGGTCGTGCGGCCCGCGCGCCAGGACGAGCCGGCGCGCGCCCTGTCGATGGTCTTCGGCGGCGGCGACAACTACCTCGGCGTCTACACCGAGCCCGTGACGCGCGAGAATATGAGCCGCTTCAACCTGTCGGGCGAGCCGCGCGGGGTCGCCGTCGAGCGCGTCGCCGAGAACAGCCCCGCCGCGAAAGCCGGGTTGCAGAAGGACGACGTGATCCTACGCTTCGACGGCGAACAGGTGTCGAGCACGCAGAAGCTCTCGCGGCTCATCAACGAGGCCGCGCCGGAGCACACGGCGCGCCTCACCGTCTCGCGCGGCGGCTCGGAGCGCGAGCTGAGCGTCACGCTCGGCAGGCGCGAGCGGGCGACCGTCGGCGCGAGCGAGGGGATGCTGTTCAAGGACGGGGAACTGTTCCGCCTCGACGGCGACCAGTGGAAGAAGCAGACCGAGGAGGAGGCGCGCCAGCAGAGGGAGGAGTGGCGCAAGCGCGCGGAGGAGATGCGGAAGCAGACTGAGGGGCTGCGCCAGCAGTTGCAGAAGATGCCGCGCGCGGAGAACTTCGGCTTCGTCGCCGGGGCGGGCCGGCGCATCGGCGTGACGACGACGCCGCTCACGGATCAGCTCGCCGACTACTTCGGCGTGAGCCGCGACGGCGGCGTGCTCGTCACCTCGGTCGCGGAGAACAGCCCCGCGGCGAAGGCGGGTTTGAAGGCGGGCGACGTGATCACGGAGGTGGACGGCGAGAAAGTGGAGAACGCCGCCGGGCTGTCGCGCGCCATCAGCCGCAAGCAGGAGGGCGAGGTGACGCTCGGCGTGACGCGCGAGCGCAACCGGCGCACCTTCAGGGTGACGCCCGAGAAGTCGCAGGGGCCGCAGATGTGGGCCGTGCCCGGGGCGCTCTTCCCCTCGAACGGCGTCGGCGCTCTGCCGCGCACGGAGTTCCGCGGGCCCGTCACCCTCGCGCCGGGGACGCGCGTGCTGAGGGCGACGCCCGCGCTGCCGTCCCTGCCCGCCGCGCCCGCGCTGCCGAGCCTCGCGCCGCCGGTGCTGGTGCGACCGACGACGCGCTACGTGCCGCCGCGCTACGTGCTGTTGGAGTTGTAAGGGGTTCCCCGCGTCGAGGGGGGCTTTCGACCGGCAAGACCGTGGTGGGTCTCCTCCGGGCGAAGGGCGCGCCCCGCGCACCCGTTGATGAGTCGGGCGCGCGGGGCGTCGTCTATTGCGTTTCGGCGGGAATTTTAAGGCGAATGGTGGGGACTCCCAACGGACGCTCCCAACGTGAGGCGGGATGTAGCTTCCCTTAGTTCCCCCGATCAGAGCGCGGCTCGCGCGCGTATGGGTCGCCGTCGGATTCCTCGCCCTCGGACTCCCCGCCGCGCTCTTCGAGTCGCCGGTTCTCGGCTTTCAGCTTGCGGTACTGTTGGTATGTCCAGCCCGAGAGGGCTTGGCCCATCTCCGGCGTCATGGGATCAACCTTCCAGTAGGCTTCACCTTCGGCGTTAATAAACATCCTTGCGACGAGGCTGATCGTCTGCCGTTTTTTCTCCTGTGAGAGATCGACGGCGACGAGGTAGAGGTTGCCCGTGTAGGCGAGCGTCGAGACGCCTTCCGCCTTCCAGCCGGGATAGGCCGAGGCGACGAACCGCTCAGCCGCCCGCCGCGCCTCTACCCGGTTGTCGGGGTCTTCTCTGTCCTGCGTCAGCCATTCGTCGGTCGCGCTGTCATACGCGGGGTCGTGAGTCGTCGAAGGCGTCGGCGCGACGACGGGGGCCGTGTTAGTTCCCGACGGTGCGCAGCCCGCGAGCAGCGCGGCTAAAATGACGGCGGCGGCGGCGCGCGGCGCGGGGGCGCTCATCTACGAGCCTCCCTGCGCCAGACCTGATGGTGGTAGGGCAGTGCCATCTTCGGGTCGGTCAGCTCCCAACCCTGATCCGTCATCTCTTTCATGACGGCGTTGCGCCCCTCGGTGGTTTCGAGGCGCGGCTCGTTGGTCTTATCGAGCGTCTTGTACTCGTAAACGGGCTTCCTCGCGCAGCCGAGGGCGAGGGCGGCGCAGAGCGAGAGCGTGGCGAGAGTGGGGCGCACGGGCGGTCTCCTTTCGGGAGGCAGGAGGCTTCGGCAGGCAGAAAGATAATATGAACCCGCGGGCCGCGGCAAGGTGTTAACAGGTGGGATTTTTAGCTTGGCTTAGCGGCAGAGTCATCTAGGCGGGTTGTAGCGGACGCCTACCACCTGAACCTCAGACGCATTCTCAAAGCAAAGCGGGTCATAAGGATCGGGCGCGTTGGAATTGGCGAAGTAGATGCACACAGACCCGTCGCCTTTGGGCGTGTAGAAGCCGATGTGGTGATCGCCCGTCTTAATTACCTTGATCAAGGCTAACACGTCGTCCGGGGCAGCGTCGGCGGGAACGAATGCCACTTCACGACCGGGCGCGAAGTCAGGCCCAAGATCGATCAGCGAGTAATCGTCATTGTCGATTGTGACGGAGAACACGCCAGACTCCACAGTATCGTCTGATTGGCCTTGCTTACTGCCGCGCTCGCCTCTTTGCACCAAACGTAGGTGCGGCTTTCGTGGCTGGCGGGCGCGGGCGGGGGCCTCACACTTCAGGCCCATGCTTGCGAGTCGGGTGCGCGGGGCGTCGCTTTTTTCGACGCGCGCGGACTTTACGCTTAAGGCTGTAGCTTCTTCTTCGCCGCGAGCGCGTCGTCGTAGGCGCCGCCGGAGACCCTGCCGAGCTTGATCGCGGCGTCGAACTCCTGCAACGCTTCGTCGTTGCGTTCGAGGAAGGCGAAGATGCGCCCGCGCGCGAAGTGCGCGCGCGAGATGAGCGAGAGATCGTTGTCGCGGTCGGCGGACTGGATGGCGTTGCCGTAGTTGAGGAGCGCGTTGTTGAGCCGCGCGTCGCGCGTCTCGTCGTTGGCGGCGTCCGCCGCGCCCGCGCTCCACGTCTGCCCGAGCGCGAAGAAGACGCGCGGCTCGCCCTTGTACTCGCCGAGCATCGCGCGCAGGCGCTGCTCGGCCCCCACGTACTCGCGCGCCTGTAGCATCCGCGAGACCTCGTCGAGACTCCTGATCAACTCCGCGCGCCGCGCCGCCTCGTTCGCGTCCGCGGGCGAGACGCTCGCCGCCTCCCTGGCCGCCTTCTCCCGCGCCGCCGCCACGCGCGCCCGCGCCGCGGCGTACTCTTCGGGCCGGCGCAGCTCGCGCGCCGCGTCGATCCGCGCCATCACGTCGGGGATGGCGTCGGAGAAGTCGAACCCGGCGGCCTCCTGTTCCTTCAACTGCTCGGCGAAGTAGAAGGCGAGCACCGCGCCGCGCTCGTACGCGTCGGCGAGCTGCGCGGCGGCCTCGTCGTCAACGCCCTGCCGCTCCTCCTGCACCTCCTTCGTCAGGGCCGCCCGATCCGCGTCCTTCGTCGCCTGCAGCCGCGCCGCCGCGCGCGACTGGAGATCGGCGAGGCGCGCCTGCGCGCCGATGCGCGCGTCCGCCGCGACGACGAGCGAGCGCGCCACCGCGTCGAAGACGGTCGGCGACGCGCCGCCCGGCGTGAGCTTGGCGCGCGCGTCGATGATGCCCTGCACTTCGGGGCGCTTCAGGGCGATGTCGCGGTTGAAGCGGTGGACGAGCGGATCGACGACGTACTGCAAGTAGGCGCGGCGCACTTCGGACGAGGACGGATCGGCGCCGGGCGGCAGGACGACGTAGTAGTCGTCGCCGATGACGCGGAAGTTCACCGCGCCGGGCGCGGCGAGCAGGTCGGGCACGACGAGGAAGCGGCGGTCGTGTACGTACTCGGTGAAGCGGGGCTTCTGCGCGCCCTTCTTCTTGTCGCCCGTCGGCGTCGCGCGCACGCTCTCGACCGTCGAGGTGACGGGGCGCGTGTGCAGGTAGTTGAGCGTGGTCTTGACCATCTCGACGGTCTGGCGGCGCATGCGGTCGCCCTCGGCGCGGTACTCGGCGAGGTACGAGGGCAGCCGCTCCTCGATGCCGGAGCGCCGGTAAAACTCCCTGACGAGCGGCGCGAAGTCGAGCACCTCGGCGACGCCCTCGAAGAGATCGTCGCCGCGCGGAGGGGCCTCGAAGGCCGGGGGCTGGCCCAGAGCGAGGGCGAGCGAGACGTAGCGCGCCGCCTGATCGCCGGGCGTCGCCGAGGGCTGGCGCAGCTTGTTCGACTCGTAGAAGCGGCGCAACTGCGCGCGCAAGTCCGGGTCGAGCTTCGACTGGTCCTCGCGCACGCGCACGCGGAAGCCGGAGGCGGGCTTGCCCGGCGCGGGGTCGAACCCCGCCGCGTCGAGCGCCGCCATCACCACGACGAGGCGCGGCTGGAGCGAGAACTGCACGCCGTACTCGGAGAGATCGAAGGAGGAGGAGACGGGGCGCGCGGGCTGTCGCGGGGTCTGCGCGGGCTGCGGCTGTGCGCTCGGCGTCGGCGCGGGCGTCTGGGCCGGGAGTCGCGCCGGGGAGAGCGCGAGGATCAGTGCGGCGAAGAGAAACTTTTTCATAAGCGCGTTCTTGAAAATTTTATCGGGGGTTTGCGCCGCGCGCCGGACGGGCCGCCGCGGCGGCGGGGCAAACTGAACCTAAAGATGCCCGCCGGGCGCGCGACGGATGCCGGGGAAGGGGGGATGAGGGACGAAAATCTCTGCCGCCTCGACAGATCACGCCCTCGTCCTGACCGCCCTGAGCCTCCGGCCTCGCCCTCGCGCGCACGAGTTTCAAGGTTACAGGATGGGGCGTGGGCGAACAAACGACGGGGCGCGCGCCCGCCACACGCGTGAGCAAACTGAGCCGCCGAAGGCGGGTCGTTGGCGAACGCGACAGCGCAGATCGCGATCTGGTTGAAGCGTAAGGGGGGCGCGGCGGGCGTGGCCGGGAGCGCGTGCAGTCCGTGGAGGGCGGCAAGGCGTCGAAGACGCCGACCGGGAAAGCGAGCGCCGTCCGCTCCGGCGGGTCGTCAGCCGCGGGCGGGCGGCGGGACATAAAAGCCGTGACGGGTGACGGGTGACAGGTGACAAGTAGGAAGCGTTCTTCCCTGTCACCCGTCACCCGTCACCTGTCACCCGTCACCATCATTTGAAGCTGTTGAGCCCGGTCGATTCGTCGTCGTACACGTCGAAGACGGTGTGGAGCTTGGTGATCGTCATCAAGTCCTGAATCTTCTGCGAGAGGTTGAGGAGCTTGAGCTGCCCGCCCTCGGCGCGCTGGACGGTGGTGAAGCTGGAGACCAGCTCGCCGATGCCGCTCGAATCCACGTAGGAGACTTTGCCGAGGTTGAGCAGAATCTTCGTCTTGCCCTCCTCGACGAGCCGCTTGATCGCGCCTCGCAGCGAGACGCTGCCCTCGCCGATCGTGATCTTGCCGCTGAGATCGAGCACGGTCACGTCGCCCGCCTGTCGCTCCGAGATGTTGAGTTCAGCCATTACGGGAAATCTCCTTACTGGAAAGTAGTCGGTAGCCGGTAGCCGGTAGTCAGTAGGAATAGCACTCTCATGCTGACTACTGCCTACCGACTACCGACTACTTTTGAATCTTCTTCGTCATGCGCACGACCGTGCCGCCTTCCGGGTGGCGCTGCCACTCGACCGTGTCCATGAAGTTGCGCATGAAGAGGATGCCCCGGCCCGAGGTCTTCAAGAGGTTCTCGGCGGCGGTCGGGTCGGCGACGGCCTCCGGGTCGAAGCCCGCGCCCCTGTCCCTGACCGTCACGATCAACTCGCCGCCCGCCTCCGTGAAACTGATCTCGACCGGCTTCGACTCGTCCTGCGCGTTGCCGTGCAAGACGGCGTTGGTGACGGACTCGCGCACCGCCATGTCGAGCCCGAACGTGGCCTCCTCGTCGAGCCCGAAGCGCCGCGCCACCGCCTCCGCCGCCTCCGCCGCCTCCGCAATCGACTCGACGCGGCTCGGCAGGCTCAATTGGGTCGTCTCTTCAGTCACGTTTGCAGACCCTGCGGATCGCAGTCCGAGACGCGGCGGGGCGCGTCCGTCGGCGCGCGCGCGAAAGCGTTATGAAGCTAACTGAAAGCCTGCACGGTTTAACACGCCCGCCGCGCCACTGTCAAGAAGCACGCGCCGCGGGCGGCGGTTCGATCAGAGGAGTTCAAGACTCACCACAGAGCCACAGAGGACGCGGAGATCACACGGAGTAGATCGATCCTCCATGCGCCCTCTGTGAACTCTGTGCCTCCGTGGTGAACCTGCCTCCCGCTACACACTAGATCAGACTGAACCACCCCTCCGCGCCGCGGACTTTCGCGCCCCTTCCTGCTAAACTGTCGCGCCGAACGAAGCCATGCAGAGCGTCACACTCCACCCGACGGCGAACGCGAAAGAGCCGCCCGATCCGGCGCGCGAGGCCGCCCGCCTCTCGGCGCTGCTCGCGGAGCGACGCGCCGAGCTGACGGCCCTGCAAGACGGGCTGCGCGACTTCAAAGCGCGCTACGCCTCGACGGTCGGCAGCCGCCTCGCCGAACTCTCGGAGCTTGAGCGCGCCATCCGCGCGGCGGAGGCGCGCACGCTCGGCGTCGAGCACGCGGACGAGCCGGACGAAGACGCGGCGGCGGGCCCCGCCGCGCACGCGAGCGTGGCGATCAAGGCGTCGCTCAAAAACCTCTTCTGGTCGGTCGCCAAGCTCTTCCACCCCGACCACGCCGCCGACGGCGAAGAGGCGCGCCGCCGCCACTCCATCATGGCCGAAGCCTCGCGCGCCTACCGCGAGGGCGACGTGGAGAGTCTCAACACGCTGCTCGCCGACGAAGACCTCCAGCTCTACTGCGCCACGCCGCGCGCCGCCGACGGCGACGCGCACGGCGGCGGGGGCGCGTCCGATCTCGACGCGCTCGTCCTGAGTTTGAAGGAAGAGCTGTTGACCATCGAGTTCGGCATCAAGCGCGCCAAGCAGGATCGCCTCTACCGGCTCAAGCTCGAAGCGGACGAGGCGGCGGCATCGGGCCGCGACCGCCTCGCCGAAGAAGCCGCGCGCCTCGACCGCAAGCTCGCCAAGACGCGCAACCGCCTCGCGCACCTCTCCTAAGACCGTGAACCGTGAACCGTGACGGGTGACAAGAGAGTACTGAGTGATGAGTACTGAGTACTGAGTTTAAGACAGAGAGCTTTTACTCATCACTCATCACTCATCACTCATCACTTCTTCCCTGTCACCCGTCACGGTTCACGGTTCACGGCTTTCCGGTTTACGGTTCACGGCTTTTACGTCTACGATTGACGGCATGAGGATCAGACCGGCGCGCCGGATGCGCGGACAGTTGCGCGTGCCCGGAGACAAGTCGATCTCGCACCGCGCCGCGCTGCTCGCCGCCCTGTGCGGGCGCGGCGGGCGCACGCGCGTCTCTAACTTCTCGACGAGCGCCGACTGCGCCTCGACGCTCCGCTGCCTCGAAGGGCTCGGCGTCGGCGTCCGGCGCGACGGCGCGACTGTCGAGATCGAAGGCGCGGGGCTACAGTTACCGCGCGCGCCGGCGGGCGCGCTCGACTGCGGCAATTCGGGGACGACGATGCGCCTGCTCGCGGGCGTCCTCGCCGGCCAGCGTTTCACCGCGACGCTCACGGGCGACGCCTCTTTGCGCTCGCGCCCGATGCGCCGCGTGATCGAGCCTTTGGGGCTGATGGGCGCGCGGATCGTGTCGGAGGGCGGGCGCGCGCCGCTCGCCGTCGAGGGCCGCGCCCCGCTCCGCGCGATCAGTTACGAGCCGCCGGTCGCGAGCGCGCAGGTCAAGTCGTGCGTCCTGCTCGCGGGGCTCAACGCGGAGGGGCGCACCGCGGTCGTCGAGGCGAAGGGCGCGACGCGCGATCACACGGAGCGGATGCTCGGCTGGTTCGGCGTCGAAGTCGAAACGTCGGGCGCGCGCACCGACGCGACGGCGAAGGGGGCGCGCGCCGGCGCGACCGCGCCCGACGGAAACTCCCTCGCGCCCTCCGTCTCGCTCGCCGGCGGGCAGCGACTTAGCGCGCGCGACGTGGAGGTGCCGGGCGACATCTCTTCGGCGGCGTTCTTCGCCGTCGCCGCCGCGCTGCTCGCGGGCTCGGACTTGAGGATCGCGGGCGTCGGCCTCAACCCGACGCGCGCGCCGCTGCTCGGCGCGCTCCGCTCTCTCGGCGCGCGCGTGGGCGTCGAGAACGAATCCGAGCGTTGCAACGAGCCCGTCGGCGAGATCGTCGTCGTCGGCTCCGGCGCTCTCGCGCCGCGCGCGACGGGCGCGAACGTCCTCCGCGGCGAGTCGATCGCGGGGCTCATCGACGAGCTGCCGATCCTCGCCGTCGCGGGCACGCAGGTGGAGGGGGGGCTCGAAATCCGCGACGCGAAGGAGCTGCGCGTGAAGGAGACGGATCGCGTGCGCGCCGTCGTCGAGAACTTGCGCGCGATGGGCGCGCGCGTCGAGGAGTACGAAGACGGCCTCTACGTCGGGGGGCGCGCCCGTCTGCGCGGCGCGCGCGTCTCGTCCTTCGGCGACCACCGCATCGCGATGGCGTTCGCCGTCGCCGCGCTCGTCGCCGAAGGCGAGACCGAGATCGAGGGCGCGGAGTGCGTCGCCGTCTCCTTCCCCGAATTCTTCGAGCTGCTCGAATCGGTCGTCGAGAGATGAACGAGGGCGCGATCAGGCCCGGCGGCGCGGGCGGCGAGGGGGCGCGCGCGCCGACCCGCGTCGTGATCACGGGCTTCATGGGGGCGGGCAAGACGACGGTCGCGCGCGCGCTCGCCGCGCGCCTCGGCTGCGCGGCGGTGGACGCGGACGAGTTCATCGCCGAACGCGAGGGGCGCAGCCCGCGCGAGATCATCGGACGCGAGGGCGAGCGGCGCTTCCGCGAGATCGAGTCGCGCGCTCTGGCGGAGATTCTCGCCGACGACGCGGCGCGCGTCGTGGCCCTCGGCGGCGGCGCGTGGACGATTGAGGCGAACCGCGAACTCGTCGCGCGGCGCGGCTGCCTCACCGTCTGGCTCGACGCGCCGTTCGAGTTGTGCTGGCGGCGGATCGCGCGCGCGGGGCGCGCGGCGCGCCCGCTCGCGCGCGACCGCGAAAGCTCGCGCGGCCTCTACGAAGCGCGGCGGCCACTGTACGCGCTCGCGGCGCGGCGCGTCGAAGCCCGCGGGCCGAAGTCGGTCTGGGTCATCGCCGCGGAGATTGAAAAACTGCTGCGGGCGTCAGAAGATGTGCGACGGAAATAAAATAAGGATCGAGGGCGGCAACACGAGATGGCTGAGACGGACGAAGACGCGAAGGCGTTGAGGGTGGCGAAGACCTTAAAGAACGCGGACAACTGGAAGCACCTCGCGCGCTGGCACGGCGCGGGCTACTACGAGTTGCAGACGGAGGACACGGCGGAAGTGCCCGTGCGCCTCTTCTTCACGAAGGCTCTCTTAGACGCGACGGAAGACATCCTCTACCGGCAGATCGTCAACGCCACGCGCTTCCCCGGCGTTCGCCTCGTCGTCATCACGCCCGACGCGCACTACGGCTACGGCGTCCCGGTCGGCTGCGTCCTCGTCACCGACGCCGGGAGCGGGGCCATCGCGATGGGGCCGGTCGGCTACGACATCGGCTGCTTCACCGCCGACACGCTCGTGCCGACTGCCGATGGTCACTCGCATCCGATTGGGGAGTTAGCCGAACGTGGCGGAGAGGTCTTCGTTTACTCGATCTCGCCCGAACAGAAGATCGTCGTCGCAAGAGCGACCGCGAAGAAGACGCGCCTCGACGCGCCGCTCGTTAAAGTCACGCTCGACAACTGCGGAGAGATTGTCTGCACTCCTGATCACGAGTTCATGCTGCGCGACGGGACGTACCGGCAGGCTCAAGACCTAACGCCGAAAACTTCCCTGATGCCGTTCTATTCGCGCCGGGACAGGGACGGCTATACGACCGTGCGACACCCGGCGACGGGCGGCGAGCAGCGCGTTCACTGGATCATGGCGCGCGGCGGCGTGCTCGGAGAGATTCCTGCGTTCGCGGGGCAGACGACGATCATTCATCACAAGAATTTCAACCCCGCCGACAACCGACCTGAGAATCTGGTGTTCATGGGCGACAGAGATCACATGAGCTACCACAAGTCGATTGCGGAGCGGAACACGCATTTCCACTCGGAAGAGTTCGAGCGCAGGCGCAAGCGTGCCCTCGCCGAGAAGGCGAAGACGGCGGAGGGGCGTGCGTATTTCGCCGCGCGTGGGACTAAAAACATTCTCGCCTACATGGAGCGTGATCCCGAACACTTCAAGAAGTCTGTCGCCGGAAACGGCGCGCGCGGGAAGAAAGTTCTACTGGCTTACAACGTGAGCGAGAAAGG
The DNA here is from genome assembly GCA_036389335.1 of Pyrinomonadaceae bacterium. Classification (GTDB taxonomy): domain Bacteria; phylum Acidobacteriota; class Blastocatellia; order Pyrinomonadales; family Pyrinomonadaceae; genus JAIVGV01. The sequence continues at coordinate 9,648 of DASVQC010000053.1, read as the reverse complement.
GCGGCGCAGATCATCCGAGGTCGCTCACCTTGAGCACACTTGCGAAACGTGCGGCGAGACTGCCGTCGGCGGGTTAGGCATTCACAACCACCGGCGTTGGCGTCACGGGTTCAATCATAAAGTCGTTTCCGTCGAGCGCGTCGGGCGCAGGGAAGACGTTTACTGCCTGACCGTGCCCGAGTACGGCAACTTCGCGCTGGATGCGGGAGTGTTCGTCCACAACTGCGGGATGATGTCGGCGCGCTCGGACGTTGAAGCCGGGGCGGCGACGCCGGAGCGGAGGCTGGCCTTCAACCGCGCGGTGATGAGCCGGGTGGACATGGGCGCGGGCGGCAAGAGTAAAAGGTTGGGCGGGCTCTCGGCGGGCGAGTTCGAGAATCTGGTGCGGGGAGGGGCGGAGTATTACGTGGACAAGTACGGCGCGAAGTTCGACCGCAGCCGCGCGGAGCGCCACCGGATTCCGGTCGACGACGGTTGGCAGATCCCGTGGGGCGGGAAGGGGAGGCCGGAGCGCGGGAGAGAGCAGATGGGGAGCCTCGGCGGCGGCAACCACTTCATCGAGCTGCAACGCTCGGAGCAGGCGGGCACGCTCTTCGTGCAAGTCCACACGGGCAGCCGCGGCTTCGGCCACGGGCTCGCGACCAACTACTTCGAGCTGGCCCGCGACGAGAAGCCGCACGACATCACGGACATCGACCTCGGCTACTTCACGCCCGACTCGCGCCATTACCGCGACTACCAGAACGCGGTCGCCGCGGGCGGCAACTACGCGATCCTGAACCGCCTCGTCATCTTCGAGCAGGTGGCCGAGGCGTTCCGCGAAGTGTTCGGCTCGGAGCTGGAGCTGGTCTACGAGATCAGCCACAACCTCGTGCAGCGCGAGTGGCACCCCGACTTCGGAGAGGTGTGGGTGCACCGCAAGGGCGCGACGCGCGCCTTCCCCGCCGGTCATCCTTTGTTGAAAGGCACGGCTTGGGAGGGGACGGGCCACCCGGTTCTGATCCCGGGCAGCAACAAGGATTGGAGCTACATCCTCCGACCGCTCGACGCGGCGGTCAACAGCGGCTACTCGGTCAACCACGGCGCGGGCCGCCGCCTCTCGCGCGGCGCGGCGACGCGCGAGCTGTCGCAGCGCGCCATCGACGACGAGTACCGCGAGGCGGGGATCGTCGTCAACGCCGACGGTCGCGTGCCGCTCGACGAGGCCGCGCCCGCCTACAAGTCTTCGCGGGAGGTGATCGAGGCGGTCGTGGGCGCGGGGCTCGCGCGCGTCGAGCACGCGCTCTACCCGCTCGCCTCGCTCAAGGGCGCGGACGAGCGCAAGGGCAAGAAGCGTTTCAAGGGCGGCAAGGGCCGCGGCGGCGGGAAGAAGTCGAGCAGCCACTACTGACGTGGACGGCGAAGTCGATCCGCCCCGCGCGGGCGACCCGATCACCGCCGGAGAGATTTGATCTATAACTACGACTCGAAAGGGACGAGACACGATGGCGAGCAAGGCTACGAAGGGCAAGGCCACGCGACCGGGCAAGGCGTCGGCCCCGCCGAGCGCGGCACGCGCGGAGCGGCGCGAGAAGGGCGGGAAGAAGGGCGCGGCGCGACAGCCGAAAGTGGAGAAGGGATCGGCTGGCACAGGAGGCAGGGGCGGCGGGCTGCACTGAGAGCGTTTAAGAAAATTCGGCGCGTCTGTTTTATGTAGGGGCGGGGGCACGCCCTCAGCCCGCCTCCCGCCGACGACCGCGCGGGCCGAGGGCGTGTCCCGCGCCCGACAGTTATTTCAGTCTTAATGGCGGCCCTGAGTAAAAGTCGCCGCCCGACACGAACCGTATGAAGTCTCTGCCGCAACTCTTCGAGAGCAACCGCCGCTGGGCCGAAAGTCTGCGCGCGCAAGACCCGGAGTTCTTCCGCGGGCTGGCGGCGCAGCAGTCGCCGGGCTACCTGTGGATCGGCTGCTCGGACAGCCGCGTCCCCGCCACGCAGCTCGTCGGCCTCACGCCGGGCGAGATGTTCGTCCACCGCAACGTCGCCAACGTCGTCGTCCACACCGATCTTAATTGCCTCTCCGTCCTCCAGTACGCGGTCGAGGTGCTCAAGGTGCGCCACGTCATCGTCTGCGGCCACTACGGCTGCGGCGGCGTGCAGGCGGCGCACGACAACCTGCGGCTCGGGCTCATCGACAACTGGCTGCGCCACGTGCAGGACGTGATGCAGCGCCACACCGACATACTCGCGGAGATCAAAGACGAGCGGCGACGCCTCGACCGGCTCTGCGAGTTGAACGTCGTCGAGCAGGTCTTCAACGTGGGGCAGACGACCATCGTCGAGAACGCATGGGCACTCGGACAGGCGCTGACCCTGCACGGCTGGATTTACGGCTTGGAGGACGGCCTGCTCCGCGACGTGAGCGTCACCGCCAGCAACCGCCGCGAACTCTACGACGGCTACCGCGCCGCCGTCTCGGCCCGTTAAAGGTGATGAGGCGTCGGGCCGGAAAGAGTCCGGGGCGGGCGGTGTCCGAGACGTGACGGAAACCGCCCTTACCTCCGAGCACACGCCCCGAAGCGGTCTGGTCAGCGCCTCTAAGCTTGCGCGCCGCCTGATTGCATCTTGAGCATCTTGAGGAGCGCGCGCTCTTCGGGGAGGTATTCGGGCTGCTGGCGTCCGATGCGCCGCTCGCGGCGCGGGCGAAACTCTTCGAGCGTCACGCCCTTCAGGTAGCTATCAAGCACGAGCGGGTGGATGTATGAGCCGCGGCAGACGGCGGGCGTGTTGCCTAAGTATTCCGCGACGCGCTTGACGGCCTTCACGATGTTGCGCTTCGCCTGCCGCTCGTCCGCGGCCTTCCCGATGTCGGCGAGCGCGACCGCCGCGTGCAGCGTCCCGCCCCACGTGCGGAAGTCTTTGGCCGAGAACTCCGCCGAAGTCGCCGCCTTGATGTACTCGTTCACGTCGCGCGGCGAGACGGTGCGCGCGCGCTTCTGCTCCTCGTCGTAGAAGTGGAAGAGGCGCGAGCCCCTGAGTCTCTGAATGTCGCCCATCAGCGCGGCGAGTTCTTCGTCGACCAAAACGCGCCGGTGCTTGACGTGGTGCTTGCCCGTGAAGCTGAAGACGAGCCGCCCGCCGCTCTCGATCTCAAGGTGGCGGTTGCGCAGGGTCGTCACGCCGTAGGTGCGGTATTTCTTGACGCTCTCCTCGGAGCCGACGCGGAAGTGCAGCTCGTTGATGAGGCGTATGACGACGGCGAGCACGCGCTCGCGCGGCAGGCCCTCGCGCGCGATGTCCTCGTTCGTCTTCCGCCGCAGAGCGGGGAGGGCCTCGCCGAAGCGGACGATCTTGTCGAACTTCTCGCGCTGGCGGCGCGCGACGAACTGCGGGTCGTAGATGCGCTGCACGCGCCCCAGCTTATCGACGCCGATGGCCTGCACGCGGCAGCGCGCGCCGGGCGCGACCCGCACGTGCCGCCACGCCGGCGGGATCGCCAGAGACTTGATGCGCGCGAGCGCCGCCTCTTCGACGACGCGCCGCCCGCGTGCGTCCTCGTAGCGGAAGCCGCGCGACTTGGTGCCGACCCTGCGCCACCAGCGCGCGCGCGACCCCCGCTCGACCGCGCCGGGCACGACCTGCGACGGGCCCGCGGGCGGACTCGCGCCCGCCCCTTTCGCCGCCGCGCCCGCGACCGTCGTCTCAGTGCTCGCCACTTCTCCTGCCGCCCTCCTTGCTCACTCTCACGCGGGGAGCGCGGATGTTCGCGCGCCTCGGTCACGAAAATATCGCAGGACGCGCGGGGGAAAAATCCGCGGACGAAAAGAGCCGGACTGACGAAGCAGCCCGGCCCACCCCTCGCCGCGACCCGACGCGCGACGCCGCCCCGCGCTCTCGCGGACTTAAAGACGCGCCCCCTGTCAGGAGACGGTCTGCGCCTGCTCGGCGGCGCGCGCGCCCGCGTAGTAGAGGATGCGGTTGCAGTTGTCGCAGATGATGATCTCGTCGCCGCGGCGGATGTCGGCCATCACCTGCGGGCGCAGCGACATGAAGCAGGCGGTGCACGCGCCGTTCTTAGCCTCGGCCACCGCCACGCCGTCGCGGATGCGCTTGCTGATGCGGTCGTAGAGCGCGCCCATCGGCTTGGGCAGCTCCGCGAGCAGCCGCGCCCGCTCGCGCGCGCACTCTTCCACCTCTTCCGCCTCGTGCTTGACCCTCGCCTCGAAGGCGACGATCTGCTCGTCGCGCTCGGCCCTGAGCTTCGAGACTTCGGGCTCCAGCTCCGCCATGCGCTTCTCGGCGGTCTCCGCCGCCTCCATCTGTTCGAGGATGTGCGTTTCGAGCTGCGAGGCGTGCTTGCGCGCGGCGTCCGCCTCGCGGATCGCGGCGGTGTACTCCTTCTCGTTCGTCGAAGCCATCAGCGCGCGGTCGGAGTGTTCCGCCTTGGCGCGCGTCTCGGCGAGTTCCGCTTCGAGGCTCGCGCGGCGCTCTCTGGCGGCGTCGCGCTGCGCCTCGGCGGTCTTAAATTCAAAGGCGCGCTGGTCGAACTCTTTGTCGATCTCAGCGCGCCTTTCGGGTACGGCATCCAGTTCAGCCTTTAGCTTGCGGATGCATGTGTCTGCGTTCTGCAAAGCGATTAACTGTTTCAATTCCGCCTTCACTATTAAACCCTCCAAATATCAATGCGCATGACGGCGCGCGACACACCAAAGGAAAAGTTAATAATCGCACACCAACACAGCCGTGACAAGTGACGGGTGACAGGTGACAGGAGGAGACCCCGACGGGTGCACCGCGACGAGTGACAGGTGGAAAAAAGTCTCTGCCGGTCACCCGTCACGGTTCACGGTTTACGGCTTTTCCTGTCACCTGTCACCCGTCACTTGTCACGCGAAGGACTATCTTCCCGAAGTTCTCGTTCGCCTCCATGCGCGAGTGGGCGGCGCGCACGTCCGCGAGGTCGTAGACGGAATCGACCGCGGGGCGGGCGAGCCCGCGCGCGAGGAGCGGCACGACCTGCCCGGCGAAGAGGCGCACCGCACGCGCCTTCTCTTCGGTCGAGCGCGGGCGCAGCACCGTGCCGCGCAGGCGCAGGCGCTTCGACATCACGACGCGCAGGTCGAGCGTCGCCTGCGATCCCGCCATCGTCCCGACGAAGATCAGGCGACCGAGCGGCGCGAGCGCGTCCACGTTCGCCGCGAGGTAGGACGCCCCGACCAGATCGACGATCAGGTTCAAGCCCGCGCCCCGCGTCCGCTCCCTCACCGCGTCCGCGAAAACTTTCGGATCGCCGGCGACGACGATCCCTTCGTCGAGCCCGAACCCCCGCGCGCGTTCGAGCTTCGCCGCGGTGCGCGCCGTGGCGAACGTCTGCGCGCCCGCCGCGCGCGCCAGTTGCAGCGCGGCGAGCCCGACGCCGGAGCCCGCCGCGTGGACGCCGACGCGCTCGCCCACCGTCAGCCCCCCCAGCGTGAACAGCGCGTCGTGCGCCGTGACGAAGGCTTCGGGCACGGCGGCGGCGTCAGCCCAACTCAAGTTGTCGGGGATCTCCGCGAGCGCGCTCTGGGGCACGACGACGTACTCGGCTTGCGCCCCGCCCGCCGTGATGCCGAAAACTCTCTGCCCCGCCCGCCACGCGCGCGCGTCGGGGCCGGTCTGCTCGACCTCGCCCGCGAACTCCAAGCCGGGCACGTCCTGCGGCGCGCCCTCCGGGGCCGGGTAGAGCCCCCGCCGCTGCAACAGGTCGGCGCGGTTCAGCGCCGCCGCCCTCACGCGCACGCGCACGCGGTCGCCCGCGGCGAAGGGGCGCGCGACCTCGCGCACCTCAAGCACGTCGACGCCGCCGTGCGCGGTGATCACGACCGCGCGCATCCGCTCTTCACTCATGGGGGCATCGTAAATCCAAACGCGCGATCCGTGCTAATGTGTGCGCCGCGATGGGAAGCCCTGCCGGCACGTTCGTCATCGTCAACCACTCGGCGGCGCGCGCGCGCGCGGCGTGGGGCGCGGTGCGGCGCGCGCTCGAAGGCGCGGGCGTCGCGTTCGACGCGCACGAGGCGCGAGAGTTCGGCGACGCGCGCGCGCGCACGCGCGAAGCACTCGCCGCAGGCTACCGCACCGTCGCGGTCGTCGGCGGCGACGGCACGCTCAGCGAGGTCGTCAACGGTTTCTTCGCGGGCGCGGGCGACGGCGCGCGGGTCATTGACGAGGGTGCTGCCGCCCGTCGGTCGCCGCCGGAGGCGATCAATCGGGAGGCCGCGCTCGCGCTGCTGCCCGCCGGGACGGGCAACGACTTCGCGCGCGCCGTAGAGGGCCGTCGCGCCTCGCTCGAAAGCTGGATCGCGCGCCTCGTCGCGCACTGCCGCGCGCCGGGCGACGCATCTCAGCCGGCGGAGACGACGCGCGCCGTCGACGTCTTGCACGGGACGGCGGCGGCGGCGGGCGGCGCGAAGGCCGGCGCGGGCGTGCGGAGTTTCCTGTGCCTCAACGCCGTGACGGTGGGAGTCGGCGCGGAGGTGGCGGCGCGCGTGGCCGCTCACGGCGGACTCGCGCGCCGCCTGCCGGGCGAGGCGCGTTTCGCGCTGGCGGCTGCCGTCGGCGTCGCGCGCTGGCGCGAGCGGCGCGTTGTGGTGTGTGTGGACGGCGGCGAGGCGCGCGAGCTGCGGACGAACCTGATCGCGGTCGTCAACAGCCGCTTCGCGGGCGGCGGCATGATGTTCTCGCCCGACGCGCGCGTGGACGACGGGCTGCTCGACGTGGTCACCGCCGCGCGCCTCTCACGCGCGACACTCTTGCGCGAGATGGCGCGCGTCCACTCGGGCGGCCACGTCGCCAACCCGCGCGTGCGGATCGAGCGCGGCGCGAGGGTGAGAATCGAACCCGCCTCGGACGGCGACGCGCTCCCCGTCGAGGCCGACGGAGACGTGCGCGGTCGCACCCCGCTCGAACTCGCCGTGATGCCGCGCGCCCTGCGAGTCGTGATTTAAAAGCTGTCCGTAGTCCGTTGTCCGTTGTCCGGCCCTCTCTTTAGCTACTCATCGTCGTGACCACGTGCAACTGACAACTGACAACTGACAGCGGACTACTGACAACGGACTACTGACCGTTCGCTTTCGACGTTTCCGCCCGCTCGATGTCGAGGACTTTGGCGAGGCGGCGCAGGTGGCGCTCTTCGCCGGTGAAGCGCGCGGCGACGAAGGCGCGGACGATCTCCAGCGCGAGTTCGCTGCCGACGACGCGCGCGCCGAGGCAGAGCACGTTGCAGTCGTCGTGCTCGCGCGACTGGTGCGCCGAGTAGGTGTCGGAGCAGAGCGCGGCGCGCACGCCCCGCAGCTTGTTTGCCGCCACCGACGCGCCGACGCCGCTGCCGCAGACGACGACGCCCACCTCCGCGCGGCCCTCGCGCACGGCCTCGCCGACGCGGCGCGCGTAGTCGGGGTAATCGTCCGGCTTCGCGCCGTCGTGGGTGCCGAAGTCTTCGACCTCGTGGCCCGCCGCGCGCAACTGCGCGACGACGCTCAGGTTCAGCGGGTAGCCCCCGTGATCAGCCCCGACCGCGATCCTCATCCCCGTACGACCCCCACGCCCCGCGCCAAGATTCTCCAAGCATCGCACTTTTAACCGCCGCGCGCGAGCCGCGGAAGTCGTCGCCGCGCGGCTCGCCGAAAAGCCGGCTGATACTTTTCCCGCCCGCGTTTCGCGTTAGTGGGTGGCGGAGGAACAAGGGGCGCGGACAGACGCCCCGCACGCGCGCCGCGGGCGCGCAGGCTTGATACTTTTTTTTGATTCGCAGGAGGAGTCATCATGTCACACGCAACAACTCGCACGACCTCACACCTCATACGCACGGCGGCGCTGCTTCTGGCTATAGCTTGCGCCCTCGGCGTCGGCGCGTTCTCAAGTCTGCCCGGCAGCCGCGCCGCCGCGCAGGGCGGCGCGGCTGCCGACAGGATCGCCTTCGACCGCGACCAGCAGATCGTCGCGGCGAACCCCGACGGCACGAACCAAATCACGCTCGGCGACGGCACCGATCCCTCGTGGCCGAGGACGGGCAAGATCGCTTTCCTCTACGCGCCCGAGCGCGAGACCTACATCATCGCCACGGTGAACGACGACGGCACGGGGCGCGTCGAACACACCCTGCCCAACTTCAACTACAGCCCCGCCGCGTCCGCCGACGGCTCGAAGATCGCTTTCGTCAGCGAGCGCGTGGAGCCGGGCGACCCGGCGGGCGGCTCGCTGGCGCGCATCTACGTCGTGAACGCCTCCAACGTGGCGGAGACCGACGGCTCGAACGAGCACAGGCTCTTCCAGAGCATCGCCATCTCCGGCGTCGAGCAGGAGTACGAGCCCGCGTGGTCGCCGGACGGGGCGAAGGTCGTCTTCGTCGGCGAGACGCGCCTCGACGGGTTGTCGGATGATGAGCTTTACGTGGCCGACGCCGACGGCGCGACGCCGCCCGTGAAGATCACGAACTTCGGGGTCGACGGCTCGCTGCGCCTCTTCCGCGACGCCGCGCCGGCCTTCTCGCCCGACGGCACGAAGATCGCCTTCTCGGTCGCGCGCGACATCTACGTCGTCAACGCCGACGGCGGCGGCGTGCCCGTCAACCTCACCAACAGCCCCGGCAGCGACGACAAGGAGCCCGCGTGGTCGCCGGACGGGAAGAAGATCGCTTACTCGTCGAACAACTTCACCAACAACCTGCTCGACGGCATCTACGTCATGGACGCCACGGGGCAGAACCAGACGCTCGCCGCCGGCACGCAGGGCGGCGCGAACCCGACGTGGAAGCAGCGCGACACGTCGCAAGACCCGACGCCGACGCCGACCGCGACCCCGACCGCGACGCCGACGGCAACGCCCACGCCGACCGCGACGCCGACGCCGACGCCGCAGGCCGATCTCTCCGTCCTCCTGACGGCTGCGCCCAACCAGCCTTCGGTCGGCAGCAACCTCATCTACACGCTCGTCGTGCGCAACGAGAGCGCCGACACGGCGACGAACGCCGCCGCCTTCTTCACGCGACCGCAGGGCGTGAACCTCGTCTCGGCTACGCCGGCGCAAGGCTCCTGCCAGCCGTCGCCGCAGACGCCCGCGGGCACCGTCTGCCAGTTGGGCGATCTCGCGGGCGGCGCGCAGGTGTCCGTCACCTTCGTCACGCAGCCGACCGCGGCGGGCGAGATCACAGCCTTCGCCTCCGCCGTCTCCGCCGTCGACGATCCCGAGCAGAACAACAACGCGCAGCAGTTGAAGCTCACGGTCGCGGCGAGCTGCGTGGAGGAGGTCACCGCGTCGGTCGGGCAGCGGATCGTGCGCAACGGCAACCAGTCGCGCAAGCAGTTGGAGCACACCATCTACGTGACGAACACTTCGGGCCGCCGCCTGAACGGCCTCGTCCACTTCGTCTTCGACGGGCTCCCGGCGTCGGTCGAGGGCGACAAGGGCACGACGTTCTTCCGCACGCGCTGCGCGCAGCCGCTCGGCAGGAAGTACACGTCGGTCGGCGTCGGGCTGAACGAGCTTGTCTGGGAGCCCGGGCAGGTGATCGCGCTCAAGGTCGCCTTCTTCAACCCCGACCGGGAGGAGATCAACTACAACCTCCGCATCTACACCGGACCCGGCTTCCCCTGATCCCCTGAGCCGGTAGCAAAGTGAAGCGAGCCCGCC
>DASVQC010000052.1:0-38870 GCA_036389335.1 Pyrinomonadaceae bacterium | reverse complement strand
GTGCGTGTCGGGCAGGAAGTAGAAGAGGATGGCGAGGATGGCGTAGACCGAGAGCAGTTGCACGCCTTCGAGCCAGTTGCTCTCGCCGTCGCTCGCGATCTGCTCGACGATGAAGATGGCGGCGACGACCGCGACCACTTCGGGGATGGTGAACTCCAAGTCCATCGGCCTGCCGAACAGGTACGACGCGAACAACAGCACGGGCGCGACGAAGAGCGCGATCTGCAAGCTCGACCCGAGCGCGATGCTCAAGCTCAGGTTCATCTTGTCGCGCAGCGCCATCAGGATGGCCGAAGAGTTCTCCGCGGCGTTCCCGATCACGGCCACCACGATGACGCCGACGAAGACCTCCGTCAGCCCCAGACTCTCGCGCGCCTGCTCGACCGCGCCGACTAGGAACTCCGCCATCAGCGCGACGAACGCGGTCGCGACGAGCAGCATCACGATCCACTTCCGCATCGAGCCCTTCATGCCGCCCTCTTCGGCGAGCGTCAGCTCCTTGCCGGCCTCCGCGCAGTAGTCGTCCGTCGCCCCGTCGCCCGCGAAGAGGCGTCGGTGCGTGACGAGCGAGAAGACGAGCGAGGCCGTGTAGGTGAGGAACAGCACGACGGCGATGGCGAGCGAGAGCCGCTGCTCGCGCCCCGGCGTCCAGCCGCCCTCGGAGACGGGCGCGCGCGCCGCCACCTGATGGAAGACCGTCGGGATGACGAGCGCGATCCCGGCCAGCGTGAGCGCCGTGGCGTTCACGCCCGCGGCGGTGCGGTTGAACTCCTGCCGCTTGAACTTCAGCCCGCCGCTCAGCAGCGACGCGCCGAGGACGAGCAGGACGTTGCCGATGATCGAGCCCGTGATCGAAGCCTTGACCACGCCGTCGAGCCCGCGCGCGAGCGCGAAGAGGGCGATGATCAGCTCCGCCGCGTTGCCGAAGGTCGCGCTCAGGAGCCCGCCCGCGCCCGCGCCGACGTGCTCGGCGAGGTGCTCCGTGGCGCGCCCCATCAGGCCCGCGAGCGGGATGACGGCGAGGCAGGCGACGACGAACAGAACCGTCGGGCTGCCGAGCGACGGCGCGAAGCGCAACACTATCGCCACGGGGACGAAGACGAGCAGCCAGTTGAGCGACGGCTTGAGCCAGCTACCGAGCCCCCCGCCGCGCGCGGCCAAGGGCTTCTCCTCGGGAGGGCTATCAGTGCGACTTGCGGGCATGGGAGTTTTTTACCACACCTCCGGCGCGCGCTAAAGTCCGGTTCAACTCCCCTACTTAGCGACTTTGCGCCTTTGCGTGAGAAATGATGCTCACGCAAAGGCGCAAAGTCGCTAAGTAAAACGCGGGGGCCGGACGGCTTTAGCCCCCGCGGGGATTGCAAAAAAAATCGCTTGCGGCGTTAATAATCGGCCCGGAGGTGCGTTTTATGGTTGGAGACGACCCGAAGGAGAAGGACGTGCACACAGCCGCAGTCACCACAGCCGCAGCCTCGCACCTGAAAGCAGTCCCCATGAACACCTCGACGCACGGGGAGCTGGAAAAATTGTTCCAGGATCACAACGAACAGGTCTTCCGCACCGCCTACCGCATCACGGGCAGCGCGGCGGACGCCGAAGACGTGCTCCAGACCGTCTTCCTCCGCCTCGCCTCGAACAAGGAGCGCAAAGACCTCGCGCCGAGCCCCGGCAGCTACCTGCACCGCGCCTCGGTCAACGCCTCGCTCGATCTGATGCGCGGGCGCGCCCGCTCCAAGTCGGTCTCGATTGACGACACGGACTCGCCGCACGAGATCGCGAGTAAAGGTTTAGACCCCTCGCAGGAGCACGACGAGAGGGAGCTGCGCGCGCTGGTGCGCCAGGCGGTCTCGCGCCTCGGCGAGCGCGCGGCGGCGGTCTTCGCGCTCCGTTATTTCGAGGGCTACGACAACCAGGAGATCGCCGAAATCCTCGGCACCTCGCAGATGGTCGTCGCCGTCACACTGCACCGCGCGCGCACGCGCCTGCGCCGAGAGATCGGCGAATACATGGAGAAGCATCATGAAGCGTAATCATCAGGAACTCGACCGCATCCTCGACGACACCCTCGCCGGCATCCGCCGCGAGCGCACCGATCAGAAGACCGCCGACACGGCGGCGGCGCGCGTCTGGGCGCGCGTCTCGGCGGAAGCCGCCGGGCTGCCCGACGTGCTCGCCGCCCCGCAGCGCGCCGTCGAGCAGATCAGCGGCTGCCCCGACTACCGCTCGCTCATCCCGGCTTACGTGCGCGGGCAGTTGAGCCCCGCGCGCCGCCTGCTCTTGGAAGATCACACGCACGAGTGCATCCCCTGCCGCAAGGCGCTCAGGGAAGGGCGCACGGGCGTGCGCACCACCTCGGTGCGCGCCAAGCGGAGGGAGAGCCGCTGGACGCTGACGCCCGCGTGGCGCATGGCGATGGCGGCGAGCATCCTCGCCGTCTTCGGCTTCGTCGGCTACATGGTCTTCGAGCGGCTCGACCTGACGCCGAACGCGCTCGCCGCGACGCTGGAGAACGCCAACGGCGCGATCTACAAGGTGACGGGCACGGGCGTCACCGTCGTCCAGCCCGGCGACAAGATCAAGAAGGGCGAGCACGTCCGCGCGGCGAAGGACTCGACCGCCGTCCTGAAGCTCGCCGACGGCTCGACGGTCGAGATGCGCGAGCGCTCCGAGTTCTCCGTCACGGAGAACGGGCAGGGGACGACCATCAACCTTGAGCGCGGCGACGTGATCGTCGAAGCCGCCAAGCAGATCAAGCGCCACCTCTTCGTCTCGACGCCCGACTCGCTCGTCTCCGTGACGGGCACGACCTTCGCCGTCGCCTCCGGCACGAAGGGCTCGCGCGTCTCGGTCGTCGAGGGCGAAGTCCGCTTCAACCACGCGAGCAAGGAGAGCGTCCTCAAGCCCGGCGAGCAGGGCGTCTCCAACATGGCTATCGAGCGCGTGCCCGTGACCGACGCCGTCGCGTGGAGCCGCAACGCGGCGAAGTACGCGACGGTCGTCACGCAGCTCACCGCGCTGCGCAACGATCTGAACACGAAGGTGGCGCGCCCCGGCGTGCGCTACTCCTCGCGCTTCCTCGACCTCGTGCCCGACAACACGGTCGTCTACGCCGCGCTGCCGAACATCAGCCAGCAGCTCGCCGAGTCGCACAAGATCATGAAGGAGCGCATCAGCCAGAACCCCGCGCTCTCCGAGTGGTGGGGCAAGAACCAACAGGGCGGCGGCGCGATGGACGACCGTGTCATCGACCGCGTGCGCGAGTTCGGCTCCTACCTCGGCGACGAGATCGTCGTCGCCGCCGGGATGGACGCGAAGGGCGAGCCGGGCGACATCGTCGTGCTCGGCGAGCTGAAGGACGCGGCGGGCTTCCGCGCGTTCGCCGAAAAGCAGCTCGCGGAGATGACGAAGGACAACGCGGGCGCGTCGCACGTCAAGTTCATCGACGACCCGCTCTCCGTCGCCGCGCCCGACGAGGCGGCGAAGGCCGCGGACGCCAACGCCGCGAAGGCCGCGGCCAGCGCCCCCGCGGCGAAGAAGACCGCGGCGGGCAGGCCCGCCAAGGCCGCGCCGCGCCACGAGGAGCTGTACGTCTGGGTCTCGAACGATCTCTTCGTCGCCTCGCCGAAGCTCGACGCCATGCGCGCGCTCGAAACCAACATGAAGACGCCGGGCTCGGGCGGCTTCGTCGGCGGCTCGTTCCACCAGCGGCTCGCGGAAGTTTACAAGGAGGGCGCGGGGCTCATCGTCGCCGCCGACCTCGAAAAGATCGTCGGGCAGGCGTTGCAGCGCGAAGAGGGCTCGAAGCCCGACGGCGCGCGCCGCATGGAGGGCTTCAAGCAGTTGGGCCTCCTCAGCCTCAAGCACTTCGTCGTCGAGCAGAAGGACGTGAGCGCGAAGACGCAGAGCCGCGCGGTGCTGACCTTCAACGAGCCGCGCCGCGGCATCGCCTCGTGGCTCGCCGCGCCGGGGCCGATGGGCGCGCTCGAATTCGTCTCGCCGAACGCGAACGTGGCGACCGCCTTCGTCGTCAAAGAGCCCGCGCTCTTAGTTGACGATCTCTTCGGCTTCATGGAGACGGTCGCGCCCGACGCGCGCAAGCAGTTGCGCGAGCTTGAGGCGCAGCAGGGCTTCGACATCAGGCGCGACTTCGCCGCGCCCCTCGGCGGCGAGTTCGCCTTCGCCATCGACGGGCCGCTCCTGCCGACGCCTTCGTGGAAGATGGTGCTCGAAGTCTACGACCAGCCGAAGCTGCAAGGGACGCTCGAACGCGCCGTCGAGAAGCTCAACGGCTTCGCCGCGCTGCACGGGCAGAAGGGCCTGGTCTGGGAGAACGCGACCGAGGGCGCGCAGACCTACTACAAGCTGCGCTCGGTGGACTTCGGCTTCGAGGTGAACTACACCTACGCGAACGGCTACATGATCGTCGCGCCGACGAAGGCGATGCTCCAGCTCGCCCTGCAGTACCGCGAGTCGGGCACGACGCTCCTCAAGTCGCAGCGGTTCACGTCGGCCTTGCCGGAGGACGGCAACGCGAACTTCTCGGCCATCTTCTACCACGACCTCGCGCCGCTCATGCAGCCGCTGGCCGACAAGGTGTCGGGCATGAGTCAGGGGATGTCGGACGAGCAGCGCAAGGCGCTCGCCGCCTTCGCCGCCGACACGCCGCCGACGCTCGCCTACGCCTACGCGCAGGGCGACCGCATCACCATCGCCGCCAACACCGAGGGCGGCCCCTTCGGGCTCAGCACCGGCAGCATACTGGGCCTGCCGAACGCCTTCGCCATGCAGCACATCCTGATGCAGGCGATGGGCGGCAAGGGCACGGAGGATCACTCGCGGCCCGCGCCCGCCGCGGGCGAGAAGGCGGTGGACGAGCAGATCCGCGCGATGAACGAGAAGGCGAGGGCGACGGACGAGCGCGCGAAGGCCGCCGAGGCGAAGGGTGCGCCGAAGCAGTAGTTGATCGTTAAGCAGTCCGGCGGGCGGTTCGCGTTCGCGCGTGTCCGCCCGCCGCATTTTTTTTGCGAAGCCGTCGGGGGGCTCGGCATGAAACGCCTGCTGATCGCGGTCGCGCTGTTCGCGGTCGCGTGCGCCGTCGTCGTGGCGGCGGTCTTCATGTTCCGCGACCGGGAGCCCGCGCGCGTGGGGCTCCCGCTCGCGCGGGCGGCGGAGGAGGGCGACGCGGCGGCGGTGAGACGCCTGATCGCCGCGGGCGCGAACGTGAACGAGCGCGACGGCGGCAAGACGCCGCTCGCCTACGCGGCGCGCTCCGGCGAGACCGAGGCCGTCAAGGCGCTGCTCGACGCCGGGGCCGAGCCGGACGCGCGCGACTGTGGCCACTGGGGGTGGACGCCGCTCATCAACGCGATCCACAAGTACCGGAACGACGCCGCGCGCACGCTCGTCGAGCGCGGCGCGGACGTCAACGCGCGGGCGGGCGGCTGCGCCGAGAAGAGCGTCGAGAGCGGGCTGACGCCGCTCATGATGGCGGCGAAGTACGACAACCCGGAGGCCGTCAAGCTCCTGCTCGAACACGGCGCGGACGTGCGCGCGACCTACGACGGCTACACCGTGCTCTCCTACGCCGTCGCGGGCGGCTCGCTCGGCAAGCTCTCGGACATCGACCGCGCCGCCGCGCACCCGTGCCCGGTCGAGACGGTCAAGCTGCTGTTAGAAAAGGCCCCCGATCTGGGCGTCAACGGCGGCACGCTCGACCGCGCCACGCTCTACCTCGTCGAGAAGAAGTGCCCCGACGTGGCGCGTCTGCTCGAAGGGCGCAAGCCCGCGCCGACGCCCGCGCCCGGCGCACGCGCCACTCAGGCGTCAGCCGCGCCGGGCGGGGCCAGACGTTAATCCACGACCGAGGAGAAAAAATTCTTTCATGAGAAGACGAAACCTCGCGCTAGTATCAGCGTTCGCGCTCGCCGTCTGCCTCTGCGGCGCGCTCTCCGCGGCGCAGGCGAAGCCCGACTTCACGGGCTCGTGGAAGTGGAATCAGGCGAAGAGTCAGGTCGGCCCCGGCTTTCACCCGATCACGTCGCTCAGGTTCGAGCAGAAGGGCGAGACCTTCGCGGAAGAGGTGAGCGTCGACGCGCCGGGCGGCGCGAAGACCTTCACCCTCAAGTACGCGCTCGACGGCAAAGAGACGCCGGGCAAAGTCCTCGGCAAGAGCATGACGCTCTCGGCGAAGAGGGACGGCGACGCGCTCGTCATCAGGTGGCGCGACGAGGTGGAGGACTACACCGTCACGCGCAGGCTCACGCTCTCCGCCGACGGCAGGACGCTTGAGATGACCATCAGGGAGATCGCGCCCGAGCACCAGAGGGAAGATCGCGTCGTGCTCGAACGGCAGCAGTGAGGGGCGCGCGCCGCCGCCTCGCCGTGCGACGAGATGGCGCGCCGCGCCCCGCGAACAAAACGATCTCTTTGATCGTTACACCACTGCGAAGGTCGAAGACGCTAAGGACGAAGACGGATGAAGCTCGCACTCTCGGCACTGGTCTCGTGGCTCGCGGCGCTGCTCTCGGTCATGGCGTGGCTCGGCGCGAGCGGAGAGCCTGTGAGCCGCGCAGACCTCGTCGGCTTCGGCACGATGTCGCTCGCGCTCTGCGCCGTGATGATCGCGCTTGTTTACTTGCCGGGGCTCTTCCTGATCAAGCGGAGGCTTGCCGGGGTGAGGCCCGCCGTGATATTCCCACTCGTCGCGGGCGTCGCGCTCAACGTCCCCGCCTTCCTCGCCCTCGCGTACCTCTCCGACAGGACGCTCGTCCCGGAGGAGGCCCGCGCCTTCGCGCTCGCGGCGCTGCTCGCGGGCACGACGTTCGGACTCGGCTTCGTCTGGAGCCAGCGCGCCGGAGAAACTCCCGAGCGCGCCTGACCATTCACCGCCACTTAACCGGCGGCGCACAAGACGGCCATTCGTATGACACCTGTAATCGAACTCGACGGGCTCGGCGTCACCTTCGGCAAGCGCCGCATCCTGAGAGACCTGCGCGGCGCGCTCTCGGGCCGCGCCATCGGCCTCCTCGGCCCGAACGGCGCGGGCAAGACGACGCTCATCCACACGCTGCTCGGCTTCTACCAGCCGTCGTCGGGCACGGCGCGCATCTTCGGGCAGGACATCTCGAAGGAGGCGAAGGCCGTGCGCGCGCAGGTGGGCTACATGCCGGAGCGCGATTCCTTCATCTCCAAGATGTCGTGCGTCCACTTCGTCCGCCTGATGGCCGAACTCTCCGGCATCCCCTCGGACGCCGCGCTGGAGCGCGCGCACGAGGCGCTCTTCTACGTGGGGCTCGGGGAGGCGCGCTACCGCAACGTGGAGACCTACTCGCTCGGCATGAAGCAGCTCGCCAAGCTCGCGCAGGCCGTCGTCCACGGGCCGAAGCTGATCATCCTCGACGAGCCGACCAACGGGCTCGACCCGCCGACGCGCCAGCGCATGATCAACCTGATACGCGAAATCCGCGACACGGGCCGGGCGCGCATCCTGCTCTCGTCGCACCTGCTGCGCGACGTGGAAGAGTGCTGCGACGAGATTCTGGTGCTGAAGGACGGCTGGATCGCGGCCAACTGCAACTTGGAAGAGGAGCGCAAGGCGAACCGCAAGTTCATCGAGCTTGAGACGCGGGGCGGCGACCGCGCCGCGTTCGCCGCGGCCATCGGTCGCCTGGGGTGCGAGTACGCGCTCTCGGGCGAGCGGCGCATCAAGCTCGTCATGCAGGAGGGCGTCGAGATCGGCGACCTCTACAAGCTCGCCGCCGAGCGCGACGTGCAGATCAGGCGTCTCAACTACAAGCGCGACTCGCTCGAAGACATCTTCCTGAAGGCGATGGAGGGCGAGGAGGGCGGCGCGGCGATGGGCGCGGGCGGAGGCGGCAACGGCGCGACGGCGACGAAGGGGGGGGGCGGCAATGGCAGTCTACGAGCATAGCTACCGGCAGTACGCGGGCAGACTGACCCCGGAGTGGTCGCGCTTCCTCGTCATCCCGCGCCACGCCTACCGCGACGTGTTCCGCTCGAAGCTCTTCGTCGCCTTCTTCGCGGCGTGCTTCATCTACCCGCTCGTCTCGGCGATCATCCTCTACCTGCACCACAACGTGAACGCCATCGCGCTGTTGAAGATCAACATCCGCGATCTGGTCCCGATCAACGCCTCCTTCTTCCACTACTACGTCTCGTTCCAGTGCGGGCTCGCGTTCTTCCTGAACCTGCTGATGGGGCCGCCGCTCGTCTCGCGCGACATGGCGAACAACGCCATCCCGCTCTACCTCTCGCGCCCGTTCTCGCGCGCCGAGTACGTGCTCGGCAAGATGAGCGTGCTCGCGGTGCTGCTCTCGCTCGTGACGTGGGTCCCGGGCCTGCTGCTCTTCCTCTTCCAGTCGTACCTCGAAGGCATCGGCTGGATGTGGGCCAACTTGTGGATCGCGGGCTCGATCTTTCTGGGCTGCGCCGTCTGGATCGTGCTGCTCGCGCTCGTCGCGCTGGCCATCTCGGCGTGGGTCAAGTGGAGGATGGTGGCGAGCGGCGCGCTCTTGGGGATCTTCTTCATCCCCTCGGCGTTCGGCGAGATCGTCAACAACCTGTTCCTGACGCGCGCGGGCCATCTGATCAGCTTCGGCGCGCTGATGAACAACATCTGGCTCGGCCTCTTCGGCCTCTTCGTCCGACAGACCGGCCACGTC
This sequence comes from Pyrinomonadaceae bacterium, assembly GCA_036389335.1. Lineage (GTDB taxonomy): Bacteria > Acidobacteriota > Blastocatellia > Pyrinomonadales > Pyrinomonadaceae > JAIVGV01. The sequence continues at coordinate 30,189 of DASVQC010000052.1, read as the reverse complement.
CGCGGCACGCGCACCGACATGCTCCGCGACAACGAGTTCATCGACGTGGTTCTGACGGAGCCGCCGCTCTGGGCTTCGTGGCTCGTGCTCGCGCTCGTCTGCGCGTTCTTCCTGTGGCTGCTGATGCGCAAGGTGCGCGCCTACGAGGTGGTGAAATGACGACCGAGATGAACGCGCAGGCGGCGCGCGCGGCGGCGGCGGCGGCGGCCATGCCGCCCGCCGCGCCCGCCGCCGCGCCCGACAAGCTGATCGTCTTCGACGACGTGTCGAAGTTCTACGGCGAGATACTCGGCGTCAACCGCGTGAACCTGACGATCTCCGCCGGGATCACGAGCCTCGTCGGCCCTAACGGGTCGGGCAAGACGACGCTGATGAACCTGATGACGGGGCTGCTGCGCCCCACGCGCGGCAGGATCAGCGTGCTCGGCACCAAACCCTCCGAGCCGGAACAGCTCTTCCGCAAGGTCGGCTACTGCTCGCAGTTCGACTCCTTCCCGCGCGGCGCGACGGGCCGCGAGTTCATCTCGTCCTACCTCTCCGTCCACGGCTACGCGCGCGACGAGGTGAACGATCTGACCGACGCCGCGCTGGATCGCGTCTCGATGACGGAGGCGGCGGATCGCAAGGTCGCGGGCTACAGCAAGGGGATGCGCCAGCGCATCCGCCTCGCGCAGTCCATCGCGCACAACCCGCGCGTGCTGATCCTCGACGAGCCGCTGAACGGGCTCGACCCGATGGCGCGCGCCGAGATCATACGCCTCTTCCGCCAGCTCGCCGGCGAGGGGATGTACCTCATCATCTCCTCGCACATCCTGCACGAGGTGGACATGATGTCGGACGGCGTGATCCTCCTGCACAACGGCTACGTCGTGGCCGAGGGCGACGTGCACGGCGTGCGCGAGGAGATCGAGGAGCACCCGATGCAGGTCCTCATCCGCTGCGACCGCCCGCAGTTTTTGGCGGCGCGCCTCTTCGAGCACGAGTCGACGGTCGAGGCGAGAGTCCACGACGACCGGCAGGGCCTCTTCGTCAAGACGCGGCGGCCCGACGACTTCTACCTGCTCCTCAACCGCTACGTGACGGAGAACGATCTCAAGGTCGAGTCGGTGGCCCCGGCGGACGACGATCTGAACGCCGTCTACCAGTACTTGATCAGTTCCGACGGGGGGCGTGTAAAATGAGCGCGACCGTAGAAGCGAGGGAGAGGTTAAACGCCTTGGGAAACTCCGCACAGCTCCCCTGGTCGCTCTGGGGGCGACAGGTCGCAGCCGTCATGCGGCTCGAACTCGGGAAGAACTTCCTGAGCCGCCGCTCGCTCCTGCTCTACCTGCTCGCCGGGACGCCGCTCGCGCTGCTCGCGCTGCTCGACCTGTTCCCGCCGCCCTCGAACGAGTTCAACGACTTCACGCTGCTCGGCGTGGTGTACGCGGCGGTCTACAACGGCCTGATCCTGCGCACGCTCATCTTCTTCGGCTGCGCGTGGGTCTTCATGAACCTGTTCCGCGGCGAGGTGGTGGACAGGAGCCTGCACTACTACTTCATGACGCCGGCGCGGCGCGAAGTGCTGGTCGTCGGGAAGTACCTGTCGGGGCTCGTGACGACGACCGTCATGTTCGGCGTCACCACCGTCGGCTCGATGCTCCTGCTCTACTTCGTGCGCTTCTACGGCCAGAGCACGCGCTACTTCTTCGACGGGCCGGGCCTGCGCCAGATGCTCGTCTACCTCGGCATCACGACTCTGGCGTGCGTCGGCTACGGCGCGGTCTTTCTGATCATCGGGCTCTTCTTCCGCAACCCCGTGATCCCCGCGCTCATCCTCTACGGCTGGGAGTGGATCAACTTCCTGCTCCCGCCGCTCCTGAAGAAGCTGAGCGTGATCCACTACCTCCACTCGCTCGCGCCCGTGCCGATGTCGGAGGGGCCGTTCGCCGTGCTCGCCGAGCCGACCCCCGCGTGGCTCTCGGTGCCGAGCCTCTTCGTCTTCACGCTCGCCGTGCTCGCGCTCGCCAGCCTCTACATCCGCCGGATGGAGATCAGCTACGCGGGCGAATGAAGCCGGGCCCCCGCCGACGGGCGGCGCGGTGCAGGGCCCGCGGCGGCGGGCGACAGAACGAGGCCCGCGGCGCGCGCCGCGGGATCAAAGTGAGAAGATAAATGAGAGCCCCTGATCAGGGGCGGAAGATTCGGCCTCGGAATCCTTCCGCCCCTGATCAGGGGCTCTCGAATTATTCGACGCTCTGACCCACGGCCCGCGACGGCGGGCGTAAGAATGTAGCCCGCCGCCGCGGGCTCTCTCACCTGCGGATCGCGCCCCGGCCACGGTCTTTCGTGCCTGCGCCACTCGCCAATCAATCATTCCCACCGCGACGCATTTTACGCCGACGCGCTTTACGTTGACACTTCGACTTTCCATTGCTTCTCCGACACCTGCTCCGTCGTGATCCGAACGTCGAGGAACGTCTTGATGATCTCGATGTTGGTCGTCGTGTGCAGGGAGGGCCGTCCGGTGACGAACGAGCCGCCGCCCGCGAGCGCCATCGGGATGAGCAGTTGATCCGCGAGGTGCTCGCCGACGGGCGCGCCGTGCGCGAGATGATTTTCGACCTCCGCGACGGCGCGCCCGGCGACTGTCTCCGCGCGCACGCCGCGCTCGCCCACGCCCGTGAACAGCTCCGTCAGGTGCTCGCTCTCCAACTCCAACGTGAGAACGTTGCCGGGGCTCGGCGCGTTGTCGCTCGTCTCCACCTGTAATTCTTCATCTTCCCAGCCGAGCCGTTCGCGCACGACCGCCAGCTCTCGCTCGCCGACCGAGGGCGGGAGCCTGACGCAGAGGGCGCGCGCGAGCCTGCGGCGCATCTCTCCGCGGCGCGTGATGTCGAGACGCCCGCGCTCGCCGGTCGGCTCGATGAGGACGCCGAGCCTGCCGCCGCCCGGCGGGTAGAAGCCGTAGCGGGCGAGATCGATCTCGACGCGGGGGCCGGTGCGGCGCACGAGCGGCAGGAAAGTCTTGGCGAGGAAGTCGAACGGCGGCGCGTGGACGTTGTGCGTGCCGCCTTCGAGCGTGACGAGGCTCGGCCCGCGCGCGATCATCAGCGGCGGCAGCACCGTCTGCAAGACGAGCGTCGTCGAGCCCGCCGTGCCGATGGCGAAATGGTAATCGCCGGGCGCGACCTCCCCCGGCTCGAAGCCGAAGTGCTGCGAGCCGACGCGCGCGCCCTCGGCCTTCGCGCGCCCCACCTCCGCCGCCGCGTTGACGGCGGTCAGGTGCTGGCGCTTGAGGCCGGGCGGGTCGCGGCGCGCCCTGACGCGCTCGACGCGGAAAGCCTTGCCCGTGACGAGCGAGAGCGCGAGCGACGTGCGGATGATCTGCCCGCCGCCCTCGCCGTATGAGCCGTCGATGGTGATCATTTAAGAGAGCCGCGCCGCGGGTCGCGGGAGGGCCGCGCCGCGGGAGGGCCGCGTTAGCGAGACGCGGCGCGGAAAGTTTCTCAGACGAGGGCGGCGAGCGCGGGCGCGCACGCGAGCGCGAGGAGCGTCGCGTGCGCGCCGCCCGCCGCCCCCTCGCCCGACGACGCCGCGGCGAGCGCGAGGCGCACGCGCCGGATGCTCAAGCCCTCGATGCGCTCGACGGTGAAGCGCGCGCCCCCGTGCTCGACGGCCTCGCCCGCCTTGAGCACGCGCCCGGCGCGCGCCATCAGGAAGCCGGCGACGGTCGTGTAGCTCTCGCCTTCGGGGAGCGCGAGGCCGAATCGCTGGTTGGCGTCGCGCACCGCCAGCATCCCGTCGAGAAGGTATGTCCCGTCGGGCTGCTCCGCAATCTGCGCGCGCGTCTCCTCGTCGTACTCGTCGTCGATCTCGCCGACGATCTCCTCCAACAAGTCTTCGAGCGTCAGGATGCCTTCGACGCCGCCGTACTCGTCGGAGACGAAGGCGAAGTGGACGCGCCGCGCCTGCATCTGCGCGAGCGCGGAGCCGAGCGTCGCCGAGGCGGGGATGAAGGCGGGAGAGCGCGCGAGCTTGGCCGGATCGAACTCGTCGGGGGCGACCTGCCCCATGTCCAAATCCTTCCTGAAGAGGACGCCGACCGCGTCGTCTAAACGCTCGCGGTAGACGGGCAGGCGCGAGTAGCCGGTCGCGCGGAAAGCCTCGCGCGCCTCTTCGAGCGTGGACGAGGCGGGCAGCGCGTGGACTCGCGTGCGCGGGATCATCGCCGCGCGCACCTGCGCGTCGCCGAAGGCGAAGACGCGGTCGATCATCTGCCGCTCCTTCGTCTCGATGTGGCCGCCGCGCTCCGAGGCGGCGACGATCTGCTGCACCTCCGCCTGCGTGTAGCCGCCGCCGTGCGCGTCCCTGCCGGTGAGCCCGAAGAGCCGCACGGTGCGCGCGCTCGCGGCGTCGAGGGCGCGCACGGGCAGGCGGAAGATTTTGTAGAAGAGCTGCATCGGCGCGGCGGAGGCCAGCGCGACGCGCTCCGCGCGTTCGAGCCCGAGCAGCTTCGGGGCCTGCTCGCCGAGCACGATGTGCAGGGTCGTGATGACGGCGAAGGCGACGAAGAGCGAGATGACGTGCAGCGCCGTCGCGGAGACGCGGCCCGCGAGCGGCCCTTCGAGCAGGCGCGCGACCGCCGGCTCGCCGAGCCAGCCCAGCGCGAGCGAGGCGAGCGTGATGCCGAGCTGCGCCGCCGAGAGGTAGGCGTTGAGATCGGAGAGCACGGCGAGGAGACGGCGCGCGCGCCGGTCGCCCGCCTGCGCCCCGGCCTCGACGCCCGCGCGCCTCACGCTCACGAAGGCGAACTCCGCCGCGACGAAGAAGCCGTTGAGGAAGACGAGCAGCAGGATGACGAAGATGTTCGGGACGAGCATGATCGCCTTTATCTTACGACAGTCCGCGGCGGCGGGAAAATTCGCGGCGCGGCGAGCAGTGTCCATCTCTCAGCTTTCCTCCGTGCCCCCTCTGTGCTCTCCGTGTCTCCGTGGTGAGTCTTGATCACAAGCACTCACCACGGAGGCACAGAGGACACGGAGGCGGCACAGAGTAGAAACCGAATTAGGACACTACTCGCGCCGGGCGCACGCCGGAGCGGCGGTAGTGCGTTCGCCGTCGGCGCGCGCGCTGTTGTAAGCTCGGGGGCGTGACGGGCGGGGAACAGATCGTGCTGCGCTTCGACGCCGGGACGCTCGTGCTCGACGGCGTCGGGCGCGAGGCGGCGGGGCTGCCCGCGCAGTTCCGCTGGGACGCGCGCGTCCTGCGCTGGCGCGCGCCCGCGATCTCTTACCGCCACGTCGTCAGGGATTTCCTGGCGCGCGGCGTCGCCTTCGAGGATCGCGCGCGCGCTTACGACCGCTTCGACTTCGAGACGAAGTTCGCCGTCGAGCCGCGGCCCTATCAGGAGGAGGCGATCAGGGAGTGGGATCGCCACGAACGCTGCGGCGTCGTCGTCCTGCCCACGGGCGCGGGCAAGAGCCTCGTCGCGCAGATGGCCATCGAGCGCGTGAGGCGTTCGACGCTGGTCGTCGTGCCGACCATCGATCTGATGAACCAGTGGTACGACCTGCTGCTCACGTCGTTCCGCGCCGAGGTGGGCTTGATCGGCGGCGGCTTCTTCGAGCAGGGCGCGCTGACCGTGACGACCTACGCCTCGGCGTTCCGCTTCATGGAGCGCCTCGGCGCTCGCTTCGGGCTCGTCATCTTCGACGAGTGCCACCACCTGCCGAGCGGGAGCTACCGCTACGCCGCGGAGTTCTCGCTCGCGCCGTTCCGGCTCGGGCTTACGGCCACGCCCGACCGCGCCGACGGCGGCGACGAGTTGCTCGAAGAGCTGATCGGCGAGTTCGTCTTCCGGCGGGAGGCGCGCGAGATGGCGGGCGAGTACCTGTCGGACTACACGGTCGTGCGCCTGAGGGTCGAGCTGTCGCGGGAAGAGCGCGCGGCCTACGAGCGCGAGCGCGCGATCCTGTACGGCTTCCTGCGCGAGAAAAACATCAGGCTCGGCGGCCCGATGGGGTGGCAGCTCTTCATCGCCGCGAGCGCGCGCTCGACCGGGGGGCGGCGCGCGATGCTCGCCTACCGCGAGTCGCGGCGGATCGCGCTCGGGACGGAGTCGAAGCTGCGCGTGCTCGGCGAGCTGCTGCGGCGTCACAGGCGCGAGCGCGTGCTGGTGTTCACGGCGGAGAACGAGATGGTCTACCGCATCTCGGAGCAGTTCTTGATCCCGGCCATCACGCACGAGACGAACGTGAAGGAGCGGCGCGCGTGGCTGGAGGCGTTCAACAAGGGCGAGGTGCTGGCGCTGGCGACCTCGAAGGTTTTGAACGAGGGCGTGAACATCCCGGAAGCGTCGGTCGCGGTCGTCCTGTCGGGGTCGGGCTCGGCGCGCGAGCACGTGCAGCGTCTGGGCCGCATCCTGCGTAAAGTCGAAGGCAAGGAGGCCGTGCTCTACGAGGTCATCACGGCGGGCACGACCGAGGAGCAGATCAGCCGCCGCCGCGGAGAGAGCGCGTCGTTCCGCGACGCCGGGGCTTTGTCGACGGGTTGACCCGAACTTGGGTTCGTAGTTAGTTGGGGTTCACCACGGAGACACGGAGAGCACAGAGGACGCACGGAGAAAGACGACCTGTTGACGTGTCTTCCTCCGTACCCCCCTCCGTATGCTCTGTGTCTTTGTGGTGAATCTGAGATCGTCGGACACTCAACGGAATTCGTAATCAATGCTGACCGCTGATCTCGCCTTGAGCTGGCAGCGCGGCGACCAGATCAAGCCGCGACTGTTGAACGCCTCAGACCCGCGCCGCCTGAGCGAGGCGCGGACGCTCGTCGAGCTGTTCAGGGAGCACGTCGGGCGCGCGCGCGGCGAGCTTGAGCGCGCGATAGGCGAGTACGCGGGCGCGGGCACGGACTACCGCGTCGTGCGCGGGCTGACGAAGCTGCTCACGGATCGCTGCGAGTTCGCCAACGCCGCCGCGTTCGAGCCCGCCGCGGCGCGGCGCGCCCTGTTCATGAAGGCGAGCGAGTCGCACCCGGTCGCGGGCGACGCGCGGGAGAGGATCGCGGCTGAAGTCGCGGGCGAGTTGGGCTGCGCGGCGGAGGATCTGCTCGCGGGGCTCTACTCCGATCTGGAGGCGCGGCAGCGGCTCGTGGGGTTCGACGAGATCGGCGAGCGCGACCTGATCGACCGCTACAACGTCGCGCAGGCGCAGGCGCTGCTCTACAGGTGCACGGGGATGCGTCTGAAAGTGAAGCCGCAGGGGGCGGACGGCTACCGCGAGCTGTTCGGCGCGATCAAGGCGCACAGGCTGATCCACTCGGTGAAGGGGAGCCCCGCGGCGGGCTACGAGATCAACCTCGACGGCCCCGCGTCGCTCTTCCACCGCTCGCAGAAGTACGGCGTGCAGATGGCGGTCTTCCTGCCCGACCTGCTGGCGTGCGGGGGCTGGGAGATGCGCGCGGAGATCGAGACGCGGCGCGGCCCGGCGTTCTTCGAGCTGGAGAGCGAGGGGCACGGGCTGCGGACTGCCGACGCGGGGCTCGTGGGCTACCGGAACCCGGTGCGCGAGAAGTTGATGGAGAGTTGGCAGAAGTTCGACAGCGCGTGGGGGCTCGAGCCGAGCAGCGAGGTGATCGATCTGGGCGAGACGGCGTTCGTGCCCGACTTCGCGCTGCGCCACGCGGACGGGCAGGTCGTCCACCTTGAGATTCTGGGGTTCTGGACGCCCGAACACCTGACGGGGCGGCTGCGCGAGTTCGAGCACGCGGGGCTCAGAAACTTCCTGCTCGCCGCGTGGGAGGAGCTGCGCGGGAGCCGCGAGCCGTTCGTGAAAGAGTCCGCGAACGTCGTCGTCTTCAAGCGCACGCTCGATCCGGCGGCGGTCGAGTGGGCGGCGGAGAAGCTGATCGTCGCCGAGCAGTTGGAGCGGGAGCGGCTGTCGGAGGAGCGGCGCGCGAAGGCCGTTTGAGCCCGTCATGAAGACTTACAACCTGTGCCTGCTCGGCTTCGGCAACGTCGGACGCGCGCTCGCGCGCCTGCTCGTCGCCAAGTCTGAAGAGATGCGCGGCGAGTTCGGCGTGGGGTGGAAGATCACGGGCGTGGCAAGTCGTCGTTTGGGCTGGGCCGTCTCTACGGAAGGCTTCGACGTGGAGAGGCTGCTCGCGGGCGAAGTCGAGACGGAGGTGACGCACGCGCCGCGTGACGTGCGCGCGTGGCTCGCGGCGGCGCGCGCGGGCGTGATGTTCGAGACCACTTCGCTCGAACCGCACACGGGTCAGCCCGCGGTCGAGCACGTGCGCGCCGCTTTGGAAGCGGGCGCGCACGCGGTGACGGCGAACAAGGGCGCGGTCGTCCACGGCTACGAAGAGCTGTCGAAGCTGGCGCGCGAGCGCGGGCGCAGGTTTTTATTCGAGGCGACCGTGGCCGACTGCCTGCCCGTCTTCTCGATGTTCCGCGAGTCTTTGCCGGCGGCGAGGCTGGCGGGTTTCCGCGCGGTACTGAACTCGACGACGACCGTCGTCATCGAGGAGATCGAGCGCGGTCGCAGTTTCGCGGAGGGCGTCGAGCGCGCGCAGTCGATGGGCATCGCGGAGACCGATCCGTCATACGACGTGGACGGCTGGGACGCGGCGGTCAAGGTCTCGGCGCTCGCGGCGGTGTTGATGAGGGAGCCGCTGCGCCTCGAAGAGGTCGGGCGCGTCGGCATCCGCCACCTGGACGCGACGACGTTGCGCGCGGCGCGGGCGGAAGGGATGCCTTACAGGCTCGTCAGCCGCGCGTGGCGCGGCGAGGGCGGGCGCGTGCGCGCGAGCGTGCGGCCCGAACAGTTGGGGCGCGACGATCCGTTCGCCGCGCTCGGCGGATCGTCGCTCGGCGTCCGCTTCGAGTTGGACGTGTTGCCCGGCTTGACAATCGTGGCGCACGATCCGAACCTTCAGAGCACGGCTTACGGGCTGCTCGCGGACTTCATCAACGCCGCGCGCGGCGACGACGACGGTGGGGAGGGACGATGATCACAGTTCGCAGGGCGTCGGAGCGCGGCCACTTCGACTTCGGCTGGCTCGACACGCACCACACGTTCTCCTTCGGCGACTACTACGATCCGCGCTTCATGGGCTTCCGCAGTCTGCGCGTCATCAACGAGGACTTCGTCCACCCGTCGCGCGGGTTCCCGACGCACCCGCACCGCGACATGGAGATCGTCACCTACATCCTCGAAGGCGCGCTCGCGCACAAGGACAGCATGGGGAACGGCTCCGTCATCCGCCCCGGCGACGTGCAGCGGATGAGCGCGGGCACGGGCGTGCGCCACAGCGAGGCGAACCCCTCGGACGCCGAGTCAGTCCACCTGCTGCAAATCTGGATCATGCCCGCCGAGTACGGCATCGCGCCCGGCTACGAGCAGAAGTTTTTCGGCGACGAGGAGAAGCGCGGTCGCCTGCGACTCGTCGCCTCCCCGGACGGGCGCGACGGCTCGGTGACGATCCATCAGGACGCGAGCATCTACGCCGCCCTGCTCGGCCCGGCGCAGGAGGTGACGCACCGGCTCGCCGAGGGGCGCGGCGCGTGGCTGCAAGTGGCGCGCGGCGCGGTCGAGTTGAACGGGCAGGCCCTGAGTCAGGGCGACGGCGCGGCTGTCGGCGAAGAGGAGTCTTTAAGGATCACCGGGCGCGAGCCGGCGGAAGTCCTGCTGTTCGATCTGGACTAGGGGATCGGGCGGCGGACGACTTCATAACCCGCGCGAAGCGGCAAGGAAGAAGCGGCGCGTTGAATCGTCAACGCGCCGCTTCTTCGTTCACTGACTCGGGACTTAGACCAGCTTGAACTTCTGCACGCGGAGCAGGTGGCGCAGCTTCATGCGCGCCTTGTGCAGTTGGGACTTGGAGGTGCCGACCGAGCAGCCCAGGAGCTTCGCGATCTCCTCGTGCTCGTGCCCCTCCACGTCGTGCAGGACGAAGACCGTGCGGTAGCCGGGCGGGAGTTTGGCGACGGCGTTATCGAGCGCGATGCGGTCGACGACGGGCATGCGGCGCGCGTCCTCCGTCCCCTTGACGATCTGCACGGGCGTCTCCCCGTCGTCCGTCGTCTGCTCCATGCGGACGCCCTTCTTGCGGAAGTGCATCAAGACCTGGTTGACCGTCAGGCGGTGCAGCCACGTGGTGAAGGCCGACTCGCCGCGGAATGAGCCGATCTTGCGGAAGAGCTGGATGAAGACTTCCTGCGCGAGGTCTTCCGCCTCGGGGACGTTGCCGGTCATGCGCAGGCAGAGGGAATAGACGCGGCGGTTGTGCCGCAGGTAAAGCTCCTCGAAGGCAGTCATGTCGCCCTCCGCGGCGCGGCGCGCGAGCGCGTGGTCGGTGGCGGGCTTGGCGTCCTGCGCCGCAGCCTTTTTCCTGCGACCCGCGCGCTCGAAAATGGGGAATGTGGTCGCCTCTGTGGTCATGCCGGTCTTCCGAGCAATCGCGGTGCCACGGGGCGCGGGGCGGCGACGCCAAAAGGCAGCCGTAAATTCGACGAAAAAGAGTGGGTTAGGGCCCCCCGCGCCGAGCCCTACGATATCGGGCACGCCGCGACGAAACCGTGTAGCAATTGGGTTAAGGCGTGATCTGTTGACCCGTGTTGGCCGGTCGGGCTTGAAAGGGGGCGGGCGGACGCGCGAAGGCGCGGGGGTGATTAATCCCGCCCGCCGGGCGGCGTCGGTCGCGAGCGGGCGTAGAAGGTGACGCGCAGATCGTCTTCGAGCGGGCGCGACTCTCTCGCGTCGAACCCGGCGAGGAAGTCGCGCGGCATGAAGGTGTCCGCGCCCTCGACCGCGAGCGGGACTTCGGTGACGATCCACTGCTCGATCTCCGGCATCAGAGCGCGGAAGATCTGTTCCCCGCCGATGACGAAGAGGTGGCAGCCGAGGTAGGGCGCGAGCGCGAGCGCCGACTGCTTATCCCTCAAGACGACGACGCCCCCTTGCCCTTCGATCTCAAGGCTGCGGCTCAGCACTATGTTCAGGCGGTTCGGCAGGGGCTTCCCCAGAGACTCCCACGTGCGCCGCCCCATCACGCAGACGTTCCCGGAAGTCTGCGCCTTGAAGAATTTGAGATCGGCGGAGTAGTGCCACGGCAGCCGACCGCCCTTGCCGATGGCCCCGTTCCGATCAACCGCGACGATGCCGATGATTGCCATGTGTTAAAGCTGATAGCCGTTAGCTGATAGCTGTTAGCAAAACCAAAACCGACGGAGCAGCCGAAGTCGCCGCGCAGCCCGGCCTGTTGTCCTTTAGTTAACAGCTAACAGCTAACAGCTAACAGCTATCAGCTATCAGCCAGCCGCTCCCCTCAGACGGCGACGGGCGCGGGAATCTTCGCGTGCGAGCGGTAGCCGACCAGATTCAAATCCTCGTAGCTCATCGCGAGCAGACCTCCGAGCCCGCGCAGGCGATCCGCGTCGTCCTTGATCTCAAGCCGCGGCAGCGGCAGGGGCTCGCGCGAGAGCAGCTCTTCGACCTGCGCGAGGTGGTTCAGGTAGATGTGGTAGTCGCCGAGCGTGTAGACGAACTCGCCCGGCGCGAGGCGGCAGGCGTGCGCGACCATGTGGGTCAGGAGGGCGTAGGAGCTGATGTTGAAGGGCACGCCGAGGAAGGCGTCAGCCGAGCGCTGGTAGAGCTGGCAGTGGAGCGTCCTCCCCGCCTCGACCTTGAACTGGAAGAGCGTGTGGCACGGCGGCAGGTCAACCTTGTCCGAGACGCGCGGGTCCCAGCCCGTGACGATCAGGCGGCGCGAGTTCGGGTCGCGCCCGATCTCGGTGACGAGCCGCGCGATCTGATCCACCCCGTCGCGCGCCGGGTAGTTGCCGCCGAACGAGCGCCAGAGGTAGCCGTAGACGGGGCCGAGGTCGCCCGCCTCGCGCCCGAAGCGGCCCGTGTGCTCGGCGTCGGCCCACTCCGCCCAGATGTCCACGCCCCGCGCGCGCAAGGCGGCCTCGTTCGTGTCGCCGGAAAGGAACCAGAATAGTTCCTCCGCGACCCAGCGGAAGGGCACGCGCTTCGTCGTCACGATGGGGAACCCTTCGCGCAGGTCGAAGCGCGTCTGGAAGCCGAAGTGCGAGAGGGTGCCGACGCCCGTGCGATCCTCGTGGCGCGTGCCGCGGTCTAAGATCGAGCGGAGCAGGTCGTGATATTGTTTCATTCTCGATGTAAAATCCGCCGCGCGCGCGTGGGAGCGAACTCTGACCCGGCACGGAGCGCGCGCGCGTGCATCTTAACCCAAAGGGCTGGCGCGGAAGAAGATCAAAGGCCGGCGCGAGAGAAGATCAAAGGCCGGGCGGAAGAAGACTGATGGCGGTTCTCAAGATCACGGAGTATCCGGCGAAAGTCCTCGCGCGGGCGGGCGAGCCCGTCACGGAGTTCGACGCCGAGCTGCGTAAACTCTGCGAGGACATGTTCGAGACGATGTACGCCGAAGAGGGCGCGGGGCTCGCCGCCGCGCAAGTGGGGTTAGGGCTGCGGCTCTTCGTGATGGACTACGTCGGCGTCAAGCTCGTCGCGGCGAACCCGGAGATACTGAGCGCCGAGGGCGAGCAGGCGGGCGAGGAGGGCTGCCTCTCCGTGGGCAAGATTCACGCCCCGCTGCGCCGCGCCGAGCGCGTACTGTTGCGCGCGCAGGACGCGGAGGGCGACTGGTACGAGCGGGAGGCGACGGGCCCCGCCGCGCGCTGCCTGCAACACGAGACCGACCACTGCGACGGCAAGCTCTTCATCACGCGCCTCTCGCCGCTCAAGCGCGAGATGGTTTTGAAGAAGTTTCTGAAGATGAAGAGGTGAGGCCGCCCCGGCCCTTGCGCCTGATCGTCGCGTAGACGAGCGGGGCGTCTTCGGCCATGACCCTGATGTCGTAGCCCGCGGAGAGCCGCGCCGCGTCGTCCCGGCTCAGGATGATCCGCCTCGTCTCGCCGCCTAAGACCGCGTCCAGTCTCTCGTAGTCAACGTACCTCTTCGCGTCTTCGCCGGGCGGCTCCGACGCGGCGTAAGCCTGCCGCACGGGGCGGTCGCCGTAGAAGAGCGCCGTCTGCGCGTAAAGCGGCCCCGACTCGGAGAAGAGCACCAGCGGCTCGGCGTCCGAGGCGTCGGCGCTCGCGGCGAGGCGCGACAGCCTCGCGAGCGGCGCGTCGGCGTTGCGGTTGAGGCGGAGCGAGATCGCGCTGTACGCGCCGCCCGCGATCAAGAGCAGCGCGCAGGCGGCGGCGACGGCGCGGCGGTGGGCGGGGCGCGACCGGCGCGCGCGGTAAAAGCGCGCGACGAACGCGGCGACGAGGACGGCGAGCGCGGGGTAGAGGGGTACGACGTACCACGGGCGGCGCGTCGGGATCAGCGTGTAGACGGCGAAGACCAGCGCCGCGACGATCAGGAAGAGGCGCGAGCGCGGCTCGCCCCGGAGGTTCTCCCTCACGCCGGAGGCGAGCGCGAACGGCGCGAGCAGCACCCACGGGAAGAAGCCGTCGACGAGCCGCGCGACGTAGTAGAGATGGCCGGAGGCGTGCCCCTCAAGCGGGTGGGTCAGCCGCGCGACGACGTGGTAGCCGACGTACTCCTCGACGAACTCGCGCCTGTAGCGCGCGAGCATCAGGGCGTGCCACGGCGCGACGATCAGGAGCGCGAGCAGGCAGCCGAGCCAGAAGTGGCCGGAGCCGAGGGCCGCGCCGAGTCGTCCGTCGAGCAGGAGCGCGAGCACGACGACCGCGGGCGCGGCGAGCCCGCCCGCGCCCTTCAGCATCAGCGCGAGCGCGACGGCGAGCCAGATCAGATACCACCAGCGGGAGTCGCCGCCGCCGCCCGCTCCGAGGCGCAGGTAGCCGTAGGCGGCGAGCGTCGTGAAGAGCGCGAGCATCACGTCCGTCGTGCCGAAGCGCGCGAAGGAGAGGAAGTGGTAGCTCGTCAGCAGGACGGCGGCGGCGAGCAGCGCGACGCCCCGGTCGTACGCCCGCCGCGCCGCGAGGTAGGTGACGACGGCGAGCGCGACGCCGGAGGCGGCGGACGCCGCGCGCGCCCAGAATTCGCTCACGCCGAACAGCTTGAAGAGGATGGCCGTCGTCCAGACGAGCAGCGGCGGCTTCTCGAACCAGGGCTGGTGCGCCCAGTGAGGCGTCAGCCAGTCGCCCCCCCGCGCCATCTCCTTAGAGACCTCCGCGTAGATCGCCTCGTCCCACGCGGCGAGACTGCCCGCGCCCAACTTCACAAACAGGACGAGGGCCGCGACCGACGCGAGGGCGAGCGCGTCGACGAGTTTGGAGCCGCCGGGGGCTGAGGGATTTTCGTCCGCGGACTTGGCCGGGGTCATTTTCCTCCGCTTGCTTTCGGTGAAGGGAAGATGAAAGAGCGCGGTCTGAGGTTAGACCCCGTGGCGGCGCGGATGTTCCGGCGGTTCGGAGGGTTTCTAAGCGGACGGCGATAAATCATCAAGCTCGTGCGAAGTAGGCGATCACAAAAAAGAGCGGGCGGCGTTGACTGCCTCCCTTTCAGTCTCTCGATTGGCGCGCAGCCTCATAATCTCGAAGGCCGGTCGGCGATCAACTCCGGCACGTGCTCGGCTTCGTACCTTTCCACAAGGACGCCGAGCACTTCCATTAACGAAGCCGGCGGGTGAGACTCGTCCTCGCCCACCTCGTCAACGAGGCTGTCGAGCAGCGCGACGATGCGGTCATACTCCTCTTCCGTGTGAGGCACGAACACATTGCCGGCGAGGGCTGACCACGCGTCGGCGGCTTGGTCGATGTCGAGTTCCGGCATGGCCCATCCCTTCCACTCGCCGCGGTCGTACTCTTCGTGAGTCAATGCGGCGCGTATGTACAACCTCTTCCGGTTATAGTGAATCGCCGCGACCAGGCGGACTTTGTTGCCGCCGATATTAAACACGGTAAGTTTACCCACTTGATCTGCGGAGGGGAAGACGGCGCGCAGTTCCGCGAAGGACGCGAAATCAGTCGTCTTCACAAGTTGATACCACTTCGCTAAAGCCGTCCGGGTTTCCGTGTGAAGCGACGCAAACCCGTTGAGGCGTTTGCGCGTGATGACGTGCATGGCGGGGCTGATTATACAGCGGGCTGCTGCTGCGAGAGGCAGTGGACGGTGCCCATGCCCCAGACGAGGTCGGAGGCGGGGACGGGCGTGACGCGGCGGGCGGGGAAGAGGCTCTGGAGCGTCCGGACGGCGCGCGCGTCGTTGGCGTGGTCGAAGACGGGGGCGAGGACGACGGCGTTGGCGATGAGGAAGTTGGCGTAAGAGGCGGGGAGGCGACCGTCGCGCCCCTCGACGACGCCGGGCATCGGGAGCGGGACGACGCGGAAGGGCCGGCCCTGCAAGTCGGTCGCGCGCCGCAACCGTTCGAGGTTGTCTTGTAAGAGCTTGTAATTCTCGTCCGCCGGATCGTCCTCGACGGCGCAGACGATTGTTCTCTCGTCCGTGAAGCGCGCGATGTCGTCGACGTGGCCGTCGGTGTCGTCGCCGGCGATGCCCTCTCCGAGCCAGATGACCTTCGAGGCGTTGAGGTAGTCGCGCAAGGTGTGCTCGATGTCTTCGCGCGAGAGGTGCGGGTTGCGGTTGGGGTTCAAGAGGCACTGCTCGGTCGTCAGCAGACAGCCCGCGCCGTTCACGTCAATCGCGCCGCCCTCCATCACGACGCCGGGCTCGAAGCGCGGGACGCCGAGCAGCGGCTCAAGCTTCTTCGGGATCGCGTCGTCGTGTTTGAGCGAGTCGTACTTGTCGCCCCACGCGTTGAAGATCCAGTCGTTGTAGGCGAGATGGCCGCGGTCGTCGACGAGGAAGTTCGGGCCGTAGTCGCGGATCCACGAATCGACGGTCTCCAGCCGGATGAAGCGCACGTTCTCCGCGCCGTCGAAGTCGAAGCGCGCGCGCACCGCCCGCTCGGCGGCCTCGTCGTCGACGAGGAGGTTGACGGCTTCGTTGGGCGCGAGCGCGGCGATGATCCTGAGGAACGCCGCCTCGGCCTGCGGGACGCGACCGACGAAGGTCTCCGGGTCTTTGGGCCACGCGAGCCACGTCGCCGCGTGCGGGTGCCACTCGGCGGGCATCCGGAAGCCGAGTTCGCGCGGGGTCTTGTGGCGTCGGGGGCTCGTCGGCGTCGTCATTTCGTCGCGGGCGATTCGAGGAAGCGGTGGCCGAGCCCCTGATAGGATTCGATGCGGCGGTCGCGCAGGAAGGGCCAGTTCTGCCGCGTGCGCTCGATGGCGTCGAGCGGGCAGTCGACGACTAAAATCTCCTCCTCGTCGGCGGAAGCCTTCGCGATGATCCGCCCGAACGGATCGACGACGAACGACTGGCCCCAGAAGCGCAGGCTGCCCTCCGCGCCGACGCGGTTGACGACGACGACGTAGACGCCGTTGGCGATGGCGTGCGCGCGCTGGATGGTCTGCCACGCCTCGTGCTGCGCGTCGTTCATCTCCTGCTCCTCGTCGGGCAGCCAGCCGATGGCGGTCGGGTAGAAGAGGAACTGCGCGCCCGAAAGGGCCGTCAGGCGCGCGGCCTCGGGGAACCACTGATCCCAGCAGACGAGCGCGCCGAGCTTGCCGTAAGCCGTGTCGTGCGAGGCGAAGCCGAGGTCGCCCGGCGTGAAGTAGAACTTCTCGTAGTAGAGCGGATCGTCCGGGATGTGCATCTTCCGATACTTGCCCGCGATCCCGCCGTCCGCGTCGAGCAGGACAGCCGTGTTGTGATAGAGCCCCGCCGCGCGCTTCTCGAAGAGCGACGCGACGATGACGACGTTCAGCTCTTCGGCCAACGCGCCCAGACGCTCGGTCGAGTCGCCCGGTATCGGCTCGGCGAGCTTGAACAGCTCCGTGTCTTCCGTCTGGCAGAAATACTGCGAGCGGAAAAGCTCCTGCAGGCAGACGACCTGCGCCCCGCGCCCCGCCGCCTCGCGCACGCGCGCCAGGGCCTTCAACATGTTCGGCTCCGGCTCCGGCCCGCACGTCATCTGCACGAGCCCGACGCGGACGCTCTCACTGTCCTTCCTGTTTGCCATGCGACGGAGTATAGCAAACGCGCGCGCCAACCTTCACCCCGCGCGGCGCGGGAACCCGCGCGGGTCTGCCGCGTTTGAGTTTCGGGGCCGTCCTGCTCTAAGCTGTCGCCTCCAACCGGCATCCTCAGACGTGGTGGAGCAGCAGACATGACGCCGTTCACAAGCAGGGCCGCCCCGTTCGTCGCGCCCGGCATAGCCTTCCTCGCCATCGGCTTATCCGGCAGCCGCGCGTTCATCTACGTCGGGATCGTTTTCATGCTCATCGGCATCATCAGGGGCAGGGGCGCACGCCGAATTTCCTTCGCGGAGGACAAAAATCGATCATGGCAAGCGCAGAAATAAGGACGAGGGCGAAGCCCGACATCCGCGCGATCACGCGGCTCGTGCCGCCGGACGGGAATCTGGTGCAGGGGCAGTCGGAGCTGGCGATAGACCCGCGCCTCGCGCGCGCCGCCGCCGGGATGATCGCCGCGGGCCAGAACCACTACAGCCCCGCCGAGGGGACGGCTGAGCTGCGCCGCGCCGTCGCCGAGAAGGTCGGGGCCTTCAACGGCGTCCGCGTCGAGGCGGAGGCCAAGCCGCTCGAACTCCTGATCACGCCCGGCGGCACCGGCGCGCTCGTCGCCGTCGCGCGCACCCACCTCGTCGGGCAAAGCGCGCTCGTCTTCGAGCCCTACTACCCTTACCACCGCCGCATCGTCGAGGAGCTTGGCGGCAAAACGGAAGCCTTCGCGCTCGAACGCGACTCGCTCACGTTCGACGAGGAAGAGCTGCGCGCCCGCTGCCGCGAGCTGAAGGGCCGCGCCGAGTTTCCGCTGCGCGCGATAGTCGTCTGCACGCCCGTCAACCCGACGGGCAAGGTCTTCACGCGCGAGGAGCTAGCGGCGATCTCGGAAATCTGCGGCGAACTCGATCTGCTCTGCCTCGCCGACGAGGTCTACGAGCACCACGTCATCGGCGCGCACCCGCACACTTCGATCGCGAGCCTGCCCGGCATGCGCGAGCGCACCATCACGTGCAACTCCTTCTCGAAGTCGTGGAACATCTCCGGCTGGCGGCTCGGCTACGCCTACGGCGACGCGCGACTCGTCGCGCCGCTCTTCAACGCGCTCAACGTCTTCTACGTCTGCTCGCCCACGCCGCTCCAGAAGGCGCTCGCCGAAGTGTTGATGGCGGAGCCCGAACACTACGCGCGGCTGCGCGAGAGCTTCGCGCGCAAGCGCGCGCGCGCCGTCGCCGTCCTCGGGCGCATCGGGTTTCAGGTCTACGACTCCGGCTCGGCCTTCTACGTCTGGGCGCGCACGCCCGCGGGGCACGGCGACGCGATGCGGCTCAACGAGCGACTGATCGCCGAGGCGGGCGTCGCCGCCGTGCCCGGCAGCGCGTTCGCCGACAGCGACACGTGGGACGACTTCATGCGCATCTGCATCGCGCGCGAGGACGAAATTCTGGACGGCGCGCTCGGCAAACTGGAGCGCGCGCTCGCGGGCTGACGCGTCCGCGCGTGCCGCGCGGAGGCGTCGCACGTCGCTAAGCGCGGAAGTAGCTTCCCGATCAAGGATGAAAACTGAAGGCGCGCGGCGAACTCAATCGCCGCGCGCCTTCATCTTTCAGACGCCGCCCGTCCCGCGCGAAAACCGGGCGGGCGGGGGCGCGCGTATTTTGTCGCGGGCGGGGGAGGGAATAGAATTAGACCCGAAGGGGCGTTGAAGTATGCTGACGAAAAAGCCGGGCGACATCTTTTCGAGCGAGATCACGGACGAGGGCACTTTCCTCACGCGCCGCAACTTCGTGCGCGCCGCCGCGCTCGCCGCGACCACCGCCGGGACGGGCTGGCTCTACCGCCGCTTCGCCGTCCCCGCGCCCTTCGCCCCGCTCGCCGCCGCCAAAATCGAGAGCGTCAAGTCGGCGGACGCGACGACGCCGCCGCCGCCGCCCGGCGAGCCGCCGACGCCCTACGAGAAGATCACGAACTACAACAACTATTACGAGTTCACGACCGACAAGGAGGACGTGGCGCGTCTGGCGCGCAACTTCACGACGCGACCGTGGACGGTCTCGGTCGAGGGTTTGGTGCAGAAGCCGCGCGTCTTCGACATCGACGATCTCATCAAGCTCGCGCCGCAGGAGGAGCGCGTCTACCGCTTCCGCTGCGTCGAGGGCTGGTCGATGGTCATCCCGTGGGTCGGCTTCCCGCTCAAGAAACTTCTCGATCAGGTGGAGCCCTTGGGCGGCGCGAAGTACGTCGCCTTCGAGACCGTCAACCGCCCGAAGGAGATGCCGGGCGTGCGCTCGGGCACGCTCGACTTCCCTTACGTCGAAGGGTTACGTCTAGACGAGGCCCTGCACCCGCTGACGCTGCTCGCCACGGGCATCTACGGGAAAGTCCTGCTGCCGCAGAACGGCGCGCCCGTCCGCCTCGTCGTGCCGTGGAAGTACGGCTACAAGAGCGCGAAGGCGATTGTGAAGATTCGGCTCGTCGAGCGCGAGCCGCCGACGACGTGGAACCTCGCCGCGCCGAACGAGTACGGCTTCTACTCGAACGTCAACCCGCAGGTCGCGCACCCGCGCTGGAGTCAGGCCGACGAGCGGCGCATCGGCGAGTTCGGGCGGCGCGACACGCTCATCTTCAACGGCTACGCCGACGAAGTGGGCCAGCTCTACGCGGGGATGGACTTGCGGAAGAATTTTTAAGACAGATGTTAGCTGTTAGCTGTTAGCTTTCAGCCAAGCGGCTGAACGGCAGATACGGTTTTCGGTTTTGCTAACAGCTAAGAGCTAACAGCTAACGGCTTTTTCAACGCAATGCCCGACATCAAGTTCGCCAAGTTCCTGCTCTTCGCCAACTGCCTCGTGCCGCTCACGCTCATGGGCTGGGACGCCTACCACCACCGCCTCGGCGCGAACCCGATAGAGTTCGTCACGCGCTCGACGGGCGTGCTCACGCTCGTCTTCCTCTTCCTGACGCTGCTCGTCACGCCGCTCCGCAAGCTCACCAAGGCGAACTGGCTCGTCAAGTTTCGCAAGATGCTCGGGCTCTACGCCTTCTTCTACGGCGCGCTGCACCTGTTGACCTACGTCTGGTTCGACAAGTTCTTCTCCGTCCCGGAGATCGTCAAAGACACCTTGCAGCGGCGCTTCATCCTCGTCGGCATGGCGAGCTTCCTGCTGATGGTTCCGCTCGCCGCGACCTCGACGAACGCCTCGATCAAGCGGCTCGGCGGCAAACGTTGGGCGAAGCTGCACAGGCTCGTCTACGCGACCGCCGTCGGCGGCGTCATACACTACTGGATGATCGTCAAGGCCGTCACCACGACGCAGATCGCCTTCGCCGCCGCCCTCGCCCTGCTCCTCGGCGCGCGCGTCGTCTTCCGCCTCACGCGCCCGCAGGCGAAAGCCGAGCCGCGCGCGGCTGCTGCGAAGTGAGCTTTCCCCGGTAAACAGACTCGCGCCCGCCGACGATCACCGACACACGCTGGCGGCGGGGAGAAGTCACTGCTCCTCCGTCGAGGGTGACGGTTGAATCCACGCGGCGAACCGGCCCACGCTGTTAGCGCCGTAAGCGATCCAAGCGTACCCTCGCTCGCCCCACCCCTCTCCCCAAGAGTTCTTGACGAGCCACGCCTGCCGCTCGTCGTCCCAGCCGATCAAGACCATCACGTGGGTGGGGTCGCCGCCGTCGTGCCCGTTGAAGACCCCGCCGCGGTAGACGCTGAAGCAGTTGTCGCCGTGGATGGGCACGGCGACGGGGCCGTGCTCGACGAGGGCTTGTTTGAGTTGTTGGACTGACGGCTGCTCGTCCGGCTTCTTCTCGTTGACGTAGCCCCACGCCAGCGCGCGGTCGAATGCCGTCCCGATGCGGTCGCTGCCCCGCGGCAGGCGGGGGCGCGAATCCGGCCCGTCGAGGGTCACCACCTGCCTGCCGCCTCGCTTCACCTTGCTCATGCGCAGGATGTCCGTGCAGCGTGATTTTCTGCCGGTGTATTCTTCGATCCTCATCTGGTCGCCCTTGCCCCACACCAGCCGGTCGGGGATGTGCGGGACGTGGGAATCGACCATGAAGGCGAAGGCGGTGCCGTGCCAGCCGCCGCCATGACAATTGCCTTGCTCCTCGCTCAGGCAGTTGAGCAACTGCTGGACGGAAGGAATCCTCTGGTACGTATAATCGACGTTAACGTAAGCGTCGAAGACCTGTCTCCCTAGCCGCATCTCTTCCAGATTCCAGCTAGCCTGATAAACCGACATGGCGGCAAACGCCCAGCAGCTTTGGCACGCGCCCTGACTCAGCACCGGCCCCACGTCGAGCCCCCGCTCGCGCCAATCGAACTTCGGCAGGGCGACCCACTGGCCGCTGTTCTGTAGCGCCATGAAGCGTTCGCGCGCTTCGAGGAATTTCCGGTCTTTAATCTTCCTGCTGGCGAAGTAGTTGTCCGGCTCAAATTCAAGGGTCTTGACGAGCTGCTGCCAGTCCCTCTCCGCGGCCTGCCTTCCGGCCTCCCTGACGCGCAGCAGACGCTCTTTGAGTCCGACGACTTCGGGCGAGCGCAGGTCTCCGAGCTTGGGCATCTCCAGCCCGCCGTACAAGTCGTCGGCTTCCGCGACCGCCCTGCCGCGCCGCGCGCTCCCGCCCACGCGCAGCCCGGCCTTGTGACCGAAGGGCGCAGCGCCGACGCGGTAGGTCGGCCTGTCGGCGGCAGCGGCGGCCCGAGCCTGCTCGCAACTACAATCGTCCAGCCGCATTTGCTTCTCCGTTTTGCCCGACGCCTGTGAGGCGGCGCAGGCCGGAGCCTGTTGGGAAGAGACGAAAGGCAGATCGCCTGCGGCCAACGCCGCCGCGACCGACACGAATCCGAGTAGGACTTTTGCGCCGTTCATTTTGTCACCCCGAGAAGTCGGCTGGCCGAGGCGGCGGCGCGAGGGATGGACGCGCCGCGCCGCCGCCGCGTCACCGTTTCAAGCGAGGCGCGGCGGCGCAACACGCCCGCCCGCGCCGACGCCGGTTGTTAAGAGCAGAAGTCGGCGGGCCCTACTGGATCAGGTTGCACGTGTCGGTTTTGGCGATGCAGGTGTCGCCGCACGGCCTCTGGCCCGGCCCGCAGCCGACCGTCATGTGCGGATTCAGCTTGCTGACCACTCTCCTGACACACGCCGTCGTGCGCGCGAGCTTGATCAGATCGCTGACTTGGACGCGGCCCTTGGCCCACCCGGCGAGCGTCACGACCCGATCCCGTGAGCTGACGTTGATGTGCCTCCACTGATCGTCAAACCGCTTGTCGGCCTTGATCTTCTCCTGAACGGCGGCGACGATCTCGGCGTCGGTGGTCGCCGCGCATTTGCCTTGCGCGGTCGCCGCGGCGGGCGGCGGGGTCAGGGCTCGGGCGGAACCGGCCCCGGTCGGGGCCAGCCCTCCGCACAAAAACAGAAGCGCGGAGAAGGCGAGGGTGGTTCTTCCGGAAGTCACATGTTGGGGCATGGTCGTTTCCTCTCACTTGAAGTCGGTCACCATCGAAAGCTGACTGTGTCGTATTTGCTTGCCGAAAAAAATAACTTTCCCGTCGGGCTTCCACGCGAGGCTGGAGAAGTACGATCTCGCGTCCTGATTGGCGGTCAGTTTCCTCGCCGCGCCGCCGGCGACGGGGATCGTCCAGATGTTGTCCTTGCCGTCCTGACGCGACACGAAGGCGATGGCCTGCCGATCCGCCGACGGGTGAATGTTGTAGATGTAGGTCGCGGGCTGCGTGGTGATCGGGCGCGCCGCGCCGGAGGCGAGCAGAACTTCACTCAGCCCCACTTCGGTCACCGACGCGCTGACGGTCTTACTCTTGGTCGCGGCCAGCAACAGGCCCCTGTCGCCCGCCGACCAGCCGAGCAGGCGCAAATAGGTCTCCGCCCGGAGCACGAGCTTCGCCTGCCGCGTCCCCACCTCGACCACCCACACGCCGTAATCCAGTCTGCCGTCAACCACTTTATTCAGACTCGACGTGTAGGCGAGGCGTTTCCCGTCCGCCGACCATAGGGGGCTGTGCAGGATCACGTTGGCGTCGCCGTTGCCCGTGATCTGCGTCTCGCCCGAGCCGTCAGCCGAAACAAGCCACACGTTGCTCGCGCCGCCTTTGTTCGCCGCGTAAGCGAGCCGCCCGCCGTCGGGCGACCAGCTCACGTAGCTGGCTTGAGTCCGGTTGTACGGCAGCACGGTGTTGTTCACGCCGGGCAAGTCGCCGCCCGTCAACTGCCTCTCCTCGCCGCCGGTGGCTTTGATCGTCCAGAGGCGGGGGGCGTCGCCCGCGATGCGCAGGAACGCCAACTGCTTGCCGTCGGGCGACCACGACGGCAGAAAGGCGTCGGCGACGAGTTGCGCGGGCGGCGCTTCGGGGTCGGCGGGCTTGATCATGATCGCGCCGCTGAAGAGGTTGTTGCCCTGACTCAAATTCCTGACGGACTGGAAGGCCACCCTGCCGCCGTCGGGCGCGACGCTGGGCCACAGCTCCGCGTTGATGTCGGAGGCGAAGGCGAACTCCTCCGGCTTGGCGACGTTCACGCCCCACACGTCCGACTCCTCTTTCGACGAGCCGAAAAGAACCCTCGCGCCGTCCGCCGACACGTCGAGGGCGAGGCTGTCCCTCTCGCCGGAAGTGACCTGCGCGGGATCGCCGCCGTCAACGTCGGTCACGAAGATCTGAAAAGTCCCCTCCACCGGCGCGCTGTAGAGCACCCGCCGCCCGTCCGGGTGCCAGACGATGTTTCTGATCTCGCCGCCGCTCGCGCCGACCGACTTCGGCGCGCCGCCGCCGCGCGCCGGGGCGACCCAGAGCTTCCACAGGTCGTTCGCGTCGGTCGCGTAAGCGATCAGTTTCTCGTCCGCGGAGATGCTGACCCCGTCGCCGCCGGTCGCGGCGTCGAAGCTGGTGAGCTGCGTGATGGCCCCCGACTTCATGTCGAGCGCCGAGAGGTTCTGCCCCGCACGGTAGTAGAGCAGGCCGGCCCGCGACCACAGCAGGGGCGTCGCGTCGTCTTCGCCGACCGTCTTGATCAGCGTCGGCGGGCCGCCCATGTAGGGTATCCGCCAGAAACCCGTCTGGTTGCCGCGCCTCGAAGTGAAGGCGATCTCTTCGCCGTCGGGCGACCACACCGGATGATCGTTGCTGAACGCGTCTTTGGTGGTCTCCACGGGCGGCGTGTTGGCGGAGGTTTGCTTGACCTGAATGTTACGGCTCCCGCCCGCGGTGGAGACGAAAGCGACCCGTTTGCCGTCGGGCGAGAACGAGCCGATGCTATAAATTTCGCCGGGCGCGCTGCGCCAACTGACCACCTCCGCCGTCTTCGACGCCGACCCGGCGGGCGCGGCGGTCGGCGCTTTGCGCCGCCCGGCGAACCACCACGCCGCGCCCGCCGCGAGGGCCAACAGGAGCGCCATCGCCAGAGCGCGCGCGCGGGGGACGCGCCACGGCTTGACGGGTTCGGGCCGGAGGGCCGCCCCGGCGTTGGTGCGGCTCAGGTGCTCATTAAATTCCAGCTCTCTGGCGAGGCGCTTGAGATCGTCCAGCAGCTCTTGGCTGGTTTGATACCGCGCGGACTTATCTTTCTGCAACGCCTTCGCGACGATGCCGCGCAGCTCGGGCGGCGCGCCCCCGTTCACTTCCGGCAGCGGGGGCGTGGGCTCCGCCAGAATGGCGGCGATCACGTCGCCGCTCGTGGGCCTGACGAAAGGCCCCTGCCCCATCAGCATCTCGTAGAGCACCGCGCCCAGACTAAAGACGTCGGAGCGCGCGTCGAGCGGCAGCCCGCGCACCTGCTCCGGCGACATGTAGTGCAGGGTGCCGAGGATGGTGCCGGGCTTGGTCAGGCCGAGGGCCATGGTGTCGGCTTCGTGATCGACCGAGCCGGCGGCGGGGGCCGACAACTTGGCGAGGCCGAAGTCGAGCACCTTCGCGAGCCCGTCCTTCCTGACCATGATGTTTTCGGGCTTGATGTCGCGGTGCACGATGCCCGCCCGGTGCGCGGCCACCAGCGCGCTCGTGACCTGTTGCGCGATGTCGAGCGTTTCGGCCAGCGGCAGCGGCCCGCCGCTCATCTTCTGGCGCAGCGTCTGCCCGTCGATGAATTCGGTGGCGATGAAGTTGATGCCCGCTTCCGCGCCGAACGCGTAGATGGTGACGATGTTCGGGTGGTTGAGGGCGGACGCGCTCTGCGCCTCCTGCTCGAAGCGGTGCAGCCGCTGCCGGTCGCCGGTGAACTCGGGGGGCAGCACCTTCAGCGCCACGCTGCGCCGCAGGCGCGAATCCTCGGCCAGAAAGACTTCGCCCATCCCGCCCGCGCCGATTTTAGAGACGATGCGGTAATGCGACAGGTGCGTGTTGGCCGACAGGTGCTGAGTCATCCGTGCGAACTCGCGAGGCGAACCGCCCGCGCGCCGGCTGATCGCCTAAGCGCGGGCCGCCGCGCGGGGGAGCGGGCGTCCGCTCCGGTCGCGCGATGTGGAAGTCTCATCCGGCCAAGCGAAACCCGCTCGTGCTCACGCGGGGCGCGGCACAGACCGACGCGTGCGGACGCCGCACCGCGGGCCTACGACGCGCGTCGCGTCGGGGCGAGGGCGAGGTCGCATGATATCGCGGCAAGAGTTGTGAACAGACTTCTTAAAAAGCGTTGAAGGTTACTGCCGGGCTATGGGCTCATTCTAGGGTAAGACGGGTCGCGGCGGCTAGCTAAATCTGGGACGAAGTCGAGCAGGATCGGGTCGTGATCGGAGAGCGCGCCCGCGTCGTCGCGGAGATCGCCGATGACGCGCGGCGCCGAGCCGGGCGCGGGCCGGATGCCGCGCCCGGCGAACCAGTCGAGCTTGAGCGAGCAGCGACCGCCGTGCTTGGAGAGCGCCCAGTCGATGAAGGGGAAGCACCAGCCGGGAACCCAGTCGCGCATCCCGGAGTTGGTGGCGACGTCCGTCACGTCGTAGTGGAGCGTGCCCGCGCCCTCGGCGTTCAGCTCGCGGTACCGGAAGCCGCGCCGCTCGATCTCGCGGAAGAGTTTGCGCTCGAACCAGCGGTCGGGGTGCGGGTAGTGCTGCTCGACCGTGCGGCGCACGCCCATCGCGACGCGGCGGAAGTAGCCGAGGATGGCGTAGGCGGCGCGGCGCGAGTTGTAAGTGGTCGTGTTCCAGTCGCCGCCGACGAGCGCGGGGAGCCGCGGCTGAAGCCCCGCGACGTGTTCGAGGACGAGCCGCATCTGCCGCGCGCGGTGCGCCTGCGTGGAGTGCGCGTCGAGGTGGAGGCTCACGGCGCGGAACTCTCCGAGCGGGTGCGCGACGTCGGCGACGACGGCGCGCTGGCTGCCCAGACGCTTCTCCTTGCCGCCCATCTTGTCCTTGCCGTTGGGGAGCGCGAGCGAGTGCGCGCGCCGCAGGGGGAAGCGCGAGAAGAGCGCGTTGCCGTGCAGGGCCTGCGCGTTCTCGCCCTCGGCCTGCGCCTCAAGGCCGCTGCCTTTGTTCAGGGCGACGTAGCACGGCGCGAAGGCGTAGTTCATCCCGAGCGCCTCGGCGATCTCGCGCGCGACGAAACGGTTTTCGGTGCGCGCCATGCCGTAGTCAAGCTCGGTGAGCAGCAGCACGTCGGACGAGCGCAGGGCGGGGTGGGTCTTGAGGGCGCGCACGATGCCCGCGAGACGCTTCCCGCGCTCGATGTTCCACGCCGTCGCGCGGACGAAACCGGCGTTCGCCGAAGAGGCGCGCGCGCCCCCCTCAGCGAAATTCTCCCGCACGACGGCGGCGAGGACTCTCTCGATTTCGGGGCGCAGCCGCGCGTAGAGCGGCGACGAGCGGAGGGCGCGCGTCGAGTCGAACCGCGCGAGCGCGCCGAAGTGTGGCGCGAGCGCGTGGTCGAGTGCGGACGCGCCCTCGTCAATCTCTGTTAAAGCTGCTCGGCTCATTGATGCGGAGGGCTGAGAGTTTACAGGCGGGCTCGCGCTCGTTTCAACCCGGCGACACTTCGGGCGCATTGCTGAATTGATCTCTACCCTGTGCCCCCTCCGTGTCCTCCGTGACTCCGTGGTGAGTGCTTACGATCATACCTCACCACAGAGTCACGGAGGACACGGAGGGGGCACAGAGAGATGCTGAAATCAGGGCGTTACTTACGGGCGCGATCACAGTCCCGCGACGCGCCGCCAGATTTGCGGCTCGCCGTCGGAGCGGACGAGCGCGCGCACCTCTGCGTAGGCCGCGGCGTAGAGGGAGCGCGTCTGCGAAGCGTCGCCGCGC
Organism: Pyrinomonadaceae bacterium; assembly: GCA_036389335.1. Taxonomy (GTDB): domain Bacteria; phylum Acidobacteriota; class Blastocatellia; order Pyrinomonadales; family Pyrinomonadaceae; genus JAIVGV01. The sequence continues at coordinate 2,930 of DASVQC010000052.1, read as the reverse complement.
CGCGCGAGTCTCTTCTCCAGCTCGCCGAGCGAAATCTTTTCGCGCGGGGCGTGGCGCGAGAGCAGCGCGCCCTCGCCCGCGAAGTGCGCGGCGAGCCCTTCGGCGAGCCAGAGCGGCGCGCGCCCGCGCGAGAGCTTTTCGATGAACGCGTGGGCCAGCTCGTGCCTGAGCGTCTGCGCGAGTACGCCGCGCCGTTCGAGCGTCGCGAGCGGCTGCGTCTCGACGCGCCCGCCGCGCGTGGCGGCGGCGACCCACGCGGGCTGGCCCGTCGCGGCGACGAAGTCGGCGGTCGTCTCGCGGACGTTGATGTCGAGCGCGGGCATCGCGGGCATCGGGAGCGACGCCGCGTCGAGACGGCCCGCGAGGTCTCGACGCGCGGCTTCGAGCGCGGCGAGGGCCGACTCGACCGCGCGCCGCGTGTCCTGCCCGGCGCGCGCGGGATAAGTGACGCGGAAGTGCTCGCTCGAAAGGGTGGCGCGCGCCGAGGTGTCGGCGGCGCGAGGGGGAGCGGCGCGGTAGTGGGCGAAAGACGCGGCGCGACGAAGCGGCGCGGCGGCGCGCTCGGGCGGCGGGCGCGCGCCCGCCACGTCGCGCGGGCGCGTCGCGGCGGAGAGCTGGCCGACGCTCGTCCCTGGGAAGTAGTGTGCGAGGATTTGCAGGTATGACGAGCCGCCGCGCGCCATCACGTGCGCGCCCGCCTGACAGAGCCCGAGCCCGTGGCCGAAGCCCGTGCCGCGGAAGAGGAAGGTCGAGCCCGCGCGGCTGACGCTGAAGCGCGAGCTTTTGACGACCGCCCAGCCGAGCGTGCGCCCGACGATGATCTTGAAGTCCCAGCCGCGCAAAACTTTCTGACGCTCGCCGCTCAATTCGATCAGCTCCGCGCGCCCGGTCGCGTCGCGCTTGACCACCGAGACGCCGTCGAGGCGCGAGCCCACGTCGCTGCGCGGGTCTGCGCGAAGCGCCGCGAGGAGTCGGCGCGCGGGGACGGCGTCGGCCCACCGCGTGGCGGGGAGCGCGGCGCAGTATTCGTCCGGGACGCCGCGCTCGAAGGGCTCGCGCGCGGGCGTGCCCCAGAGCGTCTGGACGTTGGCGGTCATGCCGCCGCAAGACGCGCTGAAGTAGGCGTCGGCCAACCGGCCGCGCGAGTCGCGCAGGACTTCGCCCGCGGTCTCCGAGACGGCGCGGCGCAGCAGCGCGTGGAAGTCGGCGCGCGCGTTGTCCGCCGTGACGCGCAGGTAACGCTGGCAGTGCGTGGTCGTGCAGAAGTCGTAGCCGTCGCGCGCGTGGCGACCGAGTTTTTGGAGCGCGTAGGTGCGGCTCGCCACGGCGAGCGACTTGATCGCGGCGAACTCGTCCTCGGTGCTCCCTTCGGCGGCGAGCACGCCGAAGACGTAATCGTCGAGCGGCATGGCGCGCGTCTCGCCGTCGCGGGCGAGGCGCACGCGCACCGTCGTCCCGTCGCCGCGTTCGCCCGCGCGCGCCGCGTCGAGACTTCGGGAGCGCGCGTCGGCTGAAGGTTCGGAAGCGGGGCCGTCAAACGGCGCGTCGCCCGCGCCGTCAGAGCCACGCGCTTGCGCGACGACTGGCGAAGTATCGTCAGCCGCGGTCAAGCGCGCGAACTCTTCGAAGACGGGGCGCGCGACGCGCGCGCACTCCTTGCCCTGCGCGCGGCGGAGGAAGACGAGGACGGCGAGCTTGACGTCCGCGGGCGCGGGCTGATCGCCTTGGGCCTCGTCGGGAGAGACGAAGAGCGCGCCGGTGTCGCGCGGCGCGGCGGGCGGGCGCGCGCCGGAGGCGAAGCCGACGAACCAGCCGTGGGTGCGGAAGCCCCCGATCTCGGTCGCCGTGCCGGTCTTGCCGAAAACTTTGAGCGGCAGCCCGTCGAGCCGCGCCTGCTGCGCCGTGCCGTAACTGATCGCGCCGCGCATCCCCTCGACGAGCAGCGCGCGCTCCTCCGCCGAGACCGGGACGCGCGCGCTCTCTCTCGCGCCGAACTCTTCGGGCGCGCCGCGCCGCGCGTCGAAGAGTCGCCCGCCGTTCACGAGCGCGGCGTAAGCCGAGATCATTTGCAAAGGCGTGGCGAGGAGCGCGCCGCCCTCTCCGAGCGCCGTCTCCGTGCGCCACGCGCCGCGCGGCGGGAGTCGCGGCGCGAGCGCGCCGCCTGCGTCGCCACTCATCCCGTGATGCGTGGGCCGCGCGGCGTCGCGCGGGACGCGAGAGGAACGGGAGGCCGTGTCGCTCGCGCGCGGGCGGAAGGGCTGGCGGACGTGTTGCGTGCGGGTCGCGCCGTCGCCCGCGCGGGCCGCGTCGCCGCCCGCGCGCGTCGCGTCGCCGCCCGTGCGCGTCGCCCCGAAGCCGAAGGAGGCGAGCGTCGCCTCGAAGTCGGCGGGGTCGATGCGCTCGCCGAGATGCGCGAAGAAGTAGTTGCAGGAGTGCGCGAGCGCGTGCGGGGGATCGAAGAGCGTCTTGTAGACGGGGTGCGAGCAGGTGAACTCCGTCTCGCCGCGCCTGAAGTGCTTGCGGCAGAGCAGCCGCGTGTCGGCGTTGACGATCTTTTCGCGCAGCGCGGCGAGCAGCGTGAACGGCTTGACCGCCGAGCCGGGCGGGAACGCCTCGGAGGCGGCGAGCCGCTCGTTGACGACGGCGCGCAGGCGGCCCGTCTGCGCGTCCATCACGACGACGGTGCCGTCGCGCCCGTCGAGCGCGAGCGCGGCGGCGCGCTGCAACGCCCCGTCGATCTCGGTCTCGGTGGCCGCGCGCGGCGCGGGGCCCGTGTCGGTGCGTCCGGGTGAAGCGGGCGAAGACCACGCGCAGAGGAGCGCGACGCAGACGCACAGGTGCGTGGCGAATGGGAGGGAAGCTGCGACGCTTGGGCGCGCGGGCGCTTGGGCGCGCAGGCGCGTGGGCGCGCAGGGGCGGGGAGACGATTC
>DASVQC010000051.1:0-4092 GCA_036389335.1 Pyrinomonadaceae bacterium | reverse complement strand
CCCCCCGCCGCCGGAAGCTGAGGCGCGGAAGGCCAGAGAAAGTCCGGCTGCCCGGATAATAGGTGGCCGGACTTTTCTCTCGGCATTCGATAACTCCCGCCCCGGCCCGCGCGCCGGGCGGGCGGGCGTGGGGAAGGCTTGATGGGCGCTCGCCCGCGGTAGTAGGATGGGCGGACGGGGAAATTTGGGAGGGACGGGTTCGGGGATGGCGAGCACGCTCATCGCGGTCGGAGGCTTTTCGTCGGAGGTCGGCAAGACGACGCTCGTGTGCGAGCTGCTGCGCGCGCTGCCCGGCTGGGAGGCGATCAAGTTGACGCGCGGGCACTACCGCTCCTGCGGCAAAGACCCGCACGCCTGCTGCGTGAGCCACCTCCTGGGCGACGTGCCGCTCGTCCGCTCGGGCCGCGCCGAGACTTACGCGCCGGGCAAAGACACGGGCCGCTACTGGGACGCCGGGGCGTCGAACGTCCACTGGGTGATCGGGACGGACAATCAGGTGGAGCGGGGGATGCGCCTCGCGCTCGAACGGGTCGCCGCGCCCGGAGTCGTGATCGAGGGCAACAGCTTTCTGGAATTCGTCGAGGTTGACTTCGCCCTGATGGTCGCGCGCGCGGAGGGCGGGCAGATCAAGCCCTCCGCGCGCCGCGCCCTGAAAAAAAGTTCCGCGCTCTACCTGTCCGACGAGTCCGTCGAAGCCGGGCACGCAGAGCGCGCGCGCGCCCGCTTCGCGTCGTGGGCCGGGGGCGTCGCCGAGAGAGACCTCATCGCGACGCTGCCCGTTTACACGCGCGACGAGCTGCCGCTTCTGGCCGCGCGCCTCGGCGCGCCCCGCGCGCTCGCCGTCTGAAGTTTTCCGTCCGTCTAACTTCTGATGAGTTGGGAAGCCGCCGCAAAACTTAAAGACCCTTGGGGCGCGCTCGTCGGCAGGGCGGAGCGGCTCGCCGCGGGGAGCGAGGCGACGCAAGAGCTGCTCGGCTTCTACGCCGGGCTGCTGCGCGCGCAGCAGGGCGTTTACGATTTCCTGCGCAGCCGCAAGGGCTGGCTCCCCTCGGGCGTGCTGGAAGACGACTTGCCGGTCGTGCGCGAGTCGCTGCCGCAACTTCTGCGCGCGGTCGAGGCGCGCGGGGCCGCCGAGCTGGTCGCGGAGGCGCAGGCGCTTCTGCGCGCGTCGGACGACGAGATCGACTCGATGCTCCTCGAACAGTGGCGCGCGCCGTCCGACTTCCAGTTCTTCGGCAAAGCCCTCCTGCAGCCCTACGCGCGGTGGCTGGCGGAGTCGGGCGGGGAGGTGGTAGATCGCGAGTTGGAGATGAGCGAGAACCGCTGCCCGTTCTGCGGGGGCAGGCCGCAGGTCAGTGTCCTCCAGACGAGGGAGCCTTCGGCGGACGGCGGCGGGCGCGATCTCGTCTGCTCGACGTGCCTCGGCGCGTGGCCGTACAGGCGCATCGTCTGCGCCAACTGCGGCGAGGAGCGGCCCGCCAAGCTCGGCTACTTCCACACGCCGGAGTACGATCACGTCCGCGTCGATGCCTGCGACACCTGCAAGCACTACATCAAGGCGGTCGACATGACGCGGAGCGGCCACGCCGTCCCGCTCGTGGACGAAGTCGCCGCCGCCCCGCTCGACGTGTGGGCGCGCGAGCACGGCTACGCGAAGATCGAGCTGAACCTCGTCGGGCTGTGAGTGAAATGATCGGAAGCAAGGAGGCGAACATGAAAAGATGAATCGGCTCTCGCACGAGAGCGCAAGTCTTGCGTCACGACGATCCGACCCGCTGAGTCACGCCGCCCGAACCTCCCTATGCCGGGGCGAGCAGGCGCGCTCCGGGCAATCAAACGACAGGCGAACATTCTGCTTACGCGCTCGCTTCGCGCTTCCGCGACGACGCTTTACTCGCGCGCGGGCGGGCGTTCGCGAAGACGGGGAGGGGAAGAGGATGAGAGAAGCTGTGCGTTCGAGCCTGCGCCGCGGCGCGGGTCTGCGCCGCGGCGTCAGCGTGCTGCAGGCGCTCGCGTTGTTCTCGATCTCGCTCGCGAGCGCCGCCGCGCCCGCGCTGCGCGAGCGCAGGTTTGAGTTCGAGTACAAGGCGACGGTCAAGGATATTCCGGCGGGGGCCGGGCGCGTGGAGCTGTGGCTGCCGGTGCCTCACGACGACGCGTTCCAGAAGATCACGGGCATGGAGATCGTGTCGCCGTCGCCCTACGAGGTGCGCACGTCGCAGTACGGCAACAAGGTCTTACACGTCAGTCTCACCAACCCGCGGCAGCAGAGCTTGACCGTCACGCTCCGCTTCACCGCCGCGCGCACCGAGCACGTGCAGGCGAGCCTGCAACGCGCGGACTACCGCGCCTCGGACTCGGCGCTCGGCGCGGACGCGGCGCAGTGGCTCAGGCCCGACCGCCTCGTCCCGCTCGACGACAAGATTCGCGGCTGGGCGCGCGAGGTGGTCGAGGCGGCGGGCGCGAAGACCGACCTGGAGCGCGCGCGCGCCATCTACAACCACGTCGTCTCGACCGTGAAGTACGACAAGACGGGGCAGGGCTGGGGGCGCGGCGACATCTACTACGCCTGCGACGCGCGCCGCGGCAACTGCACAGACTTCCACGCCATCTTCATCGGCTACTGCCGGGCCGTGGGCATCCCCGCGCGCTTCGCCGTCGGCTTCCCGCTCCCCGCCGACCGCGGTCAGGGAGCGGTCAGCGGCTACCACTGCTGGGCGGAGTTCTACCTGCGCGGCGTCGGCTGGGTTCCCGTAGACGCTTCGGAGGCGGCGAAGAACCCGGCGAAGCGCGAGTACTTCTTCGGCGCGCACGACGAGAACCGAGTCGAGTTCACGCGCGGGCGCGACCTCGTCCTCAGCCCCCGGCAGCAGGGCGAGCCTCTGAACTACTTCGTCTACCCATACGCCGAGGTCGACGGCAAGGCGTTCGCGGGCGTCGAAAAAAGTTTCTCCTACCACGATCTCGCGCCGGCTCAGGCGGGCGGCGGCAGGTGAACGCGCCCGCCGGCTAAATGCCGCCGCGACGGTTGATGCTGCCGGGACAGGGCTCGCCCCCGCCCCGGCAGTTTTAGCGCGCGCTCCGGGTGGGCGAGCCCTCCCGCGCGGGCGTGTGCGGACGCGCGCGCCGGGGGCCCGGCCCGTTAGGCATCGTCCTAAAATTAACCGTTGACATTTATTTGGGCGAGGAATAATCTGCGGTCAAATCAGCAAAACGTAAGGCTCACACGGGTTTCAATAAGGAGAGATAGTGAGCCGGATCGCATCGCTCAACGTCGCCTCCGCAGCGCGCCCGCCGACCGGCGGCGCTTCGTGCTGCCCTGAGTCTCGACGCACGCGCGTTTCCTCCTCTCGCGCCGCTCACGTCCCTCTGCCATCTTTGCGCCCCTCGTTCCTTCAAAGGAGATCAACGGTATGGATCGGAGAACCTTCATCAAGACGACGGTCGTCGGCGGCACCGCCGCGACCGCCTTCGGCTTCAGCCTCGCCTCGGTGCGAGCGCAGACGCAGGCGCTGAAGATCGCGCGCACGAGCGAGACGCGCAGCATCTGCCCCTACTGCTCGGTCAGCTGCGGCGTCATCATCCACACGATCGGCGACAAGTCGAAAAACGTCACCCAGCAGGTCGTCCACGTCGAGGGCGACCCCGACGCGCCGATCAACCGCGGCACGCTCTGCCCGAAGGGGGCCTCGCTCGAACAGGACATCCTCAACGAGCGCCGCCTCCTCAAGCCGGAGGTGCGACGCCCCGGCTCGGATCACTGGGAAGAGATATCGTGGGACGCCGCCATCAGCGAGATCGCGCGCAAGGTGAAGGACACGCGCGACGCCACCTTCGTCGAGAAGGACGAGAAGGGCATGACCGTCAACCGCTGCGAGGGCATCGGCTGGATCGGCGGCTGCACCGACACGAACGAGCTCAATTATCTCGCCGTCAAAATGATGCGCGGATTGGGGGTCTGCTACTTCGAGACGCAGGCGCGTGTTTGACACGGCCCCACGGTCTCAAGTTTGGGACCCACATTCGGACGCGGCGCGATGACGAACGGCTGGATCGACATCAAGAACACGGACATGATGTTGATCATGGGCG
>DASVQC010000050.1:0-147028 GCA_036389335.1 Pyrinomonadaceae bacterium | reverse complement strand
GCGAACGTTCGCGACGCGCGGTCTCCGCGTTTCGTCTTACCTTAACGACCGCCGCTCACTGGCAGCGACAGTCCGCGCCGACGCCGCCGCGCTTGCGCACGTCGTCCTTCGCCGCGCGGTAGGTGTTGAACTCGCCGAGCTGGCAGACGTTCTTGCCGTAGTCCCACTGCATGTCCTTCAGCGAGCGGTTGCCGAAGTCCACCTTCCCGTTGACGCAGAAGACGCGGTACTTCTCCTCGGACTGTTGTTGCCCGCCGCCAGCCGCCGCGGAGGCGACGCCCGCGCGCGAGCCGTGCGCGCAGAGGACGAGGAGGAGCGTGAGGAGCGCGAGGAGCGGGAGCGTACGGGGGCTACGGACGGTCTTCATGTCGTGTCTCCTGAAAGAGGTCTTGCCGGTCGTGCGTCGCGGTCGCGCGGCGCGTCTATGATGAACCGCGGCGCGACCGGTTGTCCACCCCGTCGAGCCGCGCCGCGCGCGTCAGAAGAGCGGCTGCGCGCGCTCGCGGCGGAAGCACTGCTTGCTGGCGTCGCTGCCGCCGAGGTAGATCGCGCCTTTGACGAAATCCTGCACGAAGTCGAACGTGCACATGTTCGCGCCGACGGGCGCGGAGCCGTCCTCGGAGAGGGCGTAGGAAGAGGCGCAGGGGTTCTCGGCGGCGTCCGCCTTCCGGCTCGCGTCCGTCTGCCCCGCGTCGGCGCGGCGGTGGACGATCTGCGGGCGCAGGGAGAAAATCTCCACCTTGCCGCGCGAGTGCGCGTCGACGAGCTGCGCCTGGTTGAAGAGGTAGTTGAAGGCGGAGATCGAGTTGGCGAGCAGGTAGTCGCTGCGCGCGCCCTGCCGCTCCTCGGGCGACGCCTCGACGAGGATGATGTGCGTCGCGCCCCACAGCACCGCCGCCTCGATGGGACTGTTGTGCGCGAAGCCGCCGTCGATCAGCTCGGCGAGCGCCGCCGGGGGCGCGCCCTCCCCGGAGCGCGCGAGGAGCGGGCGCGGCTGGAAGACGGGGAAGATGGAACTCGACCCGATGACCACGTCCATCAACTTGTCGCGGTACTCGCCGCAGCGCAGGCTGCGGAAGCGCGCGTCCCTGCGGATCGACTCGTCGGACGACTCGGCGCTCACGCGGTCGGCGGCGTGCGCGTCCGCGGCAGCCTCCTTCGCCTCGTCCGCGCGCTGGTGCGCGTCCTCATGGTCGAAGTAAAAGTACCAGTCGCTCGCCGCGTCGCCCTTGTCGGCGCGGGCGCAAGCCCCCGGCGCGCCGGAAGCCGCAGCCGCCGAGCCGAACGACGCGCCGGGCGACGCGCCGGGCGGCGCGCCCTCGCCCGCGGGCAGCCTCATGCTCGTGATGACGAGATCGCGCGTCAGCCAGTCGCCCCCGCGGTCGCCCTCCACGATCTGGCGGGAGAGATCGCTCAGGCGTTCCTCGTCCGTCGCGCCGCTCACGCTCAGGTCTTTGTGTAGCCGCCGGACGAGGGCGGGGACGCTCTGCGCCATCGCGCTCTGGACGCCCGCCGAGTTCGACAGCGAGCCGTTGTGGAAGAGCGTGAGCGAGAGTTGGAGCGCGACGATGGCGGCGAGCGCGAGGGCGAGCCGCGTCAGCAGGATGCGCCGGAAGATGAAGAGCTTCCGGGCGCTGGGGATGATGTTGTAGCCCATCGGTCGCCAGCCGCCGAACTGCTTGTAGCCGACGAGGAGCAGCCCGCCGCCCACCGCCAGGAGGCTCCCGACAGCCCAGCCCGACCCCATCGTCAGCAGCATCCAGAGGTGATGCACGACGTGATCCTTGCCGAGCTTGGAGAGCCGCTGCCAGAACTCCGTCCGGCGCAGCAGGAAGAACTCGACGACGGCGGCGGCGGCGAAGATGGCGAGCGAGTAGCGCCACCAGTGTCGGCTGTGCGCGTCGTAGACGCGGACGGCGACGACGATCACGACGAGCTGGACGGCGGCGAGCACGGCGGCGGCGGCGTACTCGGTGTGCCGCCACGGCGTCCACTCGAAGAAGGCGGCGGGTGTCTCCACGAGCGCCAGCGCGAGCAGCGCCCAGCCGGCGTGCTTCCACCACTCGCGCGTCGGGTTGGAGAAGAGGCGCGTGCAGACGATCAGCAGGAGCAGGAGGAGCGGGATGATCGCCCCGGCGCGGTAGCGCGTGAGCGCGAGCAGCGTGGCAAGGGCGATCATGGCGGAGGAGATGACCCCGACGTGGCGGTGCCAGTTGATCTTCTCCGGCGCGAAGAGGCGCACGCCGAGGATGACGAGGATCGACTGGAGCAGACCGAGGAAGAGCCCGACCGTCGCCGTGAAGGGTCGCCACGGCTCGAAGAAGGTCGCCTGCGAGAAGCCCTGCCAAGTCCTTTCGAGATCGCTCATCCCGCGCGGGTCGCGCGTCACCCCCAGCGCGACGCAGAGCGCGTTGATCGCGCCGCCGGAAGTCCCTACGACGAGATCGATGTCCACCTCGCGGTTGCCCTCGTCGTCCGTGTGCTCGTCGAGCGCGTCCTCGATGGCGCGGATCGCGCCGAGCTGGTAGGCGCACTTGGCGCCGCCGCCGGAGAGGACGAGGGCGAGCCGCGTGTCGGGGCGGTTGCGCTTGAGGTTGCGGAGCTTGCCGACGATCTGTTCGAGCCGGAGGAACTGATCCGAGTGCTCGTTGGCGGTGAGGTTGAGCTGCCCGACCCAGTCGACGACGCGCGCGTACTGTGAGCGCCACTCGGGGCGCTCCTCGTAGACGCGCCAGGGCGCGTCCGTACTCGCGGGCAGCTTCGAGTAGCCGAGGAAGAGGCGCTTGATCAGTTCCTTGTGCTCGGAGAAGGTCGGGTGGATGAGCACCACGTCCTGCGGGATGAGCCCGATGTCGGCGTCCAGCTCCGGGATGTCGATCTTGCGGAACTTGTCGGGGCTGTACTTCGCCACCTCGGCGGGCGTCGCCCCCTCCCTGATGGAGACCTCGGCGTCGTCCTTGACGAAGGCGACGCGCGCCGCCCCGTCCGGGTCGGGCTCCAGCAGCTCGCGCAGCGACTGGTTGTGATCGTAGGTCCACTCCACGTCAGTCCGCTTCAGATCGACGCGGTGGAAGGCGCGCAGCGCGTACTCCGGCAGGATGCGCCCGGAGACGGAGAGCGGGTGGACGAAGAGGAACTTGATCTTGAACTCGGCGGCGAGGCGCTTGATGTCTTCGACGCTTTTGACGGGCGAGTCGCGCGGCACGAGGCAGACCGAGCGGTAGAGGTAGTGGACGCCCGGCTTGTGCCGCTCGGCGGTGGCGAACGGGTCGTAGGCGGGGGCGGGCTTGAGCCCCTCGCTCGCGACGTAGAGGCTCTCCAGCTCGCCGCGCCATTCGTCGGAGCCCGCCAGCTCGGCGATGACGCCGGGGCTCAGGATGGCGACGTTGACGAGCCCGCTCTTGTACCATTCGAGCACGTCGTCGTAAGCGCCGTCGACGAGGCGGAAGCTGACGCCGCTCGCGCCCTCAGCCTGCGCCATGCGCGTGAGCACCTGCTGGTATTCGAGGTGCGTCTGCTCCGTGCCGTTGTAGTTGACGACGCCGATGCGGACGACGAGCGGCTCGCGGCGCGCGGGCTGCGCGGCGCGGCGCGCCGTCGCCGCCGACGCCGACGGCGCGGCGGCTGACCTTGAGGGCTGCGACGTGCCCTGCGCGGGCGGGAGGCGTCGCGCCTCCGACTTGAACAGATCGGAGCCGGGCAGGAGCGAGACGGCGAGCAGGGCGAGGAGGGCGAACGCGACTGGGGGGAAGCGTCTGGACATGTGTTGTGCCTCGTGTGAGCTTTCCGGCGGCGCGTCGCGGCGCGCGGGGATCGCCGTGTGCGGCGGAGAACTTCGGGCGTGATAAAACTTCGACCAAGCTGCGGCGCGATGCTGAGCCGTGAGAGTCTTCGGGGAAGTCGCCGCGCGCGACGACGGATCGGTGTGAAAAGGTTTGAGGTCGCGCCGGGCGCACCCCAGGGCTCGTAGCGCCAGTATTCTACGCCGCGCGCGCGGGAAGGCAAGCCTTTTTCCGCGCGCCCGGCGGCTCGTCTAACGCGCGCCGCGCGCGAAAATCTCGCGCGAGTCGGGCACGAGCCCGAGCTGCTGGTAGAAGCCGAGCGATTCGACGAGCACCCAGTCCTCGACTATCTTGCCCCCGGCGATGCGCTGGACGACCGTCATGCGGATCGACGCCTCGCGATTCGTCGGCTCGACGTTCATCCAAGCGCCCGCGTGCGTGCCGCGCATCACGCTGCGCGTCATCACGAGGTCGCCCTCGGCGACGACCTGCTCGACCTCGAAGCGCAGATCGGGGAACGCCGCGAGCCACGACCAGACGTGCTCCTTCACCTCGGCGGGAGAGCGCGGGACGGAGGCGACGGGCGCGCCGGAGCGCAACTGGTGCGTCACGCAGCCGGGCGCGAAAATCTCGTCCGCCACTTCGAGCCGCCGCCCGTTCCACAGCTCCTCGTAGAAGCGCGCGACGACCGCCTTGTTCTCCTCGATGCTCATCAGAAGCGTCAGCCGTCCGACTCAACACCGACCCGACTCGATAACGAGTCTTCACGGATGCGTTCGTCGCGCGGGCTCAGCCCACGCGGACCGCGCGCACGCCCTCGACGAGGCGCGCGACCTCCTCGCCGGTCGTGTAGACGGCGCAGCCCGCGCGCACGAACCCTTCCGGCGCGAGACCGTAACGCTCGACGACCGTCTGCGCGTAAAAGTCGCCGTGCGAGACGAAGACGCCGCGGCGCGCGAGCCTGCGAGCGACCTCGCTCGAAGCGACGCCCTCGACCGTGAAGGCGAGCGTCGGCGTGCGCGCCGCGCCGGGCGGCGCGCCGTAGAGTCGCACGCCCTCGATGTCGGAGAGTCCGTCCCACAAAATCTTGAAGAGGCGCGACGAGCGCGCGTGCAGTTCGTCGAAGGCGTGCGCGAGTCGTTCGCGGCGCGTGCCCGCGGCGTCGGAGAGCGAGGCGAGGAAGTCTACCGCCGCCGCCGCGCCGACGACGCCTTCGTGGTTGAGCGTGCCGCTCTCGGCGTTCTCCGGCGCGTAGTCGGGCGCGGGCTTGAGGCGGTGGAACTCCAGGGATTGAAGCAGCTCGAACTTGCCGTAGAGCACGCCGACGTGCGGACCGTTGAACTTGTAGGCGGAGCAGGCGAGGAAGTCGCAAGCCCACTCGCGCACGTCTGCCAGCGCGTGCGGGACGTAGTGGACGGCGTCTACGAAGACGAGCGCGCCGCACTCGCGGGCGAGCCGCGCGGCTCCCTTCACGTCGTTGATCGTGCCGAGCGCGTTCGACGCCGCGCCGACGGCGACGAGCCGCGTCCTGTCGTTCAGCAGGCGCGCGTACACCTCCCAGTCGAGCTGCCCCGTCTCCGTGATGAGCGGCACGGTGCGCACCGTGAGGTCGAGGTCGCGCGCCAGCTCGCGCCAGGGGTCGACGTTCGCGTGGTGATCAAGTTCGGTGACGACGATCTCGTCGCCGGGCGAGAACAGGCGACCGAGGGCGCGCGAGAGGTGGAGCGTGAGCGCCGTCATGTTCGCGCCGAAGGCGATCTCGTCGTGGGAGGAGTTGAAGAACTCTGCGAAGGTGCGTCGGGCGGCGTCGAGCGCGGCGTCGGTCTCGGCGCTCGTCGGGTACTCCCAGTGGGTGTTCGCGTTGTGGTGGTAGAGGTAGTCGGCGAGCGCGTCGCCGACGGCGCGCGGGACTTGCGTGCCGCCGGGCCCGTCGAAGTAGGCGACCGGGTGACCTTCCTGCACGCGTTCGAGCGCGGGGAAGTGCGACCTGATCTCCGAGACGGGCGCGACTCGCGGCGCGCCCTGCGGCTGCGGATTCGTCATGCGTTCTATTCAGTCAGAGAGATAACGTAGAACTTGTTGAAAAACCTTCCGCCCCTAGTATTCGTCCGAGCCCTGCACCCAGATGAAGGATTGCAGGTCGATCATGTCGCGCGGCTTCAAGTCGCGGTTGTCGCGCCGCACCGTCGCGGCGAACTCTCTCAGGCTCTCGTAAGTGTCCCAGTTCGGGCGCGAGACGTAGCGGAAGTCGAAGCCGTACTCGCGCGCGGCTATGCGCGTCACGTTGGGCTTCAGGAAGATGTGCTCAAGGGGAAGCGCGATGAAGCCGAAGACGGTAACGAGGGGCCACGTCAGCACGCGCGTCTGGCGGCGCGGTAAGGATTCGACGACGCCGACCCAGCGCTCGAACTTCTTCCGCGCGTCGCCCGCGCCGTGCAGGAACTCGTAGAGCCCTTCGCCGAACGCGCGCGCGCCATCCTCAGACTTGACCGCGTCGCGCAGCGCCATCTTCTCGAAGGAGAAGAGCATGCTGTGGCGCGATTTCTGCTCGACGCGCACGGCGCGGCTACTGATCTCCGAGAACTCGCCGCTCTTGAGCAGGCGGCGGAACTCGTCGCGGCTCAGTTGCTCCTCCCAGCGCTCGTGCGTCTCCCACTTGTAGTCGCGCTCCCATTCGAGGTAGGTCTCGTCGCGGAAGCCGCCCGGAAAGAAGCGCAGGAACTTGCGGCGGCAACGCAGAGCCCCCTCCGCAGTCTTCTGCGCGCGCGCACTGCCCTCTGATTTTTGAGCGGACATCCCCCACCCTCCCTCTCGCGCGGAATTCTACAGCCCCGACCCGACGGTTGTCGCCGCCCGGCGATCCGGTTTCGCGACGACCAGCGGACGCTCGCGCGCCGCCGCGCCCGAATCAACCCGCGCCGACGAGCCGCATTCTAGCAGAAGGGACGATTCAATGATGAGAGGGGAGCTGTCGGGGCGTCCGGTCGGACGAGTTGTTAGGCGGAAAGGGAGACTCAAAGCTCCATCGTCATGAATACGCTATTCGGGTCTTCGGCGTAATCCGCGAACGGCTCGCAATAGGTGAAGCCGGAGTCGGCGTAGAGTCTGCGGGCGGGCTCGAAGGCTTCCATCGAGCCCGTCTCCAAACTCACACGGCTGTAGCCGCGGCGCTTGGCTTCTTCGAGTATGTGACGGAGAAGATTTTTCGCGACGCCCTTCCTCAGGTGTGGCGAAGATGTCCGCATGGATTTGATCTCGCCGTGTCGGGCGTCGAGTTCTTTGAGCGCCCCGCAGCCGAGCAGCTCACCGCCCTCCCACACCGTCCAAAAGGTGATTTCCGGTCTGCGTAACGCCTCGATGTCCAGGGCGTGCACGCTCTCCGGCGGCGAGAGCCGCGCCATGCTGCGGAGATGTTCCCGCAACAGTTCGTGTATCTCGGAACCTTTCAGGTCGTCTATTTTTATGTTCACGAGAAGCCCCACTTATTGCGCGGCGAATTCTCATCGACCCACGCCTAACGCCCGTTCCCACCCTTCAACGATTCACCCTTCTGCCAGCATCTCGCCGGGAATCCACGCCCCGTGAAAGCCGTAGGGCACGCGCGCCGGAATCCGCACGCGCGCCAACGGCGGCGCGCAGAAGTCCTGTGCCTCGATCACGATCAACTCGCTCGTGCCGTCTCCCTCGTCGTGCACGTAGGTCACGAGCCAACCGTCGTCCTCCGCCGTGGCGTTCGGGCGCGGCACGAAGACGGCTTCCCCGCCGATGCGCACTTTGCCGTGGTAGTGTCGCTCGCTCCTGCCACGCTCGAAGTCGTACTTCAGGAGTTCGTTATACTCATTTACGTTAAAGGCGTAGCCGTATCGCGTCCGGCTTCCCAGGAGCCTCTCGTCGACGCGGGGAAAGTCTGTGGGCACGTCGTCGAGCGCTTCTTCACGCACGGTCCCGGTCTTCAGGTTCAGACGCCAGCGGTACATCACGGGCGCGAACTCTTTGCCGATGGGCGGCTCGTCGCCCGCACGCGCGGTCGGCGGCATGAAGAACGAGTCCGGAAAACCTTCTGTACGGCACGCCAGCAACACCACCTCGTCGCCGTCATCGTAAGCGTTCAGCGTGTGGAACACGTAGCAGGGGGAGACCTCGAACCACTTGATGTCTTCGCCACTGCCGTAGCGTGGCAGGACTCCGAAGCGAGCGCCTCGCTCCGGCTCGAACTTCAGCAAAGGCTGCCCCCGTCGCAGGCGCTTGAAGCTGACCGTTAACGGCACGTCCAGAAAGATGGTGTGCCGCGGCGTGACGGCGAAGTCGTGCATGATGACGGGTCGGGGAATACTGATGGTGGTGATGCCACTGATCTCCCCCTGCGGACTGACCACACCGTATCGGACAGACGGCTTGAATATACTGTAACCAAAAAACAGCATCTCCCCCGTCGCCGGGTCAACCTTCGGGTGGGCTGTGAACTGGTGCTTCAGCTTTCCGCCGTAGTCGTAAGTGCAGACCGTCCCCAGGTCCGGGACTCGAATCTCGTGCGGCTCGCCCCCTTCCCAGAGGGCGAGCAACCGACCGTTATGGCAGACGAGGGCGGTGTTCGCCGTGTTCTTGATCATGGGGAGGCGCTTGAGCCAGTTCCGTATCAGTTGCACCACGATGGTGACGCTGGGCGGGTCGAGGAAACTTCCGTATAGCGCACGGCCCGCCGCGTTTTCGCCTTTCCAGTACGGCGTCCGAATGTAGCGGTTGCGATAGCTCGCCCTGCCGTCCCGGATGCGCACCCCGTGGAGCATGCCGTCGCCCTCGAACACGTGGTAATTCTTGATCGGCGGGAACTGCGGGTTGGGACCGTTGCGCACGAACATGCCGTCCATCTCCGGCGGCAAGTTGCCGACGACCGTCAAATCGTCCGCCGTCACCTCTTCGCGGACGGGGGCGAAGTTGCCTTGCAGGAAAGGATTCGCTGTGGTCGGGGCGTCGTCGGTTAAGGAATTCCGGCGGCTCATTCGCATGGCACGTTCCCTCACTTTTATGAGAGTGAAAAGTTAAATCCGCAACGGAGCCGCCTCACGCCCGGATTAACCCGCCGCGAGCGAGCGGCATTCTGTCAAATCGAAGAGTTCGACGATGAGAGAATCGCTACCGAGCAGTCGGGTTGAATGAGCTGTCAGGCGCGGCGCGAGCCGAAAGAGCTTCATGGCGTTAGCTTATCATGACGATGCCGAAATGCTCACGCAGTGCCGCCGCGTACTCTTCCTGGCTCGTCAAGGTTCGCTCTTGCCGCCCGCCGTTCTCAGACGTTGTGATCAGACGCATCCCGCTGAGTGTGATGCGTCCTGCTTCAGTCGCCCGCGAGCAGATGCGTGCTCTGGTGAAATGCGACTGCGGGGAAGTCTGGTGGTAGCGGCACATCTCTGCGTAGTCGGCATACGTGTAGCTCTGCAAGGTGAAGCGATACTGAGCCTTCCATTCATCTCCGTCATCACGCCGCGTCAGAATCAAGTGGGCGCCGTCGGGAAGAATGCGGTAGGCGCGGCTGCCCTGCACCTGCTCGCCCCGCTCGTCGAGCAGCAACGGCTCGCGGAATGAATCACCGAATCCGACATCCACGAGCCAACGCTGCTCTAACGTAACCATCAGCGTCATGTGGTCGAAGTCCGGTCCAAACTCGCCTTCCGCGTTCGCCACCCGGGCTGACAGCATACGGACGTCGAAGCCGAGAGCACGCAACAGCGCGGCGAACAGACCGTTGGCTTCGTAGCAGAAGCCGCCGCGCCTGCCTTCAACAATTTTGGTAAACAGGGCTTCGTCTTCAAGGACAATCGGCTGCCCGGCGTGAATGCTGAGATTCTCAAAAGGTACGGTCAGCAGGTGAGCGACTTGCAACTCGCGCAGGGTCTCAGCCGTCGGGGCGAGCGAGCCGTGGTAGTTGATGCGTTCGAGGTAAGCCCCGGTGTCCAAATAAGTCTCCCCTCCAACCCTGCAAAACTCGTCAGCGCCTGACCAGGCATTCTACTGCGAAAGTGAGGCGCAAACACGGATTCGGCGGCATCACCCGACGCCCCTTAGTCCTCTCACGGGCGGTAACACGCGCCGCGCCCGCAGCCAGCCCCGTCCCGGCTGAGACACGCACGTTCGCGCCACACGACATTTCGCCCGCCGCCCGTTATAATCGACTCTTAAATCAACGAACTCATCGCAGGTCAAGGAGTCGAAACAACGCCGTGGAGAAGACTACAAAGCGCCCCGCGAGGATCAAGTTCGGCGGGCGCACGCTGTTCCTGACCGAAGACACTTCGCTCATCCGCCGCCAGCTCGAAGCGGGTGAATCGCTCGACTACTCGCCCGCCCTCGCGTTGATGAACAACATCTCGACCGACGAGATCACGCCCGGCTGGGTCTGCTTCTACTACGACGAGACCCTGGGCGAATACGTCTACGTCGGGATGCGCGAGCAGGCGGTGAGGAAGGACGAAGTTAAGCGGGGCGGCTTCTCGGTCGTCGTTTCGGGGCTGTCGAAGGGCTGCGGCTCTTCTAGGGAGACCGCGCCGTTCGCCGAGAAGGCGGCGGGTGTCGAGCTGGTCATCGCCAAAACGATTGAGAAAATTTACGGGCAGAACTCGCAAAACATCGGGCTCTTAACCTCGACCGACTTCGGGCTCATCGAGCGCATCAAGCGCGGCGAGGAGATCCCGCTCGAAGAATTTACGCGCGGGCTCGACGAGATTTCAAAAGCAATCGTCGAGTACGGCGGGCTCTTCAACTACAACAAGGCGCGGCTCGCGGGCGAAGTCTCGCCCCCGCCGCTTGCGACGAAGCCGCGACCGATGAACATCGTCGAGAAGATCGTCGCGCGCCACGCCTTCGTGAGCGCCGGTCGCGTCGGCGTCGAAGCCGTCAAGCCGGGCGACGCCCTGTTCGCCGTCGCGGACGTGCGCTTCTCGCACGAGTACGTCACGCCGATGGCGGAGAGTTTGTTCAAGCACGCGCTCGGGCGTGACGCGCGCGTCACGGAGCCCGAATCGGTCTACGCCTTCCGCGACCACCTGACCTTCCTCGGTCGCGTGATGCCCGAAGAGAAGCGGCGGATGGGTCTCCTCGACCGCGCCAACGGTCTCGCCACGACGCAGGAAGCCTTCACCACGGAGCAGGGCATCAGGCTTTACGGCGGGACGGAGGAGCGCGGCTCGGAAGCCATCTGCCACAACGCCGTCGTCGAAGACATCGCCCTGCCGGGTCAGTTAGTCATCGGCACGGACTCGCACACCTGCATGGCGGGCGTGCTCGGCTGCTTCGCCTTCGGGGTGGGTTCGACCGACATGGCCAACGCCTGGTACACGAAGGACGTGCGCGTGCGCGTGCCCGAAGTCGTCCGCTTCGTGCTCAGGGGCCGCAAGCGCGCCGACGTGTCCGCCAAGGACGTGATGCTGAAGATTCTCGCCACCGACTACATGAAAGAGGGCAAGGGCATCGGGCAGGTGCTTGAGTTCGCGGGCGAAGGCCTCGCCGACTGGCCGATTGACGAGCGCGCGACCTTAACGAACATGGCGGTCGAGGCGGGCGGCTTCACCGGCATCATCGAGCCGGACGAGGTGACGCTCGAATACTTGACGAGCACGCGCGGCTTGAACGCCGAAGAGGTGCGCCGCGGCTTCCTGCGAAGCGACCCGGACGCCGAGTACGCCGCCCGCTTCGAGATCGACTTGAGCGAGGTGCGCCCGATGGTCGCGCTGCCGGGCGACCCGCGCAACGGCGTCAGCATCAGCGACCTCGCGGAAGAGATCAAGATCGACGCGGCCTACGGCGGCTCCTGCACCGGCGGCAAGATGGCCGACATGGACATGTACGCGGCGGTGCTCCGGCGCGCGGTCGAGCGTGGGCAGCGCGTCGCGCCGGGCGTGCGCCTCTACCTGCAATTCGGCTCGCAGAAGATCAAGGAGTACGCGCGCGCGCGCGGCTACATCGAAATCTTCGAGCGCGCGGGCGCGGAGCTGATCGATCCGAGTTGCGGCGCGTGCATCAACGCCGGCCCCGGCGCGTCGCGCTCGCCCGCCGAGGTCACGGTCAGCGCGCAGAACCGCAACTTCCCCGGCCGCAGCGGCCCCGGCCAGGTCTACCTCGCCAGCCCTTACGTCGTCGCGGCGTCGGCGCTTGCCGGGCGCATCGTCGAGCCGGCGGAGTTCCTGCGCGAGCCGGAAGCGGAACTGGTGGGGGCGTGATGGCGCTCGCGTACCTCGGCTCGGCGGCGGACGTGACAGGGAAGCGGGCGAAGTACGCGCGCGTCGAGCGCGAGCGGCGCTTCCTCTTGCGCGCGCTGCCGCCCGGTCTTGAGCGCAAGTCGCCGCACACGCAAATCTTCGACAACTACATCACGGGCACGCGCCTGCGCCTGCGCAAAATCCGCGAGCCGTACAAGCGCGAGTGGACTTGGAAGCTGACGCAGAAGTTCGCGCCCGACCCGAATGATTTCGCGCGCACGCTCATCACGAACCTCTACCTCTCGCAAGCCGAGTACGAACAACTCGCCGTCTTCGAGGGCAACGAGCTACGCAAGAACCGCTACCCTTACGAGCACGACGGCCGCGCCTATTCGATAGACGTGTTCCTCGGCGCGCTCTGGGGCCTGATTCTCGCGGAGATCGAGTTCGCGTCGGACGAAGAAATGGCGGCGCTCGCGCCGCCGGAGTTCGCCGCCCTCGAAGTGACCAACGACGAGTTGTTCACCGGCGGCCGGCTCGTCCACCTGACGAGCGACGACCTGCGCGCCGCGCTGCAACGCCGCAACACTGAGAATGAATAACCACGAAGACACGAAGATGACAGGCCATGTCTTCTTTGAGTCTTCGTGTCTTCGTGGTGAGTTTCCTGAGCCGAGCTAAAACCGACAGCAACACAAAGTCACCACGAACGATGAACCGTCTACACCTCGCACTCTTACTCGTCCTGTCGCTCGCCGTCTGCTCGGCGTGCGGCAATCTCTCGAACCGGCAGGGCGCGAGCGCGCCCGCCGCGAACACGAACGCCCAGCCCGCGCGCGGCGACGCGGGTCTCGCCGCGCAGCCGGACGCGCCCGCGCCCGCGGCGCGCGTCTTCAAAGGCACGATTGCTTACGAGTACCGCGTCGAGATGAAGCTCACGCGCGGCCCCGGCGACGCGCTCGCCGGCTCGTACTTCTACGAAGGCAAGGGCGGCGAGATCGCCTTACGCGGGACGGTGGACGCCGGGGGCAAGTTCACCTTGCGCGAGTACGCGGGCGACAAGCAGACCGGCACGTTCAAGGGGCGCTGGCTTGAGCGCCCTTACGAGCCGGCCGCCACACTCGAAGGCGACTGGACGAAGGCGGGCGCGAAGGAAGCGCAGGGCTTCTACCTCGTCGAGCAGTACGTCGCAACGGACGCGCCGTACCGGCTCGTGCGCCAAGCCATCAGCGAGCACGACAAGGAGCGCAAGTACACGGTCGAGGCCGCCTACCCGCAGATGGAAGGCGGCGCGGGCGCGGAGGCGTTCAACCGCCACGTCCGCGAACTGGTGGAGACGGCGGTCGGGCAGTTCAAACAGGGCGCGGGCGCTGACCCGTCCGAGACCGACTACGCGCCCGACGCGGGCGAGGACACGCTCAACGTCACCTACGATACGCGCCTCGCCACGGCCGACTTCGTCAGCGTCGAGTTCCAGATCGAAGAGTACGAGCACGGCGCGGCGCACCCCGGCCACAGCTTCGAGGTCGTCAACTTCGACCTGCGCGCGGGGCGGCCCGTGCAACTCGCCGAGCTGTTCAAGCCGGACGCGGACTACCTGCCCACGTTGGCCGCGCGCGCCACAGACGCCCTGCGCCGCTGGAACAAAGACTCCGCGGCCGACTCAGGCGACAACACGCCCTACCTGCCCGAAGACTTTCAAGGCGGGGCCGACGCGACGCCGGAGAACTACCAACTCTGGGCGCTCACGCCCAAAGGCTTGGCCGTCCGCTACGACTACTATCAGGTCGGCCCCTACGCCGCGGGCGCGCCCGCCGTCCTCGTCCCGTATGACGAACTGCGCGCCGTGCTCCGCGCGGACGGCCCCGCCGCCGCGTTGGGCTTGAAGAAATAGTTGCTGGAAGACATGACTGCCGGAAGAGATGACTAGCGCCGCGCCCACCGTCTACACCGTCGGCCACGGCCGCCACCCGTGGGCGTACTTCCTCGGTCTGCTCGAACGACACGGCATCGAGTTGGTCTGCGACGTGCGGAGCGCGGCGCGTTCCCGCTGGCCTCAGTACAACGGGCAGGTGTTGGCGGCGGCGTTGCGCGCGGCGCGGATCGGCTACGAGTGGCTGCCGGAGTGCGGCGGCAAGGTCGTCGCGCCGCCCGCCGAACTGGCGCGCGGTCTCGACCGCATCATGGAACTCGCGGCCGAAGCGCGCGTCGCGCTCATGTGCTCCGAGTCGCAGCCCCTCACCGCGCACGCCCAGCCGCGCGCCCACTGCCACCGCGTCGGTCTGCTCGCGCCCCCCTTGCGCGCCCGCGGCGCACGCCTCATCCACATCCTGCCCGACGGCGCGACCTTAGAAATTGACGAGGCGTCGCTGCCGTCAATCTGGTAAAGCTGTCCGTTGTCCGTGGTCAGTTGTCCGTTGTGCTTGTTACGCCAATTGAACGCCGAAGGTGCAGCGTTCGACTGACGAAAGAAGAACAACGGACAACTGACCACGGACAACGGACAGCTTTTAAGCTCCCGTCGCTTCGGCCGTTTCGCCGGGCTGGTACTCGGCGGCGTGGGCGCGCGCGAAGTAGGCGGCGAGGAGGAAGGCGGCGAACATGATGGCGGCGGCGGCCCAGAAGGTGCGTTCGAGCGAGGCGTCGCTCAGGTGGTGGAGTTGGCTGTCGCGCCCCTGCGTGACGACGGCGCTGTAGATGAGCCACGCCGAGATGGTCGGGCCCGTGGCGCGCGCCAGGCTCGCGACCGACTGCACCACGCCGAGCACGCCGCCCTGCTCGCCCGCGCCCGCGCTCTTCGACGCGAGTGTTTGCAGCGACGGCGTCGCCAGCGAGTTCCCCAACCCGAACAGCGCGCCGACGACGAGCAGCGCGGCGAGACCCAGGCCCGGATGCGTGAGCGGGATGGCGACGAGGCTCAGCGCGAAGCAGAACGCGCCGAGGATGACGAGCGGCAACTCGCCGTAGCGCTTCGCCAGCCGCCCGATCAGGCCGCCCTGGATGAGCGCGCCGATGAGGCCGACGTACATGAAGATGTAGCCGTTGTGCGCGGCGTCGTAGCCGAAGCGGTACATGGTGAAGAGCGCGAACGACGCCGTCATGATCGAGAAGGCGACGATGAAGAGGAAGTAGATCACGAGCACGAAGGCGAGCCGCGGCTGGCGCAGCGCGGCGAGCAGTTGCGTCCAGCGGCCCGCGGCCGCCGACTCGCGCGCCGGGTGATCGGGCGTCACCGTCTCCGGCAGCGTGAAGTAGAGCAGCACGGCGTTGGCGAGCGCGAGCACGCCCGCGAAGGTGAACGGCACGCTGATGCCCCAGCGCGACAGGACGCCGCCGATGGCCGGCCCGAACGTGAAGCCGAGGCCGAACGCCGCGCCGATGAGGCCCATGCCCTTGGCGCGCTCCTCCTTCGTCGTCACGTCGGCGATGTAGGCCTGCGCCGTCGAGATGTTGCCGCCCGTGATGCCGTCAATGATGCGCCCGGCGAAGAGCATCCACAGCGTCGTGGCGAAGCCCATGATCAGGAAGCCGAGGCTCGTGCCGAGCAGACTGAAGAAGAGCACGGGGCGGCGGCCGTAACGGTCGGAGAGCCGGCCCAGGATCGGCGTGAAGAGCAACTGCATGACCGAGTAGGACGCGAACAGCAGCCCGACCATCCGCGCCGACGCGTTGAAGCGCGTGCCCTCGACGTAGTACGGCAAGACGGGGATGACGATCCCGAACCCGATCAGATCGATGAAGACCGTGACGAAGATGACCAGCAGCGGCGAACGATTCATAGAACCAAGGAGCCAGAAGCGAGAAGCCAGAAGCCGGAAGAAGAAGACCGGAAGCCGGAGGAGAAAATGCGCCGCCTTCTTACCCTTCTGGCTCCTGACTCCTGACTCCTGACTTCTGCCTTTCTACCATTTTCGGCCGCGCCCGCCGCGGCTGAGCGCCTGATCGGCGGAGAGTTGGCCGCCGCCCGCGATGAGGAGCGCGAGCGAGATGCCGAGCAGCACGACCGGGTACTCGACGCCGCGCGGCGCGAAGAAGCCGCCGCTCCAATGCACGCCCAGCATCGCCGTCAGCATCGTGCAGCCGATGAAGAATGCGCCGACGCGCGTCAGCAGCCCCGTCAGCACGAGGATGCCGCCGACGAACTCGGAGAGCGCCGCGGCCGCGAGCCACAGCCCCGCCGGGCGCATGAAGCCGAACGGCGTCGGCCCGGAAGTGAACTTGGCCCAGCCGGGCCCGCCCCACGCGCCGAGCACCTTCTGCGCGCCGTGGGCGATGAAGACGAGGCCGAGCGCCAGCCGCAGCGGCACGGTGATCCACGTCGGGCTGGTCGCAATCAGACGACGAAACATACTCACGATCTCATCCTTTCCGCGGCCCGCGCCCGCGGGTCGTGCCGGGTCGAACGGGGCCGCCGCACGAGTTCGCGCGCGCGCAAGGCCCCGCAGTCGCCCGCAGGCTCGCCGCCGCGCGCTAGAACGGCCGGGCTTCAAACGATGCGGCTGTTTTATCACAGCTTCGGCGCGCGCGCACGCGAGGCCGCACGGCGCAACCACAAGCGCGGGCCAAAAAAGTGCCGGCCCTCGGCGGGCCGGCACTTGGGATATGAATTAAGGCGCGGCGCGTGCCGCGCGGTCGGTGTTAGTTAACTGACGCGAGGACGGGCACGGGTTCTTCGACGACCACCGCGTCCGCCGCGAACTCGACGGCGTAGGTGACGACCGGCTCGGTGCGCCCCTTGACGTGTATCTCGCCGCAGCGCCGCGCCGCGCACGCGCCGCGCACCGCGTCGTAAGTGGACTCGCTGATCAGTATCTCCGTGCTCAGCTCCTTGGTCGCCGACTCAAGCCGCGCGGCCAGGTTCACCGTGTCGCCCACGGCCGTGAACTCCAGCCGCTTGCTCGACCCGATGTTGCCGACCACCGCGTAGCCCGAGTTGATGCCGATGCCGATCCTGATCTGCGCGCGCCCTTCCAACTCCCACTTCGCGCACAGCCGGCGCACCTCGCGCTGCATCTCGATGGCGGCCTGGACGGCGTGCTCCTCCTGTTCGGGGTCGTCCACCGGCGCGCCGAAGATGACCATCAGCCCGTCGCCGATGAACTTGTCGAGCGTGCCGTGGTAACGGAAGACCACGTCCACCATGGACTCGAAGTACTCGTTGAGCAACTCGACGACCTGTTCGGGGCGCAGGCGCTCGGAGAGACCCGTGAAGCCGCGTATGTCGGAGAAGAGCACGGTCACGCGGCGGCGCGCGCCCGCGACCGCGGGCATCTGCCCCGAACGCAGCACGGTCTCCAACACCTGCCCCGACACGTAGCGCGCGAACGCCGCCTTGACGGTCTCGCGCTCCTGCAAGCCCTCGGCCATCGCGTCGAGCGCGCGCGCCACCTCGCCGAACTCGTCGCGCCGCTTGGAGTCGAGGCGCGTGGTCAGCTCGCCGCGCCCGATGCGCTCGGCCGCGGCGCGCAACTCTGCGAGCGGGCGGTTGACACGCCCCGAGTGGACGACCGCCACGAACGCGCCCAGCAGCAGCCCCGTGGCGAGCGACAGCAGCAGCGCGTAGAGCAGCGGGCGCAGCTTGAAGGCGACGCGCGACGCCGCCATGTCCACGCCGACCACGGCCACCGTCTCGCCGCGGCTGTCTTTGACCGGCGCGTAGGCGCTCAGCCAAGTGCCCCAGGCGTCTTCGTTCAAGGCCGGCTCGGCGTAGCGCTCGCCGTAGCGGACGGGCGCGCTGTTGATGCGCCGGTACACGTCGCCGACGTGCGACTTGTCTGCGAAGCTCTGCTCGGCGTCCACGCCGAAGACGACGACCGACGGGTCTTCGCGCGCGGGCATGAGCGTGTAGACCCACTTGATGTAGGTGTCGTCGCGCTGGTTGGCGTCGCGGGCGCGGCGCAGGGCGGCTTCGAGCCGGCGGTAGGCGTCGGAGTCCTCGTCGGCGCGCGTTTGCAACTGCCGGTGCAGGTCGCCGTCCACGAGCGTCGCGGTCGTCGCCGCGACGGACAGCGCCTTGTCGCGCAACTCGTTGTAGAGCGCGCGCCGCGACAGCTCGTACATGACGCCGAGCGACACGCCGTTAATCGCCAGCAGCGCGACGAGGAAGACAAGCAGCAGACGGGTGCGGTATCTCATAAGCGTGATCGGTTTAAGGTTCGTCGGTCGCGGCCAGCGGCGCGGGTCTGTAGTTCGGGCTTGCGTTGTGTCGGAACGTCTGAGGCCGGCAGGGCACGCGGGGCGGCGGGCGCGCTGGCGGCGCACGCCACTTCCCATCCTAGCGATTCAAGCGGCGGCTGGCAACGATGACAGCTCGTGCATAAAGTGTGAAACACATAGGTTTTAGAATCCCGAATATCCTGTTCAGGCGTGCCTATGAACGTGACGAGGCTATGAGGCAGGCAGCATTTATTAAGAAAGCAGGGAGATTTATTCCCTAACCCAATTTGATATTGTCAAATCCATAGCGAGGTGTCAATGTTTAAGTCACATTCGTACTACAGAAGTAGGTGACTTTATACTGTCAGAGCACTCAAGAGGTGAGTATGAACAGAAGTTCAGACGGTTCATTTAAGGCGCTCTAGCTGTATTTACAGTCTTAAGAATAAAAGTATTTGCAGAGATATTAGTTGGTAATACGTTGCTGAGGTTTCGGTGAATTCCCACGGTTAACGGGCCCTTATCCCGTTAATTAAGAAGTGAACACTCCCCCGCCTAAAGGCGTGGGCTTCCGTGTAACGGACTGAAAGTCCTGCCTGTGGCGAGCGTTGCCCCCCTACGCCGTGGCGTCCTCGCCTTCGACCCGGAAGTCCGAGTCCTTGTCATGGCTCTGGTGCTCGATGTACTCCTTGATAACTTCGTCCGTGACGTTGCCGCTGCTGACACAGAAGTAGCCCCGCGCCCAGATGTGCCGCCCCCAGAACTTCTGGCGCAGGTGCGGGAACTCCTGCATCAGCTTGAAAGAACTCTTCCCCTTGAGCGCCTGCACGAGCCGACTGATGGTCACTCGCGGCGGCACGCTCACGAACAGGTGCACATGATCTTTCGAGATATGCCCCTTGATGATCGTCACCTCGTGCTGACCGCAGATTTCGCGGATCAGCTCTCGCACGCGGAGACCGACCTCGCCCGTCATGGCTGGCTTGCGGTACTTCGTGACCCACACCATGTGGAGGTGGATGCGGAAGACCGTATGCGCGCCGTGCCGGTACTCAGTCATGGCGCGGCACTTTATCACGCAGGCGAAAACCTGCTAAAGCCTTCGCCTAAAGGCGAGGGATTTGACCCTCCCCGATAGGGACATTAAGGCTAACCTGTTTATGCTGTAATATACAGCCTGTTTAAGTAAGGCATTTATATCTCTGCCATAGGGCAGAAAAGTACAAGGTCATTCTTATGTCATTTGATCGCTTGCAGCCTGCATACCTTAGGTTTCGCTCTCTTGCATCTGAGCGAACAAACCCAATCGTGGCTTGGATAGGCTCAGGCTTGAGTGTACCGGCGGGTCTACCTACATGGCCTAAGCTGCGAGCTGCACTCTTAGAGGCGGCGCGACATAAAGTTGATAGTCTTAGGCAAGATGTGCAAGCTCAACAACGCCTAAGAGGCAGAATCGAGCGGGCCGAAAGGACGCCAGACTATTGGCTCGCATTTGGCATTCTATACAGCGTTCTTGGCCAAACGACTTACCGCGAAGCGATTCGAGCAGCACTCGCACCGTCAACGACAGCCTCTATCCCCCGCGCATATATCGACCTCTGGAGATTGCGGCTTGGCGGATTAATTAATCTTAATCTGGATAGATTAGCGACACGGGCGTTCACCAAAATGAACCCGGGTGTTGCGCCTGTAGAATTCAATGGGGGACAAACGGCCAACTGGTTGCATGCCCTTAAAACGCCGCACCCCTTCATCGTTAATATGCATGGAATTACTGAAGATGTATCATCATGGGTGTTAACGAAGGCGGAATTAACACATTTATTTGATACACCGGGTTATGACGAGTTCATCGTAAGCTGCCTTTCCACGCGTACAGTGCTGTTCCTAGGCATCAGTGCTGATGACGTTGCTGTCGGCGGGCACTTAGAGCGAATAGCTAATCGGAGAATAGACACCGGGACTCATTACTGGCTTACGGATCGAACTGACGCAGCAACTGACCAATGGGCCGAACGTGTTGGCATCAGTGCAATCAGATACGACGCGACTGAAAATGACCATTCAGCGATTGCTGAATTTTTCGCCGATGTTCTCAGCTTTTTACCTACCGATGAGGTGCCGGCACCTGTAACCTTACCAGTGGCTCCGGTAACTGCGCTTCTACCACCTAAAGAATTGCGGCGTGAGGATGCTGAAACAATTCGCAAGATACTTAATGCCCGTGCAGCCGAGATTCTACAACTAGGGACGGAGGAAAGTTACGCGGAATATGAACGATTCTGTCGGCAGTATAACGAAGCTGTTTACCGTGCTTGGTATGTTGACCTTGAAGAAGGTGAAAACAATCTATTGGGTTACCAACTTCTAGAACGTGCTGGCGGAGGGGCGTTTGGGACTGTTTACCGCGCGACTACTCTAGACGGTGAAATGGTGGCCGTAAAGATTCTCCATGAAGAGGTGCGGAAAACGCCAGAAATGCTACAAAGCTTTCGTCGCGGTGTGAACTCAATGCGGATACTTAGCAACGCCAACCTTGCCGGGATTGTTAGGTACCGTGCAGCATCGGAAATCCCCGCCTTTGTTGTTATGGATTGGGTAGAGGGCCCTAATCTACGCCAGGTAATTCAAGCACGGCAACTCGATAACTGGCCAGAGATACTTCAAGTCGCGCATAGCCTTGCTAAGATTATTCGTAGCGCACATATGCTGCCAGAAAGAGTTCTCCACCGCGACCTGAGGCCGGCGAACATTATGCTTGAGAACTACTGGACTGACCCGTCTAGCTGGAATCTGATCGTGTTGGATTTCGATCTGTCATACCATATTGGCTCTAAAGAAAAGACCATTGATCTCCGTGGTGATACTGCTACTGGCTACCTTGCGCCGGAACAGCTACAAAAGTTACCGGGAGTTTCTACAAGGAATGCCGCGGTGGATTCTTTTGGTCTCGGCATGACGCTCTACTTCCTTGTGTCCCAGCGAGACCCACTCCCTGCTGAGCATATGCACGCTAAGTGGTCAGAGACGGTCTATAGCGCATGCAGATTGCGTGATTATGAATCATGGGTATCTCTCCCAGAGCGGATAGCACGAGTTATTCAGCAGTGTACTTGTAATCAACAGGCGGAACGCTGGGACTTAGCGCAGGTTGAAAATGAGCTATGGCGGCTGAAAGGGATACTTAATAGCCCGGAAGAAATTCCAAGCGCGGAGCTAGTGGCTGAAGAGCTTGTTGCTCGCTCTGTTGGCCTTGGCCTTTATAAGTGGATTGACGATAGGCTAGAGGCGAGAATTGAACTCGCTTCAGGATTAGTTATTTCCGTAGCCGCTAATGAAGCGCATGGAATAATTAACCTCGAATTAAACTGGTCAAGTAGCGGTTTAGAAAACAGACGGACTGTGGGGAGATGGCTACCGGAAGCCACTCGCTACGTTTCCGATGCACTTAAAGTGAGTGGTTGGAGAGTTAATGTTACAAGCAAGACCGGCCAGGTCGCTCATCTAGTCGCATCAATTGATGTCCGAGAAGTCTTTAATAATTTACCTCGTGCTGCGTCTACGCTCACTACTGTGGCGCAACGAATGACTTTTAAATGAATTTAAGAGTACTTTTCAAGGAGTTAAAATCAAGTTCTGTTGCGATTTATGAAGGTAATTATTCAGCGCCCGCTAAATGCTTCATTTGCTCGTTAAATTGCTTTGTCTATTTATCTGCAATAAAGTTCTTAAGGGCAAGGTAAATCTGCCTTTATTCTTTGATACACTAAGTTTTCTCGGTTAATACCTTACCAATTCTCACTTAATGCCTGACACGACAAACGAAAAAGTTTGATGTTCGGCGTAGCCTTCACCTGCGGGCTTGCTGAATGAATACTCATTCAGTATGATGGCTGCGCCTCGTCGGTCGGTTATCCCCGGAAGCGAAAGGTTGCACGTCATTAAGTATGCTGCGATTTGAGAAGGCGGCGGTGTTGGGCGCGGGCACGATGGGCGCGCAGATCGCCGCGCACTTGGCCAACGCCGGGCTGCCCGTCCTGCTGCTCGACATTACGCCGCGCGAGTTGACGCCCGAAGAACAGGCCGCGGGCCTGACGCTCGAAAGCGGGGAGGTGCGCGACCGCATCGCGCGGGCCGGGCTGGAGGCCGCGCGCAAGGCCAAGCCGGCGGCGTTCTTCGCGCCCGACGCGGCGGCGCTCGTCTCGGTCGGCAACTTCGACGACGACCTGGCGCGGCTCAAGGACTGCGACCTCATAATCGAGGCGGTCGTCGAGAATTTAGAGATCAAGCGGCGGCTCTACGAGCGCGTCGAGCAGGCGCGCCGGCCCGGCTCGGTCGTGGCGACGAACACGAGCGGCATCCCCGTCCGCCAGATCGCCGAAGGGTTCTCCGCAGACTTCCGCGCGCACTTCCTCGGCACGCACTTCTTCAACCCGCCGCGCTACCTGCACCTGTGCGAACTGATCCCGACCGAGTGGACTAGCCCCGAAGTCGCGTGCTCGGTCGCCGGCTTCCTCGACCAGCGTTTGGGGAAGGGCGTGGTCGTCGCCAAGGATCGACCCAACTTCATCGCCAACCGCATCGGCACTTACGGCGCGCTCGTCACCATCAAGACGATGCTCGAAGACGGCTACACCGTCGAAGAGGTGGACAAGATGACCGGCCCCGCCGTGGGCCGGCCCAAGTCCGCGACCTTCCGCACCTTCGACATCGTGGGTCTCGACGTGTTGATGCACGTCACGAAAAATCTCTACGACGCCGTGCCCGAAGACGAGGAGCGCGAGGTGTTCCTCGCGCCGGAGTTTCTGCAACAGATGGTCGGGCGCGGGCTGTTGGGCGCGAAGACGGGCGGCGGCTTCTACCGCAAACAGCGCGGCGAGCAGGCGGGCATCTGGACGCTCGATCACGCCTCGCTCGAATACCGCCCGCAGGAGAAGGTCAAGCTGCCCGCGCTCGACATGGCCAAGAACATAGAGGACTTGGGCGCGCGCGTGAAGGCACTGGTCTGGGGCCGGGATCGCGTCGGCCATTTCCTGTGGAAGACCGTCTCAAGGACGCTGCGCTACGCCGCGAACCGCATCCCCGAAATTGCGAACACGATTGTGGACGTGGATCGCGCGATGCGCTGGGGCTTCGGCTGGGGCCTCGGCGTGTTCGAGACTTGGGACGCCATCGGCGTCGAGCAGTCGGTCGAAAGGATGAAGGCGGACGGGTGGGCTGTGCCGCTCAACGTCGAGCGGATGCTGCACGCGGGCGCGAAGAGTTTTTACAAGACCGAGAACGGCGCGCGTTTCTTCTTCGACTTCGTGACGCTCGAATACAAGCCGCTCGACGAGCCGGCCGGCGCGATCATTTTGAAGTCGGTCAAAGACCGCGCGGGTGTCATTAAGAAGAACGCGGGTGCGTCGCTCGTCGATCTCGGCGACGGCGTGGCGTGCCTTGAGTTCCACTCGAAGATGAACGCCATCGGCGGCGACACGATCCAGATGGTCAAGGCGGCCTTGGCCGAGGTGGAGAAGAACTTCGTCGGGCTGGTCGTCGGCAACCAGGGCGCGAACTTCTGCGTGGGCGCGAACATCATGCTGATGCTGATGGGCGCGCAGGACGAGGAGTGGGACGAACTCGACCTGATGGTGCGCGCCTTCCAGCAGGCGACGATGAGCCTGCGCTACTCGCCGAAGCCGGTCGTCGTCGCGCCGTTCAACCTGGCCCTGGGCGGCGGCTGCGAGTTCCTCTTGCACGGCGACCGGGTGCGCGCGGCCGCGGAGTTGTACACGGGCTTGGTCGAAGTCGGCGTCGGCATCATTCCCGCGGGCGGCGGCACGAAGGAGATGACTCTGCGCGCGCTCGCGGACGTGCCCGAAGACGCCGACCCGTTCCCGTTCCTCAAGCGCGCCTTCGAGACGCTGGCGATGGCCAAGGTCTCCACGTCGGCCGCGGAGGCGCGCGCGCTCGGCTTCCTGCGCGAAGAGGACTCGGTCTCGATGAACGCGGATCGCTTGCTCGCCGACGCGAAGCAGGAGGTCTTGGCGCTCGCGCGCGCCGGCTACGTCGCGCCGCAGCCGCGCGCGGACATACTCGCGTTGGGCTTGCCCGCGCTCGCCACGCTCAAACTCGGCATCCACCAGATGCAGCGCGCCGGCTTCATCTCCGAGCACGACGCGAAGATCGGCGCGCACCTCGCGCGCATCATGACGGGCGGCGACCTGAACCACCCGACGCGCGTCTCCGAGCAATACCTGCTCGACCTGGAGCGCGAGGCCTTCCTCTCGCTCGCCGGCGAGCGCCGCACGCAGGAGCGCATGGCGCACACCTTGAAGACGGGCAAGCCGTTGAGGAACTGAGGCAGGAGCCAGGAGTCAGAAGCCAGAAGCCAGAAGAAGAAATACGGAATCCCAATGGGAGAGCCTAAGACCTGGCGGCCGGAAGAAGAAAGAAGGAAGTAAGGAAGATGAAAGGCCGGCTTTTCTATTCTGGCTTCTGGCTTCTGGCTCCTGACTTCTGAGTTGACTTATGGACTACCCCGTGACCCCGGCCGTGCGCGTGCTGCGCGAGCGTAAGGTTGAGTTCGCGCCGCGTCTTTATGATTACGAGGAGCACGGCGGGACGCGGCGCTCGGCGGCAGAGTTGGGCGTGGACGAGCACGCGGTCGTGAAGACGTTGGTGATGGAGACGGAGGCGCGCAAGGCCTTGATC
Organism: Pyrinomonadaceae bacterium; assembly: GCA_036389335.1. Lineage (GTDB taxonomy): Bacteria > Acidobacteriota > Blastocatellia > Pyrinomonadales > Pyrinomonadaceae > JAIVGV01. Next base: position 122,202 of record DASVQC010000050.1, on the reverse strand, counting down.
GTCTTGATGCACGGCGACCGCGAGGTCTCGACGAAGCAGTTGGCGCGGACGCTCGGTGTGAAGAGCGTGCAGCCGTGCGACCCGGCGGGGGCGCAGCGGCACACGGGCTATCTGGTCGGCGGCACGTCGCCGTTCGGCACGCGCGCGAAGTTGCCCGTCTACGTCGAGCGCACGATCTTCGAGCTGCCGAAGATTTACATCAACGGCGGCAAGCGCGGGTTTCTGGTCGAGATCGAGCCGCGGGTGTTGAAAGAATTGCTGCCGGTCGAAGAGGTGTCGGTGGCGATCTGAACAAGTCGGTCGTTAACTTTGAAGTTTATGAGAGAAGCAGTCATCGTGTCGGCCGTGCGCACGGCCGTGGGGAAAGCGCCGAAGGGGACGCTGCGGTTCACGCGGCCGGACGAGATGGGCGCGGCCGTCATCAAGGAAGCCTTGCGGCGCGCGGAGGGCGTGCAGCCTGCGGACGTGGAGGACGTGATCATGGGCTGCGCGATGCCCGAAGCCGAGCAGGGCATGAACGTCGCGCGCGCCGCGGCGATCCGCGCCGGGCTGCCCGTCGAGACCTCCGCCATGACGATCAACCGCTTCTGCTCGTCGGGGCTGCAATCAATCGCCATCGCCGCGGATCGCGTCCGCACGGGCAGCGCCGACGTGATCGTCGCGGGCGGGCTTGAGACCATGTCGCTCGTCCCGATGGGCGGGCACATCATCCGCCCGAACCCGTACCTCGTCGAGCACTACCCGGATTTCTACCTGAACATGGGTCTCGCCACCGAGAACGTCGCGCGCAAGTACGAGGTCGCGCGCGAGGCGCAGGACGAGTTCGCGCTGCGCTCGCACGAGCGCGCCGCGGCCGCGCAGGACGCCGGCAAATTTGACGACGAGATCGTCCCGCTCAACGTCACGCTCGAAGAGTTGGACGAGAAGGGGCGTAAAGAACGGCGCGAGGTCACGTTCACGCGCGACGAGGGCGTGCGGCGCGACACGTCGGCCGAAGGCCTGGCGAAGCTCAAGCCTGCGTTCCACGTCAAGGGCACGATCACGGCGGGCAACGCCTCGCAGATGTCGGACGGCGCGGCCGCCGTCGTCGTCATGTCGGCCGAGCGCGCCGAAAGTTTGGGTCTCAAGCCGCTCGCGCGCTTCGTCGCCTACGCGACCGCCGGCTGCCCGCCCGAAGAGATGGGCATCGGCCCGGTCTACGCCATCCCGAAGGCCTTGCGGCTCGCCGGTCTCGACCTCGCGCAGATCGACGTGATCGAGTTGAACGAGGCGTTCGCCGCCCAATCGCTCGCCGTCATCAAGACGCTCGGTCTCGACCCCGAACGGGTCAACGTCAACGGCGGGGCCATCGCGCTCGGCCACCCGCTTGGGTGTACCGGCGCGAAACTCACCGCCACCGCCCTGCGCGAACTCGCGCGCCGCCAGGGCCGCTACGCCATGATCACCATGTGCGTCGGCGGCGGCATGGGCGCGGCCGGAATCTTTGAAAGAATTTAAAAGCCGTGAACCGTGACAGGTGACAGGTGACAGGAAAGACAAGTTTTTCTTGTCACCTGTCACCCGGCACCCGTCGCGGCGACTGAAAGGAGCAGATGATGTCAGCCGTAGCCGAAGAGAGAAAGATCGTGGCGGGCGGGAGTTTTCTGATCGAGGAGCGGACGCCCGCGGAGGTCTTCACCCCCGAAGACTTCACCGAAGAGCACCGCATGATCGCGGAGACGACGCGCGAGTTCATAGACAACGAGGTGCGCCCGGCGACCGACGAGTTGGAGGGGCACGACTGGAAGCTGGCGCGCGAGTTGATCCGCAAGGGCGCGGAAGTCGGCCTCATCAACGTCAACATCCCCGAAGAGTACGGCGGGCTGGGGCTGGATCAGACGAGCGGCGCAATCGTCGGCGAGTACCTGGGCCGCTCCGCCTCGTTCGCCACCACCTTGGGCGCGCAGTCGGGTATCGGGCTGACGCCGATCATCTACTTCGGCACGGAGGCCGCGAAGCAGAAGTACCTGCCGAAGATCGCTTCGGGCGAGATGGTGACGGCCTACGCGCTGACCGAGGCCGGGTCGGGGTCGGACGCGATGGCCGCCAAAGCGACCGCGCGCTTGAGCGCCGACGGCACGCACTACGTTTTGAACGGCGAGAAGATGTGGATCACGAACGGCGGCTTCGCCGACGTGTTCGTCGTCTTCGCCAAGGTTGACGGCGAGAAGTTCACCGGCTTCATCGTCGAGCGCCAGCCCGGTCTGACGAACGGCGCGGAAGAGCACAAGATGGGCATCAAGGGGTCGAGCACGACGGCGCTCGTCCTCGCGGACGTGAAGACGCCGGTCGAAAACCTCTTGGGCGAGGTCGGCAAGGGCGCGAAGATCGCGTTCAACGTCCTGAACTTCGGCCGCTTCAAGCTCGGCTCGATGTGCGTGGGCGGCATGAAGCTGATGCTGCACGAGGCGGTGCGCTACGCCAACGAGCGCCACCAGTTCGGCCGGCCGATCTCTTCCTTCGGCGCGATCAAGGCCAAGCTCGCCGAGATGGCCATCAAGACGTGGGTCGGCGAGACGGTCGTCTACCGCACGCTGGGGTTGATCGAGAACGCGATGGCCGGCGCGCAGAACTCGGACGAGAAGCTGCGCGCGTTGGAGGAGTACAGCGCCGAGTGCTCGATGATCAAGGTCACGCTCTCCGAAGGCTGCGACTTCGTGGTTGACGAGATGGTGCAGATTTACGGCGGCTACGGCTACTCGCACGACTACCCGGCCGAGCGCGCCTACCGCGACGCGCGCATCAACCGCATCTTCGAGGGCACGAACGAGATCAACCGGATGCTAATTCCGGGTCGCCTGATGAAGAGCGCCATGAGCGGCAAGCTCGCGCTCCTGCCCGCCGCGCAGAAGTTGATGGACGAGGTGCTCACGCCCGCGCCCGGCTCGTTCGCCGAGGACGAGGGCGTGCTCGCGGCCGAGTTGAAACTCGCGCGGGCCGGCAAGAAGGTGGCGCTGATGACCCTGGGCACGGCCGCGCAGAAGTATATGGCGGCGCTCGCCGAGCAGCAGGAGATTCTGATGGGCGTCGCCGACATCATCATGGACACCTACGCGATGGAGTCGGCCGTGCTGCGCGCGCAGAAGCTCGCGGCGGCGCGCGGCCCCGAAGCGGCGGCGCGCTACCTCGACATGGCGACCGTCTTCTGCCACGACGCCATCGAGCGCATCAACACGCACGCGCGCACCACGCTCGCCGCCATGAGCGAAGGCGACGAACTGCGCACGCTCTTGGCGGCCCTGCGCCGCTTCACCAAGCGCACGCCCGTCAACACCGTCGCCGCGCGCCAGCGCATCGCCGACGTGCTGATCAAGGCGAACAAGTACGCGTACTGAAAGGCAGAAGCCGGGAGTCGGAAGTCAGGAGTCAGAATGGAGCGGCGACCGCCGCCCGTTTCGGCTTCTGGCTTCTGGCTTTCGGCCGCAGGTCTTAAACTTCCGGCCCTCGGCCGCTAGGTCTCTAAACTTCCGGCTTCCGGCTTCTGGCTTCTGACTCCTGGCTTTCCATGCGCATCATTCCCATCTCGCTGCCGACGCCGTTCTACATCGGGCCGGTCAACGTCTACGTGATCGCGGAAGACCCTGTGACGCTGGTGGACACGGGGCCGAAGACGAAGGCGGCGCTCGAAGCTCTGCGCGAAGGACTGAGGCGCGCGCGGCTGCGCGTGGCGGACGTGCGCCGCATCGTGCTGACGCACGCGCACGAGGATCACTGCGGGCTGGCGAAGGCTCTGCGCGACGAGGCGAAGGACGCGGAGGTCTTAGTCCACGGCTGGGAGACGGGCCACCGCAAGGGCCGGCTCGCCTACGAGGAGCACAGGGAATTATTGGTGCGCGCGGGCGTGCCACCCGTAGAGATCGAGGAGATGCGGCGTATGTACGAGGGCGTGCGCGAGTACGCCGATGCGCTAGAGGATGACGAGCACGGCGAGTTGCGGGACGAGGCGGAGCTTGAGTTCGCCACGGGCGCGTTGCGCGTCGTGCACACGCCGGGGCACACGCCCGGCTCGTGCTCATTCGTGCGCGAGGCGGATCGGACGATCCTCGCGGGCGACTGCGTCCTGAAGCGCGTCACGCCGAACCCCGTGCTCTCGCCCGACCCGGTCGATCCCAGCCGCCGCTTCCCGTCGCTCGCCGAATACCTGGTCAGCCTCGCGCGCCTGCGCAGTTTCGCCCCGACGCTCGTCCACGGCGGGCACGGCGAGCCGGTCGAGGACTACGAAGAACTCTTCACGCGCTACCTGCGCGCCGTGCGCGAGCGCCAGGCGCAGATCGTCCGACTCATCCCCAAAGAAGGCGCGACCGCTTGGGACGTGGCCCAAGCCCTCTTCCCCGACGCGACGGACGTGCACCGCTTCCTCGCCGTCTCCGAAGCGGTCGCCCACCTCGACCTCGCCCACACCGAACACAAGCTCGCCCTCGAACGCGCCAACGGGCGCGAAGTCTACCGCCGGCCCTGAAGCGGCATAGTGTGACAAAGTGACTATGGTCTGATATGTTGCGCCTGAAAGGTGGGGTATGTACCGAGTCTTTCTGAGCTATAATACAGCGCCTGATGAAATGGTTGTTGTGTGGCGTCTCCAAACGCTTGCGGCAGCTTCAGGCCTGCATCTGGATGTTCCAAACCCGATGCAACGTTCGGATTGGGTTACTGTCTCACAAATGGTTAACGCCGCGGATGCCGTAATCGCGTTTCTAACTAAATACGCCATTAAAGCACCGCAAGTAATTAAAGAAACCAATTATGCTTTAAGCCTTGGGAGACCGGTTATACCTATTGTCGAGCAAGGTGCTTCGTTGGAACTTATCAAATCGATTTCACAGCGGTCAGGAATTTATTTCGTGCTTGATCCCGGCAAGCCGGGGGAGATGGAAACGCAACTCGCGGAATACCTTCGGAAACGAAAATACGATAAAGATACTCGAAACGCTCTTCTGGCTCTCGCCGGAACGTTCGCGGGACTGTTCCTTTTGCAAAAACTCTCCGAAGGTTAATGCCTCGAACACCCTTCCAGAAATCATTCACTGTTATTGACTCATCATGCCTTATTTGCCTGCTACATCTTAATCACTCGCTGTCCCAACCCGATTTTATTCAAGCGCTCGCACTTCGCTATCAAGCCGTCTGCGTTCCGCGGTATGTTTTGGAAGAGGTACGCCGTAAGGGGCGCATTAGACATCGGATGCGCAGGCTTATCCAGCAATATCCGATACTTGAGATATGCGATGTTACTAATCGGTACGACGCCCAACTGTTATATGACCGCCACCGTAACCCCGCAGCGAGAATTGATCGAGGGGAAGCAGAGGTTATAACCCAAGCGCGCGAGCGAGGAATTTCAGAAGTTTTGATGGATGAGGGCCGCGGAAGAAAGATGGCGGAAAGACACACCTTGGTAGCGAAGGGAACGGCGAAGCTGCTCATCGATCTCAAGCGAACGGGTGTCGTCGAGAAAGTAGAACCTTTAATCCGGTTACTCCGTGATGCCGACAAACTCCGGTTAGACGATTCTTTGTTAGATAAACTCTTGCATGAGGCCGGAGAACCCTAGCAGCGTGAGACCTGCTCTCTCGTCCACGCTATCTCCCACTCCTAACTATCTCTGAATCTTGCGCGCGTCTCGACCTCGCCCACACCGAATACAAGCTCGCCCTCGAACTCGGCAACGGGCGCGAAATCTACCGCCGGCCGTAAGCGCGGGCGCAGCGCGGCTCAGTCGCCCGTGCGTCTGCGTGCGTTCGGGTCAGTCGCCGCCGGCCTGGCCGCGCATGATGAAGTAGTAGAGCAGGATGCCGGGGAGCATGGCGACGAGGGAGACGAGGATGAGTTCGATGCTGAAGACCTCGCTGCGTTGTTGCGTGTAGTAATAGACGGCGAAGAGGCTGAAGACGCTGGCGAGCGCGCCGGGCAGCAGACCGGCGAGGCGGAAGCGCCGGTCGGGCAGGTAGAACGCGCCCGCGAGCGCGCCCCCGGCGGCGCAGACGCAGGCCCACGTCGCCAGGTCGAACTGCGGCAGGAGGCGGCCGAAGCCGTTCAACTCAAGCGCCGGGATGCCCGTGCCCACCGCCAGCAGGCCGAGCCAGAATTGCTGCCAGCGCGTGTGCGGCGCGAGTTGCGCGTGCAGGCTTTCGCTGCGTTCGGGGTTGTTCATGACATGATCGCTCCTACGGTCAAGGCTTGCTCGCTCGTCGGGCCGTCATGCGGCCGCGTGTTGCTGGTATTCGGCGCGGCGCTCGTCCACGACCTGCAAGACCTCCGCGCGGTTCTTGTCCCAGGCGTGGCGCAAATCTTCCGAGTAGCCGAAGAGCAGCCACGGGGCGTAACGGCCGAGCGCGGCGAGCGTCTGATCGGCTTTCTGTTCGCCGCGCCCGAGTTGCATCTCCATGCGCTGGCCGCGCCGGTCGTGCAGGATGACGGCGTAGGTCTTCCCCGTCGGGACGAAGTTGTAGTAATGCTTCGTCACCTTCTTGTAGCCCCAGACGAGTTCGGTGAGCGGGCGCGCGTTGAGCGCGAAGGCGCTGCCGTGCAGGAACCAGCCGGGCGTGAGCCGGACGGGGCCGACCTCGGTCGCGTGCGGCGAACTCACCTCCGCGTCTATCGCGGCGGCCACGTCGGCGGGCGGGCCGTACTTCGCCAGCGCCGTCATGATCGGGTGCGTCGCGGGCGCGGCGTGGCGGCGGCGCGCGGCGTACAGACACCAGAGGCCGACGAGCAGCACCGTCAGACCGACGCCGATGCCGACGAGACCGCGCCCGCGGAAGTCGCCGGTCTTGAGCATGACGGGCAGGAAGTCGCCGCGCATGTTCGGCTCTTCGCCGTAGACGGCTTCGAGCACCTTCTGGTGGACGAGCGGCGGGATGTTGACAAGCTCGCCCGTCTGCTCCGGCAGGACGGGCGCGTCGGCCGGCGCTTCGACGAGCAGCAGCCGGTCGCCGACGGCGAGGGCCTGGTAAGTCGCCTCGACCCGCTCCTCGCCCGTGCGCACGCCGTTGCGCTGTTTGTAACGCGCCTTGCGCATCCCCGTGTCGTACACGTCGTCGCCGCGCACGGTGACGTAGTAGTTCGTCAGCGTGTCGGCGTCGCGCGCCTGCAAGAGCGGGATGCGGCCGATGGTCTGGGGGCCGGTGACGAAGTTGTAGAGGTAGCGCGCGTTCAGGCCGGCGGCGACGGCGACGGCGAGGACGAGCGCGCCGCCCGTGAGCGCGAGGTTGCGCGTGCAGCGCCGCACCTGCGCGGCCACGAAGCCGGCGGGCTGCGGCGGCTGGGCGGCGCGGCCGCCGTCGTGCGGCCCCCGCGCGCCCGGCGCGGCCCCGAAGGGCGTCTGCCGTTGCTCGTGCGGCGGCGTCTGCGGTTGCTCGCCGAGCGCCGCGCGGCAGCGTTTACAGTGTGTGTCCGACGCCCAGTTGAGCAGACCACACTGCGCGCATTTGATGCTGGCCATCCTGCGACTCATAAAGGGGAAAACTCCTCGGAGGTGTTTGGCGGTCAGCGGGCGCAAGACCGTAACGCGTTCGGGCGCGTGTCGGGCGGCCGCGACTGAAAAGGTCTGCGGGTTGAGAACGGTTGCTAACGATTGCCGGGTGGCGGCGGCGCGCCGTTCGGGCGCGTAAGGGTCAAGACGGCGGCGGGCGCGTCGGCGCGCCCCGCTGAATTGATAATAGACAACGGGTCGTGCGCGCGGCAAGAAGTTTTTCGCGCGGCGGCGGCTAGCGCCAGTCGGGCGGGGTGGGCGGGGGCGTGTAGGCGTCGAGGGCGAGGGGCGCGAGGTCGGGCAGGCGGCGCGCGTCGAAGGGGCAGTCGAGCCTGCGCCGGAGCAGGGCGCGGAAGGCGGCTTCTTGCGCGGGCGCGGCGAAGGCGCGGCGCGGGATGACGACCATCTGGGCGGGGCCGAAGGCGAGGACGTAGAAACGTTCGTCGGCGAACGCGCGCGTGAACGCCTCCCAGCGGAAGTTGGATTCGACCTGCGGCGTGCTGAGCGCGATGCCGCCGTCGGTGAACTGCCAGCGGAACTCGGAGTCGTGCCGCGGGTCTGCGCGGAAGCGGCGGCGCGGCGCGACGTAGCCGACCGAGTAGCAGAGCGCGCCCAGCCAGGCCGCGCCGCCCAGCAGCCAGAGGCCCGACAGGCTCGGCATCAGCGCCGCTAGCACGAACGCCAGCGACACGAGCAGCCCGGCGACGAGCGCGCAACGCGCGACGAGGGCCGGCGAGCGCCACAGGAACAGCCGCGCCGCGGCGGCGAACTCCGCCTCGGTGTAGCGGACGCGCAGGTTGATCGTCTCGGCCATCTGCTTGAGCGTCTCCGGTTCGGCGCAACGTCGGTCGGCGCTGCCGGCGTGAGTGCTCGGCCTGCGCCTCTGCGGTCGGGGCGAACGAGCGGCGCGCGCGGCGACTTTAAGCGACTCGGCGCGCGCGCCCGCCACAACGATGATACGAGGCCGGCGCGCGGCGGCGCAAGAGGGACGAAGGAAGCAGGAGGCAGAAAGAAGAAGGCAGGAGACAGGAGACAGAAGCCAGTAGGAAGACGGCGGAGAACACGCAAGCAGAAAGGCCGGCCTTGATGAAAGGCCGGCCTCTCTTCCTGGCTCCTGGCTTCTGGCTTCTGCCTTCTTCTTTCCGCCTCCTGCCTGCCTACTGCTTGCTGCCGCCGCCGGCTTTGACGCCGGAGACCTTGGGCGCTTGCGCGGGCTGCGCGAAGCCGGGGCCGCCGGGCAGCGCTTCGACGTTGATGAAGAAGCGGTAGTTGCCGCCCTGTTGCACGCCGAGCAGGAACTGCACGTTGATGGACGCGCCGTTGGCGAGCTGGTTGGCGAGGTTGATCGTGCCGGCCGAGAGCGTCGAGTTGTAGCCGCCGCCCTGCGGCTGCGCGGGCGGCTGTTCGAGCGTCGTGCCGTTGATCGTGACGGTCGCGCCCACGCCCGAACAGCCGAGGCCCGCGCCCTGGCAGATCGCCGTCTGATCGGTGGACGTGCGCGCGCGCAGGTCGGCCGTGCCGTTGCCCGAAGCCTGCGGCGCGGTCGTGATGTCCACGATGCGGAACCGGAGGCGCGTCACCGACTGCCCCGTGTTGTTGACGAAGCGGCGGCGGATCGAGAGCGTGCCGAGCGTCGAGTTGTTGGCCGGGTCGGGCGTCGGGTCGCGGTAGCGCGGGCAGGCTTGCGTGGGCGCGGCGGCCGTGCCCGTGCAGCCCGGATCGATGAACGTCGCCTTGATCGTGGCGTTGCGCTGGACGGGGCTGCTCAGGTTCTCCGGCCCCGGCGCGCCGAGGTGCGTGGGCGCGCCCGCGTCCGTGAACTGCGTGTCCACGAAGACGAAGTCGGCCGCGTTGTCGCCGGTGTCCTTCGGCGTGCCGCCGCGCAGGTCGCGGTAGAAGCTGTACTCAATCGAGAACGGGATCAAGGCCGGGTAGCCCGTGCCCTCGCGGTAGAGCGTGTTGCTCTCGACGTTCGAGCCGACGGCGTCGAGCCGGTTGTTGGTGTTGAAGTTCGCCGCGGTCGCGGTCTTAAAGAGCGCGATGCCGAAGTTGTCGGGGATGTCGGTGGTGTAGGTGGCGTCGCCGGCCGCCGCGCCCGTGCCGCCGTAGTTGGCGAGCGAGTAGCCGGCGGAGTTGACGCCGAGGTAGTGGCCGCGCGCCGGGACGGTCGTGCCGTTCGGGACGGTGAAGCGGGTCGTGCCGTCCGAGGCGACGAGGGCGAAGCCCGACGAGCCGTCGAGCGTGAAGACGAACGCGTCCGCGTTGCTGTTGTTGTAGATTTCGACGAACTCGTCGGTCGCGCCGTTCTGCCCGCGCAGGCGGAACTCCGAGATGATGAGCGGCGCGGGCGCGGTCGAGACGGTGGGCGACGCCGAGTTGCGCGGCGTGGGCGTGGCGGCGTCGAAGTCGAGGTTGTTGTTGTCGGTGTCAATGCGCCCCGCGCCTTTGCGTATGTCGGCGGTGGTGGTCGAAGGCGCGGGCGCAGGGCCGGCACCCTCGAAGCAAGTGGCGGTCGCGCCGTAGCCGACTAAGTCCACGATCTGCGCGCCGGTCGGGCACGCGCCGCTCAAGGCCGTCGTCGTGTTGACGAGCGCGACCTTGGCGGCCGTGGCGCTCATGGCGATAGTGCCGCTGGCGTCGGGCGTCGGCAGCGGGTTAACGCCGTTCGCGCTGGACGACTCGGCCACGAGGTAGTACTGACCGGGCTGGAGCGTAAAATTAGTCAAGACCGTAACCTGCCAGCTCGTGCCGGCCGCGGCGGCGTACTGCACCGACCAGCCGTTCACAGAGACGGGCGTCGTGCCGCGGTTGAACAGCTCGATGAAGTCGTTCTGGTAGGTCGAGCAGCCGGCCGTGCCGCAGCCCGCGCCGCCGTAGACTTGGCTGATGACCACGTTGGGCGAGACGGCGAGCGCCGCCTGCGCCGATGCGAGCACGAAGCAGAGCACGCAAGCTGCCGCCAGCGCGCGCCCGGCTCGGACGAGGGTTCGCATAGTTCTTAATCTCCTTGGAAGTGGAAAACGGTAGTCGCCCGTCCGGCCGCCCGTGTCGGCGCGCTGCCGGGGCACAACAGTCTGAAGGGGAGAACAACTCAGACAATCTGATAAAGGGGGAACGCCCCAGACAATAACGCCAAGGCGCGCGCGCGGTCAACTTAAAAGCCGACGAATAAGTTGCTTGACACTCGTCGCGCGCCCCGGCCATAATCCGAAGGTCGCTGTTGGCGGGCCGCGGCCGGCAGCCGCACGTCACACGCCGCCGCGGCCGCCTCAACCAAACGCCGCACAAGTCATTCACCCCGAGAGACGGAGAGGAGCAGCAAAACGGTGGCAGGAAGCGAAGAGTTGGAACGGAGCTTGCGCGCTGAGATCGAGAGTCACATCCAGAGCCGGCTCGGCTCGCAGCAGGCCGAAATCCTGCGCGTGCAGGGCGAGATCACCGCGGCGCTCACGCGGCTCGCCGAGCAGTTGACGGCCGACGCGGGCGCTGATCCGGCCCTCTCGGTCGCCATCGCCGATCACCTGCGCCACGCCCACGGGCAGGGGGCCGAAGCGGCCAAGGAGCAGTCGGCCCGCACGCGCGTCGCCAGCGACATGGCGTTGATGAAGGCGGCCGTGGCCGACCTGGACGAGCAGCGCTCGCAGGCCGACGTGCTCAACGCGCTCGTCAACCGCGCCGCCGGTTTCGCGCCGCGCGTGGCCTTCTTCGTCGTCAAGAACGAGCGCGCCACGGGCTGGCGCGCGCGGGGCTTGGAAGGCACGGTCGGCGACGACGGCGTGCGCGAAATCTCGCTCCCGCTCGACGCCCAGACCGTCCTCGGCGAAGCCGTGCGCGCGCGCTCGACTTGGAGCGGCGCGCCCGGCGCGAACGAGGGCGACCACGAACTGCTGCAAAAGCTCGGCGGCGATCCGCCGCAGCGCATGATCGCCATCCCGCTCGTCGCGCGCGACCGCGCCGTCGCCGTCCTCTACGCCGACAGCGGCGGACTCGAACCCGACGCCGTCAACCTCGAAGCCCTTGAGACGCTCGTGCGCGTCGCCGGTCTCGCCGTCGAGTTACTGGCCGCCACCAAGCGCCCCGCGCCCGCGCCGCGCGCCGAACAGCCAGCCGCGCCGCAGGCGGAAGCGACGCAGACGGAAGCGCCGGCCCAGGAGTGGGCCGCGCCGGAGCCGCAGCCCGCTGCCGAAGCGCCGCCCGCCGCGACGGAAGAAGCACAGGTCGAAGAAGCACCGAGCAGCGCGGCGCAGTTCGTAGAAGAGACGCAGGGCGGCGCGGCTCAGGCGGCCGAAGAGACGTGGGGCGGCGCGCCGCAGCCCGCGGCCGCGGAAGAGACTTGGGCGCGGCCCGACGAGGCGGCGGCCGAAGTGAGCGCGCCCGCGCTCGTCAGCCCGGTCGAGACGACCACGCCGCCGACCGCCGAGCAGGCGGCCCAATCGGACGCGCAGCCCACGGCCGCGCCGCAGGCCGAGGCGGAGGAGCGCGGCATCGCGCCGTTCACAGAGCCGCCGCCCGAGGCGGCCGCCGCTACAGAGCCGACCGCCACGCCGCTCGGCACGTCGCGCCGCTGGGGCGCGGACGCCGCGCTGCCCGTCGAGGTCGGCGAAGACGAGCGCCGCTTCCACAACGACGCGCGCCGCTTCGCGCGCCTGCTCGTCTCCGAGATCAAGCTCTACAACGAGCAGAAGGTGCGCGACGGGCGCGCGCACGCCGACCTCTACGAGCGCCTGCGCGAAGAGATCGACCGCTCGCGCCAGATGTACGACAAGCGCGCCGACCCGCGCGTCACCGCGCGCTACGACTACTTCCACCACGAGCTGGTCAACACGCTCGCCGAAGGCGACGCCGACAAACTCGGCCGCGAGTACCCCGGCGCTGTGGTCGCCGCCTGAGCGGCAACAAGGCAAGAGGCAGGAGGCAAGAAGCAAGAGACAAAAGTTAGGGCAGCAGGCCAGAGTTAAGGCCGGCGGCAAAAGTTAAAGACAACTCTCGTGCTGAGGCGTTGTCTCTAACTTTTGCCTTTTGCTTTTTGCCCTTTGCCTTTTGCCTTCTATACTCTCCGTGCGAAGGGGGAAGTTGAGATTGTTTGTGCAGACACGTCCGCGCCGCATGGTTTTTCTGTCGTGCCTGTTGTGCGGCGTGCTCGCCGCCGTGGCCTTGCCGCTGGGCGCGGCGAGTTGCGCCACGCAGACGCGGGTCAAGCCCGGCGAGGCGCAAGCCGTCGAACGCTTGCGCGAGTTGACGCGCCCCGGCGCGCGCACCAACGACGCGGAACTGGCGCGGCTCGAAGCCGACTACGCCGGCACGCGCGCGGGCGCGCTCGTCCGCCTCGCCCGCGCACGCCTCAAGCTCGACCCGTCCGACTCAACGTCCGCGCGCGACGTGCCGGGCGCGCTGGCGCTGCTCGACGACAAGTCGTTCGCGCAGGCCACGGCCGTCGGCGACTACGCGCTCTTCCTACGCGCGCAGGCGCTCGCCGCCGTGCCGCGCCGCGTCGAAGCGCGCGCCGTCTACGAACAACTCGCGCGCGACTACCCGAACTCCCTGCGCGCGCGCGAAGCGACCCTGCGCGCCGCCGACCTCGCCACGCAGGACGGCCAGGGCGCGGCCGTGCCCACGTTCCTCAAAAAGCTGATCGACGCGGACGACACGGCCGCGCTCTACCTCGCCGCCAAAGCTTACGAGCAGACGGGCGACACCGCGCGCGCCCGCGCCGCCTACCGCCGCCTAGCCTTCTACGCGCCCGTGCCGCCCGAAGCCACGGGCGCGGCCGCGCCGCTCGCCGCGCCCATCGCCGTCACTCTGCCCGACGACATCCTGACGAACCCGACGCCCACGCCCGCCGAGTGGCTCGCCCGCGGCGAGAAGCTCTACGCCGCGAAGCGTTACCTCGACGCCGCCGAAGCGTACCGTCAGGCCTTCGCCGCCGCGCCCGCGCTCGCCAAGCCGGAGTTGCAACTCCGTTACGGCGTCGCCAGCGCAAACGTCGGCCGCGCGGCCGACGCAGTGAGTGCGCTCACGTCTATCCCAACGTCGGCGGGCGACGTGCGCGCCGAGGCGCTCTTCCAACTCGCGCAGGCTTACACGCGCACGCGGCAGTGGGCGCAGGCGCGCGGCGCGGCCGAAGAGTTGCGCCGCACGGCCCCGCAAGACACGCGCGCCGCGCGCGCGCTCGTCGCCGCCGGTCTCGCCGCCCGCGACGCCAAGCAGCCGCAGGAGGCCGCCAACTTCTTCCGCGCCGCCGTCGCCGCCGCGCCCAACACGCCCGAAGTCGCGCAGGCGCAGTTCGAGCTGGCCTGGGCCGCGCACGACGCGCGCGACTTCGCCGAGTCCGGCCGCCTCCTGCTCGAACACCTCGCGTACTACGCGGATCGCAACACGGACAACCGCGGGCGCGCGGGCTACTGGGCCGGGCGCGATCTCGAACGTGCCGGTCGCCTTGCGGAAGCGCGCGCGATCTACCAGGCGATGCAGCAACGCTACGACGCCAACTGGTACGGCATCCTCGCCAAGCGCCGGCTCGACGCCATGCCGCGCGCCGCCGCCTCAGATCAATCTAACTTCGCGCCCGACTCGCCCGTCGCCCGCGCCGTCGCCAACCTCAACACGGTCTCGGTCGCCGACGAGACGGCCGGCGCGGACGCCGACGCTACCTTGCGCCGCGCCGACGAACTCGACGCGGTCGGTCTCGACAACGACGCCGTCGCCGAACTCGACGCCGCGTTAGCCAACGCGCCGCGCAGCCCGCGCCTCAATCTCGCCAAGGCGCGCGTCCTGCGCGCGCGCAACGACAACCTGCAAGCCCTCGTCGTCTTGCAGCGCAGCTTCCCCGACTACTCGCAGATGAAGCCGGCCGAGTTGACGCGCGAGGAGTGGGACGCCTTCTACCCGCTCTCGAACTGGGAGACGATCAAGCAGGAGGCGCGCGCGCGCAACCTCGACCCCTACACCGTCGCCGGTCTCATCCGCCAGGAGTCGGTCTTCGACCCGCGCGCCAAGTCGAACGCGAACGCCTACGGGCTGATGCAACTGCTGCTCGACACGGCGCAGCGCACCGCGCGCAAGTACGGCGCGCCCGTGCCCGCGAGCGCCGACGCGCTCTACGACCCGCAGCTCAACATCAAGCTCGGCACGGCCTACCTGCGCGATCAGCTCGACCGCTTCGGGCGCATCGAGTACGTGGCCGCGGCCTACAACGCCGGGCCGGGTCGCGCCGAACGCTGGATCAACGAGCTGCCCGCGGAGCTGGACGAGTGGGCCGAGGCCGTCCCCTTCCGCGAGACACGCGGCTACGTGCAGGGCGTCGTGCGCAACACCGCGCAGTACCGCCGCCTCTACGACGACCAAGGCCAGTTCCGCGCCGAGGTCGGCACGCACGCCCCGCGCCCCGCGGCGAACGCGAACGCGAACAACGCCCCCGCCGACACGAACACGACCACGCGCCCGCGCCGCGTCGTGCCCGAAGAGGACGAGCAACAGCAGGAGCGTTAACGATGCGAAGTGAACTGCGCGCGGCGGTGCGGCGCGACGTGAGCGCGCTCATGCTACTCGGCGGCGCGTTCGTCCTCTGCCTCGGCGCGACGGCGGCCGACGCACAGACGCGCAAGCCACGGCCGACGAGTAAGCAGCCGACGCGCAAGGCGCAGCCGCGTCAGTCGGCCGGCGCGCGCCCCGCGGACGCCCGGACAGCGACAACTTCATCAACCGCGCAGGGCGCGCGGCCTGCCGCGGGCGCGGGGCAGAAGCTCTCCGTGCGGACGGAGCCGCAGGCGGTGGTGTGGCTCGACGAGGTGCGGCGCGGCGTGACGGACGCGGCGGGCCAGCTTGAGCTTGAGAGGATCGCTGCGGGGCGGCACACGTTGCGCGTGCGCGCGTCCGGCTTCGCCGAGCGCACGTTGCCGCTGACGGCGGCGCAGCGCGGCGTCGTCGCCGTCAAACTCGTGCGCACGACGGACGCGGCCGAGTTGGCGTTCCAACAGGCCGAGACGGCGCGCGAGCAGGCGACGAGCGCGGAGGCGCGGCGCGCGGCGGTCGAACTCTACCGGCGCGCGCTCGACCTGCGCCCGCGTTACGCGGCGGCGCACGTCGGCCTGGCGCGCCTGCTGCTCGACCTCAACGAGACCGACGCGGCGTTCGACGAGATCGAGGCGGCGCGCGCGGCGCGCCCCGTCTACCCGGAGGCGGGCGCGGTCGAGGGGCGCATCCTGCGCGAGCAGGGCGACGCGGCGGCGGCCATCGCCGCGTTCCAGCGCGCCGTGCGCGAGGGGCGCGGCTTCCAGCCCGAAGCCTACACGGGTCTCGGTCTCGCGCTCGAAGACAAGGGGCGCTACGAGGAGGCGGCCGCCGCGTTCACGAAAGCCATCGCGCAACTCGCCGACACCGAGCCGGTCTTGTACGAACTTTTGGGCCGCACCTACGAGCGGCTCGACAAGTATAAGGAGGCGGTCGCGGCTTACGAGAAGTACCTACAGCTCGCGCCCGACGGCAAGCTCGCGCCCGCCATCCGCTCGATCATCGAGCAACTGCGGCAGCAGGCGAGCGGCGCGGACATCCCGCTGCCGCCGCCCGGTCTTTAATCAGTGGCCGCTCGTTGGCCTGCACGATAGCCCAGGCGTGCGGCCGTTTTTAACACAGAGGACACAGAGTTCTTACTGTGTCCTCTGTGTTGATCTGATCTTCCGCTACAGGCAGTTCTAAGAAGGTTGCACGGCCGGCTCGACGCTGGCCGCGGGCGCGTCGTCGCCGGCCGCCGCGACCGTTCGCCGCGAGGGGTCTGCGACCGTCGAGCTGTCGAGATCGACGGGCGAGAGCTTCGTGCCGTCGGGGAGGCTGAGCGCGACGCTCTGCGCGAACTGCAAGAGGGTCGCGTCGCTGAAGCCGGCCTGCGCCGGGGCGGGCAGGGGCAGCGGCGGCGCGAACGTGCCGCCCACCGGGTACAGCAGGCGGAAGACCCAGAAGACGGGGCGCGCGTCGCGCGCCCGCAACTGCGCTGCGAGCAGGTGCGAGCAGTAGACGCCCGGCGCGTAATTCTCGTCGAGCACGCTCTGAGTCCACGCGGCGTAGTAGTCGAGGAAGACAGGTTCGATGGGCGGGCCGGTCTCAATGTCCAGATAGATGACGGTCTGCGTGGGGAAGCCGGCCTGCGCGGCCAGGCGGGCGGCGTTCTGCCCGTCGCGCGTGCCCTGCGCCGCGCTGAGGTTGTGCGAGCCGGGGCCGCCCTGCTGTTGGCCGAGGTAGACGGGCGCGAAGCCGTAGCCGAAGCCTTGCAGCAGCGCGCGCTTCTGCATCCAGCCGGCGTCGGCGTGCGAGGGCGCGGGCGCGAGGTAGAAGCCCGTCCAGGCGAGACCGGCCTGCGCGCGCAAGGTCTGCATCAGCGCGTCGCCGGGGTACTGCGATCTGTCGAAGCCGAGGAAGAGACTCATAACCGGGGGGTGCTCCTTTCGTGGGGCGTGCGACCGGAGGCCGGTCGGTCAGGTCGTCTGAGTTTGAACGCTTGCGAGGCACGTCGGCGCGCCGGGCGCTGCCCGGCGTAGGCGCAAGGCTACGCCCGAAGCCGACCTAAAGCAAGAAATTTTTAGGCTAGTCTTTGGGCGCGCAGTTTGCGCTCGCGCGCGAAGAGGAAGAGCGGCAGCCCGAACGACACGCCGACCAGCAGCGTACACAGCACGTAGACCCACAGCCCGCGCATACCGAGCCTGCGCCCCTCCGCCGCCACGAACAGCCAGAGGACGACCGCCGAGACGATCACGTCCACGCCGAAGAACGCCGAGACGTTGGTCTGGAAAAGCTGGCGGCAGACGAGCGGCAGATCGAAGCCGTGAGTTGTCAGGAACGGCGCGAAGAAAGAGAGCGGCAGCACCGCCCCGACGACCGCCGCCGCCAGATAGAGCCACTGCATGTGTGCGTCTCCCACGCGCCGTTACAGGCCGGCGCTCAGAGTCGTGCGAGCCAGCGTTCGTACGCGCCCCGGGACGCGCGCAGCCAGTCGCGGAAGTTGTCCGCGCCGGGCGCGCGCCGCCCTTGCTCGAAGGCTGCGCGCGCCTTCAGCAGATCGAGTTTCACCTGGTGCAGCGAGAAGCGGACGGCCTGCGGCAGCAAGGCCTCCGTGCGCGCGGGCAGCGCGGGGAACTCTGCGCGCAGGGCCGCGAGCGCCGCCGGGTCGAACTCTTCCGTCAGCGCCGCACTCAACCTCGGCCGTCAGTTGCGCGCGCGCGCCCGGCTGCGACGCGGCCGCGGACGGTTGTGGTGCGGCCGCGGAGGACTGTTGCGGGAGCGCGCCTGCCGCCGGCTGCTGCGCGCGCGTCGCGCCGACGCACAGGCCGCCGATGGCGCAGAGCAGGACGCACGTGCGGACGTTGCGCATGTTGCCTCCTCGTTCGTGTCCAACGCCGTGTCAGATCAGACCGAGCTTCTTGGCCGCGACGACCAGCAGAAAGGCCAGCAGCAGGAACGTCGCCAGCCAGGGATGCTTGCCCATCGGGCACTTACCGCCGTCACCCATAGTTCTTTAAGCCTGACCGCCCCGGCCCCCCGCGATGTACCGCTCCACCGTATTAATCAACGCATTCAACCGCTCGTCCGTCTCCCGACCCGCGGCCCGCAACTCCGCCATCTCCGCCGCGTGCCTCTCGGAAACGACCAGCAACGCATTCAACCGCTCGTCCGTCTCTTTACCGGCGTTACGTAACTCGCTTACCCCGGCCGCGGTCATCTCGGTGACGACCAGCAGCGCATTCAACCGCTCGTCCGTCTCTTTACCGGCAGCGCGCAACTCATCCATCTCGGCCGCGTGCCGTTCGGCCGTCTCTTTGCCGGCGTCACGTAAGTCGCTCACCCCGGCGGCGTTCATCTCGGCAACGACCAGTAGTGCGTTCAGGCGCTCGTCCGTCTCCTTGCCGGCGGCGCGCAGTTCGGCGATCTCGCCCTCATGCATCTCCGCGATCACGAGTAACGCGGCGACGCTATCGGCCGTGCGATCAACCTTCTCGGCCAGTTTATCAACCCGCTCGGTCAGCTTATCGACCCGCACGGTCAGGTCTTCGACCTTCTCGCCCAAGCTGCCGACGGTGGCCGTCAGTTGGGCCTGCTGGTTAAGGATGAAGTCCATCAGCCGCTGGCGCTCTTCGTTGCTCATCTGTACTCACCTTTCTGCGGCCGTCGGGCGGCGCGCGCCGGGTGAGACCCGCGGCCGCTGCACTTGTTGCCGGCTAATGTACATGAGGGCGCGGGCGCGCTTCAACCGCGCGCCCGCGCCGCAGGTGGGTGGCCGTGTGTGCGACTCAGGGCGCGAGTTTCGTGGCCGGGTTGCTCCAACCGCTCTGCCCGTTGGGGCCGACGGCGGCGACGCGGAACCAGTATTTCTTGCCGCTCGTCAGCCCTTCAATCGTCGCCTGCGATTTTACCACGACGGCGCAGTTGCGCCACGACGCGTCGGCCGGCGGGTCGGGACTCTGCTCGACGACGTAGCTGCGCGCCCGCGCAAATTGAATCGCCGCGCGCGTGCCCGGCCCACGTGCTAACTGGCACCGCGCACGGCTTTTCCCCTCGTCGTTCAGGCTGGCCGGCTTTGTCTTAGCGCGATGAGGTCTGCGAGACGGCCGTTGGGTTTTGCGTGAGGTCATGCTAGTTTAATCTTAGCTTGGCGAAGAGGTGCAGCACAGTGTCTAACGTTACCACGGCGCATATTGAGGTTGATGAAAACGGGGTCGCTTGGATTGATAATACTCTGGTTAAAGTCGTCGAACTCGTCACGGATAAAATTGCCCACGGCTCAAGCCCCGAGGAACTGCATTTCCAATACCCGCACCTGTCCCTGGCGCAGATTCATGCGGCCCTGGCTTACTACTACGACAATCAGACTGCGCTGGACGCCGAGATCGAGCGGCGCTGGCGAGAGGCCGACGAACTCGCCCAAAGCATATCTGACGCCCCTTTACGGCAGAGGCTTCTGACCGCAAAAGAAGCGCGCGCCAATATTAAGGCTTCGGCAGTAACTTACCGCAGAAGGAAAGGCGGTGCCACCTGGCACTGGTGCGGCAATTGTAGCACTTGGCCCGCGGACGATTATGAAGACAGCTCCGCCAGATCTACGGCCGGTGAACTCTGCGACGAGTGTCGTGCGAAGCAGGCCGCAAGCACCTGCCGTTCATGAGCGCGCGGCTTTACATGGACGTTCACGTGCGCCGCGCAGTCACCACGGGTTTGCGCCTGCGCGGCGTAGATGTTCTGACGGCACAGGAGGACGGTGCAGGTGGGTTTGACGATCCAAGGCTGCTTAACCGCGCGACGGAACTGGGGCGTGTCCTTTTCACGCAAGATGACGATCTGCTCAAGGAAGCGGCCCGGCGATAGGAGACAGGCGAAGGATTTGCCGGCGTTATCTACGCGCACCAATTAAACGTAACTGTCGGTCAATGCATAGAAGATTTAGAATTGATTGCGCAGGCTACCGAGCCTGAAGACTGGGCTAACTTGGTAGCATATCTGCCGCTGAAATAAGCGCACCCGCGTAGGATTCATTCCTGCCCTTCAGTTGTAATCAAAGCACCAGACAATCGGCGTCGCCCAATGATCGCGCACACGGTTGCCGGCCGGCGGCGAAGTGTGCGAGCATCGCGGGACAGGTGGGTTAAATTGTAGTCCGGCCCGCAGACGTTAATTCATATGACAGCGCCAGTGCATTCAAACAAGCAGCGCGTCTCGCGGAAGGCGAGCCGGTTTACGGAGTCGGTGATCCGCGAGATGACGCGCGAGGCGTTGAAGCACGGGGCGGTGAATTTGTCGCAGGGGTTCCCGGACTTTCCCGCGCCCGAGGAGATCAAGCGGGCGGCGGCCGAGGCGATTGCGGCGGATGTGAATCAGTATGCGATCACGTGGGGCGCGAAGGATTTTCGGGAGGCGATTGCGGAGAAGACGCGTTGGTATCTGGGGTTGGAGGTTGATCCTGAGACCGAGATCACGGTGACGTGCGGCTCGACGGAGGGGATGATCGCGGCGATGATGGCGACGGTCGATCCGGGCGAAGAGGTCGTCATCTTCGAGCCGTTCTACGAGAACTACGCGCCCGACGCGATCCTCTCCGACGCGCGCCCGCGCTACGTGCCCTTGCGCGCGCCCGACTGGACGTTCGACCCCAAAGAGTTGCGCGCGGCGTTCAACGAGCGCACCAAGGCGATCATCGTCTGCAACCCGAACAACCCGACGGGCAAGGTCTTCACGCGCGCCGAGCTTGAGTTCATCGCGGCTCTCTGTCAGGAGTTCGACGCGCTCTGCTTCACGGACGAAATCTACGAGCACATCTTGTACCCGCGCGCCGACGCTGAGATAGAGCACATCTCGGTGGCGCAGCTCGAAGGGATGCGCGAGCGCACGGTCGTCGTCAACTCGATGTCGAAGACCTACTCGGTGACGGGCTGGAGGGTCGGCTACGTGATCGCGCCGCCCGAGATCACCTCCGCCGTCCGCAAAGTCCACGACTTCCTCACCGTCGGGGCCGCCGCGCCGCTGCAAGCGGCGGGCGCGGTCGCCCTGCGCCTGCCGCGCGACTACTACGAACACTTGCGCGCCGACTACGAGCGGCGGCGCGACCTACTGCTGCCGGAACTCGAACGCGCGGGCTTCCGCGTCTTCCGGCCCGACGGCGCTTACTACGTGATGGCCGACATCTCCGCGTTCGGCTTCAAGGACGACGTGGAGTTCACCAAACACCTCATCCGCGAGGTCGGCGTCGCCTGCGTCCCCGGCTCCAGCTTCTACTCCGACGCGGCGCTCGGCTCGAGCCAAGTCCGCTTCTGCTTCTGCAAGCGCGACGAGACGCTGCGGGCCGCCGCCGAGCGTTTGCACGGGCTGCGCGCGTGAATCTGCGGGCGTAAGCGATCCCTGAATCCCGCGCGCGCGACGAGGGGCGGCGTCGCGCACAGAGGTGTTGTCATGATGAGCCTCGTTCATTACACGCTCGGCGACGTGAACAGCTTGCAGGCGCGGGTGCACGCCGCGCTGGAGGGCTGCGCGAGTCTGCGCGAGGCGGCGCAGAGGTGCGTTGGCACGGTGTACGAAGACCACAGGGAGTCGCTCGCCCTCGTCCGGCTCTACGCCACCTTACCTTTCAGGCAGTTGCCCGCGTCGGATCAGTCGTTCGTCGCCGCGCTGGCCGAGTCCGGCGGAGCCGCCGCCGCGCTCAAGGGCGACACGCCCGTCCTATCTCTGCTCGGCACCCGCGGGGACGCGCCCGGCTGGAACGACCGGCGTCAGTCGAAGGGGCATCTCGGCATCCCGCTCGTCGCCTCGTCTTTCGTCGAGGCGATCCCGATGGTGTCGCGCCTCATGCACGACATGGGGATCGGCGTCGGCTGGCTCGACACGAACGACACGAAGATCGTGGTGAAGACCCTGGGGCGCATCGCCGGGGTCTTCTACGTGAGGGACGCGGTGGCCGGGGTCGACGACAGGGGGCGGATGATCGTCCCGGCGCAGGACTTCGTCCGTGCCTACGGCGTCAAGACGGTTTTCGGCCTCGGCGGGAGCTACCTCAACGGGACGTGCGTCATCCTGATCCTGTTCACTCGCGAACTCATGGAGAGGGCGGAGGTGGAGAAGTTCATGCCCCTCGTCAACACGATCAAGTCGGCCACCCTGGGCCTGGTCATGCGCGACAAGATTTTCCCGTGACGGCGGGTGCCATGTGGGATACGAAGCGACAGATCATCTGGCTCACGACCGGCGTCCTGCTCGGCACCTTCTTCCTCTACCCGCTCGCGCGCGACGAAGTCGGCCTCACCGACTGGTCCTACTTCGCCCAGCTCGAACTCCTCCTCCTCGCCGTCATCGGCGTCATGTTCTACGTCTACTCGAAAAAGCGGTGACGGGTGACAGGTGACGGGTGACAGGGAGCTGTTAGCTGTTGGCTGTTAGCAGAGCTAACAGCCTCCTGTCACCCGTCACGGTTTACCTGTCACTTATTTAGGCGGCTGCGCCGTCTTGGAGCGGGCGGTGATGCCGCGGTCGGTGGCGACGTAGATGCGGCGCGTGTCGACGTAGGAGATGGAGGTCGGGGCGTAGGCGAGGAGGTAGCGGTTCTTGCGCAGCTCGTCGCAGATCGACTTGGCGGCTTCGCGCGGGTTGGCGAGCGAGAGCACGCGCCCGCCCGTCCCCTCGGCGATCTGGCGGACGACCTCCGAGGGCTTCGGCTGGTCGCGGTGGAACGCGCCGCCCGTGCGGTCGGGAATCTGCATCGCGTAGACGGTGATGTCCGAGTTCTGAAGCTCCGCGAGCGCGTCCTTGAACTTCGTCTTGCTGCCGCGATCCAGCCCGTCGCCGATGAGCACGATGACGCGCTTGCGCACCGAGCCCGTCAGGGGCCGGAGCGCCTCGCCGATGACCGCCGTCAGCGCGTCGAAAAGGTACGGCTGCCCCTTCTTGCGCAGGCCCGTCAGCGAAGCCTCGATCACCTTCGGATCGTCCGTCCAGTCGGAGATGATCTCGGCGTGCTCGTCGTAGCCGACGACGAGCATCTGATCGCCCTCGTAAATCTCGTAGGCGAACTCGCGCGCCACCTGCGCGAGCTTCGGCACGTCGGTGCGCAGGGTCTGCGAGTTATCGACCAAGAGGACGATGCGCGCGGGCGAGGGGTCGGGCGAGAAGCTGAGGATTTTCTGTTCGAGCCCGTCGTCGTAGAGAGCGATCTCGGAGGGGTTGACGGGCGCGCCCGATCCGTCGTCGCGTACCGCGGTGACGTTCAGGAGCGCAGAGTGCTCGCGCGATCCGGCCTCGCGTCGGCGGCCCGCCTGCCCGAAGGCGAGCGCGGCGCAGGCGGCGACGGAGAGCGCGGCGGCGAGCGGGAAATGGCGGCGGACGTTGGGCATGGCGGGGAACGCGAGCCGGGAAGAGGTCTTCAGTCTTTACTCGCGCCCTTTGATGTCGAAGTTGCTTTCGGGGTTTTCTTTTCGTCGCCGCTTTTAGCGGCCCCCGACTTGGCCGCGGGCTTGCCCTCCGACTTACCCTCCGACTTACCCTCCGACTTACTCTCCGTCTTCGCCTCCGCCTTGGAGTCGCCGGCCTCGTCCGACTTCTTCTCCGATCCCTGGCGCGCGTAGTCGGTGACGTACCAGCCCGATCCTTTGAACTGGATGCCGGAAGTAGACCACTGCTTCTCCAAACGACCGCCGCACTTCTTGCACTTCGTCAGCGGCTTGTCGCCGAGCTTCTGCAAAATCTCGACGTGCGCGCCGCACTTCTGACAAGCGTATTCGTAGATCGGCATACCCGTTAAAAGTCGCTCCTAAAAGTTTTCGGGAAACGGTTGAGAGTATAAGAGCCGCCGCGGCGGCAGCGCAAACGCATCCGCATCACCACCGCTCCGCAATCGGAGCCTCCGAGCCCGAAAATTTTTTACCGTCGGGGAGACTTTTTTCGACCGCATTCGATACGCGAAACAGTCAGAATCAAATCACCGTGCCGGGCGGGCGACCCGCGAAGGCGTCCAAACGTAGTTATATCAGAGCTTGCGGCGTGTGCCCTAAAGCCAGACAGTTGAAGGGGTTAGTCGCATAGAATCCGTCCGCGCGGGGCAACCGAATCGCAATCGAGCCCATCCTATTCACGGTCTCAATGATTCGCTCTTTGGCAATCGTTTCGACCATGCGCAGCCCCCAAGCCGCGACAACCTTTGCGACGAGAACGTCGCCGCAACCGTTGACCCGACCGGTCAGCTCACATGGAGATCGAACCGAATGCAGATCACTCGACGTGTCCCCCACATCCGCTCTTTCAAGGCCTCGGTCATCACCGTCTTCGCCCTTTTCGTCCTCGCTAACATCACCGACATCCCCTTCTTCAAGACCTTCGCGCCGACCGTCACGGCGAAGGCGCTCGCCGCGCTCGACCCGAACGCGCCGCTCCTGATCCCGTCGGACGTGCCCACGTCCGGCGACGCCTCCCTCGATCAGATCATCTTCAAGGCGGGCGACAAGTACGGCATCGATCCGCGCCTCATCCACGCCGTCATCCTCCAGGAGTCGCGCTACGTCTCGGACGCGAAGTCGGGCGTCGGCGCGCAGGGGCTGATGCAGTTGATGCCGGGAACCGCCAAGCGCTTCGGCTGCGACGACGCGAACGACGTGCAGAAGAACGTCGAGGCGGGCACGAAGTACCTGCGCGTCTTGCTCAAGCGCTTCGACGGCGACGTGACGCTCGCGCTCGCGGGCTACAACGCGGGCGAGGGCAACGTCGATAAGTACAAGGGCGTGCCGCCGTTCCCCGAGACCGAGAACTACGTCCGCAAGATCACCACGAACTACGGCAAGACCTACCACCCCGTCCTCCAGCCCGAAGACGCCCGCGCCGTCTTCCACCTCACCGTGGACGACTCCGCAGCCGCCGAGTAAGCCCCCCGCCGCCGGCCCTCCCGAATTTACCTAGCGCCTCCGGCGACCTCGCGTGAGAATTATTTTTCACGCAAAGGCCGCCGGGGGCGCTAGGTGTTTCTGACGTCATCATCGCTTGAGCTTGGCAACGTGCCGCGCGCTTCGCTATCATTCGACTCACACTGACTCTCTCGCGACGAACGCGCCGCACCCCGACCGCGGACGCGCGCACTGATTCGTAAACGGCGGAACGATCAACCTAGCTTGTCTTCATCCACCACCATCGACGGCGGCCCGGACCTCTCGCTCGAACGCCGCGTGCAGATGCACGAGGCGCGCGAGGCGATCATCAACCGCCTCGTGCCCACCGTCCACTCCGAGATCGATCTCAACCGCTTCCTCCAGGCCATCGTCTCCGAACTGGGCAGGATGATGCGCGCCGACCGCTGCGACGTGATCCAGCTCGACGCGGGCGGCGAACTCCGCATCAGCCACGAGTGGCGCGCGGGCGAGGACGTGCCTTCGAGCCTCGGCGTGACCATCCCCGTCGATTTCGAGCAGCTCTCCGCCCGCTTCAACCTCGCGCAGCCGATCCGCGTGGACGACACCGACGCGCCCGGACTCGACGCCAAGATCGGCCTCCTGCCCGCGAGCCTCAAGACGCGCTCGCTCCTCGTCGTCCCCGTCGTCCTCGGCGGCGACGTGCTCGGCCTCGTCGGCCTCCACACGACGCGCGCGCCGCGCAAGTGGCTCGACGAGGAGGTCACGTTCCTCCAGTCCGTCGCGCGCCAGATCGCGGTCGGCTACCAGTACGCCCGGCTCTACACGGATCAGCAGCGCGAGTCGCACCGCACGCGCGCGCTCCTTGAGATCGCGAACGCCCTGAACGCCAGCTCCGACTTCGGCGAGGTCACCTCGCTCGTCTTAGAGCGCGCCATCGCCTTGGTCGGCGCGGACTACTGCGCGCTCGGCGTGATCAACCCGACGGGCAAGTCCATCAGCCTCGCCGCCTTCAAGGCCGCGCCGCACGCGGGGGTGGAGGGCGTGCGCGGCCTGATCGAGGCGCACGGGCAGTCGGTCGATCTCAGCGAGTACCCGGCGATGCTCGACCTGCTGCGCGAGAACAAGACGCTGGAGGTTCTGGACACGACGCTGCCGCTCCCGATCCGCATCGCCTTCAACGCCGTGCTCGGCGGGCGCGCCGCGCTCGTCTCGCCCGTACACATCGGCGGCAGCACCTTCGGCCTGCTCGGGCTCGTCTGGAGCAAGCCGCGCGCGGGGTTCGACGCGCACGAGACCAAGCTCGTCGAGGGCATCGCCGATCAGATCGGGACCGCCTTGGAGCGCGATCAACTCTCGGCGGAGGTGCTGCGCCTGCGCTCGGTCTTGCACCAGCGCCACGCCGAGGATCGCATCATCGGACAGGCCCCCGCGATCCGCCGCGCCATCGAGTTGGCCCTGAACGTCGCCGACACGCAGACGAGCGTGCTCATTCAGGGCGAGAGCGGCACGGGCAAGGAACTCCTCGCCAACCTCATCCACTACAACTCGCAGCGCCGCGAGCGCGCCTACGTCAAACTCAACTGCGGGGCGATCCCCGAGACGCTGCTCGAATCCGAGCTGTTCGGCCACGAGAAGGGGGCGTTCACGGACGCGCGCGCGCGCCGGCGCGGCAAGTTCGAGGACGCCGACGCGGGCACGCTCTTCCTCGACGAGATCGGCGAGATGAGCCTGTCGGCGCAGGTGAACCTCCTGCGCGTGTTGCAGGACGGGGAGTTCACGCGCGTCGGCGGCAACGAGGTGGTCAAGACCGACGTGAGGGTCATCGCCGCGTCGAACGTCGATCTGGAAAAGGCCGTCGAGCAGGGGACGTTCCGGCGCGACCTCTACTACCGCCTGTCGGTCTTCCCCGTGCGCCTGCCGCCCTTGCGCGAGCGCCGCGAGGACATCCACCCGCTGGTCTTCCACTTCCTCGAACACTACAAGCAGAAGACCGGGCGCTTCGTCTCCGGCATCTCGCGCGACGCGCTTCAGGCCCTCGTCGGCTACGACTGGCCCGGCAACGTGCGCGAGCTTGAGAACGCCATCGAGCGCGCCGTGATCATCGCCTCGGGCCGCCAGATCGAGCTCGCCGATCTGCCCGAGGCCGTCCACCGCCCCGTCCTCGAAGAGCGCGCGCGCACCCGCACCACCCGCGCGCGCGCCGCCAAGGAGGGGCGCACCGTCAAGCTCGAACTCGAAGTGCCCGCCACGATGGACGAGATCGAGCGCCGCGCCATCGAAGCCACCCTCGACTACACCTCCGGCGACAAGTCGCGCGCCGCGCGCACCCTCGGCATCGGTCGCAAGACCCTCTACCGCAAGCTCGACAGTTATCGTGATGCAGACAAGCCGCCGACCTAATGAAGCCCTCCTTCGAGACCTGCAAATGCAAAAGGACGCTCTCAACGAGAGCGTCCTTTTGCATTTTAGGATAAGGGCGTTGCCCTCAGCCCTTAACGATGGGGGACTATCCTTCCCATTCGTCGCGAACAAATGGACTAGGGATATTCCCAACGATAGCGTTTTGCCTAAAGGTCAGGAAGATTCGACAGTAAGCAAAGGCAATGTCGAGCAGTGATGAGGCGGCTGCGTTGCAGCGGCGTCATCGGCTATCCGAGATGGCGTCTGCGCTGATAAAACTTCCATACCGGCAATCGCAAACGTAGTTGGCGATTGCTTGGATGCACGAGCTAGCTAGTTCTCGTGGCAAGACAGGAGTAACCGATACGCTATGACGGTAAACTGTCCCGTCCCTGTCTGCACTTTAAGCTCCGGGACTTTCTCACTAGGTGTGAGACAAGCTTACTTACGAGCTTGTTCAGGGTTCACCTCCTAGCGGGAAGTGTCCCGCTTCGCGGCGTATTCTAAAGCAAGAAACTGAAGCAAGCAACATAATTGATATGTGCGAATGCCGTCTGTCGCCCCGACTACTTCGCGTAGTAGCCGGGCTTGGTGCGCGCCCGCGCCTGCTGCCGCCTGACGCTCACGCTCACGTCGCGCCACTCGCCGCCGTAGTTCTTGTCCTTCGGGTTGTAGGCCACGCTGTAGAGCATCTGAAGCTCCGAGGCGACGCGCTGGTAGACGCCCTCCAAATCTTCGGCGCGCTCGGCCTTGAAGAGCGTGCCGCCCGCGCTGTCGGCGATCTTCTGTAGCTGCTGCCGCGCCGTGAGGTAAGCCTCGTGCGAGTCCCGCCCCCTGCGCTTGACCGTCACCTCGTACTCCGTGTCGAAGTAGATCGGGTAGATCGTCACGTCCTCCTGGACGATGCGGGCGAGCAGCTCGTCGAACGGGTGGCGCGCCGTGAAGTCGTCGTAAGAGAGGGAGTTGTCCACGCCGTCGGAGAGGACGACGACCGCCTTGCGCTGCCCCTCGGTCTCGCGGAAGAGATCGAGCGCCGACCACATGGAGTCGTAGAAGGCCGTGCCCGTGCGGAAGTTCTTCACGTCGTCGATGCGGTCTTTGAGCAGCTTGCGGTCGGCGGTGAAGCCGGAGATGACGACGAGCTTGCGCGTGAACCCCGCCACCGAAATCCGCGTGTTGGGGCTCAGCGAGTCGATGAACTTCTTGGCCGCCCGCTTCATGATCTTCATGCGGTCTTTCGTGCTGCCGCTCAAGTCGAGCAGGAGGACGAGGTTGACGGGCGCGGTGATCGGCTCGAAGCTGACGATCTCCTGCTCCTGCTTGTGCTCGAAGACCTGAAAGTCGGCCCGCGTCAGATCGGGCAGGAGCTTGCCCGCCGCGTCCGTGACCTTGACGTTCAGGTGCACCGTGCGCGACTCGACCTTGAGAACCTCCTCGCCCGACTCGTCGAGCTTCGCCGCGCCCGCGTCGGCTGACGGGCCGTCGCCCTGCGACGCGCCCCCCGGCGCGCTCGTCTGCGCCGCGCCGTCCGCGCCGCCGGGCGCGGGGCCGCCCGCGTTGTCGCCGCCCGCGTCGGCGGCGCGCACGTCGTGCGACGACTTGACGGCGCTCGCCCCGCCCTTCATGTCGCCCGCGCCCACGCCGGCCATGCGGCCATCAGCCGGGAGGGGGCGCGCGGGGGCGTATGGCTGAACGTCGATGGAGCCGCGCGCGCTGCGCAGGATGACGGGCGGGCCGCCCTGCCCCGTCCGCCCGTCGAGGCTGTGGGCGTTGATGGGGCCGAAGAAGACGACCGGCAGGCGCGACGTGATGGCCCCCTCGGTGGCGCGCAGGGAAAGGTTCGCGCCAGCCGACGCGGGCAGGAGGAGCGAGATGCTGCCCGCGTCGGTCTCGACCGAGACCGAGCCGGAGGGGCCTTTGATCGTCACGTCCCCCTTGCCGCCCTCGACGTTTAAGCCGACGTGAGCGGGGACGAAGATCGAGAGGTTGACGGCGGCGTCGGCGGGGCTGACGACGATCTTCAACGCGCCCGGCGCGGGGGTCTCAAAACGCACCGGCGCGTCGGTCGTCGCGTCGGGCTGCCGCGAAGCCACGACACGCAGGCGTGCGTCGTCCCACGCCTGCACCTCCGTGCGGCCGTTTCGATTCTCGACGCCGACCGAATTAAATCTCTCGGTGAAGACGCGGTTGAAGTCAGACTTCCCGGCGCGCGCGGGCTGGACGGCCCGGAGCGTCGGCGCGAAACAAGAGACGAGCAGCGCGAGGGCGGTGAACGCCCCGCGCGCGGCTCTCGAACGGTGCCTCATAAATTTCTCCTCGTGCGAGAGTGGCGAGCGGGCGAGGGGCGCGGCGGCGCGCGCCCGACGGCGGCGTCGCGGCGGGCCTCGCGGGCTCCCGCCTGTTCGCCGTCTTCGTGAATGACGCGCCGCGGGGTCGGAGTGTTAACTAGGCGGCGGGCGGGGGCTGCTCCTGCTCGGCGGCCTGCTTGCGGAGCTGGTCGATGATCGACTCGATGGCGGGCGCGAGCTTGCCCTGCGGGGCTAGCTCTAAATATTTCTCGTAAGCCGCGACGGCCTCCTTGTACTTCTCCTGCTTCTCCAGCGCCTCGCCCAGAAGTTGGTACAAGACCGGCTCCGTGTCGGAGAGCTGCGCGACGGCTTTGCGGAAGGCGGCGGCTGCGCCCGCGTAGTCGCCGCGCTCTTGCAGGATGACGCCCGTGCCGGTGTGCGCCTCGGGCTGGAAGCCGCGCGCCTCGCGGACGGCGCGCGCGTAGGCTTCGAGCGCGCCCGCGTCGTCGCCCGAGGAGTGGAGGATGCGCCCCTCGACCGCCGACGCCTCGGGGTAGACGGCGCGGTACTTCCTCACCTCCTCCACCTCGGCGAGCGCCGCGTCGAACTCGCCCAGCTCCGAGAGCGTGCGCGCGAGCCCGACGCGCGCCGCCGCGTAGCGCGGGCGCAGGGTGATCGCGCGGCGGTAGAGTTCGACCGCGCCCTTGCGCGATTCCGCCGTCGCCTTTTCGCGCGACGCTTCGGCCTGCTGGAACGCGAGCTCCGCCTCGTCGGTCGTCGGCGCGAGTTTCACTTCGACGCGACCGCGCTGCGCCGGGAGGAGTTGGATCGCGCGCTCGCCGAAGCCCGCGGCGCGGACGCGCAGGGTGTGGCGACCGGGCGAGACGTTTTTGAGTTCGAGACGCCCCTGCTCGTCCGCCGCCCCGCGCCGCACTTCGTCCAGCCAGACGACGGCGTTCGGCCCGGTGGCGACGCTGATCGTTTTCGCGGCGGCGGCGCTCGCCTGAGCGGGCGCGGCGCTCGGCCTCGCCGCGCCCTTCGACGCGGCCTTCGTGGCGGGCTTGGGCGCGGGGCGCGGCTTGCGGCGCGTCTGCGCGTCTGCGCGCGGCGGGGTGAGGGTGAGAGACGCACAGATGAGGATGAGCGTCGCGGTCAGCGCGGTCGGCGTCGTAGGGGCGCGATGTTTATAGGCTCGGGACTTTTCAAAAATTCCGTGCCGCCGCTCGAACGCTTCGTGCCGCCGCTCGAACATCTCAAACACTCTCCGAAATGCCGATGCCGTCATCGCCGTCAATTCTCCGTGTGCTCTTCGTCGCCGGGGCGGACGCGGCGCGGGCGCACCGTGTTGTCGTTCGCGTTCGGCGCGTTCGCGTCCGTCTGCGCGGGCCGGAGCGGGCGCGCGCCGACTTCGGCGCGGAAGTGTCCCTGCTCGTCGTAGAGCCGCTGGTATTGCAAGGTGTTGCGGATGATGCCCTGAATGTACTGCCGCGTCTCTTTGAAGGGGACGGCTTCCGCCCACTCGTCGATCTCGGCGGGCAGCTCCGCCTTCCAGCGCGTGGCGCGACCGGGGCCGGCGTTGTAGGCGGCGGCGGCGTACTCGACGCGACCGTAGGCGTCGAGCTGCGAGCGCAAATAAGCCGTGCCGAGCTTGATGTTGAGCTGCGGGTTGTAAAGCTCTTCGATTGACGTGGGCGGGCTGACGCCGACGCGGCGCGCGGTGCGCTGCGCCGTGTCCATGATGAGCTGCATCAGGCCGTAGGCGCTGGCGTGCGAGGCGGCGCGCGGCTCGAAGACCGTCTCCTGCCGGATGAAGGCGGCCACGCGGTAGGGGTCGAGCCCGCGCGCGCGCGCCTCCTGCGAGATCGTGTCCCAGTAGGCGAGCGGGTAGAAGGCGTCCCACTCCTCGCGCGAGAGCTCTTCCGGCTTCATCTGCGCGTAGTCGGGGTAGGGCCTCTGCATCGCGACGAGGGCGAGCAGGTTCTGCCCGCGCGAGCGCAGGACGCGCGCCTTCGCGAGCGTCAGGCGCGGGCTCGCGGGCGCGGACTGCAAGACCCGATCGATCTCTTCGACCGCCCAGTCGTCCGACCCGGCGACGTTCAACTCGTCCGCGCGGCGCAACGCTTCGTTCGCTTCCGCGCCCGCCGTCTCCTCCGCGACCGTGACCGTGCTCAGGTTTTGCACGGCGCGCGCGAGCTGCGAGTCGTTCGCGCCCGCCGCGTCGTCCGCGCCGCGCGCCGCGTCGGCGGAAGGGTTCGCGCGCTTCATCGCGTCGAGGCGCTGCTTGGCGAGGTAGCCGTACCAGTTGGCGTCGTAGCGTTGCAGCACGCCCGCGTAGAGCGTGCGCGCGTCGCTCAACTTCCCGGCGCGCTCGGCGTCGCGCGCGGCCCAGTAGCCGGCGCGACCGCGGTTGTCGGTGTTGCGGTCGGCGTAGAGCGCGAGGTGTTCGAGCAGCAGCCGCGACGACTCGGGGAAATTCTTCGCGTCGTGCGCCGCCCACGCCAGCTCGAACTGCGCCTGCGCGACCTCCGCCGCGCCGGGGTAGGCGGCGACGGCGGCGCGGAAGAAGCCCTGCGCCGCGCCCGCGTCGTTCAACTCCTTCGCGACGAGGCCGACGGCGGTCATCGCCCGCCGCGTGCGCGCGTCGTCGGGGAACGAGCGGCGCATCTCCCCGAGGGTCGCGCGCGCCGCGTCCCACTGCCTGAGCCGCGCCTGCGACTGCGCCGCGTAGAGCAGGGCCTCGGCGCGCGCCTCCCCCGCGCCGGTCGGCACGACGCTGAGCGACGCGAGGGCGTCGGCGTAACGCTTGGCGTTGAACGCGGCGACGCCGTGGCGCAGGCGCGACTGCGCGTCGGCGGTCGCGGGGAAGCGCGCGAAGGCGACGGCGTAGGCTTCGGCAGCGTCCGTATAGCGTTTCGCCTCGTAGAGCTTGGCCGCGCGCGCCGACGCTTCCGCGGCGTTGGCGGGCTGCACGCCCGAGGCCGCGGTTCGTGCCGCGTCGGCGGCGGCCTGCGAGGCCGGCGCGTAAAAATAGAGGCGGCGGTAGGTCTGCTGCGCGAGGTCTTGCTTGCCCTGCGCTTCGTACGAGCGCGCCGCGAGCAGGAGCGCGTCCGGGTCGTCGGCGTCCGTCAACTTCTTGACGAGCGCGGGGACGGCTGCCGCTTCGTTGCTCTGTAGGGCGATCTCGGCGTCGCGCAGGACGGCGTCGCGCGCGCGCGGCGACGCCGGGAAGTCGCGCGCGAGCTGCTCGTAGGCGGCGCGTGCTTCCGCGCGCTGGTTCAGCTTCGCCAGCGCGTCGGCCCTGAGCAGCAGCGCGTAGTCGGCGATGGAGGTGAGCTGGCGGAAGACGTTCGAGTCGAGGAGCGACGCCGCGCCGTTGAAGTCGCCCGCGGCGAGTTTGATTCGCGCGCGAAGCAGCCGCGCGAGCGCGGCGACGGTCGTGTCGGGGTTCTCGTTCTCGACGGCGAGGACGGGCGCTTCCGCGGGCGGGCGGTTGTTGTCCGGGTGCGCGAGGGCGCGCAGCCGCTCGACGGCCTGCGGCGGGCTCGTCCGCGGCTGCGCCGAGTTGCAGCTCGCGGAGGCGAGCGGCAGCAGCGCGGCGCAGGCCGAGAGGAGCGCGGAGAGGAGCGCGAAGGTCAGGCGACGCTTGGGATGTTGTCGGCGCAAATTTTTTCGCCCCCGGTTCGGATCAGGATGCCCCTGCTGGAGTTTAAGCTAACGCGCCGCGCGCGGGGGGGCAAGTCTGACGCGCGGCGCGGCGGCGTGCGCGACGTACTTGATAAAAAAAGTAAGGGGCGGGGATGAGAACCCCGCCCCTTACTTTTTTCCGGCGCGAAAAGTTTACGCCGCGACGGTCGCGCCGGGGTAGCCCGCGCCGAGCTTCGAGGGGTCGCCCCCGGCGAGCGTGTTGACCAGCTCCTGATGGAAGTAGTCGAAGCGCGGCGAGACCGAAGCGTGGACGCGCTTGTCGTACATCTGGCGCGAGCGGTCGATCTCGTCGCGCAGCCGGTCGTAGAGGTTCCCTTCCGTGCGACCGTCCGTCACCTTCTGCTCGTTGTAGAGCTTGATCTCGGAGACGAGCAGGCGCGCGAAGCGGCGCGCGTCGTTGTGGAAGCGCCGCTCCTCCTCGGGGACTTCGACGGGCAGATCGGCGTCCTGACCGTAGCGCCGCGCCGCGCCGAGCGGAGAGGCGTGCGGGGCCGATGCTTGCGCGCCCGCGGGCTGCGACTCTGCCGGCGCGGAGGTTCCCGCCGACGCGGGGAGTGCCGAAGGGACTTCCGGCGCGCCCTTCGCGGCTTCGTCCTCGCCGCGCGACTCCCCGACTTCGGGCGCGGCCTCGACCGTCGCGCGCTGCACCGGCGCGGGCGCTTCGTCGGCTCCGCGCGCGGGCGTGGCCGGTCGGGGCGGCTCAACCGGAGTCGGCGCTGCTTGAGCGCCGGTCGCGGGTTGCGGCGGGCGGGGCGGCGGCGGCGGCGCGGCGGCGGGGGCCGTAGGCTGCGAGGGCGCGCCGCGCTTGACGGCGAGCAGCTCGACCGCCATGCCCGTCACGCGCACGACCGTTTCGAGGGCTTCGAGGTTGATGGCTTCGCCGTCGAGCCCGGCGCTGTCGGCGTAGAGCACGGCGACGCACTTGTCGCGCGCGACCAGCGGCACGGCCACCATGCGGTGCGGCGGCTC
The DNA here is from genome assembly GCA_036389335.1 of Pyrinomonadaceae bacterium. GTDB lineage: Bacteria > Acidobacteriota > Blastocatellia > Pyrinomonadales > Pyrinomonadaceae > JAIVGV01. The sequence continues at coordinate 87,970 of DASVQC010000050.1, read as the reverse complement.
GTCGCCGAGCTTCGAGAGCAGTTGGTGATCGTCGGCCTTCGAGCCGGGCGCGCCGCTCCACGACGCGCCCGTGCGGTAGACCTCGCCGATGACGGTGTCGGCGTCGAGCGGGAGAGAGATTTCGCGCACCGCGTCGTCGCCGACCGTGCCCTCCAAGCCCCGCGCGCGCCAGCCCGTCGCGCGCTCGTTCTTGACGACGAAGAAGGCGATGCGCGGGGCGAACGCCGCGGCGCGGTTGACGAGCGCGTGCAGGATGTCGGCCTGCGTGCGCTGCGAGTCGATGTCGTCGACGGCGGCCTTCAACAGCGCCACGTCGCCCGACGAGCCCGCGCCCGCCGAGGAGCGCGACGCCTCGTCCGCGCCGACGTTGCGCGCGTTGCGCAGGTGGGCCGAGATCGCCGCCGTCAGCGACTCGGCGGCGGCGCCGCCCTCGCCCTCGCCGCCGAGCCGGTCGGCGAGCGCGGTGAGCATCTCGTTGATCTGCGTCTGCACGCGCAGAATCTCTTGGCGGTGATCGCGCAGCCGCGCGCCGACGTGTTCGTCAACTTCGCGGCGTAGGCTCCGCTCCAAGTCTTCGCTTCCTGCCACGGTCGTCTCCTTAAAAAAGGTCTGTCTCCGTTGAGAGCTTATGCGACTGAATGTGCCCCGGAAAGGACTGGTTCGGGCGCGGCGTGCGGCGCGCGCGCGCGCCGGAAAACGATTATGGCGGGCGCGCAAAGTGGTGTCAAGCAACACTTTCTCAGGGCGGCGGGGCGGCGCGGGCGCGCGCGCGAGGGCATAGCCGCGGGGCCGCGGGGTTGCGGCGGAGGGGCGCGGGTGGTTGAACGACGAACGATGAACGATGAACGATGAAGTAAGAGCCGGTCGCCTTCAATTCATCGTTCATCATTCATCGTTCATCATTGTTCTCGCACGCGCGTTGAAACCCCCTCCCCGCGGCGCGCGGGATCGGGCCGACCCTCCGGACGCCTCCGCTTTATTATTTGACACCCCGCGCGTCCCGCGATATAACCTCGCTCAACGCCGCCTGCTCCGTCCGGCTTCTATAGAGAGACGCATCCCGGCAATCCCTGATCCGCACCGCGAGATCGCCCCGCGACGACGATGCCCACGAGTATACTGATCGCCGACGACTTCGACGACAACCGCGAACTGCTGCGGCTGATGCTGGAGAACGCCGGTTACGCCGTCAGGGAGGCGCGCGACGGTCGCGAGTTCATCGAGGCGGCGCTCGCCGAGGTGCCCGACGTGGCGCTCATCGATCTCTCCATGCCCGTGCTCGACGGCTGGCACGCGCTCTCGGAGCTGCGCGCCGACGAGCGCACGCGCTCGCTCCCCTGCGTCGCCGTCACGGCCTTCGCCGCCGAGATCGACCGCCAGCGCGCGCTCGCCGCGGGCTTCGACGCCTACGTCACCAAGCCCTTCCGCTCGACCGATCTCGTCGAAGTGGTCGAACGACTCCTCAAAGAAGCCGCGCGCGACGGCGGCGCTTCGACCCCGCTCGGCGGCGGACTCCATTCCCGCGCCAAAGAGATCGGCGGGAACGGCGACGGCGGCCACGGCTGACAGCCGCCGCGCCGATCCGTTCTCCCCACCCGACACGCGCCCACTCTTCCCCCGCGCCGCACGCCGCCCCGCGTGCGCGACGGCGCGCGGGGTTTTGCGTTAAAGTCTTGGGCGATGAAGCGCGAGCGCATCGACAAGCTGCTCGTCGAGCGCGGGCTCGCCGAATCGCGCACGCGCGCGCAGGCGCTGGTGATGGCCGGGCTGGTCATCGCCGGAGAGCGGCGCGTGGAAAAACCTTCCGAGACCTTCGCGCCCGACGCGCCGTTGCGCGTGCGGGGCGCGGACGACAGGGCGGCGCGCTACGTCGGTCGCGGCGGGCTCAAGCTCGAAGCCGCGCTCGACGCGTTCCGGATCGGCGTGGCCGGCGCGGTCTGCCTCGACGTGGGCGCTTCCACGGGCGGCTTCACGGACTGCCTGTTGCAGCGCGGAGCGCGGCGCGTGGTCGCGGTCGACGTGGGCCACAACCAGATCGACTACCGGCTGCGCACGGACGCGCGCGTAGAGGTGCGCGAGGGCGTCAACGCGCGCTACCTCGCGGCGGGGGACTTCGCCGAGCGGTTCGATCTCGTCGTGATGGACGTCTCCTTCATCTCGGCGACGAAGGTGCTGCCCGCCGTCGTGCCTTTGATCAAGGGCGGCGGCTCGCTCGTCGTGCTCGTCAAGCCGCAGTTCGAGGTCGGGCGCGGCGAGGTCGGCAAGGGGGGGATCGTGCGCGACGCGGCGCAGCACGCGCGCGTCGTCGAAGAGGTTAATCGCGCGGCGGAGGCGTTGGGGCTCGCGGCGCGCGGCGTCATCGACTCGCCGATCCTCGGCGCGGAAGGCAACAAAGAGTTTCTGGCGCACTACGGTCGCGAAACGGGATGAAGACGATCACGGAGGCGGCTGCGCTCGCGCGCCTGCGGCGCGGGAAGGCCGCCTACCAGAGTCACGTCAAACTCAACTACGAGCGCGCCGCGCGACCGTGCGCCGCGTGCCCGACGCCCGGCGTGTGCTGCACCGACGCGCACTTCGTCAACGTCCACATCACGCGCCTCGAAGCCGTCGCGATCAGAGAGACCCTGCGGCGCACGCCGCGCCTTGACGACGCGGCGCGGCGCGGCGTCTACGAACGCGCGCGCGCCGCCGTCGCGCGCTACGGCCTGGGCGCGGCGGGCGACAACTTCGCGCGCACCTACTCGTGCCCCCTGTTCGCGCCGGGCGCGGGCTGCCTCGTACACGCGCGCGCCAAGCCCGCGCCGTGCGTCCAGCACGCCTGCTACGACGACTGGCGGGACGTGCCGCCCGCCGAGCTGCAGTGGCGCGCGGAGGCCCGCGTCGAGCGCCTGAACGAGCTGGCTTACGGCGCGGCGTGGGCGTGGCTCCCCACGCCGGTCTGGCTCACGCTCGTCGATCCCGCCTCGGACGGCGCGGAACTTACGCGCCTCACGCGCCTCTGGGAGTCGCGCCGCCCCGCGCGCACGCCCAACCCCGCGCGCCTCCGCGCAAGGCGCGGCCTGCCCGTCGTCGCGCGATAGTCGAGCGCCCGCCGTGAAGCTCACCCTTTTCCGGAAAAACTCTGTTAACGCTCGCGGCGCGGGCGGCGTCTTTGAGTCGGACGAAGAGCGCGGAAGGCGCGAAGGACTCTCGATGTACGAGGCGACACCAGCCCTGTTCCCGGTGATCGGACAGACGAGCGGCGCAAACGCCGGGGCGGCGACGGAAGTCTCCCCCGACGCCGCGCTCGTCGCCGCCGTGCGCGCGGGCGACCGCGACGCCTTCAGCCGACTCTACGACACCTACGGTCGGATGGTGCACGGCATCCTGCTCGCGCGCGTCCCCTACGCAGAGGTCGACGATCTCGCGCAGGACGTTTTTTTAACCGCGTTCAGAAAACTCGACACGCTGCGCGACGACGCGAGCTTCGGCGCGTGGATCGCCATGATCGCGCGCAACCGCGCGATGGACTTCCACCGCCGCTCGCGCGAGACGACCGAGGTGACGGAGGCGGTGGCGCAGACGCACGCCACGCAGGGCGAGGCGATGGAAGTTTTGAACATCATCAAGCTGTTGCCGGAGGCTTACCGCGAGCCGATGATCCTGCGCTTCGTCGAGGGGATGACGGGGCCGGAGATCGCCGAGCGGACGGGCCTCGCGCCCGCCTCGGTGAGGGTGAACATCCACCGCGGGATGAAGATGCTGCGCGAGAAGATGGGCGCGGAAGGAAGGGGCGTTTGAAATTATGAGCGACTACCTTTGGGACAAGACGGGCGAAGCCGATCCGGAAGTCGAGCGTTTGGAAGAACTGCTCGGCGGCCTGCGCTTCCAGCCGCGCACCTTCGAGGTGCCCGCGACGCTGCCGTTCGCGCCGCGCCGCGCGACGCCCGCGCGCGCGCCCTTTTCTTGGTCGCGGCTCGCCGTGGCCGCCTCGCTCCTCCTGACGCTGCTCGTCGGCGCGTGGCTCGTCGTGTCGAAGCGGACGACGACGAACGCGCCGCAGTTGGCCGACGATCAACCCGCGGCGGAAGGGAAGACGCCGCGGCAGGCGCGGCCACAATCACAGGAAGCGCGTCAAGACCTCGCGGGCGTGACGCCGAACGACGGCGCGACGACGATCCGCGAAGAGAAGCGCGACGACGCGAGCGGCGTCGCCGCGCCGAGCGCGAATCGACGGCGGCGCGAATTCGTGAACGTCGCGAAACGTTCCGCCGTGCCGCCGCGTCATTCAAACGTGCTCAACTTGAGCGCGCCGCGCGAAGAGGTCGCGAGGTTGACGCCGCAGGAAAGGGAAGCGATGGAGAAGTTCATGCTCGCGATGAAGGTGACGAGCGAGAAGCTCGGCTACGCCGAGCGCGAGGTGGCGGGGATGAACCGCGACACGCCGCAGCGTTAGAGACGCGCGGGGCCCGCCGGAAAGTTTTGGTAACGGAGTGAAGTCATGAAAACAGCAATCAATCATTCTCTCAAGCTCGCCTGCCTCGCCGCGCTCTTGGCGTGCGCGCCGGTCGCGGCGCGGGCGCAACAGCCGAAGCCCGCGGCGCTGGCGCAGGCGCAGCCGATCTCGAAGTTGCAGATCGAGAACCTCGACGCGCTCGCCGGAAGGGCGGAGCACGTCGTCGACGTGACCATCGACGAGAACACGCTGAAGCTCATCCCGATGTTCATACGCAAGTCGCCGAAGGCGGAGGGCGACGCGCAGAAGATCGCGCGCATCGCCGCCGGGTTCAAGGGCGTCTACGTCCGCAGCTTCGAGTTCTCGGGCGAGGGGCAGTGGGCGGAGTCGGACATCGCGGGCATCCGCCAGCAGCTCAAGGGGCCGGGCTGGTCGAAGCTCGTGAGCGTGAAGAGCCGCAAGGACGGGCAGAACGTCGAGGTCTACTTGATGACCGACCCGGCGAACCTCGGCGGGCTCGCCATCCTCGCCACGCAGCCGAACGAGCTGACGGTCGTCAACATCGTCGGCAAGATCAACATCGAGGACATCCTCGCCCTCGAAGGCAGCTTCGGCATCCCCGACCTCGACATCCAGATCGGCGGCGGCGACACCGACGAGCGGAAGCCCGAGCCGAAGCGCGCCGCGCCGGCGACGAAGAAACCGTAAGGGGGTGAACACCGATGCGACGCCAGATCACAAACGCGCTCGTCGCCCTCGCCCTCGCGGCCTGCGCCGGAGCGCCGCGCGCGACCGCCGCCGCCGCGGGCGAGAAGCCCGACTACGACGCGCTCGTCCGGCTCGTCGAGTCGCAGTACCGGGTCAAGCATAAGGGCATCCCGTTCCTCGCACGCGCCGGGGTGAAGACGGCGAAGGTCGTCTCCTCGACGGTGCGGAAGTATTCGCGCTTCGCCGACCTCAAGCTCGCCGTCTTCGAGGATCAGGAGTTCGCGCGCGAGCGCGATCCGCAGTTCTACTCCGCCGTGCGCCGCCTGATGCAGCCCCTGTGGACGCCGCTCGTCGTCGTGCGCGGCGCGGAGGAGGGGCAGACCTACACGTTCACGCGCGAGGACGGCGGCAAGTTCAGGGTGCTCATCTGCGTCATCGGCGAGCGCGACGGCACGGTGCTCGAAGTCGGCCTGAACGAGGAAGAGTTTTTGAAACTCCTGACGAACCCCGAGCAGGAGACGAAGAGCATCGCCGACGCGGCGACGAATCAGGACGCCGACAAGGACAACTGAAGCGCGCGCCCCCGGCTCAGTTAAAAAAGATCGGTCGAAAATTTCCCCGCACGCGGATTCATAGAATTAAGGATCACCCGCGATGAAAACCAAGCTCCCTCTGTCGCTCACGCTGTTGCTCCTCGCCGCCTGCCTCGCGCCCCCGGCGCTCGCGCAGGATAAGGAGAGGGAAGAGGTCTTGCAGGTGAACACGCGCGTCGTCTTCCTCGACGCGCTCGTCACCGACAAGAAGACGAAGGCTTACGCCTCGGACCTCGCGCCCGAAAACTTCGAGGTGCTCGCCGACGGGCAGCCGCGCAAAGTCTCCTACTTCACGCGCGAGGGCGACGCGGCCCGCAAGCCGCTCGCGCTCGTCCTCGTCTTCGATCTGGAGCGCATCGGCGCGGGCCGCTACATGCGCCGCACCGACATCCTCGAAGCGATGGCGAAGGAGCTGGAGAGGCTGCCCGTCGGCGACGAGGTAGCCATCGTCGTCCTAGACCCCGGCGGGCAGGAGGGCAGGCGCGAGTGGCTCTCGGGCTTCACGCGCAGCCGCGGCCAGATCGCCTCCGCCATGTCGATCATCCCGACGCTCGTCGGCGCGGGCGGCATGGGCGGCGACTGCGAGGGCGACGATTGCGGGGGGACGAGCGTCACCGTCAACGTCGGCGGCTCGGACAAGAAGCGCGTCGACGTGAAGACCAACGAGGCGAAGGAGGCGAAGGAGGCGAAGCAGGAGCCGCACGACTCTTCCGGCCCCGACCCCTCGCTGGTCAAGGAGACGGAGACGATAGAGAGGGCGAAGAAGGGGATCGCCGAGGAGGGCGTCGAGGTCGACACCGTGTTCAACAAGAAGGGCGAGAAGCTGACGCGCATCCTCAAGCCGGACGGCACGCTCATCGTCACGCGCGTCAACAAGAAGGGCGAGGAGGAGACCGACCTGCACGACGACTTCGATCTCCCGCGCGCGACCTACGAGATCGAGCGGCGCATCGCGAAAGAGCGGCCCAACTCGCAGCCCGCCATCGTCTACGTCACCGACGGCATCGCGCCGATGGGGTTCGACGAGCGCGACTTCGTCGAGGATCGGCTCAACCGCCAGAACGTCATCTTCAGCGCGCTCGTCACCGACATGAAGACGGGCCTCAAGCTCGCCAAGCCCTTGCTCTCGCCGCTCGGCAACTGGGCGGGCATCGGCATCTACGGCGTCGCGCAGCACGTCGCCAAGGCGACGGGCGGCGACGTGGTGCGCGTCCACAGCCCCGCCGACTACGCCAAGGGCCTGAACCAGATCATCGGCAACCTGAACGCCCGCTACAGCCTCGGCTTCGCGCTCTCCGACGCCGAGCGCGACGACGGAGTCCTGCACCCGCTCGAAGTCCGCGTCCGCGCCAAGGACGCGAAGGGCAAGGATCGCAAGCTCGAAGTCAAAGCCCGCCGCGGCTACTTCATGCCGACCGCGCCCAAGCAGCAGGAGGCGAAGAAGACGGACGCGAGGGGCGCTGAGGCGCAGACGAAGAACGACTGAGAGAGAGTTTCAAAATCTCCCGCGTCCCGCTTTGCGTCTTTGCGCCTTTGCGTGAGAAAAGTTTTCACGCAAAGGCGCAAAGACGCAAAGGGAAGCGCGCGGTGGTTGTGCGACGGAGTGTAAATTCGCAAACACACGTGTGGGGGTGACGCGATGACAAAACGGATCAGAACTGTCGTCAGCCTTCTCATCCTCGCGCTCGCGGCCCCTTTCGCGGGCGCGCAGACGCCGGGCGGCTCGCCGACCATCGAGGCGAACGCCGCCGCCGCGCCGCCCGTCGTCGCCACGGGCGCGGCGAAGTGGACGGCGAAGGCCGGGGGCGGGGTCTACGCGACGCCGCTCGTCGCCGGGGGCGCGGTCTACTTCGGCAGCCACGACTACGCCGTCTACGCCGTCGACGCGGCGACGGGCAAGGCGCGCTGGAGCGTGAAGACGGGCGGGCGCGTCCTCGGCTCGCCCGCGCTCGCCGCCGACGGCACGCTCTACTTCGGCAGTCAGGACACGAAGCTCTACGCGGTCGAAGCCGCGACCGGGCAGGTGAAGTGGAAGTTCAAAGCCCCTTACGGGATCAACACCGTGCCCGCCGCGTCGAACGGGCTGGTTTACTTCACGGGCAGCGAAGGGATTCTCTACGCGGTCGACGCGGCGACGGGCAAGGCGCGCTGGACGTTCTCCGGCATGAACGGGATGCCGACCTCGCCCCTGCTCTTCGGCCCGCTCGTTCTGGTCGCCAACGCGGGCGGGATGTACGCGGTTGACGCGGCGACGGGTCAGAAAGTTTGGGCCTACAGGGCGGCGCGCGCCGTCACCGGCACGCCCGCGCTCGCCGACGGCGTCGCGTACTTCGGCAGCCTCGACGGGCAGCTCCACGCGCTCGACGCGCGGACGGGCGAGCTGAAATGGAAGTTTAAGACCGAGGGCGGGCTCCCGTTCTCGCCCGCAGTCGCCGACGGCGTGATCTACACGGGCGGCATCGACGGCAACTTCTACGCGGTCGAAGCCGCGACGGGGCGGGAGCTGTGGCGCTTCGCCGCCGAGAACGGCGTGACGAGCGCGCCGGCGGTCGCCAACGGCGTGGTCTACTTCGGCAGCGCGAAGGGGCTCTACGGCCTCGACGCGAGGGCGGGCCGCCAACGCTGGTGGTTCCAGACCGACCGCATCGTCACCTCCGCGCCGCTCGCCGCCAACGGGCTCCTCTACTTCGGCGGCTGGGACGGCACGCTCTACGCCGTGCAGTAAATCTCCGACCCGCGCGGACTAAAAAAAGAGCCGACGGAAAAAAAGCGCAGCGCCCCATCTGCGAGGGTGGGGCGCTGCGCTTCTGTGGACGTGCTCTGGTTATTCACCAGGGCGTCGTAAGAGACCGCTCCGTTTGACCGGGCCGTCGTTCTAACCCGCCTTAACGTCCACGAAGAGTTGTGACCGCCGAACTACACGACCGTCCTTCTGCCCGAGAGCAGGTTGATGACGAGGATGACGAGCGCGACGACGAGCAGCAGGTGAATGAGCGAGCCGCCGACGTGACCGATCAACCCGAGAAGCCACAGAACCAGAAGCACCACCAGAATCGTCCACAGCATAGCCGACCTCCTTTTGCTTTACCCTAACCGAAGTTTTGAATTTGCTAACGCTCTGCGCAGGGTAGTCGGCAACGCCCGTGCCACACGCCCGCGAAAAGAGTCGGCGGCGGGCGCAGGGCGGTTAAATACAGTGTTTGCGACGACTGTGGGCGCGCGCGGCGTGGCGGGCGAGGGCGCGCGCGTCGGCGCGGCTTGTATTAAAACCTGCCACCATAGAGCGCGCGTGTGATGTTCTCATTCGGTTCAAACTTCCAGTTCTCCGCGACCGACCCGCGCGACGCGCCGCTCGGTGATCGCGTTGACACCCGAAAATTCGCGCGGTTATCATCCGAGCCGTCCCCGCAGAAGAAGTTGTCTCGTCACGAAATTCGTCCAGAAGTCTTTAATTAAACCGAGCCCGTGCCGACCGAGGCGGGCGGCGTCGCAAGTAGGGAGGCGCGACGCCGCTCCCGCCCCAAGTCTCGACCGATGGAGAAACCCACGATTCGACGCGTCGGCGTGCTCGTCAAGCCGCACCACCCGGAGGCGGTGAGGACGCTCTGCCGCCTGCTCGAATTTTTCGCGGCGCGCGGCGTCGCCCTCGTCGCCACGCCGCGCGCCGACCGCGAGCTGATCGAGCGCGAGACGGGCTGCGCGCTCGAAACGCTCGAACAGGAGGAGCTGGCCGCGACGGTCGATCTCATCGTCGCCCTCGGCGGCGACGGCACGATGATCGCGACGGCGCGCCTCTTAGACAACCGCAGCGTCCCCGTCGTCGGCATCAACTACGGCACGCTCGGCTACCTGACGGAAGTCCGCGTCGACGAGATGACCGACGCGCTCGACGCCATCCTCGCCGGCGACTACCGCGTCGACCGCCGCCTGATGCTCGCCGCCGAGCTGTGGCGCGGCGAAGAGAGGCTGATGCGCCACCGCGTCTTGAACGACGTGGTCGTCTCGAAGTCGGCGCTGGCGCGCATCATCGAGATCGAGACGCGGCTCGACGCGCAGTTCGTCAACCTCTTCCGCGCCGACGGCCTGATCGTCTCGACGCCGACGGGCTCGACCGCCTACAACCTCTCGGCGGGCGGCCCCATCATCTACCCCTCGATGAGCGCGGTCGTCATCACGCCGATCTGCCCCCACACGCTCTCGAACCGGCCCATCGTCGTGCCCGACGCCGCCGAGATCGAGGTCACGCTGCGCACGCCGAAGGAGGAGGTGGCGCTCACCCTCGACGGGCAGGTCGGCTTCTCGCTCGAAGTCAACGACCGCGTCCGCATCACCAAGAGCCGCACCACCTTCAACCTCGTCCAGCCCCTCAACCGCAACTACTTCGAGGTGCTGCGCGGCAAGCTCAAGTGGGGCCGCTGAGGGATGAAAAGCCGTCCGTTGTCCGTGGTCAGTTGTCCGTTGTCCGTTGCACGCAGTTCGCGGACGGCACGCCGAAGGCTGAGACGACCACTGACAACTGACAACTGACCACTGACCACTGACCACTGACCACTGATAACTGACAATCTCGCCATGGCAAAACTGAAACTACCTGAGCCGGAAGTGACCGAGGGGAAGCGGCCCGCGCGCTGGTACAAGCTGTCGCTGACGACGTGGATCATGATCGGGCTCGTCCTGGGCGGCGCGCTCGGCTACGTCCGCCCCGCGTGGGGCAACGCGGTCTACTTCCTGCGCGACATCTTCCTGAACCTGATCAAGTCGATCATCGCGCCGCTCGTCTTCTCCACGCTCGTCGTCGGCATCGCGGGCGGCGGCGACCTGAAGAAGGTCGGGCGCATGGGCGCGAAGGCGCTCGTCTACTTCGAGATCGTCACGACGGTCGCGCTCTTCATCGGCCTCGGCGTCGTGAATCTCGTCAAGCCGGGCGTGGGCGTGCAGCTCGTCGCGTCGAGCACCGAGATCGCCAACAAGATCGGCGAGAACCACCCGAAGACTCTGGTCGAGACCGTCGTCCACATCTTCCCGGCCTCCATCGTGGACGCGATGGTCAGGGGCGACGTGTTGCAGATCGTCGCCTTCGCCGTGCTCTTCGCGATGGCGGTCTCGGCGCTCGGCGAGAAGGGGCGGCCCATCCTGCGCGCGATGGAGAGCTTGTCGCAGATCATGTTCCGCTTCACGGGCTACGTGATGCTGTTCGCGCCCGTCGGCGTCGGCGCGGCGATGGCGCACACCATCGCGACGCAGGGCCTCGGCGTGCTCAAAAATCTGGGGCTCCTCATCGGCTCGCTCTACCTCGCGCTCGTCGTCCTCGTCGTCTTCGTCTTCGGCGCGGTCGCCCTCCTCTTCCGCATCCCCGTCGCGAAGTTCATCAAGGCGGTCAGAGAGCCCGCGACCATCGCGTTCGCGACGACGAGCAGCGAGTCGGCGCTCCCCAAGGCGATGGAGGTGATGGAGCGCATGGGCGTGCCGCCGCGCATCGTCGGCTTCGTGATGCCGACCGGCTACAGCTTCAACCTCGACGGCACGACGCTGTATCTGGCGATGGCCTCGGTCTTCGTCGCGCAGGCCGCGGAGGGCGCGACCGGCGTGCACATGGGCTTCAGCCAGCAGATCGTGATGCTGCTGACCCTGATGGTCACGTCCAAAGGCGTGGCGGCCGTGCCGCGCGCCTCGCTCGTCATCCTGCTCGCCACCCTGAACAGCTTCGTCCCCGGCTACGGCGCGCTCGGCGTCGCCGTCATCTTCGGCGTGGACGAATTGATGGACATGGGGCGCACGTGCGTCAACGTCGTCGGGAACTGTCTGGCGACGTGCGTGGTGGCGCGCTGGGAGGGCGAGTTCGACGACAAGCGGGCCGCCGTCTTCGGCACGCCCGCCGAGGTCGCCTACGATCTCAAGCAGGGCGACCCGGCCTTCGCCGTCGCCGCCGCGCGCGGCGAGACATGATCGAGGGATGAGGGATGAGGGATGAAGGATGAAGGATGAAGGATGAAGGATGAAATAAAGACTCGTGCTTTCACTTCATCCCTCATCCCTCATCCCTCATCCCTCATCCTTTGTCTCCCCCTGCCGCCCTAGATCGGTGCGGGCGCGTTGTACGGGAATGAGTCTTCGGCGTGAAGCGCGCCCCGGCCCGCGGCGGGCCCCGCCGTATTACGGGCGCGTCAGGCGCGCGACGCAGCGGAACGCGAGATGCAAGCCGTGACCCTTTTCCGAAGGAGCTAACGCCGATGGTCTTCCCGATTTCCGACGACAACTCCGACCGCACGACGACGCCCTACGTCAACTACGTGCTGATCGCTTTGAACATCCTCGTCTTCGTCCTCTTCCAGGGGGTCGGCAGCAACGAGAAGTTCACCTACGCGTGGTCGACCGTGCCCGTCGAGATCATGACGGGGCGCGACGTGGACAGGCCGGTCGTCGTGCGCGATCCCGTCTCGGGCGAGGTCGCCGGGCAGATCGACCTGCAGCCCACGCCCGGCTCCGTCTACCTGACGCTCCTGACTTCGATGTTCATGCACGGCGGGCTCGCGCACCTCTTCGGCAACATGCTCTACCTCTGGATCTTCGGCGACAACATCGAAGACAGGCTCGGCCACTTGAGGTACCTCGCCTTCTATCTGGTGTGCGGCTTCGCCGCCGACATGGCGCACGTGCTTTTGAACGCGCACTCATACATCCCGAGCCTCGGCGCGTCGGGCGCGATCTCGGGCGTGCTCGGCGGCTACGTCCTGCTGTTCCCGCACCGCAAGGTGAACGCCATCGTGCTGCGCATGGTGACGACGATCCCGGCGTGGGCGGCCATCGGCATCTGGTTCGCCTTCCAGCTCATCAACGGGCTCGGCTTCCTCGGGCAGGGCTCGCAGGAGGGCGGCGGCGTCGCCTACGCCGCGCACGTCGGCGGCTTCGTCGCGGGGCTGTTGCTGGTGAAACTCTTCGCCGCCGGGCGCGGCGCGGCGGCGGGCGGCCCCATGTTCTCCCCGCGCTTCTGACGCGCCGCTGACGCGCCGCGCCCCCGACTTAATTCACCGACCCCGGAAGGAATGTTTTACGGACATGGGCGACAACGAGAAGACGATCTCCTGCCTCAACGCACTCGTCGAGACCTGCAAGGACGGCGAGGACGGGTTCAAGACCGCCGCCGGGGGCGTGGTGCGCGCCGACCTCAAGACGCTCTTCAACGCCTTCTCGCAGCAGCGCGCGCAGTTCGCCGCGGAGCTTCAGAACGAGGTGCGGCTCATCGGCGGCGACCCGGAACGCACGGGCAGCGTCGCGGGCTCGCTCCACCGCGGCTGGATCGACATCAAGTCGGCGGTGACGGGCAAGGACGACAACGCCATCCTCTCCGAGTGCGCGCGCGGCGAAGACTCCGCCGTCAAAAATTACGAGGGCGCGCTCGCGGACGAGAGCCTGCCCGCGCACCTGCGCGAGATCGTACAGAGGCAGTACGTCGCCGTGAAGGACGCGCACGCCCGCGTACGCTCGCTCGCGCGCGCGACCGGCGCGGGCGCGTAAGGGCGAAGGCGCGAGTGGAAAAGCGAAGGGCGAAAGCGAACGGGCCTTACCGCTTCGCTTTCGCCCTTTCATTTCCTAAGATCAAAACTGTAGGGGCAGGGCTCGTACCTGCCCCTACGATGTCGTGAGGTCGCGTGCTCTTACTTCAAAGCCTTCTCCAACATTCGGGCAAATTCCTCAAACTTGATCCCCAGTGCTTGGCATATCTCCCTAACCTCCAATATGTCTAGCCTTCGCTGACCGCTCTCATATCTTGAAACGTAGGCTTGGTCTTTTTGAAGACGTGAAGCCAACTCGGTCTGGGTCAGGGCGGCTTCGAGTCTCAACTCTCGCATGATGGTGGTCAACCGATCTCGCTGAGCGACGTAAACCTTCTTCTTCATCCGTCATGTTATATGAGCATCTTGACGGATATACAAAATTAACATATCTTGCGCCTGTGCAAAGTTGACATAGCTTGTTCGACTTGCTCCGGGAAAGAGTATGGAACATACGAGTGAATATCCGCTCGCGGACGACGAAACGTGGTCTGCCATCCTTGAGCCCGCGCTGTGTCAGGACGCCGACGCGGTTGACGTTCTCGCGCGTCTGCTATTCAGGATCGAGAAAGCGATTGATACCGATCAGGAGGGAGTAAAACTGGCGAGCGAAACCCTACAGAACGGCATCGAGCAAGCCTACCTCCACACCAACGCCCACAAGGCCGCGCTCCGGCTCTACCTGCTCGCACTCGAAGGTAATCTAAAACCCCAAGACGAACCGCTCCACCTCGTCAACGCCGCCATCGAAAGAGCCCGCGCCCGAACGCGCTAGCGCGAGAGTGGCCCCGGTTGCCGCGCCGCGCGGGGCTCAGGTAAGATTTGCCCTCAAGGTTTTCAAGGAGCGATCATCACGATGGTAAGCACAGAGGCGCGACTCCCGGACGTGAACCGGCAGGGGCTCGACATCCGCCCGACGCCGCGCGCGGAGATGAACCTGTACCCGCTCGACACGTTCCCGTACGAGTACGCCGGCAGGGAGATCACCGTCAGCTTCGAGATGCCGGAGTTCACCGCGATCTGCCCGTTCTCAGACTTCCCCGACTTCGCCGTCATCAAGCTCTCCTACGTCCCCAACGAGCGCTGCGTCGAACTCAAGAGCCTGAAGCTCTACATCAACTCGTTCCGCGAGGTGAAGATCTTCCACGAGCACGTCGTCAACGTCATCCTCGAAGACTTCGTCGCCGCCTGCGACCCGCTGCGCGCCGACATCGAAGGCGACTTCCACGTCCGCGGCAACATCAAGACGGTCGTGCGCGCCAGCTACGACAGGAATGTCAGTAGTCAGTAGTCAGTGGTCAGTAGTCAGTCGTTTCCCTCGCATTCGTCGCTCAAGGCATTTGCCACGGACAACTGACCACGGACAACTAAACCACTGACCGCTGACTACTGACTACTGACTACTGACCTATGACCGCCGCCGCCGTCATCGCCGCCGTCGGGCTCGTGCTGCTGTTCGTGGCGTGGCGCGCGGTGCGGGCCTTCGCGCGGCTCGCGCTCTTCGGGTTCGTCGCGCTGGCCCTCGTCGCGGGCTACGTCGCGTGGCGTTGGCACGCGGCGAGCGACCCCGCGACCCCCGCGCGCCAAGAGCGGCGGCAGGGCGCGCCCGCGCGACGTTGAGGCGGCGGGATTTCCAGAGAAAGATCAAGGCAGTTCACCACAGAGGCGCAGAGGGCACGGAGGGGCACGGAGTTAAGAGATTTTTCTCCGTGTGATCTCTGAGTCCTCTGTGCCTCTGTGGTGAAGTCTTGGTCTTCACCCGGTCGATTGCGATGGCGGAGACGGACACGGACGCACCCGATCAGTTCGACGCGAGCGGTCGCGCCGCCGACGAGCGCGCGCCCGGTTTGTGGCGTCGCTACCGGAGGCTGCCCGCCAACGTCTTCTTCATCAGTCTGGTCAGCCTGCTCAACGACGCTTCGAGCGAGATCATCTACCCGCTGCTGCCCGTCTTCTTAGCGGGCGTGCTCTCCGCCTCGCCCGCCGTCATCGGGCTCGTCGAGGGCGGCGCGGAGAGCGTCTCCGGGCTCCTCAAACTCTTCTCCGGCTACCTGAGCGACCGCCGCGCCAGCCGCAAAGCGCCGGTCGTCTTCGGCTACGCGCTGGCGGGGCTGGCGCGCCCGCTGCTCGGCTACGCCGCGACGTGGCAACAGGTCTTCGCCGTGCGCCTCACCGACCGCGTCGGCAAGGGCGTCCGCAGCGCGCCGCGCGACGCGATGATCGCCGACTCGGCTTCGCCCGCCGAGCGCGGGCTCGCCTTCGGCTTCCACCGCGCGATGGATCACGCGGGCGCGGTCGTCGGCCCCCTCGTCGGCTACGCGCTGCTCACCTCGCTCGCCGCCGACCGCAACTCGCCGACGCACGGCGACTACGAACACATCTTCCTGCTCGCCTCCGTCCCCGCGCTCCTCTCCGTCCTCGTCGCGGCCTTCCTCGTGCGCGAGACGGCGGGCAGAGCGCGCGCGGCGGGGGGGCCGGCCCGCGCCGCCGAAGCGTCGTCCGCGGGGATCACCCCGCCGCGCTTCTCCCTGCGCGGCTTCGACGCGAACTTCAAACGCTTCCTCGTCGTCCTCGTCGTCTTCACGCTCTCGAACTCTTCGGACGCGTTTCTGATCTTGCGCGCTAACGGCGCGGGCATCTCCGGGGCGACGATCATGCTGCTCTGGGCCGCGCTGCACGCGACGAAGGTCTTAAGCTCGCTCGTCGGCGGCGATCTGTCGGACAGGGTGGGGCGCAAGAGCTTGATCGTCTCCGGCTGGCTCCTCTACGCGGCGGTCTACGCGGGCTTCGCCTACGTCTCCGGCCCCGGCGCGGCGTGGGCGCTGTTTCTGATCTACGGGGTTTACTTCGGCCTCGCCGAGGGCGCGGAGAAGGCGCTCGTCGCCGACCTCGTGCCCGCCGAGAAGCGCGGCACGGCGTTCGGCTTGTACAACCTCGCCCTGAGCGTCACCTACCTGCCGGCGTCGCTCCTGATGGGCAAGCTCTGGCAGTGGCGCGGCGCGCACTTCGCTTTCCTCGCGAGCGCGCTCGTCGGCTCGGTCGCCGCGCTGCTCCTGGCTCTCGCCGTGCGCCCCGCCGCCGCCGCGACGCTGAGACGCGGGCGGAAAAACGGGAATTATGCACTTGACGCACCCAAGCGGTAAGGTTTGAGCAGGGTGCGGATTGGCGGGGCGTTACTTAGGCTTACGCATTCGCCGCGCGATGAACCAAGCGGCTAGAACTGCCAAGCCCAACAGGACGAGCGTAGGGATGAGTGCGATGAAAAACCGCATAGCTCACTTGCGCTTGGCTGGCTTCTTCGTCGGCTTCGGCTCTGGCTTGGGCGGCTCTGTGGCGAGCATCTTCCTCACCGCGTCGTCAAAGCTCATCGGCGGAAGCGTGATAGGGTTGCCAGCTTTCCCGTTAGGGTTAGGGTTGTGCGCCGGTCTTTTCATGCCTCACATTCTAGCATTGATGTAAAATGATTCCATAAAATTCGACCCGCCTTACCTTCGTCTAGCTAACGGGGGGAAAGGCTGCGAATCTCTGACGCGGCGGGCGGGTCGAATACCCTTTCAGAGAATGGCTACAGAGAAGCCGTCAGATGACAAGAGATGAGATTTCCCAACTCGCAATAGAGTTGACCTCGCAAGTCGCCGCCGAAACTCAAGAGAGCCTTTCCTTCCCCACCACCGACGCGGGCGGCTGTCCTGTAATGGCCGTCAAGTCGGGCGAGTCCGTCTTACATTTCAACCCTTACAAGTGGGCCGTTGCAATCGTCGCCAAGCATGCCCGTAAGGCAGAGTTGCAACTGAAAGAGGATGCCGAAGCCCAAAAGAATCAGGCCGCTCAAGATGCAAAAAAGGAGATTAATAATCTCCTTTCCTCGGTGGATTTATGGCTAGGCGAAATCTTGGAGGTGTTAAATCACTTATCCATGCCCGCCCTTATAGATGAAGAATTAGGCCCGTTCTTTCGAGACACTCAAATGAACGTGAAGTGGAGATTTCTTCGGATCGTTGACAAGCGGTTTCGTAAACTGCTCGGCCTTCCCGAAAAGGGTAAGGCCGTAGCACAAGCGGAAAGAGACGAAATGATGAGCGGGAATTATGACTACGCGATAACAGATAAACAGATGCTCGCGGCCCTGAAAAAGCTGGATCGGTTTTCGGTCAAGCGATTGGCGCAACTACTCGCGCCTGAGAGAGATGATTTCCGCCCTTCGGTCTATGATTGGATGAGCCGCAAAGGTATTGATAGAGCGGAGCTTGAAAGTTGGTGGCGCAGGATGCGCGGCGGTGGGGTGTAGAGAAACCCGACTAAAGTTTCGACACTGTAGAGAAGTTAGACCGAAGTTTCGACAGTGTAGGAAAATCTAGCAGAAGTCCCACCACTGTAGAGAAATCACTCCTAAAACTCGACAATTACGCCTACCCGCGACCTATGATACAAAGGGTATGGTCTGACATTAGGTAGTCTGAACGTTTGGGGGTGAAGCTATGTTAGACGTTTAGCCTCTCGCATTCATCGCTTACCGGCGCGAGAGGCGATAACCAAAAAGACCCGCGATGCTGACTTTTTGACGGAGACGGCATCGCGGGTCTTGGTAAGCGTTTTCAAAGGCGGGGGCGTAGCGAAATGGTAAACGCGCAAGACTAGGAATCTTGTGGCTCAAGTAGCCTTGCGAGTTCGACTCTCGTCGCCCCCATCTTTTATTTTAACACAGGTGTTAGATTTTCTTGATAGGGTCTTTGTACATCAGCCGCTTGCCTTCGATGCCCGCGAGAGCACCCTGCGCCCGCTCGCCGTCCGTCACTTGCCGCCCGTTGTAGCGGTAATCGAACTCGCCTAGATAACGGTGCAGGTGCTTTTTGCTGACATGGTGATAGACGCCGTTGATGCCGCGCTTGAGGATCGAGAAGTAACCTTCGACCGTGTTAGTGGTGACGCACACGCCTTCCTCATAACGCACGTACTCATCCGCCTTGTGATTCACGAGCGAGTGCTTACGATCCTTCATGCCTTGCAGGACGCCCGTATCCGTCATAACGTGCGTGTCCGCGTGGCAGACTTCGTTAAGAACCGCGTGAAGGTTCTTTGCCGTGACCTTCTCGACGTGGCGCGAGTGAACCTTGCCGCCGCGCTCCAAGACCGAAACGACGGCGAACTTGTCGGCAACCGGGCTGAGCCGATCCTGCGCGCGGACTCCCGGCTTGACCGCGTGAGCGTGCTTATTCTTGCGCTTGCCGCCCACATAGGTTTCGTCCACTTCGACAATGCCGTTCAGCTTCTCAGGCACTTCGCCCGTCATCGCGTAGCGGATACGATGCGCCAGAAACCACGCGGATTTGTACTGTTTGATTTCCAGCATCCGCATAAGCTGATGCGCGCTCATGCCCTTCTTTGACGAGCAAAGAAGATGAATCGCCAACAGCCACTTGTGAAGCGGGATGTGGCTATCCTCAAAGATGGTCTTGACCGTGACGGTGAACTGTTCGCGGCATCCGGCGCACTTCCACAGACCTTTGCGCGGCTTGCGGACGCGCTTGCCAGCCGCGCGCATGGCTTCGATTTCCTCTGCCGTCTTTTCCTTGACGTTGATCTTGTAAGCCTCGCCCACCAGACCACAGTGCGGGCAAATCACGCCGTCCGCCCAACGCATCGCCTCTAGGTACTCGCGCGCCTTATCTTCGTCTTGAAAGTGCGGCTCAAGTATCGAACCTTTTTCTTTTTTCGCCTTCATCATGCGTGAATACTACGCGAAAATCGTGGGTGTGTCAAGTGCATAATTCCGGGAAAAACCCGCGACAAGCCCCGCCCGGTTGAGGTATATTGCCGCGCGTCCCGGCTCGCCTCAGCCGCAGCCCTCCGCCGGCGAGCCCCCGACGAAGCGAATCCGCCCTTCAACCTTCACTGATCGATTAAGGAGCCGAAACCCCATGCCAAGCGAGATCACGGATCAGACCCTGCGCGACATCATGCCGAACCTCCCGGCGGCGAAGCGTGAGATTTACCTCCCCTTCATCAACGAGGCGATGCGCGAGTTCGAGATCAGCACCTACCTGCGCGCCTCGGCCTTCCTCGCGCAGCTCGCGCACGAGTCAGCCGAGCTGCGCTACTTTCAGGAGCTGGCGAGCGGCGCGGCCTACGAGGGGCGCGCCGATCTCGGCAACACGCACCCCGGCGACGGCAGGAAGTACAAGGGGCACGGCCCCATCCAGATCACGGGCCGCGCCAACCACAAGGCCTGCGGCGACGCGCTCGGGCTCGATCTCATCAACAACCCGATGCTCATCACTCTGCCCGATCACGCCTTCCGCTCCGCCGGGTGGTTCTGGGACACGCGCCACCTCAACTCGCTCGCCGACCAGCGCAAGTTCAAAGAGATCACGCGCCGCATCAACGGCGGCTACAACGGCCTCGCCGACCGGCAGAAGTATTACGACCGCGCGCTGCGCGCCATCCCCGAAGACCTCGACATGAGCGAGGGCGGCGTCGTCAACGTCCTGCCCGACGAGGAGCACGGCGACGTCGACGCGGCGACCATCGTCGCCGCGGGCGCGCCCGCCCCCGCCCCGAACGGCGGCGCGGCGCAGCCGCAATTCTCCGCCGCGGCGCAGCAGCAGTTCGCCATGCAGCAGTTCGGCGCGCAGCCGCAGCAGCAACAGCCCGCTTACGCGCCGCAGGCTTACGCGCCGCAGGCTTACCCGCCGCCGACTTACCCGCCGCAGGTGTACGCGCCGACGCCGGGCGGCGCGAACGTCGAGACGCAGACGACCGCCGTCGTGCAGCCCACGCCCGACATCCTCTCCGTCATGCAAGCGCCGCGCGCCGACGCCAACAAGAGCCTGTGGGCGCTCATCGTCGGCTCGCCCGTCGTGACGGCGGTGGCGGGCGCGTTCAAGCACTTCACGCAGGACAACAGCCTGACGAAGACGGTCGTCATCTGCGTCACGGCGCTGATCCTCCTCTTCATGCTCCGGCAGCTCATCCTCGGCTTCAAGCGCGAGGGCCACCTCGGCGCGCTCATCAACAGCCGGCTCGGCCACAGGTGACGGCGCGCGAACGACTGCCGGGCGGAGACTTTTCGGCGGGCACCGTGCGAGCGAGCGACGCGCTCCTCGCCTTGCGGTGCCCGCCTCCGTTTAGGCAAGATTGTGCGCCGCGAACCTGAAAAGCCGACGACCCGCAAGGCCCGTCCGCCACGCGCCGGAGGCCCGCACCCGAATCATGCCCACTCCCGAATACCGCCTCGTCACGACCGCCGACGCGCTCAGCGCCGCCTGCGAGGCGCTCTCGCGCGCCGACGCCGTCGGCTTCGACAGCGAAACGACTTCGCTCGATCCTTACGACGGTCGGATGCGCCTCGTGCAGTTCGCCGCGCCCGGGGGCGCGCCCGTGCTCGTCGACCTCGACCGCTTCGCGGGCGACGGCGACGCCGCGACCGCCGCACAGCTCGCGCCCCTGCGCGAGCTGCTCGCCGCCCCGCGCCCCGTCAAGGTCGCGCACAACGCGAAGTTCGACGCGAAGTGGGTCAAGCGCACGCTCGGCGTCGAGCTGGGCGGCGTCTTCGACACGATGCTCGCGAGCCAGCTCGTCTCGGCGGGCGAGACCGAGGATCGGCACGGCCTCGCCGTCGTCGCCGCGCGCTACCTCGGCGAGGACGTGGACAAGGCGCAGCAGCTCAGCGACTGGGGCGGAGAGCTCTCCGCCGCGCAGCTCGAATACGCCGCGCGCGACGCCGCCCTCATGCTCCCCCTGCGCGACGCGCTCATCTCGCGGCTCAAGTCGGACGGGCTCGTCCGTGTCGCGCAGATCGAGTTCGAGTGCGTCGTGCCGGTCGCGTCGATGGAGCTGGCGGGCATCTACCTCGACGCGGCGCGCTGGCGCGAGCAGATCGAGATCGTCAAGAAGAAGCGCGTCGTGCTCGCCGAACAGTTGCAGGGGATGCTCTCGGAAGGGACGCAGCAGGGCTCGCTCTTCGAGAACGCGCGCGCCGACATCAACCTCGACTCGCACACGCAGCTCACCGCCGCGCTCAAGCGCCTCGGCGTCCCCGTCCCCGACTCCACGCGCAACTGGAAGCTCCAGCCGCTCGCGGCGGAATACAAGGTCGTCGAAGTCTTGCTCGACTACCGCACCGTCCAGAAGTCGCTCACCAGCTACGGCGAGAACATCATCTCCGACATCAACCCGAAGACCGGGCGCATCCACGCCAACTTCCACCAGATCGGCGCGCCGACCGGCAGGTTCGCGTGCACGAACCCCAACGTGCAGCAGGTGCCGCACGCCGAGGAGTACCGCCGCTGCTTCCGCGCGCAAGGGCCGGATCGGAAACTGATCATCGCCGACTACTCGCAGATCGAGCTGCGCATCCTCGCGCACGTGACGCGGGACGAGGGGTTCATCGAGGCGTTCAACTCCGGGGCCGACCTGCACCGCGTCACCGCCGCGCAGGTCTTCAACACGACGCTCGACGCCGTGACGAGGGAGCAGCGCGACTTCGCCAAGCGGCTCAACTTCGGCGTCGTCTACGGCATCGGGGCGCAGCGCTTCGCGATGATGACGGGGCTGCCACTGGGCGAGGCGGAGCAGATCATGTCCCGCTATTTCAGGACCTACCGCGGCCTCGACGCGTGGCTGCGCGACGCGGCGCGCAGCGCCGTCAGGGACAAGCAGGCGCGCACGCTCTCGGGCCGCCTCGCGCGCTTCAACTTCGACCCCGAGGATCGGCAGGCCGCCTCGCTCGCCCAGCGCAACGGCAAAAACATGCCGATCCAAGGCGCGTCGGCTGACATCCTCAAGCGCGCCCTGCGCCTCTTGCACGACAGGCTGAGGGGGACGAGCGCCGAGATCGTCAACATCGTCCACGACGAGATCATCGTCGAGGCCGACGCCGCTCGGGCCGGGGAGATCGCCGAGGTGGTCGAGGAGTCGATGTGCGCCGCGGGCGAGGAGTTCGTCAAGCTCGTGCCCGTCAAGGTCGAGTCGCAGATCGGGGACGCGTGGGTCAAGTAAAAGGGATGAGGGATGAGGGATGAAGAAGTGCTGGCTGTGAATCAGCTTCTCCCTCATCCATCATCCCTCATCCCTCATCCCTGTACTTGCTTGACAGCCCCCGCGCCGCTCTCTAGTCTTGATGTCAGGGTATTTTATCTTCGCCTCCCAACGAATCCGGGCTAGCACGCAAACATTTTCCCTATGATTAAAGAGGAACTGAAGCAGTTGATCACAGACCGGCGCGCGCGCGTCGGCGTGATCGGTCTGGGCTACGTCGGCCTGCCGCTCGCCGCCGAGTTCGCGCGCGGCGGCTTCTCGGCGACGGGCTTCGAGGTGGACGCCCGCAAGGCCGACGCGATCAACCGCGGCGAGTCGTACATCGCCGACGTTTCGTCGTCGCAGGTGAGGGAGCTGGTCGAGGCGAAGCGCCTGCGCGCGACGACCGACTTCGGCGCGCTCAAGGACTGCGACTGCATCATCATCTGCGTCCCGACCCCCCTGCGTAAGACCAAGGAGCCCGACATCTCCTACATCCTCGCCGCCTCCGAGGAGATCAGAAAATCTTTGCGCCGCGGCCAGCTCGTCATCCTCGAATCGACCACCTACCCTGGGACGACCGACGAGGTGCTGCTGCCGATGTTCGAGGGCGCGGGCTTCAGCTTGGACTCCGACTTCCTGCTCGCCTTCTCGCCCGAGCGCGTCGATCCCGGCAACCCGCAGTTCCAGACGCACAACATCCCGAAGGTGGTGGGCGGCTCGACCGACGACTCGACCGAGATCGCGGCGCACCTCTACTCGCAGATCGTCAACAACGTC
The DNA here is from genome assembly GCA_036389335.1 of Pyrinomonadaceae bacterium. Classification (GTDB taxonomy): domain Bacteria; phylum Acidobacteriota; class Blastocatellia; order Pyrinomonadales; family Pyrinomonadaceae; genus JAIVGV01. The sequence goes on along the minus strand of DASVQC010000050.1, from coordinate 64,886 downwards.
CACGCCGTCTCGTCGGCGCGCGTGGCCGAGGCGGCGAAGCTGCTGGAGAACACCTTCCGCGCCGTCAACATCGGGATGGCCAACGAGATGGCGCGCCTCTGCTACGCGCTCGGCATCGACACGTGGGAGGTGATCCGCGCGGCGGCGACCAAGCCCTTCGGCTTCATGGCCTTCTACCCCGGCCCCGGCATCGGCGGCCACTGCATCCCGCTCGACCCGCACTACCTCTCGTGGAAGGCGCGCCAGCACGGCTTCGACTCGCGCTTCATCGGGCTCGCCGAGGAGGTGAACTCGCGCATGCCCGACCACGTCGTGATGCTCGTCGCCGACGGGCTGAACGACGCGCGCAAGAGCATGAACGGGTCGCGCGTGCTCCTCTTAGGCGTCGCCTACAAGAAGGACATCAACGACGTGCGCGAGAGTCCCGCGCTCTCGATCATCGACCGCCTGCGCTCCAAGGGCGCGGACGTGCGCTACCACGACCCCTTCATCCCCGAAGTGCGCTTCGACGACGCCCACACCGAAGCGCCCGGCGAGCCCCTGCAATCCGTCCCGCTCGCCGACGCCGAGTTGGAGGCCGCGGACTGCGTCGTCATCGTCACCGACCACAGCGACATCGACTACGCCAACGTCTGCCGCCTCTCCAAGCTCGTCGTCGACACGCGCAACGCCCTCGGCGGCGACCTGCGCAAGAACGCCCGCGCGCGCATCATCCGGCTCTGATTTGTCAGTCGCCCGTGGTCAGTGGTCAGTCGTCCGTCGCACCAGCCCGGCGGGGGCGCCGCGCGAAGAGATAATTGAACAACTGACAACTGACCACGGGCAACTGACGACTTTATGCTCAAAGTCATCAACGTCGTCGGCGCGCGACCGAACTTCATGAAGGTCGCGCCGGTGGTCGAGGCGATGCGGCGGCGCGCCGGGGAGTTCCTGCCGCTCGTCGTCCACACCGGGCAGCACTACGACGCGCTGATGTCCGAAGCCTTCTTCCGCGATCTGGGCCTGCCCGAGCCGGACTTTCACCTCGGCGTCGGGTCGGGCTCGCACGCGCAGCAGACCGCCGCCGTGATGCAGCGCTTCGAGCCCGTCCTGCTCGAACACCGGCCCGACTGGGTCGTCGTCGTCGGCGACGTGAACTCGACCCTCGCCTGCGCGCTCGTCTGCGCGAAGCTGCGAGTCAAGGTCGCGCACGTCGAGGCCGGCCTGCGCAGCCGCGACCGCGCCATGCCCGAAGAGATCAACCGCCTGCTCACCGACCAGATCGCGGACCTCCTGCTCACGCCCTCGCCCGACGCCGACGAGAACCTGCGCGCCGAGAACATCCCCGCCGAGCGCATACGCTTCGTCGGCAACGTGATGATCGACTCGCTCTACGCGCAGCTCCAGCGCGCCGCGCGCTCGACCGTGCGCGAGGACTTGGGGCTCAAGGGCTCGGCCTACGCCCTCGTCACGCTCCACCGCCCGTCGAACGTCGACGACGCCGCGACGCTCGCGCGCATCCTCTCCGCGCTCGAACGCGTGGCCGAGCGGCTGCCCGTCGTCTTCCCCGTCCACCCGCGCACGCGCGCGCGCCTCGCGGAGTTCGGCCTGTCGCAGCGCGCCGACGACGCGCTCCCGCGCCTGCGCCTCACCGGGCCGCTCGGCTACCTCGACTTCCTCCGCCTGATGAGCGGCGCGAGCCTCGTCCTCACCGACTCCGGCGGCTTGCAGGAGGAGACGACCGCGCTCAACATCCCGTGCCTGACGCTGCGCGAGAACACCGAGCGCCCGATCACCGTCGCGATGGGCACGAACCGCGTCGTCGGCACAGACGAGGAGCGGATCGTCCGCGCGGCGACCGACGCGCTCGACGCGCCCCCCGAGAGCGTCCCGCCGCTCTGGGACGGCCAAGCCGCCGACCGCGTCCTCAACGCGCTCCTCGAAGCGACCCACGACGCAACGCGATGAACGACGACGGACGCCGCGCCGCGGGCGACGACGAGCAAGGCCCCGCCGCGCGACCGCACGACGCGCGGCCCGCCGCCGCCCCCCCGCCGCCCGACCGGCGGCCCGCCCCGCGCCTCGCGAAGCTGATTCAAAAAATCCTCCCGCCCTCGCGCCGCCCCGCGCTCCGCGGAGACGTGCGCGCGCGCGACCTCGCGCCGGAAGCGTTGCTGCGGCTGCGCCGACGCCTCGGCGTCAGCCGCGAGCGCGCGGCGCTCGCGCTCCGCGACGAAACCCCGCGCGCGGCGCGACTGAGCGCCGAGTTCGCCGCGCTGTCGCCCGCCGAACTGCTCGCGCACTTCCGCACGCGCGCGTCGCCGCGCTTCCCCGCGGGGCTCGAAGCCGCGCCCGGAGAGTTGTCGCGCCTCGCGCGCGAGGAGTTCCCGCGCGAGACGGACGAGCTGATCGCGCGCGCGCGCCGCATCGCCGGGGAGAACCGGTGGTCTCTGCTCGGCTGCGGCGAGTTCGACTTCGGCGAGGAGGTCGACTGGCTGCGCGATCCCCTCTCGGGCGCGCGCTGGCCGCGCGAGTTTCACGCCGACGTGAGCCTCCTGCGCGGCGACGGCTCCGACGCGCGCGTGCTGTGGGAGCTGAACCGGCTCGGCCATCTCGTCGCGCTCGGGCAGGCCTACGCCGTCACGTCGGACGAGCGGCTGGCGGAAAAATTCTTCGCGCACGTCCGGGGCTGGCGCGCGCAGAACCCCGTGGGGCGCGGCGCGAACTGGGCGAGCGCGATGGAGGTCGCGCTGCGCGCCGTGAACCTGACGCTGGCGCTCCGTCTCTTCCGCCGCTCGCCCCTGCTCGACGAGGGCGGGCTGGCGTCGCTGCTCGCCGCGCTCGACGAGCACGGGCGTTTCGTCCGCACGCACCTTGAGTTCTCGCGCCTCGCGACGAGTAACCACTACCTGTCGAACGTCGTCGGCCTGCTCTGGCTCGGCGTGCTGCTGCCGGAGCTAGAAGCCGCGCGCGGCTGGCGCGAGTTCGGCCTCGAAGAGATGCCGCGCGAGATGGACAAGCAGGTCCTGCCCGACGGCGCGGACTACGAATCCTCGACGGGCTATCACCGCCTCGTCTCGGAGCTGTTCCTCTACTCGTTCCTGCTCTGCCGCGCGAACGGGATCGAGATCGGGGAGGGCCACCGGTCGAAGCTGCGCGCGATGCTCGCGTACGCGCGCGCGTACCTGAGGCCGGACTTGAGCGCGCCGCTCGTCGGCGACACGGACGGCGGGCGCTTCCTCCCGCTCTGCGAGCGCGCCGCCGACGATCACGCATACCTCGTCCGGTTAGGCGCGGCGGCCTTCGGCGAGCCGCGCTTCAAGCTCACGGCGCGCGCGCCGTTCGAGCTGCTGTGGCTGCTCGGCGCGGAGGGCCTGCGCGCTTACGAAGATTTGACGGCGGGCGGGCCCGCGCCGTCGGCGGCCTTCCGCGAGGCGGGCGCGTACGTCTTGCGCGACCGGGACCTCTACCTGCTCCTGAGCGCGTGCGGCGCGGGCGCGCGCGGGCGCGGCTCGCACGCGCACAACGACGCGCTCTCCGTCGAAGTCTCCGCCTGCGGCTCCCACTTCGTCGTCGATCCCGGGACCTACGTCTACACCGCAGACCCCGCCGCGCGCCACGAGTTCCGCTCCACGGCGCATCACTCGACCGTGGAGATCGACGGCGCGGAGCAGAACGAGATCGACGCGCGCGCGCCCTTCCGCATCGGAGACGACGCCCGCCCGCGCCTGCTGCGCTGGTCGACGGGCGGCGCGCGCGACTTCGTCTCGGTCGAGCATCACGGCTACGAACGACTCGCCGCGCCGGTCACCCACGCGCGCGCCGTCGTGCTCGACAAGCGCCGCCGCTTCTTCATCGTCGAAGACACGCTCGCCGGGCGCGGCCCGCACGCCTTCCGCTTCCGCTTCCACGCCGGGCGGGGAGTCGTCGCCCGCGTGCGCGACGGCGGCGCGGAGTTGTACGATGCCGCGAACGGCGCGCGCCTCTTCGTCGTCCCGCTCGACGCTGAAGCGCGGCCCGCAGTCGAGGCGCGCTCGACCTCGCGCGACTACGGCGAGCGCGTCCCCTCGCAGAGCCTCTGCTGGACCGTGCGCGACAACGCGCCGCTCCGGGCGGCGTGGGCGCTCGTGCCCGTCCGAGCCGACGAGGACGAGGACGCGCGCCTCGCGGAAACCGTCGGCGCGCTCCGCGAGACTGATCGCGCGGACTGGCTGAAATTGTAAGTTCCGAAATTCAACCTGCTATGATCCGGGCGGCGATAAAAAAACTTCTCCACACGGGGGGACTCATTCAAAGGCGGCGGTTCGGCTGTCAGGCGAAACTGGCCTCTAACCTCTAGCCTCTGATCTCTGCTTTCATGTGTGGCATCTGCGGCGTGTGGGAGTACGGCGCGAGCGCGCCGCGGGTCGAGCGGTCGCTCGTCGAGCGGATGCGCGACACGATGGCGCACCGCGGCCCCGACGCCGCGGGCGCGCGCGTGTTGGACGATGGCCGCCTCGGCCTCGGATTCCGCCGCCTGTCAATCGTCGATCTCAGCGCGGCGGGCAACCAGCCGATGCGCGGGTGCGACGCGCGCGACGCGTGGCTCGTCTTCAACGGAGAGATTTACAACCACGCCCTCTTGCGCGAGGGGCTGGAGCGGCGCGGCCACGCCTACGCCTCGCGCACCGACTCGGAGACGATCCTGCACCTCTACGAGGAGCGGGGGCTCGACTTCGTCCGCGCGCTCGAAGGCGACTTCGCCGTCTGCCTGTGGGACGGCGAGAGGCAGAGGCTGGTGCTCGCGCGCGACCCCGTCGGCGTCAAGCCGCTCTACTACTACGCGCGCGACGGTCGCTTCGTCTTCGCCTCCGAGATCAAAGCCGTCCTCGCGCACCCGGCGGTCTCGGCGGAGGTCGACGAGGACTCGCTCTACCACTACCTGTCGTTCCTGACGACGCCCGCGCCCGCCACGCTCTTCCGCGACATACGGAAACTCCCCGCCGGCCACATGCTCACCGTCTCGCGCGGCGGCGCGGTCGACGTGACGCGCTACTGGGACGCGCTCCCGCCGCCGCGGCCCAACGAGGCGGGCGAGGCGGAGTGCCGCGCGGAGCTGATGCGCCTGCTGCGCGAGTCGATCAAAAAAAGGATGATGGCGGACGTGCCGTTCGGGGTGTTCCTGTCGGGCGGCGTGGACTCTTCGGCGAACGTCGCGCTGATGGCCGAGCAGGTGTCGCGGCCCGTCCGCACGTTCACCGTCGGCTTCCGGGATCAGGAGGAGTACAACGAGTTGGGCGCGGCGCGCGAGGTCGCGCGCAGGTTCGGGACGGAGCACCAAGAGGTCTTGATCGGCGACGCCGAGATGAGATCGTTCCTCTCCGATCTCGTCTTCCATCAGGACGAGCCCATCGCCGACCCCGTCTGCGTGCCGCTCTATTACGTCTCGCGGCTCGCGCGCGAATCGGGAACCGTCGTCGTGCAGAGCGGCGAGGGCGCGGACGAAATCCTGAGCGGCTACGACAAGTACGTCCGCTACCTCAAAATCTACGAGCGGTTCTGGCGGCACGCCGAGCGCCTGCCGGGCGCGGCGCGGCGCGGCGCGTCAGCCGTGGCGCAGCCGTTCCTCGACCTCGTCGGCGCGAAGCCCCTGGCCGCCGAGCTGGCGCGCCGGCTCGGCGCGGGCGAGGAGCTGTTCTGGGGCGCGGCCGTCGTCTTCGACGAGAACACGAAGCCGCGCCTGCTCTCCGAAGGGATGCGCGGGCGGTTCGCGGATCGATCTTCCTACGAAGTGATCGCGCCCTACCTCGCGCACGTCGCGCGCGAGCGGCCCGGCAGCGACTTCCTGTCGCGCATGATCTACCTCGAACTGCAACTGCGACTCCCCGAACTGCTCTTGATGCGCGTGGACAAGATCACGATGGCGACGTCGGTCGAGACGCGCGTGCCCTTCCTCGACCACAAGCTCGTGGAGTTCGCGACGGGCCTGCCGCGCGGGATGAAGGTGCGGGGCGCGAGCGGCAAGCACATCCTCAAGCAGGCGCTCGAAGAGGTCCTGCCGCGCGAGCTGCTCAACCGGCGCAAGCGCGGCTTCGGCGCGCCGATCCGCGAGTGGCTGCGCGAGGGCTCGACCGATCTGCTGGACGCGCACGTGCTCAACTCGCCGATGCGCCGCCGCGAGTTCTTCGACTACGGCTACGTCGCGCGCCTCGTCGAAGAGCACCGCCGCGGCGCGCGCGACTGGAGCTTCCACCTCTGGACGCTGCTCAACCTGAGCGCGTGGTACGAGCGCTGGATCGTCGGGTCGTGAGGACTTAACGCGCGTCGTCCGCCCGCCATTCCGCGACGCAGCGGGCGAGCGATTCGGGCAGCGGGCGGGGCCGCCAGCCGGGGATCAATTCCCGCAGGCGCGAGATGTCGGCCCGCCACGCGCGCGGGTCGCCCGGTCGCACCGTGCCGCGGCAGCGGATCTCTTTCGCGGGGGCGATCCTATCGCGAATCAGCCGCGCGAGTTCGAGCGCGCCGACGCCCGCGCCGCTCGCGACGTTGACGGCGAGGCAGTCGCCGCCCGCGCCTCGTGCCCCGTCCAGCCTCGCCCCCGCGAGCCGCAGCAGCGCGGACGAGACCTCCTCGACGTGTAGGTAGTCGCGCGTCTCCCCGCCGGTGCCTTCGAGCCAGACGGTTGAGCCCGCGCCCGCGCACTGCCGGTAAAGCTCCCACACCAGAAGCCTGCGCTGCGCCGGGCCGAAGAGCGAGAAGAGTCGGCAGACGACGACGCGTAGGCCGAAGCACTCGGCGTACTCGCGCGCCACCAGCTCGCAGGCGGCTTTGTGGAAGCCGTAGGGCGAGATGGGGCGCGCGGGCGCGTCCTCACCGACGGGGAGTTGTGCCGGGTCGCCGTAGACCGCCGCGCTCGAAGGGAAGAGGACGAGCGGGCGCGCGCCGGAGCGGCGCACCGCGTCGAGCGCGTTGGCGAAGCTCATGACGGAGGCGCGCAAGTCTTCGAGCGGGGCTTCGAGCGAGCCGCCGACGGAAGCCGTGCCCGTCGCGTGGAAGAGCGCGTCGGGCGCGAACTCCGAGACGAGCGGCGCGAGGTCTGCGCTGACCGCGTCGGCCTGCGCGTAAGCGCCGGGCCAGCCGCGCGAGGGCTGCGCCGCGCGACCGACGCCGACGACCGCGTGCCCCTCGCGCGCCGCGAAGCGCCCGAAGCTGCCCCCGACGAACCCGTTGCTGCCCGTGATCAGAATTTTCACGACGACCCGATTGTCTGTTGCGTGCGACACCAAACCGGATTCACCACAGAGGCGCAGAGGGCACGGAGGGGGCACGGAGTTAAGACTTGTTATCTCTGTGCATCCTCTGTGATCTCTGTGTCTCTGTGGTGAGTCATACTTTCTTAGACGCTCAAGTTCGATCCGACCGTAAAGCCCCGAAGCCCCGCGGCGAATGACGGGGCCGTCGCTACGAAGCGTCGGCCCCGACGCCCCCGGCGCGCGAGTTTGATTCGACGGCGCGCGCGCCCGGCAGTCCGAGCGTGTCGCGCAGCGAGTCCGAGACGACGTGCTCGACGGCCTCGGGCGTGAAGTTGCCGGTGACGTGCGCGTAAGAGGCGTCGGAGAGTCTCTGCCACAGCCCGCGGTCGGTGTAGGCGCGCGCGATGGCGTCGGCGAAGGCCGCGGGCTCGTCGGCGATGAGGGCGTGCGCGCCGTCGGCGAGCCCCATCCCTTCCGCGCCGATTGACGTGGTGACGACGGGCAGGCCGTGCGCGAGCGACTCGCCGATCTTGCCCTTGACGCCCGCGCCGAACCTGAGCGGCGCGACCATCACGCGGCTCGCGGCGAAGACGGGCTCGATGTCCGGCACGTAGCCGAGCACGCGCACCTCCGCGGAGGCGTAGGCCGCGATCTCGGGCGGCACGTTGTCGCCGACGAGCGTGAGCCGCACTTCGGGCAGCCGCTCGCGCACGGCGGGGAAGATGTCGCGGAGGAAGAAGTGGACGGCGTCGTAGTTGGGCGGGTGCGCGAGGTTGCCGAGGAAGAGCAGGTCGCGGCGCTCGTCGAAAGTCTGTCCGCGGTCGCGCAGCGTGTGGATGGTCGGGATGACTTCGACGCGCACGCCGGGGGCCTCGCGCCGCATCACGCGCGCGTCCTCGGTCGAGTTGCACCAGACGAGATCGCACTCGCGCGCGAGCCGCGTCTCGATCTCGCGGTAGCGGCGGGCCTCCGCCGCGATGCGCTCGTCGTTGGTCACGCGCGCCTCGCGCTCCATGCGTATGAAGTGAACGTCGACCATGTCGAAGACGACGCGGGCGCGCGGCGCGTGGCGGCGGATGGCCGGGATCACGGCCTCGGCCACGTCGGGGCGGCTGACGACCGCCGCACTGAAGTCGCGCGTCCTGAGCAGGCGCGGGTAATCGACCGCACCCGCCGTCTCGACGCCCTCGCGCCACAGGAGTCGTTCGTAGCGCGCGGCGCGCCGGTTGCCGGTCGAGACGAAGAGGGGGCGCGTCCACTTCGAGAGCGAGTTGAGGATAAACGCCATCCTGCCGCTGCCCGCGTCGCGGTCGGGCGCGGGCAGGTGGTCGTCGAAGACGATGACGGCGGGGGCGCTCGATCTCACCGACGCGCGCAACGTGTTCGCGGGCCGGTTCTCGAAGTGCTCGCGCTGTAAAACTTCGCGCCACTTCTCGAAAAACTTTTCGCGGTTGACGATCTGGAAGCGTTTGAAGCCGACCGAGGTGTCCGTGCCGGCGGTCGCGCCCTCGTGGTGGACGACGCGCGAGAGCGGCTGGTAGCGGACGCGGTGGCCGAGCGAGCGCACGCCGAAGCAGAGGTCTGCGTCCTCGTAATAGGCGGGCGCGTAGCGGCGGTCGAAGCCGCCGAGCCGCTCGAACAGCTCGCGCCTGACGAGCAGCGACGCGCCGGAGCAGTAGTCGACGTCGCGCGCGAACGCGTAGCGCGGATCGTCGGGCGAGCCGCCCCAGCCGTAGTGGAACGCCGAGCCGTCGCGCCACACGATCGCGCCCGCCTCCTGCACGCGCCCGTCCGGGTAGACGAACATCGAGCCGACCGCGCCGATAGATTCGTCCGCCTCCGCGGTCGCGATCAAACTGTCGAGCCAGCCGGGCTGCACGACCGCGTCGTTGTTTAAGAAGACGAGGTGGCGACCGCGCGCGGCCCGCGCCCCGTCGTTGCACGCGTCGACGAAGCCGCGGTTCTCGGCGTTGCGGACGACGCGCACGATCCCGCCGAAGCGTTCGAGCAGCGCGGCGGTCTCGTCGGTCGAGGCGTTATCGACGACGATGATCTCCGTCTCGTCTAAATCCACTTCGGCGGCGAGGGCGCGCAGGGCTTGGAAAGTGAACTCGGCCTTGTTGAAGACGGGGATGATGACGGAGGCGCGCGGCCCGCTTTCGGCGCGCGGCGCGCTTCCGCCCGGCGGCGCGCCGGGGCGCTTACCTTCGACCGCGTCGAGCAGGAAGAGGAGATCGCGCGCGCCGAAGGGCGGCGGCCCGAACGACTGCGCGCGCGGTCGCGCGGGCACGTCCCACGCCTCTGCGACGTTGAGCCCGCGCTCGGCGGCGGCGTCGACGACGCGACGCCCGAACCTGTAGACCGCCGCCGCGCCGCCGACCGACGCGCCGACCGAGCGGACGAAGACCCGCTTCCAGAAGAGCCTCGCCGAGAGCGACAGGTTTTCGCTGAGGAACTGTTTCAAGCCGTGCCCCGGCTGCGCGAGACGCCGTCGGCGTCTTCCAAGTAGTGAGCCGTCACGTCGCGCGCCGCGCCCGTCCGGACGACGACGCCCCCTTCGAGCAGGACGACCCGCTCGCAAAGACTATTGATCGCGCCGATGTCGTGGCTGACGAAGAGGACGGTGTGGCCGCCGCGCGCGATGGAGTCCATCTTGTCGAGGCACTTGCGCTGGAAGGCCGCGTCGCCCACGGCCAGCACCTCGTCCATGATCAGTATCTCCGGTTCGAGGTGCGCGGCGACCGAGAAGGCGAGGCGCACGTACATCCCCGAAGAGTAGTGCTTGACCGGCGTGTCGATGAACCGCTCGATCTCGGAGAAGGCGACGATCTCGTCGAACTTGCGCTCGATCTCCGCCTTCTTCATGCCGAGGATCGCGCCGTTGAGGAAGACGTTCTCACGCCCGGTCAGATCGGGGTGGAAGCCCGTGCCGACTTCGAGCAGCGAGCCGACGCGCCCGTAAATCTCCACCTCGCCCGTCGTCGGGCGCGTGACGCGCGAGAGGATTCTGAGCAGGGTGGATTTGCCCGCGCCGTTCCTGCCGATGATGCCGACCAGCTCGCCCTGCCGGATTTCGAGGTTGACGTCGCGCAGCGCCCAGACCGTCTCCCTCTCGCCGCCGCCGGCGCGCCGTGCGAGTCGCCTGACGGGCGCGGCGAGCGCGGCCCCGAGCGTCTCGCGCAGCGTCAAGTATCCGGGGTGCACGCCGCCGAGGCGGTAACGCTTGCTGACGTTCTCGAACCTGATCGCCGGCATCATCTCAAGCGCGCCCCCCCCTAGATCACGTCCGCGAAAGTGTCCTCGGCGCGGCGGAAGACGTAGACCGAGACGGCGGCGACGGCGGCGGCGACGGCGGCGGCGAGGAGGATCGGGCGCGCGTCGATCTCGCCGCCCGCGAGCGCGGCGCGGAAGCCTTCGAGGATGCCGGTGAGCGGGTTGAGGGCGAGCGCCCACTTCCAGCGCGCGGGCACGAGCGTCGCGGGGTAGATGACGGGCGAGGCGAACATCCAGAACTGCATGATGAAGGGCAGGGCGTGGCGCAGATCGCGGTACTTGACGGTGAGCGCCGAGACGAGCGTGCCGACGCCGAGCGCGAGCAGCGTCAGGAGCGCGACGAAGAGCGGCAGGAGCGCGAGCGACCACGTCGGCTCGACGCGGTAGTAGGCGGCGATGGCCGCGAGGACGGCGGAGGCGATGGCGAGATCGACGAGGCCCGCGGCGACCGCCGCCGCCGGGATGAAGAGGCGCGGGAAGTAGACCTTCGTGATCAGGTTCGTGTTGCTCGTCAGGCTGTTGGTGCTGTTGGCGACGGCGCTCGCGAAGAACGTCCAGAGGGTGAGCCCCGCGTAGGCGAAGAGGGGGTAGGGCATCGCGCCCGCGCCGAGGCGGGCGAAGCGGTTGAAGACGAGCGTCACGATGAGCATCAGCATCAGCGGCTGGATGATGACCCACGCCGCGCCCATCAGCGTCTGCTTGTAGCGCACCTTGATGTCGCGCAGCGTGAGGAAGTAGAGCAGCTCGCGGTAGCGCCAGAGGTCGCCGAGGTTGAGCTGGACGCCCGCGCTCTCGGCCTTGATGAGAACGTGCGGGACGGCGTGCGGCGGCGGCGGCGCGTCCCCCCGTGTCGGCTCCGCGCCCGTCGCGTCCGGTGCGCCGGGGGCGGGCTCGATCCGCGCGTTCGACCTTTCGCTGATCTTTAAACTCATTCGGGATCGACGCCCGCGTCGCAGCCGTGCGGCGCTCATAACCCTTGCCGGGTCGGACGGGTCAGTCTAGCGGCGCGTCGGGGGGGCGTCAAGAAAGTCGCCTCCCGCGAAGAATCCGTCGGGCGGGGCGGGGGCGGCTTAGTCCGCTGTCTCGTGCGGCGCGCGCGGGAGACTCGGACTGAAGACGACGAACGGGCGCGCGCTCATGTCCCACTGAAGGACGAGCACCGCGTCAGCCGACCCGCGCCGCGCCGCGCGCCACAGCTTCGGCTGCTTTAACAACTCCGCGAGGGGCGCGCAGACGAGTAGGTCTCGGGCGGGCGGGGGCGGGGGGGCGAGCGCGCCGCCCGCCTCGCAAAACTCGGCGGCGAGGTCCGGGGCGATGAGGACGGAGCCCGACCGCAGCTCGCCGAAGTCGAGGCCGGAGAAGTGGTGAACTACGCGCCGCCTTGTTGCCGGCTGCGGCACGAACGCGCCGACCTCGATTGGCTCCTGCTCGCTCCGCCGGTGCAGCACGTCGACGACCGGCATCGGCGCGGTCAGCGCCTCAAGCGCCTCGCCCAGATAGCCCACCTGCACGGCGCGAACGCCCGCGAGCTTGGCGGCCAGCGTCAAGAGCTTGCGCGTCGAGCGCGTTTTAAGTTGACGCACGCGGCTGCGTGTTCGGTCGTAAGCGTCGGGCAGGACGGCCATCGTCGTCGAGATGCGACCGAGGGCCGCGCCGTGCTTGCGCCACACGTAGTCGTGCGCCTCCGCCAGCCCCGCCATGTTCGTGGACTTCGAATCGTGCCACGTGGGGAGGGAGAGGACGACGTTCCGCTCGCCCTCCCGCGCCGCGGCGCAACACGCCTCGACGCCGTAGGCGTGCCAGCCCTTCAGGGCCTCGTCGAAGTAGCGGCGATCTGCCGCGCCCTTCCGGCGCATGAGGACGCACTCGTCCAGAGTCTGAACCTCCAGAGGTTCTGTGAAGGGCGAGCCGAAGAGGTGTTCGCGGTCGATGAGGAACCCGCGGAACTCCCCGCCCCGCGTCCGACCGGCGACGCCGGCCCAGCCTTCGACCGCATGCTCGTTCAGAAGACTCTCGGCTTTGGAGAGCCAGCCGGGCGAGCGCAGGGCAACGTCCTGATGCGCGAAGAGCAGCCAGTCGCCCTGCGCCTTCCCGGCCCCCCAGTTGAGCGCCTCCGAGGCGCTGCCGAAGCGGGAGTCGCGGTTGTCCACCGTGATGATTTCGTGCGGGGCGGTTTGCGTCGCCAAACTTTTCAGCAGCCGCTCTTCCAACACGCCCGGGTCGTTGAAGACGCAAACGATTGAGATCATAGACACCGGAGGGCGGATGTTTTGCGGGACGCGCGCGCCCCGTCGCCGGCGACGGCCATCACCCGCGCGCCTCAGACCTTGAGCGAGCCGCGCGGGCCGCCCGCGCCGCGCCCGCGCCGCGTCGCCGCCTCGCGCGGCAAGGCCATGCGGAGGAGCAGCTTCATGACGGCGGCTGCCGACGGCGCGCCGCGCCAGTTATGGTACATCAACTCCGCGGCGCGCGCTTTCTCGCCGCGCCGCGCGAAGTTCTCGGCGCAGCTCCAGCCGACCGCCCTCTGCGCGCGCGCGAGTTCTTCGCCCGCCATGCCGAGCCGCGCGGCGACGCGGCGTTGCGCCCCCAGCCACTCGCGCATCATGAAAGAGAGGTCGCGGCTCGCGTTCCCGCCGTGGACGCGCCACGCGGAGAGAGGGCGCGCGTCGAAGGCGAACTCGGAGTCGGCGGCGAGCAGCAGGTAAAGCTCGTAGTCTTCGAGCCGCGCCCGCTCGTTCCACCCGTAGCGCGCGAGCCGTTCGCGGCGATAGACGACGGTCGGGCTGTGCGGGGCCACCCCGCGCCAGAGCATCTCGCGCGCGTCGCCGTCGGCGTAGGCGGCCCACTCCTCGGTGCGCTCCGTGACGTTATCCTCCGCGTCGATCCAGAAGCAGTGGCCGTAGGCGAGCGCCGACGCCGGGCGGCGTTCGAGCAGCCCGACGCGCGCGCGCAAAAAATCGACCAGCCACAGATCGTCCGAGCCGAGGTAGGCGAAATATTCCCCGCGCGTGGCGCGCGCGAGCCCTTCGTTCAGGGTCGCGGCGAGGCCGCGGTTCTCTCTCGCCACCAGCTCGCAGGGGAAGGGGCAAGAGGCGAGCGCGCGCTCGATGACGCGGGGCGAGCCGTCGCGCGAGCCGTCGTCGATGACGAGGAGTTCGGCGGGCGGGTGGGCCTGCGCGATGACGGAACGGAGCGTGCGCTCGACGAACGGCGCGTGGTTGAAAGACGGGACGACGACCGAGACCCGCGGCGCTTCCGCGCCGGTCGCGCCGGTGTTCGCCTCTTTGTGCGCGGGAGGGTTCATCGTCGGAGGGCCGAACTATAACAGAATCGCGCCGCCGCCGTTCGGGGGGTGGCGAATTATGCGGGTGAGAATAAGACTCACCACGGAGGCACAGAGGACACAGAGCTAACACAGAGAAAACTTATTCTTCTCTGTGCCCCCTCCGTGTCCCCTGTTCCTCCGTGGTGAATCTTATTTACCCCGTGTTCTACCACAATCTTCTCGCGTCCCGCGTTGCGCACGCCGCTCGCGTGAGTTTAAGTTATGAGCCGCGCGCCGCGCACGGGAGGGGCGGAAGACGTTACGTGATCCGCCGCGCGACGGACGGAGAAGAAAAATTCCCGCGTGAGAAAAAAAGTCATCCTGCTCGGGCCGCTGCCGCCGCCCTACGGCGGCGTCTCCGTCTACATGAGCACGCTCGCCGAACACCTGCGCGGCGGCGTGCGCGTCTGGGCGCTCTTCGGCGACCGGCGTCGGCCCGCGCCGCACGTCCGCTTCGTCAACCACCGCCGCTTCGGCGTCACGCCCGCGCTCCTCGCCGAAGGGCGCGGCGCGCGCATCCTCGACGCGACGCACTTCCACCTCGAATACCCGAACAAGTTTCTGCTCCCGCCGTGGCTCGCGTTAAAGCGCGCGCTCGGCTTCGAGTGGTACAAGAACGTCCTCGACGGCTCGCTCCCGAAGCGGTACGGCGGGTTCACGCGCGCGCAGAAGTTCCTCTTCCGCCGCGCCGCCGCCGCCGTCACCGAGTTCGTCGTCGTCAGCGAGGAGCTGCGCCGCTGGCTCGAAGACGAGATCAAGGTGACGCAGAGGGTGACGGTCATCCCGTGCCTGCTCTCGATCCCGGAAGGCACGCTCGGCGCGCCGCTCTCCGGCGCGACCGAGGAGCGCGTCGCGCGTTACGCGCGCCACGCGCGCCGCGTCTGCTCCGCCGGCGTCTTCATCCCCGACTACGGCTTCGCGCACGCGGCGGAGGCGGTCGAGCGCCTGCGCGCGGAGTCGGGCGAAGACGTCGGGCTCGCGCTCCTCGACGGCACGTTCGCGCGCGACGAAGAGTACCGCGCCGGGGTTTTGCGCGGGCGCGAAGACTGGATCACGGTGTTGGAGAACGTGCCGAACCCGGAGGTCTACCAGATCATGAGGCGCTCGGACGCCTTCGTGCGCGGCTTCGGGTCGGAGAGCTACGGCATCTCGCGCGTCGAGGCGCTGTGGTGCGGCGTGCCGGTCGTGGCGACGACCGCGGGCGAGACGCGCGGCGTGCTCGCCTACGAGTTCGGCGACGTGAACGAACTGCAGAGACAACTGCGGCGCGCGCTCCGCGACCCGCCGCGCGAAGAGATCGGCGCGTGGGCTAAGACCTACAGGCGCGAGGCGGAAGAGAATTTGCGCGCCATAAAAAAGACACTCGACTTGGGTTGAATGCACATCCCAAGAGTCGCGCACCTTCTTCGCGCCTTTGCGCCTTTGCGTGATGATCAATTCTCACGCAAAGGCGCAAAGGCGCGAAGGTAAAGATTGGAATCCGATCCGAGTCCGGCGGACGTGAGTTCGATCCCGCACGTGAGTTTGATCCGGCGCATGAGAATTAAGCTCGCCCTCCTGTCGCTCGTCTGCCTCGCGCCGAACCTCTTCGCGCAGGAGGGCGGGGCGACGCGCGTCCTCTCCGGCACCGTCACGGCGCAGCGGGGCGAGGTCGTGCCCAGCGTGAGCGTCAGCGTCGTCGCGGCTTCGGGCGAGCAGCGGCAGACGCAGACCGACGCGGAGGGGAGGTTTCGCATCGCCGTGCCGCGCGAGAGGCTGTCGGTAAAATTCTTCGGCAAAAACATCGCGCTCGTCTCGAAGGCGGTCGCGGCGGAAGAGAGCGCGGAGGACTTGCAGATCAAGGTCGCGTTCCTCGTCGAGCCCGTCCACGAGAGCGTCGTCATCAGCGCGACGACGCCGGAGCCGGGCGTCGAGCGGCGCGACGACGCCGTCTATAAAGACACCCTCTTCTCGCGCGACGATCAGTTGCTCCAGACTCTGAACGCCGGGATCAACGCCGGGCAGCACGAGGGCGGCGGCAAGTCGCTCGAAATCCGGCGCTTCGGCTTCAACCTCGATCACGGCGGCGCGGGCGGCGGCCTCAAAGTTCTGGTCGACGACGTGCAGCAGAATCAGGCGACGCAGGGGCACGGGCAGGGCTACCTCGGCCAGTTGAAGAGTTTGACGCCGGAGCTGGTCGAGGGCGTGGAGGTTCTGAACGGGCCGTTCAGCGCGCAGTACGGAGACTTCTCCGGGCTCGGCGTCGTCCACGTCCGCACGCGAGAGTCGCTGCCGGATCGGTTGACGCTGCGCGCGCAGGGCGGCTCGTTCGGCACCCGCCGCGCCTTCCTCGCCTACAGCCCCCGGCTCGCGCGCGCCGACTCCTTCGTCGCCTACGAGGGCTCGCGCACCAACGGGCCGTTCCGCAACCCGCTGCGCTACGAGCGCGACAACGTGACGGCGAACTACACGCGCAAACCCGGCGCGGGCGAGGCGCTCGGGGCGAAGCTCAACTTCGGGCGCAACGACTTCAACTCTTCGGGGCAGATTCCGCTCGACGAGGTCGCCGCCGGTCGGCTCGACCGCTTCGGCTTCGTCGATCCGTCAATCGGCGGGCGCGTGCGCAGCGGCGTGGTCGCGCTCTACTACCGCGCGGAGACGAAACGGGGCGGCACGTTCAAGGCGGACGGCTTCGTTGGCCGCTCGCTCTTCGATCTCTATTCCGACTTCACGTTCTTTTTGAACGACCCCGCGCGGGGCGATCAGATTCAGCAGCACGACTCCCGCCTGCAAGAGGGCGCGAACGTCCAGCTCCTCCAACCCTACAAGCTCCTCGGCGCGGCCTCGCTCGTCACGGTCGGCGGCAACTACCACGACAGCCAGATCAACGTCGGCCTCAGCCGCGCCGAGCGGCGCGATCCCTTCGGGGTCGTCACCTCGGCCCACGCGCGCGTGGCGAACCTCGGCGTCTACGTCCAGAACGGGCTCTACCTGATGCACGGCCACCTGCGCTTCGAGGCGGGCCTGCGCTTCGACGAGTTCCGCTTCGACGTGCGCGACGAGGTGGCCCCCGCCGACTCCGGCGTCGAGAGCGCGGGGCGCGCGCAGCCGAAGCTCGGCGTCTCCTACAACCCGTCGGATCGTTTCCCCGCGACCTTTTATTTCAACTACGGTCGCGGCATCTCCAGCCAAGACGCGCGCGGCGTCGTGCGCGCGGCGGCGGGCGAGAAGGTCTCGACGACGGACTTCTACCAGCTCGGCGCGGCGAACAACTCGGGGCGCGTTTCGCTCGTCGCCGATCTCTTTTTGATCGACCGCTCGAACGAGCAGGTTTACGTCCCCGACGACGGGAGCTTCGAGTTCAGGGGGCCGAGCCGCGCCTACGGCTTCGAGCTGAAGGCGTCGGCGCGCCTGACGGGCGGCCTCAGCTTCAACGGCGGGCTGACGCAGGTCGGCAACTCCTTCTACCGCGGCACGCGCCCGCGCCTCTACGTCGATAGCGCGCCGCACACCGTCGCCGACGGCGCGCTCGTCTACGCGACGCCGCGGGGCCTCACCGCCTCGCTCAATTACCGGCACGCGGGCGACTACCGGCTCGACGGCGGGGACGCGACCGTCCGCGCCTCCGGCCTCGACGTGCTCGACTTCAGCCTCAAGCAGCGCGTGCGCCGCTGGCTCGACTTCAACTTCTCAATCGACAACCTCGCCGACAAACACTACTTCGAGACGCAGAACTATTTCGTGTCGCGGCTGCGACCGGGCGGCGCGGCGGTCGCGCGCGTCCACGGCACGCCCGGCTACCCGTTCGGCGTCACGCTCGGCCTGACTTTTAGACTGCTCGGCAAGGTTTAGGCGCGGCGTCACCTGACGACTTCGATCTTGGTGACGGGGTGCAGCTCCCACGCGGTCGCGCGCCAATCGACGGGGTTGCCGGGCGCGGTGTTCAGCGACTCGTCGGCGTGCTCGCGGTCGAAGAGCAGCCAGCCCTCGAAGCGGCAGCGGCGGCCCGTGAGGTCGCGCTTGAGTGTCCGCAGAGACCAGTCGAGCCCGCGAGAGCGTGCGGCGTCGGCGGCGCGCGGCGTCACCTCGACGACGACCGTCTCCGTCGCGGGCGCGTCGGCGCGCCGCGCCAAGTTGATGTGCACGTCGCGCCGCGTCGGCGAAAAACAGTTGGAAGACTCTACGCTGCCGCCCTGCACGCCGACGACGTAGCCCTCGACCGCGGCGGCGCGCGACTCCGACCAGCGCGCCGCGTCGTCGCCCGCGCCGAGCAGGGCGTCGAGCGAGACGCCGCGGTCGAAGTCGGGCTCCGCGGGTTGGGCCTCGCGGTTCTTGAGCGAGAGGAAGGCGCGCCGCCCCTCCGTCAGCGCGCAACCCTGCCGCGGGCACGGCGCGGAAGTGAGGGCGAGCGCCGCGCCCGCGAGCGCGAGCGCGAGTGCCGGGGCGCGACGCCGGAAAATTCTCGTCACCGGGAGGACCGTCCTCATGCGCCCGACTCGCCCGCGCGCGTGCGGGTGAGTCGTCTACGGGAAACCGTGGCCGTGCCCGACCGCGGGCGCGCCTTTCGTATCGAAGGCGCGCCCGCGGTCGGGCTCGTCCGGTGCGCTCTCGAAATCGCCGCCGCCCGTCCGACGCAATAGAGTTCGGGGCGTCTTCGCCGCGCTTAAACTTAAACCGTGAGGGTGAAGTGAGGAAAGGAGTGAGGGGGGAATTTGCCGCCCGCCGGTCTAGCCCTTTGCGGCGTCCGGGGCGGCCTGCTTGCGGCTGGCCTTCTTCGCCGCCTTCTTGCCCGCGCCTTTCCTGCCCGCGCCCTTCTTCGCCCCGCCCTTCTTCGCCCCGCGCTTCTTGTAAGCACGCTTGGCGGGCGCGGCCTCAGCCGCGGCAGTCGGTCGGTACTCGGCGACCGCTTGCAGAATGGTTTGCATCCCGTAACTTTCGCAGAGCCAGTTGACGAGAGCCTTCGGGTCTTGTGAACTGAACAGAATGAGATCGTTAACATTTCTCCTGCTTGGCATGGTCGGGGTTCCCTTCTTTCTTCGTTAGTGGTTGGTAGTGCGTTGCGTTGATATTACTATAACTCGACCGCGGGGCGGCATGATCGCGTGCCCGGCGGGGGCGACTCGCGCCCTGCGGCGAAATAATTTAAGGAGCGAGCGATGAGTGAGGCGGAGGCCGTCGCGCTGATTATTTCCGAAGCCCGCGCGGAAGGGGACAGCCTGCTCGCCGCCGTCCGCGGCGGCGCAGACCCCGGCCCCGACAGGATGCGCCGTCTCGTCTCCGCGCTGGCCGTCGTCTTCCACTCGCTCGGCGGTCGTCGGCAGATAGACCGGAAGCTGGCGGGCGCGCTCTTCACGCTCGGCTCCGACGTGCCGCTGACCATCAGCTCGCTGGCGGGCAAAGGCCACAACTGGCGCAAGGGGTTCATGGAGGGCGAGGTGTACGAGCTGCTGGTGGGGGTGCAGAGCATCTTCGAGGACAGGGAGTTCGAGGCCGACGCGGGCGAGACCGTCCATTAGCCGCGGCGGCCGAAGCCGCAACCGCTGCCGACTAAGAAGAGCGCCGAGAGTCCCCGACAGAGCCGGCAGGCGTGAGGAACGGGGGCGGTTCTCTGACAGGGTTAACAGCACTGACAGGATTACGGACGAGAGGCGTTCGCTCATTCACCCACTTCACTTCTTAAGCCCGTCGATCCTGTTAACTACGAGGACATGAAATGGGGCTACATCGACAAGTCGGGCAACTACGTCTGGAAGCCCACCAACTAAGAAGCATCATGCGACGTCTCGCTATTCCCCCGTCACCTACCCGCCCGTGATAGCATTTAGCGACGGTAAGAGTGTGGAAATATGCTTGACCTGATAATCCGCCTCACAAATAAAACTGCTCTGACGGCCACCGCTTGCCTGTGGTTTTTCGGCTTCTCGTCTGTCATTTCTTACGCGAAAGAGTGGCGCGGTATCACGCCCGCACAATCTACGAGGGGCGACGTGGTGCGCCTGTTAGGTCAATGCTCTGACCCGAAAGCCCGTTGTAGTTTCAGTTCTGACGAGGGCGAAGTCTTCATCGTCTTTACGGGCGAGTTCGGAGACTATTTCAAATGCAACGCACAACTACCCGCCGATACCGTGCTGCAAATCCAAGTCGCCCCGAAGACAGAGTTGAAGCTCTCTGATTTGACGGGCAACGGGAACAACTTCAAAGAACTCGCCCCGCCTGACGATGTTAGTTTCGGCTATCAAGTCTATCTTGATGAAGAAGCGGGACTGGTGGTCAGGGTCTCCCGGGGGATGGCCGAACTCGTCTCTTACATCGCCGCCGCGAAGGACAGACAAGCCTGCGCCAATTACTACGGGATGGTCGAGTCCGCGTCTTATTATTTCCCGCTCTGCCGTTTGCCTCTCCCCATACCGGAGCTTATCGAGATACGAGAGCCGCGCGCGTTCTCTGAAGTCGGGAGCATTTCCGAGGGCGACGTGCGGGCTGGCTTAGATAAGTTTGCCGCCAAGTTACGGGACGAGCCGGGGGCGCAGGCTTACGTCATCGCCTACGCGGGCAGGAAGTCGCGCGCGGGCGAGGCGCGGGCGCGGGCCGAACGCGCGAGGGCTTACCTGATGAGCAAACACGGCATGGAAGAGGGGCGCATCGTCGTCGTCGACGGCGGCTACCGTGAAGCAGCAGCCGTAGAGCTTTTCACCGTCCCGGCGGGCGCAACCCCGCCCACTCCCACGCCGACCCTCGACCCGAAGGACATAACGGTGACGCCCGACAGGAAATCGAAGAAGCCTACACGCTGATAGAAGGAATCATCACTTAAAGTAAAAGCCGCCCGCATGACCTCGCGGGCGGCTTTCCTTATTATCCGTACCTGTCCTCAGTTGACTGCTTCTGACGCCTCTTCGGGCTTAGAGGCTTGCGTCTGGAAACTTTCAAGGATTGCCGCCGCATATCGTTTGATTCCTGCAACGATGCGGGGTGAGGAATGTGCCATAGGAGAATAGAATCAGTTTTGGGCTGTGAGTCGAAATTTAGTTGCGTGATAGTATTTGCTGTCTAATTATTGAGTGTACCTTTGGTGGGCCTCCAAGTACTCGAACAGGGTCGAAACTGGCCCCAAAACGCCGGAGACTGCTTAAATCTTCACGGGAAAATCCATCGTCTGTTTCGGCGGCGAGGACTGGTGGTACCACCACCCGCACTCGAAGAACCACCTGATGCGCCGCTTCGCGCGCGCGGGCAACCGGGTCATCTTCGTCAACTCGATCTCGATGGGGCTGCCCGCGCTCTCGAACAAGGACCTGCTGCCGCGCGTGCGGCGCAAGCTCGGCTCGTACGCGAAGCTCGCGCGCACGACCGAGGAGGGCATCACGGTCGTCTCGCCCGCCGCGCTCCCTTTCTTCGGCAGCCGCGCCTCGCGCGCCGCCAACCGCAGGCTCATCGCCGCGCAGATCACGCTGCTCGCGCGGCGGCGCGGGCTGAGGAGGCCGATCCTGTGGATCGCGATCCCGACCGCCGCCGAGATGGCGGGCGCGTTCGGCGAGTCGCTCGTCGTCTACCACGTCTCGGACAAGTACGACGCGAACCTGATGGATCACGCGACCGACCCGGCGGCCATCCGACGCCTGCACGAGCGCGCGATAGAGCGCGCCGATCTGATCTTTTACTCCGGTCGCAAGCTCCTTGAAGAGGCGACGAGCGGGCGCGAGCGATCTTACCTGTTAGAGCAGGCCGTGGACTTCGAGCACTGGTCGCGCGTCGGCGAGCGCGGCGAGGGCGCGCTCGCCGTCGCGCCGGAGATCGAGCGGATTCCGCGCCCGCGGCTCGGCTACTTCGGCGCGATAGAGCCGTGGCTCGTCGATCAGGAGTTGATCAAGCGCGCGGCGCGCGAGCGCCCCGCGTGGCAGTGGGTCTTCGTCGGCAACAAGTCGCGCGGGATGGAGATCGAGAGTCTGCCGGGCGTACATTTCATCCCCGCGGTCGCTTACGACGAGCTGCCGCGCTACGCCGCGGGCTTCGACGTGTGCGTGCTGCCGTGGGAGACCGAGCGCGCGTTCACCTCCTACGGCTCGGCGATCAAGGTGCGCGAGTACCTCGCCACGGGCAAGCCCGTCGTCATCTCGCCGCTCCCCGAGTACGAGCCGATGAGCGGCGTGCTGCGGATCGCGCGCAGCCGCGAGGATTTCCTGCGCCTCGTCGAAGACGCGCTCGAAGACCGCGACGAAGACGCCGCGCGCCGCCGCCAAGACGCGGTGAGGGCGGGCACTTGGGACGCGCGCGCCGAGTGGGTGAGCGGTCTGATTGAAGACGCGCTCTCGAAGCGTGATAATGAAGCCGTTAGCTCTTAGCCGTTAGCTCTTAGCCGGGAAGTCTCAGCCGTCGGCCCTCGCACCAGCTTCGAGATCGTTTTGAGCTTTGCTAAAGCTTCAAGAGTGTTTCGAGTTTTGCTAACGGCTAAGAGCTAACAGCTAACAGCTAACAGCCACCTAATGAAGCAACTCCTCCAAAATCTGAAGAACGGCGAGGGCCGGGTCGCCGACGTGCCAGCGCCGGTCGCGCTGGAGGGGCGCGTCGTGGTTCGCACCGCCGCCTCGCTCGTCAGCGCGGGCACGGAGCGCGCGGTCGTCGAGCTGGGGCGCAAGAGCCTCGTCGGCAAGGCGCGCGAGCGGCCCGACCTCGTGCGCAAGGTCGTCGATAAAGTTAAGGCCGAAGGGCTGGTCAACACGCTCGGCGCGGTGCGCGAAAAACTCGACGAGTCGCACGCGCTCGGCTACAGCGCGGCGGGCGTCGTGGCGGAGGTCGGCGCGGGCGTGACGGAGTTTCGCGCGGGCGACCGCGTGGCGTGCGCGGGCGCGGGCTACGCGACGCACGCGGAAGTCTTGAGCGTGCCGAAAAATTTGTGCGTGCGACTGCCCGACGGGGTCGATTTCGAGGCGGGCGCGTTCGGCACCGTCGGGGCGATAGCGTTGCAGGGCGTGCGGCTGGCCGAGCCGACGCTCGGCGAGTCGGTCGTCGTCGTCGGCCTCGGCCTCATCGGACAGCTCACCTGCCAACTGCTCGCCGCCAACGGCTGCCGCGTCTTCGGCATCGACGTTGATCCGGCGAGGGTCGATCTCGCGCGCGCGCTCGGCGCGGACGACGGCGCGACTTCGAGCGGCGACGCGCCCCGCGCGGTCGAGGCGTGGACGCGCGGGCGCGGCGCGGACGCGGTTCTCGTCACGGCGGCGACGCAGTCGAGCGAGCCGGTCGCGCTCGCCGGCGAGATTTCGCGCCTGAAGGGCAGGGTCGTCGCCGTCGGCGCGGTCGGCATGGACGTGCCGCGCAATCTTTACTTCGCGCGCGAGCTGACGCTGCGGGTCTCGATGTCTTACGGGCCGGGCCGCTACGATCCGGAGTACGAGGAGCGCGGGCACGACTACCCTCTCCCGTACGTGCGCTGGACGGAGGGGCGCAACATCGAGGCCTTCCTAGACGCCGTCGCGGCGGGGCGCGTCCGCACCGCGCCGCTCGTCACGCACCGCTTCGCGATTGAAGAGGGCGAGCGCGCCTACCGTTTGATCGCGGGCGACACGCGCGAGCCGCACCTCGCCGTGCTGCTCACCTACGACGCCGCGCGCGAGCCGGCGACCGTCATCGAGCGTCGCCCGCGCGGCGTCGCGGGCGAAGAGGGGCGCGCGGGCGACGCCGCCGCGCGCCGCGCCTCCGAGGTGCGCGTCGGGATGATCGGGGCGGGCGCTTACGCGCGCGCGATGCTGCTGCCGCACTTCAAGGCGGCGGGCGCGCGCTTCCAGTCGATCGCGACGGCCTCGGGCGTGACGGCGCGCGACGTGGGCGAGAAGTACGACTTCGCCGCGCTCGCGTCGGGCGCGGACGCCGTCGTCGAAGACCCGGACGTGAACCTCGTCGTCGTCGCCACGCGCCACGACTCGCACGCCGCGCTCGCCCGCCGCGCGCTCGAAGCGGGCAAGCACGTCTTCGTCGAGAAGCCCCTCGCACTGACCGACGAAGAGCTGGACGCCCTGCTCGAAGCCGCGTCGCGCTCAAGCGCGAAGTTGATGGTCGGCTTCAACCGCCGCTTCTCGCCCGCGGCGCGCGCGGCGAAAGATTTTTTCGCGGACAGGCGCGGGCCGCTGTCGATCCTCTACCGCGTCAACGCGGGCCGCGTGCCCGCCGCGCACTGGACGCAGTCGCCCGCGGAGGGCGGCGGGCGCGTCCGCGGGGAGGTCTGCCACTTCGTCGATCTCTGCCAGTTCTTCGCGGGCGCGCCGCCCGTCGGCGTCTTCGCCGAGTCGGTCAGGAGTGACAACGCCGAGACGGTCGACGACGATTCGGTCTTCGTCACGCTGCGCTTCGGCGACGGCTCGAACGCCTGCGTCGCCTACCTCGCCGAGGGCGACCGCGCGCTGGCGAAAGAGCGCGTCGAGATTTTCGGCGCGGGCCGCTCCTTCGTCGTCGAAGACTTCCGCGCGTCGCTCGCCTACCGCGGCGGGCGCGAGGAGCGGACCAAGCTGCGCGCCGCCGACAAGGGGCAGGCGGAGGAAGTGCGCGCCGCCTGCCGGATGGTCTTGGAAGGCACGCCCCCGCCCGTCCCGCTCGCGGAACTCGCCGCCACCACGCGCGCCACCTTCCGCATCCTCGACTCACTCCGCACGGGCCAACCCATCAAAGTCTAGTGCGCCCGCTTTGCGTCTTTGCGCCTCTGCGTGAAATTTTCCTCACGCAAAGGCGCAAAGACGCTAAGGGGGCGAGTCGGCTTGATCAACTCAGGGCGTCGCGGGCGATCTCGACAACCTGCGTGACAGCTTGGGGGCGAGCAAAGCGAGCGGGACGGCGGCGAGCGCGAAGTAGAAGTAGTCGGCGGCGAGCGTGTAGCGATACTCGGTGTGGAAGATCGACTGGACGCAGAAGTAGTAGGCGGGGACGGCGCAGAGGACGGCGAGCGCGCGCCGACTCTCCCGCCCGCGCGCGAGCAGGAACACGCCGCCGAGCACGAGCGGCAGCACGAGCGCGGTGATGAAGAGTCTTTGCGGCAAAGCGACGACGATGCGGGGGAGGTCAGACCAACGCGAGGGCTTGGAAGCGCCGGGCGTGTCGTCGTCGTCCGTCGCGAACGAGACGCGGCGCGCGCGCTCCATGCGGAGCATCGAGGCGGCGCGTTGCAGCATGACGGAGGCGAACCAGAAGGGGTGGGCGCGGATGACGGCGAAGCCGCGCCGCAGGCGCAGACGCTCGCGCGCGATGCCGTCCGGGCCGAGGAGCGTCTGCGCGTAGTCGGGGCGGCCTGCGGCGCGGGCCTCCTCGCGCATGATCTCGTCGTCGGTCTGGGGGACGCCGAAGCGGCCCGCCGTGTCGTAGTCGCCGATGCCTTCGAGCAGCGTCTGCCCCGCGCCGAGCGAGGCGGGGACGAAGTGGCGGAAGACGACGGCGTTCCTCAGCGTCAGCACGCCGACGACGGCGAGCGCGCCCGCGACGAGCGACGCCGCGAGGCGCAGACGTTTCGCGCGATCAAAAAAGATAAGGACGAAGGCG
The DNA here is from genome assembly GCA_036389335.1 of Pyrinomonadaceae bacterium. Taxonomy (GTDB): domain Bacteria; phylum Acidobacteriota; class Blastocatellia; order Pyrinomonadales; family Pyrinomonadaceae; genus JAIVGV01. The sequence continues at coordinate 39,575 of DASVQC010000050.1, read as the reverse complement.
GCGAGGAAGGGCGCGAGCAGCAGGGCGTTGGCGCGCAGCCAGCACGAGATGCCGACGAGCGCGCCCGCCGCGATCATCAAAGCGACGCCGGGCCGCCTTAGGGCGCGCGCGAGGCAGTAGATCGCACAGAGTAGCGGCAGCGCGGCGAGCGAGTCGGGCAAGAGCAGTACGGAGTTCCACGCGAGCTGCGGCGAGAGGGCGGCGAGCAGCCCCGCGGCGAGCGCGGTCGAAAGGTTCAACAGCTCCGCGACGACGAGCAGGAGGAGGACGCAGGCGACCGCGTCGCAAACGATCTGGAAGAGCTGCACGCGCGCGTCCGCGTCGCCGACGGTTTTCGCGAGGGCCGCGAGCAGCAGGGGGTAGCCGGGCGGGTGGCCGAGCGAGTCGGGGTTGGCGAGCGGCGACGTTCGGCTGAAGAGGGATCGCAAGCCGCCTTGTGTCAGGAAACCCGCGTCGCGCCTGTAGCCCGCGGTCACGACCGTCTGGACTTTGCCGACTTCGAGCCGCGTCTCCTGCCACGTCAGCAGCCGCACGCACAGGGCGGCGGCGAAGACGGCGAGCGCGAAGGCGGCGGGCTTGCGGTATATTCTCACGCGGCGGGAGTATATAAGAGTTCGACCCGAAACTTCTTCGCGCCTTTGATTTCTTCGCGCCTCCAGCGCCTCCGGCGTGAAACTATTTCTCACGCCGGAGGCGCTGGAGGCGCAAAAGGGAAGACGCCGAATGTGCGGCATCGCCGGACTGATCACGAGGGAGCCGGAGGCGTGCGCCTCCGCGATGCTCCGCTCAATCGAGCACCGCGGGCGCGACGACGAGGGCGCGTTCGTCTCGGAGCCGTTCGACGACGAAGGCCGGCGCGCGTGCCTACTGCACCGGCGACTCTCGATCATCGACACGTCGAGCGCGGGCCATCAGCCCTTCGTCTCGCGCGACGGTCGCTACGTCCTCACCTACAACGGCGAGCTTTACAACTACGTCGCCCTCCGCGATCAACTCAAGGCGCGCGGGCGCGTCTTCCGCACCGACTGCGACACGGAAGTCCTCTGCGAAGCCTTCGCGGAGTGGGGCGAAGGGTGCCTGCCGCGCCTGAACGGGATGTTCGCCTTCGCCGTCTGGGACGAACATGAAAGAACGCTCACGCTCGCGCGCGACCGCCTCGGCATCAAGCCGCTCTACTACGCCGACGCGCGGGGCGCGGACGGCGCGGGCGACTCGTTCGTCTTCGGCTCGGAGGTGAAAGCCCTGCTCGCGTCGGGCCTCGTCGGGCGCGCGCTCGACGTGGAAGGCCTCCACCAGCAGTTAACTTTCCTCTGGACGCCCGACCCGCAGACGCTCTTCCGCGGCGTGCGTAAACTCCCGCCCGCGCACGTCCTCACCGTCAAGGACGGTCGGACGACTCTGCGCGAGTGGTGGGACGTCTCCTTCGACGACGTTGACGAGGGCCGTGACGAGGATTGGTGGCGCGACCGCGTGCTCGAAACGCTCGACCGCGTCGTCGCGTCGGAGATGGTGGCGGACGTGCCGCTCGGCGCGTTCCTCTCGGGCGGCGTCGATTCGTCTTCCATCGTCGCGCTCATGCACCGCCACGCCGCGGGCCGCCAAGTCTCGACCTACACCGTCGGCATCGGGGCGGAGGACTTACGCTACGACATCATCCCCGACGACACGCGCTGGTCGCGCGAGGTGGGAAAACTCTTCGCCACCGACTACCACGAGCGCACGCTCACGCCCGACGTGGCGGAGCTTTTGCCGCTCTTAGTCCGCCACGTCGAGATGCCGCTCATCGACATGGCGGTCAGCAGCTACCTCGTCTCGCGCGAGGCGCGAGAGACTCTAACGGTCATGCTCTCGGGGATGGGCGGGGACGAAGTCTTCGCGGGCTACCCGCGGCAGCTCGCGATGCAGGTCGCGGGCCGCCTCGACGCCCTCGCGCCGAGCGCCGTGCGCCGCCCGCTGATGAACGTGCTGGCGAGTGCGCTGCCGGGCGGCCTGCCCGGACGCCTGACCGCGCCCCTGCGCAACGCCAAGAAGTTCGCGCGCAGCGCCGCGAACGACTTCGAGGATCGCTACCTCGGCTTCGGCACCTACTTCACGGACGGGCACAAGCGGCGGCTCTACACGGACGACCTGAGGGACGCGACGCGCGGGCTCGACGCCTACAAGGAGCACCGCCGCTACTTCGCGCGCTGCGAAAAGGCCGCGCCGCTCAACCGCCTCCTGTACGTCGATCTCAAGACCTTCCTGCCGTGCCTCAACCTCGACTACACGGACAAGACCTCGATGGCGGCGACGCTCGAAGTGCGCGTGCCGTTCCTGAACGTCGAGCTGGTGGAGCTGGCCGCGCGGATGCCGCCCGCGTTGAAGCTGCGCGGGCTCAAGCGGAAATACATTCTCAAGCGCGCCGCCGAGAGGCTGCTGCCGCGCGGGGTGGTGTGGCGCCGGAAAGCGGGCTTCGGCGCGCCCGTCCGCTCGTGGCTGCGCGGCGCGTTGAGGCCAGTGGCGGATGATCTGTTGTCGGAGGAGACGGTGCGCCGCCGCGGGCTCTTCCGCCCCGAAGAAGTCCGCCGCGTCGTCGCCGAGAACCTTTCGGGCCGCGAAGACTTCAGCCTCCACGTCCTGCAACTGATGACGCTCGAACTCTGGCAGCGCGAGTTTTTAGACTGAGAGCGCGTTTCAGAAGCTTCTGCTTTTTGCGCCTTTGCGCCTTTGCGTGAGAATAGTTTTCACGCAAAGGCGCAAAGGCGCAAAGATGAAGGGCGCAAAGGTTCTGCGATATGCCTCACGCCCCTCGGAAGTTTCGAGACGGCTTCTCAGCCCGACCGCGTGGTGCGCCCACGCGCCGCGCGGACGCTGCGCCCGCTACGCTCGATGGCGGCGTCGAGGATTGAGCACGGCTCGTCTCCGGGCAAGACGTGGCCTTCGAGTGAGAGCCGGTAGAGCTTGAGCGCGGAAGCGTGCGCGCCCGTCCGCAGATAAATTAGCTCGACCGCCGCGACGAGAGCCGTGCGCGCCTCGTTGATGCCGCGCAAGCCGCCGTCGAGCGCGTAGCGAAAACTATCGAGCAACCGCGCCAACTCGTCCGCCGCGAGCACACCACCGCTCAGAATCAGTTCGAGCGACGCCGACAAATCCGCGCGCTCGAACAGCGGCGGCTCACCCGCGCACCGGCTCTCGCCTTCAACACACATCACAACCTCGCAGCCACTTGTAGGGGCAGGGCTTGTCCCTACCCGCGTCGAATCATCATCCATCAGGCGGCACCTTCAGCACGCAACGGCAGGGACAAGCCCTGCCCCTACATTCATCCCCATCATACTGCATAAGTGCAACCCTTGCAATAATGCAAGCTATTGCGGATATGGCGGTCATGCTATAAGCAGCGCATGATCGAGGTCAGGCTAAGGGAAGTTCTTGAGGCCCGCGGGCGTACCCGTTATTGGCTGGAAAAGGAATCAGGCGTTCACTACAACACGCTCGCACGGATCGAGCGCGCAGAGCACGCAAACCGCATCGAACTCCGCGTCCTCGACGAAATCTGCCGCGCCCTCAAATGCCAGCCGGGCGACCTGCTAGTCTTCGTTGACGAAGAAAAAAGCGCGCCCGCGCGCGCTCAGAAGGGAACTCGAAAGGGAAAGTAAACCCAACCGCAAACCCTATCACTTGCCCGTCGCATTCAACTGCTCTTCAATCTCCACCACATCCCGATCCCGCCTGTGATATCCCATCCGCGCAATCATCCCCTTCGCTGTCTCCCAACTCTCCCGCGCCTGCTCCTTCTTATTCTGAGCCAGATAAAGACGCGCGTATTCAAGATAGCAATCGGCTTCGTGCAGACCCATGCTTCCGCGCTTAGCAATACGCAACACTTCATCTAGATCAGTCTGCGCCCGCTCAAACTCATCCGTGACCCGATATAACTCTGCGCGTGCTAGCAATCCGAGAGGTAAGTAAAACAGCATCTCTGCTTGTCTCAGCCCATCTACTGCTCGGTTCAAGTAGGATGCAGCATGAGAAAAATCGCCTGTGCACTCATGCTGAGTCTGAAACTGATATGCCCGTCCTAAAGAGAGGCAATCCAAACCAATATCGAGCAACCAGTTATTTAGTGCCGCGATCTTGAGTGATTCTCCTGCCCGGTTTTTTACTTCAACATAAGCACTTTTGCTTAGTAGCAAATCGCAATAATCAAACCCCCTAACTGAATGGAGGAATGAAAACGGCCCCTTTTCTTCCTTTTGTAGCTTTTCGGCAGCGATGAACATAGCTTCAGATGTAGGTGAACCCGCTAGATGCAATACATGAGCTAAAGTCGAGATGCTATCTACGTGCTCGGCGTTACTGCCGCTAAACTTGGCTAGTTCAGTAGATCGTCGTGCGTAAACTAAGGCTTGGTTTAAGTCACCAGTAGTGAGGTAAAGTAGGCTAAGGTTATTAGCACCCCTTGCCGCTATTTCCCAGTTTTTATGCGAAATACAAATCTCTAGAGCAGCTAGCGCTACCTGAGTTGCGTCTATAGTTCGTCCTAGTGCTTGAAGGCAAAAGCTTGTAATACCAAGTACAGACCCTTGAGCACTTTCACTGATGTTCTGTATTGGTTTATTGTAATTTGACTCTTTAAAAAAAAGTGTCAGGATAGCTAAATCAACTCCGAAGCTGCCAATCTTTTTAAGACTGAAGAACTCTTTGCCTCTTATAATCCTTCGCAGATATACCTCTTCAAGCACCTCCTGATGTCTGCCAGCTTCACAGCCATGAACAATTGCCGAGTAGAGCGGAACCATATCCTTTAGAGTGTTAGGAAACATTTTAACTGTGCGCTTAAGATGTTCGTAAAGGCGGTAGTTACCTGCCTTCCAAGCTTCGGGATGCGCTAGCTTGAGTTGATGTTTGAAGTGTTCACGCACGAGTGGGTGAGCGTCTAAATCATCCGGACGGTGATTGCTCTGGGGAGCAATCAGCTTGTATCGACGTAACTTCTCGATAGTGCGTAACCAGCCCGCATCGGTGAGCTTGCGGATGTAGTCTGTCAGTCCGTGAATCACGGGGGCGCGACGCAGGGCGCGTAGTGAACCTTTGTCTGCGGGGCGGTCGAAGAATCCTAGTAAGCGGAGCAATTCTACTTCCGCGGTGTCGCCGAAGCGTCGCGCGAGGGCTTCTATGACGCGGCGCGGGTGCTTGCCTTCGTCTTCGGTGATGTCGAGGTCTGGAATCTCGGCGGCGTGTGAAACGTGGTGTCCGGTGATGTCGTGGAGGTAGACGGCGAGGAGGTTGATGGCGAGGGCGTAATTGCCGAAGTCACGCGTCACCTGTTCGAGTTCGGCGTCGATGCCTTGCACGCCGCCGACGCGGAGCAGGGCGCGACCCGCCTCGTCGGAAATCTGTTCGAGGTCTTTGTGCAGGACGGTGGTCGCCTCAAACTCCGCGAGGTCGGACACCCGTTCGCGCGTGGAGATGAGGCAGAGTCCGGGGTTGTGGCGGGCAAGCTCTGTGAGCAGCGTCAGGAGGGCGGGGTCTTTGATCTTGCCGCGCTCGTGGGCGTGGGGGGATTGCAGCGGCTCAAGCCCGTCGAGCAGGAGCAGCGTCTTCTCCTTTTGCACGAGGCGCGCGAGGCGTTCGCCCTTGTCCCAGGGCGAGCCCGCGGTCGGGTCTGCGTCGCCGAACCACTTGAGCGCCTCGCTGATGAAGAGGTCGGCGGATGAGACGCGCTCGCTCGTGCCCTGACTGTAAAACGACCAAGCGTAGACGCGCTGCGCCCCTCGGTAGTTGTCGCCCTCCATCGACTCTCGCCACTTGTTGACGAGCGTCGATTTCCCGACGCCGCCCCACGCCACGAGGCTGACGACGTTAGTCTCGTCCGACGCCCACGCTGCGTCGAGCATCTCAAGCTCTGTTCGCCTGCCGAAAAGCTCCGCGCCCGTGACGGGCAGTCTGCTGATCTCGATCTTGTCCTTAGCCGGTAGCCACCAGCGCGGCTCGGGCCGGTGGGGGGGCGGGAAAATTTCGCGCCACAAGCTCGCGTCCTCCCCCCCCATCATTCGCGACTGTGTGGCTCTAGGTTTACCTAAACCCCAGGCGGTAAAGAGGGCTTCAGGGTCGTTTAAAAGATTAGAGATAAACTCGGCTACTTCGAGAAATACCTTGTCCTCGCTGCCTTTGAAATCTTCGGCGATGCTCTTGCCGTCGCGCGGTATCATCTGCGTGTCCTTCAGCCATTTGAACGCAGACCATAAGCAAGGGCGCACGAGGATCGGCAGAAGCACCATGCCATCGCGCTTGCGCCGTTCCAGCAGATAGGGAATCTCTTCCTTGTGGCAGAAGTCCGAGGCGAGATAGTCAGCCGAGATGAGGCAGATCGCCGCCACTGCCCTGTCCATCGCCGCCTTGATCTCGTTGTACCACTGCGCGCCGCCGTCGATGGAGCGGTCGTCCCAGACGACGACATCAAGTCCCGCGTTTTCCAGCAGCTTCAGGTGAGGGCGCAGGCGATTCTTCCACGCCTCGTCGATGTGGCTGTAGCTGATAAAGATGGTGGACTTGTCGGATGCGCTCATAACGGACAGGCGGCTTCAGGTTGTTCGGTGAAGAAGTCGAAGCCGGCGCGCGGACACGCGCCCCCGCGAATCGTGACGGGTCAGAGCATATACTTGACTGATAACGCAAGGGAAGTGAGCCTGTGGCCGCGCTTGTGAGTCGTTCGCGCCGCGTGCTAACTTTCCGCTCTTCGAGTCGCGCGGCTGTCGCAGTCGGTGTAGACGAAGAGCGCGACGAGTGCCCGCCGTGGAAGTCCCTGTAAATGGAGAACGTCAGCCAAAGTCTGAAAGAGCGCGTGCGCGAGTTCTGGCAGGCGAACCCGTGCGGGACGAAGTTCGCCGACGCGCCCGTGGGCACGCGCGCCTTCTTCGAGCGCGTCGAGGCGCACCGCTACGAGAAGGAGTGGCACATCCCGGCGGCGGCGGGCTTCGACGGGGCGCGGGGCCTGCGCGTGTTGGAGATCGGGTGCGGGCTGGGGACGGACGGCGCGCGGTTCGCGCGCGCGGGGGCCGTCTATACGGGGGTCGATCTGACGGAGGCGGCGGTCTCGCTCGCGCGGCGCAACTTCGAGCTGCAAGGTCTGGCGGGCGAGTTCCGCACTGCCGACGCGGAGAACTTAGACTTCCCCGACGCCGCGTTCGACCTCGTCTACTCGCACGGCGTCCTGCACCACACGCCCGACACGGCGCGCGCGGTCGGGGAGGTTCATCGCGTGCTCAAGCCCGGCGGGCGCGCCGTCGTCATGCTCTACCACCGCGACTCTTACAACTACCGCGTGAACATCTCGGTGCTGCGCCGCGCGGGCGCGCGCCTGCTGCGCGGCGAGTCGGGCCTGCGGGTGGCGCACCTGCTGACGAAGGAGCCGGTCGAGTCTCTGCGCGAGCACGCGGCGCGCATCAGGGACGACGAGCGCAGCTACCTCTCGCCCGGCGAGTTCCTCAGCCGCAACACGGACGGCGCGGGCAACCCCCTGACGCGCGTCTATTCGCGCGGGGAGGCGCGCGCGCTCTTCAAAGACTTCGCAGAGGTCTCGCTCGCGACGCACTTCCTGAACAAGCGTTGGCTCCCCGTCCTCGGCGGCCTGCTGCCGCGCGCGGCGGAGGCCAAACTCGCCGCCCGCTGGGGCTGGCACCTCTGGGTCTACGCGAAGAAAGCTGTTGGCGATTAGCGATTAGCTGTTAGCTGTTAGCTAACACCTTTTCGTTCGGCTGATGGCTAATCTTTCGTTCGGCTGATGGCTAACCGCAGACAGCTAGCAGCTCTTTTTTTGTTTGGCTAATAGCTAACGGCTAACTGCTGACAGCTTCCCTATGACTGACAGGGATATTCTCGTGACGGGCGGGGCGGGGTTCATCGGCTCGCACCTCGCGGATCATCTGCTCGCGGAGGGCGGGTGGCGCGTGACGGTCGTTGACGACTTCAACGACTTTTACGATCCGGCGCTGAAGCGTGCGAACGTGGGGCGTCACTTGGACGACGAACGCTTCCGTCTGGTCGAAGCCGACATACGGGATCGCGCCGCGCTCGAAGGGGTCTTCGCCGACACGGATTTCGATTGCGTCGTCCACCTCGCGGCGCGCGCGGGCGTGCGCCCGTCCTTGAGCGAGCCGCTGCTCTACGTCGAGACGAACGTGACGGGCACGCTCCACCTGTTAGAGCTGGCGCGCGCGCGACGGGTCGGGCAGTTCGTCTTCGGCTCGTCGTCGTCCGTCTACGGCGTCAACGCGAAGGTGCCCTTCTCGGAGGAAGACCCGATCCGGCAGCCCATCAGCCCCTACGCGGCGACGAAGGCGGCGGGCGAGCACCTGTGCCACGCCTACGCGCACCTCTACGGCGTGCGCTGCGTCTGCCTGCGCTTCTTCACCGTCTACGGCGCGCGCCAGCGGCCCGACCTCGCCATACACAAGTTCGCGAAGCTGATCTCGGCGGGCAAACCCGTCCCCGTCTTCGGCGACGGCACGACCCGCCGCGACTACACTTACGTCGACGACATCATCGCCGGCGTGCGGGCCGCGATAGACTACGACGCGACGGCGTTCGAGGCCGTGAACCTCGGCGAGTCGCGCACGGTCGAGCTGCGCGAGCTGATCTCGCTGCTCGAACGGGAACTCGGCAGGGAGGCCATCGTCGACCGCCAGCCGCCGCAGCCCGGCGACGTGCCGCAGACCTTCGCCGACATCTCCAAAGCGCGCCGGCTCCTCGGCTACGATCCGAAGACTCAGATCGAAGACGGCATCCGCCGCTTCGTCCGGTGGTTCAACGAGAAAGAGGCCGGAGGTTAGAGATCAGAGATCAGTAGCGAGTGAATTTCACCGGCCTCTGATCTCTAACCTCCGACCTTTTCTTTATGAAGGAAAAACTTCTCACGCTGCTCGCCTGCCCGTCGTGCGCCGGGGGCTTGCGCGTGTCGTCGATCACGGAGAGAGACGAGGCGCGCGGCTGGACGGAGATCGTCGAGGGCGAGCTGAGTTGTGGTGCCTGCGCGCGCGCGTTCGGGGTGCGGGGGGGCGTGCCGCGCTTCGCCGGGGCGCGGGAGGTCGCGGCGGACAAGGCCTCGACCGCGGAGAACTTCGGCTGGCAGTGGCGCCACTTCACGCACACCGACGAGCACTACGGCGAACAGTTCCTCGGCTGGGTAGCGCCCGTCCGCCCGGAGTTTTTCAGGGGCAAGCTCGTGCTCGAAGGCGGCTGCGGCAAGGGCCGCCACACGCGGCTCGCCGCGGAGTGGGGCGCGCGCGAGGTCGTCGGCGTCGACCTGAGCGACGCCGTGGACGTGGCGCACGAGGCGACGCGCGATCTCGCGAACGCGCACATCGTGCAGGCCGACATCTACCATCTGCCCTTCCGGCCCCGCGCCTTCGACTACGCCTTCTCGGTCGGCGTGCTCCACCACCTGCCCGATCCGCGCGCGGGCTTCGTCGCGCTCTCAAGGCACGTCAGGGAAGGCGGCCACCTCTCCGCGTGGGTCTACGGGGCGGAGAACAACGAGTGGCTGACGCGCTTCGTCTCGCCGGTGCGCGAGCGCCTGACCTCGCGCATGAGCCGCGACGCCCTGCTGCACCTCTCGAAAATCCCCGCCGCCATTGTCTTCGCCGCGACGAAGCTGGTCTACGCGCCGCTCAACGCGAACGCCGGCACGCAGGCGTTCGCGCGCCGTTTGTTCTACAATGACTACCTGAACCACCTCGCGCAGTTCGGCTGGCGCGAGCAGCACACCATAGTCTTCGACCACCTCGTCGCGCCCACGTCGCACTACATCGCGCGCGCGGAGTTCGAAGAGTGGTGGCGCGGGATCGGCGCGACCGGGGTCGAGATCGGCTGGCACAACCGGAACAGTTGGCGCGGCTTCGGCAAGATCGGTCGGGGGCCGGGGGCCGCGAGCCCGGGGCCGGGGGACGGCGCGCGCGATGGCGAGTGAGATCGAACAGACGTCGAAGGCGCTGCCGCGCGAGATGCAGCGGCACACCTACGCCATCATGCGCGAGGTCGAGGGCGCGCACTGGTGGTTCGCCGGTCGCCGACGCATCCTCGAAAGTTTCGTCCGCTCCATCGTGGGCGATTTGCGGCTGCCCGCGGGGGGGCGACCGCGCTTCCTAGACGTCGGCTGCGGCACGGGCGCGAACCTTGAGATGCTCGCGCAGTTCGGCGACGCCGAGGGCGTGGACGTTTCCGAAGACGCGCTCGCCTTCTGCCGCGCGCGGGGCCTGGCGAACGTGCGGCGCGGCGCGGCGGAGTCGCTGCCTTACGCCGACGGCGAGTTCGACGTCGTCACCGCGCTCGACGTGGTCGAGCACCTCGACGACGATCTGGCGGGGCTCGCCGAGATGCGGCGCGTGCTCAAGACGGGCGGACGCGCGCTCCTCTTCGTCCCCGCCTTCATGTGGCTCTGGGGCGTGCAGGACGACGTGAGCCACCACCGCCGCCGCTACACGCTCCCCCTTTTGCGCGCGCGCGTCGAGGCCGCCGGCCTCTCGGTCGAGCGCGCGACTTACGCGAACGTGACCTTCTTCGCGCCGATCCTTGCCGGGCGGCTCGTGATGCGCGCCCTGTCTCTGCGCCCCGCGTCGGAGAACAACGTCAACGTCCCGGCGCTCAACGGCGTCCTCGGTCGCGTCTTCGGCGCGGAGGCGCACTGGCTGCGCCGCTTCAACCTTCCTTTCGGCGTCTCGGCGATCGTCGTCGCGCGCAGGGTGAGCTGATGAGAGTTTACGAAGAGCGGAACGCTCCGACCCGCCGCGCGACGGACGCGCGCCAAGACGGCGGCGGCGAGTCGCACGCCCCGGACATCTCCGTCTTCCTCCCCGTCCTCAACGAGGAGCCCAACCTGCGCCCGCTGCACGAGAAGATGCGCGCGGCGCTCGCCGATCTCGGCCTCTCCGCGGAGGTGATCTACGTGGACGACGGCTCGACCGACCGCAGCCTCGAAGTGCTGCGCGAGATCGCCGACGCGGACAGCCGCGTGCGCGTCATCTCGCTCCGGCGCAACTACGGGCAGACCGCCGCGATGAGCGCCGGGATCGACGCCGCGCGCGGGCGCGTGCTCGTCCCGATGGACGCCGACCTGCAAAACGATCCGGCTGACATCAGACGCCTCCTCGCCAAGCTCGACGAGGGCTACGACGTGGTCTCGGGCTGGCGAAAGAACCGGCAGGACAAGGCGCTCACGCGCAAGTTCCCGTCGATGATCGCCAACCGCATCATCTCCTGGATCGGCGGCGTGCCCCTGCACGACTACGGGTGCTCCCTGAAGGCCTACCGCCGGGACGTGATCAAAGACGTGCGGCTCTACGGCGAGATGCACCGCTTCATCCCGATCTACGCGAGTTGGGTCGGCGCGCGCGTCACGGAGATCCCCGTCGAGCACCACGCGCGCACGATGGGCGTGTCGAAGTACGGCCTCTCGCGCACGCTCAAAGTCGTCTTCGACCTCGTCACGATCAAGTTCATGGCCTCCTACCAGACGAAGCCGATCTACGTCTTCGGCACGTTCGGCCTGATCGCGTTCGTCGTCTCGACGCTGGCCGGGCTCTACGCCGTCTTCCTCAAGCTCTTCCACCGGGCCGACTTCGTGCAGACGCCCCTGCCCGTGCTCTGCATCGTCATGTTCGCCGTCGGCATACAGTTCTTCCTGATGGGCCTGCTCGCCGAGATGTCGGTCCGCACCTACCACGAGTCGCAGGCGAAATCGATCTACGCCGTGCGCGAGCGCATCGGGTTTGAAGACCGTGACGGGTGACGGGTGACAGGTGACAGGTAAGAAAAGGTTTTACCTGTCACTTGTCACGGTTCACCCGTCACGCGAAAAGTTATGTGCGGCATTACCGGATGGGCTTACATGGACGCGCACGCGCCGACCGAGGACGGCGCGGCGGAGATGCTGCGCTCGATGTGCGCCCGCATGGTGCACCGCGGCCCCGATTCCGAAGGGGTGATGACCGCGCAGGGCGTCGCGCTGGGGATGCGCCGTCTCGCTATCATCGACCTGCAGACGGGCGAGCAGCCCGCCGTGAGCGAGGACGGGCGCGTCTCGGTCATCCTCAACGGAGAGATTTACAACTACCGCGAGCTGCGCGCCGAACTCGAAGCGCGGGGCCACACGTTCCGCTCCGCTTCGGACACGGAAGTGCTGCCGCACCTCTACGAGGAGTTCGGCACGGCGATGCTGGATCGCCTGAACGGGATGTTCGCCTTCGCGCTGTGGGACGCGCGGCGGCGCAGGCTCTTCCTCGCGCGCGATCCGTTCGGCGAGAAGCCGCTCTACTGGGGCACGTTCGGCGGCAAGCTCCTCTTCGCCTCCGAGCCGAAAGTCCTGCTCGCGCACCCCGCGGTCACGACGGGCGTCAACCCCGACGCGCTCCGGCAGTACCTCGCCTTCGACTACGTCCCCGCGCCGCTCTCGATCTACGAAGGCGTCAACAAACTACCCGCCGCCCACGCGCTCACGCTCGAAGACGGGAAAGTAGAGACGTGGCGCTACTGGGACTTGAGCTACCGCAAGCCCGCGAACGCGCCGACCGAGGACGAGGCGGCTGAGCGCCTGCGCGGGCTGCTGGCCGACTCGGTCAGGATGCGGCTCGTCGCAGACGTGCCGCTCGGCGTGCTGCTCTCGGGCGGCGTCGATTCCTCGGCGGTCGCCGCGCTCGCCGTCAGCGCCTCCGCCGCGACGGTCAAGACCTTCTCGATCTCGTTCGCCGAAAAGTCTTTCGACGAGTCGGCCTACGCGCGCGGCGTCGCGGATTTTCTCGGCACGGATCACCACGAGGAGCGCCTGAGCGCGAACCTCGCCGCAGACCTCGTCGGCGAGATCGGCTCCTGGATGGACGAGCCGCTGAGCGACCCCTCGCTCATCCCCACCTACCTGCTCTGCCGCTTCACGCGCCAGCACGTGACGGTCGCGCTCGGGGGCGACGGCGGCGACGAAATCTTCGCCGGCTACCCGATGTACTACGGGCACCGCGTCGCGCGCGCCTACTCGCGCGTGCCCCGCCTCCTGCGGCGCGCGCTCGTCGAGCCCGCCATCCGCCGCCTGCCCGTCAAGACGAAAAACCTCTCGTTCGACTTCAAGGCCCGCCGCTTCGTCGCCGGGATGGAGACGGACGACCCCGTGGCGCGCCACCACATCTGGTTCGGCTCCTTCGCGCCGCGCGAGCAGGAGCGGCTGCTCACCGCGGGGGCGGAGCGCGCGGCCCGCCCGGACGTCTACGCCGCCGCGCGCTCGCTCTTCGACTCGTGCGACGCCGCCGAACTCTTCGAGCGGATGCAGTACCTCGACACGAAGCTCTACCTCGCCGAAGACATCCTCGCGAAAGTCGACCGCGCGAGCATGTCGGTCTCGCTCGAAGTGCGCGCGCCTTTCCTCGACCGCCGCGTCGTCGAGTACGCCGCGTCGCTGCCCGCCGACTTCAAGCTGCGCGGCAAGACGACGAAATACATCCTGAAGCGGGCCATCGATCCGCTCGTCCCGCCCTTCGTCACGCGCCGCCCGAAGAAGGGCTTCGGCGTGCCGGTCGCCGAGTGGCTCAAAGGGCGTTTGCGCCCGCTCGCGCGCGACCTGCTCTCGCCCGCGCGCCTCGCCCGCCACGGCCTCTTCGATCCGGCTTACGTCGCGCGCCTGCAAGACGAGCACGAGCGCGGGCAGGCCAACCACCGCAAGCTGCTCTGGACGCTCCTCGTCTTCGAGCTCTGGCACGAGAGCTTCGTCGAGACGCCGCGCCGCATCGAGCACTCCGCGCTCAGCAGTCAGTAGTCAGCAGTCAGTAGTCAGTTGTCCGTCGTCAGTAGTCAGTTGTCAGTAGCGCGTCGTTAACTTCGCCTCTGAAATCTCAGCCGTGAACCACAAGCAACTGACAACGGACGACGGACAACTGACAGTCTCCCCCGAGCGCGCTTTCGAAGAGCTGGCGGCGTGGTGCCGCGCGCGCGACTACGCGGGGCACGATCCGTTCGACGCGCTGAACAGCGCCCTCTTCCAATCGACGCCGCTCCGGCGCTCGCGCCTCGCGCGCCTCGCGTGGACGCAAGCCTTCAAACGCTCGCCCGTCAACCTGCGCCGCCCGGCCCGCGTGCCCCCGGGGCGGAACCCGAAGGGCACGGCGCTCTTCGCCCTCGCGTGGCTCGCGCGCGCGCGCGCCTGCGGCGGCGAGAGCCGTGTGGCCGCGCGCGACGAGGCGCGCTCCCTGCTCGATGATTTAGTGGGCGCGCGCATCGAGACGGCGCACGGCGCGGCGTGGGGCTACAACTTTGACTGGCAGGGGCGCGCCTTCTTCGCCCCGCGCGGCACGCCGGCGGTCGTGCCGACGGCCTTCGCCGCGCGCGCCCTCGTCGAAGCGTCGCGGGCGCTCGGAGACGAAAGTTATTTCGCGCCCGCGCGCGAGGCGTGCGAGTTCATCCTGCGCGACTTGAACCGCGGCGGCGAGACCGGCGAAGAGGTCTGCTTCAGCTACACGCCGCTCGACGCCGCGCGCGTCTTCAACGCGAGCCTGCTCGCCGCCGAGACGCTCGCGGCGGTCGGCGCGCGCGCGGGCGACGAGGAGTTGAAGCGCGAGGCCGTGCGCGCGGCGCGCTACGTCGTCCGCCGCCAGCGCGCCGACGGCGCGTGGGCCTACGGCGCGGAGAGTTTTCAGTCGTGGGCCGACAACTTCCACACCGCCTTCGTCCTCACCTCGCTCGCCCGCGTCGTCGTCGCCTGCGACGGCTGCCGCGAGGAGTTTTCCGCGGCGCTCAGCCGCGGCTTCGACTTCTGGCGCGCGAATTTTTTCCGCGCCGACGGCTTCCCGAAGTTCACGCCCCGGAGCGACTACCCGGCGGACGCACACTCCGCCGGCGCGGCGCTCGTCGCCCTCGCCGAACTCGCAGACCTGTCGGCTGACGCGCTCCCGATGGCGAACCGGATCGCGGCGTGGTCTGTCGAACACCTGCGCGACCCGCGCGGCTTCTTCTACTACCAGCGGCGACGCACGCACACCGTCCGCACGCCCTACATGCGCTGGTCGCAGGGCTGGATGATGTACGGACTGGCGAGACTGATGGAAACGATGAGCGAGGAATAAAAGCTGTCAGTAGTCAGTAGTCAGTAGTCAGTAGTCCATTGCCGACGACGAGCGAGTCGTCCAGCTAAAGGCGAAGCTGGCAAGTGACTACTGACAACGGACAACGGACTACTGACCACTGACAAAGGACAACTGACAATTTCTCCCGATGAGAATTTGGATCGATCTCGCGAACTCGCCGCACGTGCCGTTCTTCCGCGCGCTCGCGGGTGAGTTCGCCGCGCGCGGGCACGAGGTCGAGTGGACGGCGCGCGACTTCGCGCAGACGGTCGAGATGGCGCGCGCCGCCGGGCTGTCGCCCGCCGTGATCGGCGGCCACGGCGGGCGAGAGCTGGCGGGGAAGGCCGGGAACCTCTTCGGGCGGGCCTTCGCGTTGCTGCGTTGGGCGCGCGGGCGCGCGTTCGACTCGGCTGTCAGCCACAACTCGTATTCGCAGATCGTGGCGGCGCGCGCCCTCGGGCTGAAGAGCGTGACGCTGATGGACTACGAGCACCAGCCCGCGAACCACCTCGCCTTCCGCCTCGCCTCGCGCGTCGTCGTGCCCCGCGCGCTCCCCGGCGACGCGCTGCGCCGTCACGGGGCGCGCGCCCCGAAGGTGCGCCGCTACGACGGCCTCAAGGAGGACGTTTACCTCGCCGACTACAGGCCCGATCCGCGCGCGGTCGCGGAGCTGCGCCGCTCGCTCGGCGCGACCGCGGGGAGCGTCCTCGTCGTCGTGCGCCCGCCCGCCGGCGAGGCGTTATACCACCGCTTCGAGAACGAGCTGTTCGACGCGCTGCTCGCGCGGCTCTCGTCGGAGCCGCGGGCGCGCACGGTCTTCCTCGCGCGCGGGCGGGCGCAGCGCGAACAGTTCGCCGCGCGCCTCGCGCCGGATAAATTCGTCGTGCCGCAGTCCGCGCTCGACGGCTCTCTGCTCGTCTCAGCCGCCGATCTGGTGGTGAGCGCGGGCGGCACGATGAACCGCGAAGCCGCCGCGCTCGCCACGCCCGCCGCCACCATCTACGCGGGCGCGTGGGCCGCCGTCGACGAACAGCTCGTCGGCGAAGGCAGGCTCACGCGCCTCCGCACGCGCGCCGACGTCGACGCGCTGCCGCTCGAACCGAAGCGAGAGACGGATGCGCGCCGCGCCCCGCACGTCCGCGCGCAAGTTGCGGATTTGATACTGGAGCCGTGAAGGGCAGGCCGCGAAGGGCCGTGGCCGGTAAACCGTGACAGGTGACAGGAGGGGAAGAAGGATTTAATCTTGTTACCCGTTACGGTTTTACCCGCCACGGCTGTTAGTTATGCGCGTTGAACGGATCGACGGGTTGGGCGTGAAGGCCGGCGCGGTGCGCGCGGAGGGGCGCGCGCCCGCGTGGGCCCTGCCCGCGGCGCGCGCTTCGCTCGTGGCGGCGGACGCTTTGGCCTCGCTCGCCTGTTTCGCGGGCGCGTTCGTGATGCGCGAGGGCTCGCGCGTCTTCGCCGCGCCGCACGCGGGCGGCGGGTGGGGCTGGAGCGCGCGGTTCGCGCCCTACGCGGCGGTGCTGCTCTTCGTCGTCCCGCTCCGGCTGCTCGCCAACGCCTACTACGACCTCTACCGCCTGCGCGGCGAGTTCTCTTACGTGGACGACGCGGCGCGCGTCTTCAAGGCGACGGCGGTCGCCTCTCTGCTGCTCGTCGCCGTCGCGTTCCTCTACCGCGGCGGCACGCAGTTCCGCGCCTTCTCCTACTCGCGCGCCGTCTTCGCGCTCGACTTCGCGTTCGCCCTCGCCTCGTTCGGGCTCCTGCGCTCGGTCGCGCGCGCGGCGCAGTCGGCGTTCCGCAGGCGCGGGATCAATCTGATCCCGACGCTCGTCGTCGGGCGCGGCGCGGAGGCGCAGGCTTGCATACGCGAGATGCGCGAGCGGCCCGAACTCGGCTACCGCGTGATCGGCGTCGTCGAGAACGGCGAGGTCGGCGCGGGCGCGCCGGAAGAGTACGAGGGCGTGCCGGTGGTCGCGGGCGTCGGCCAGCTCGCCGAGGCGATCCGCGAGACGCGGGCCAACGAGGTCATCATCACCGACCCGAAGGTGCCGGGCGAGCTGCTCTTCGACGTGATGATGCGCGTCGGCAGGAACCGCGGCGTCGAGTTCCGCATCGCGCCGAGCCTCTTCAACTTCCTGCCGCGCAAGACCGAGATCGACCAGATCGGCGCGCTGCCGATGATCCGTCTCTTCCGCGAGCCCCTGCCCGGCGCGGCGCGCGTCTCCAAGCGCGGCTTCGACGTGGTCGTGGCCGCGTCCGCGCTCGTCCTGCTCGCGCCCGTCTGGCTCGTCGTCGCGCTGCTCATCAAGCTCGACTCGAAGGGCGCGATCTTCTACCGGCAGGAGAGGGTCGGCATGGACGGTCGCGTCTTCCTGTTTCTGAAGTTCCGCACGATGCGCGCCGACTCGGACGACGCGGCGCACCGCGAGTACCAGCGCAAGCTGATCGCGGGCAGGCCCGACACGAACCTCGGCGACGACGCGCGCCCCGTCTACAAGCTGCGCGACGACCCGCGCGTGACGCGCGTCGGGCGCGTGCTGCGCCGCCTCAGTCTGGACGAGCTGCCGCAGCTCCTGAACGTGCTGCGCGGCGACATGAGCATCGTGGGGCCGCGACCGCCGATACCCTACGAGGTGGAGGCTTACGAGCTGTGGCACCGCAAGCGCCTCGACATGAAGCCGGGCCTGACGGGGCTGTGGCAGGTGTCGGGGCGCAACCGCCTCTCGTTCGACGAGATGGTGCGCCTCGATCTCTTCTACATCGAGAACTGGTCTCTCCTGCTCGACCTCAAGATCATCCTGCGCACCCTGCCCGTGATGCTGCGCGGCGACGACGCTTACTGAGGGGACGTTCGACGCCCGTAACGCGAAACGGCGCGGGAGGGGGCGATCAATTTTGATCGCCCCCGCCCGCGCCGTTCCGCGCGCGCGACCCGCCGCGCCACGAGGGCGGCGACTCTTGATCGTCTCTACTGGACGGGCGGCTTGACGGCGTCGTCGCCCCTGCGCTGCGTGCGGCGCGCCTTGAACTCGTCGCGCCGCGCCTTCATCTCTTCGCGCTCCTTGCGCAACTGCTCGCGCTGCTCGGGCGTGAGCAGGCTCTGGATTTCGCCGCGCATCTTGTCGGCGTCGGCGCGCATCTCCTCGCGCATCCGGCGCGCGCTCTCACGCTGTTCGGGCGTCGGCGTGCCGCCGGACTGTCGCAGCTCGCGGAGCTTACGCATCTCCTCGCGCTGCGCGCGGAACGTCTGCGCGTAGCGCGACTCGATCTCGCGCATCTGCTGGCGCTGCGCGTCGGTCAGGCTGAGGCGGCGCAGCTCTCGCCGCTCGGCCCCGGCGCGCCCGCCGCGGCCCTCGCCGGCCTGCCCGCCGCGGCGGCCCACCCGCTCCATGCGATCCGTGCGGCCCTCGCGCCGCATCCGGCGCTCGACGTCCGCCTTGTCTTCGGACTGCGGCGCGGTCGTCTGCTGCTGCCGCGCGAGGCCCGCGACGGCGAAGAGCGCCGCGAGCGCGAGGAGCAGCGATGCTCTGGTTAGATTGCGTCTCATTCTTTAATCAATCTCCTTGTCAGCGATCTCCCGCGGGACTCCGGGCGCGGGGTAAACCGATCCGCGTCGGGGCCGCCCGGCCAAGGCCCCACGCGAGCTTAGACGCGCGCCGCGGCGCGAAAGTCGGGAAAACTTTCGGGCGCGGGGCCGCCCGGAGAAATTATTAGTAGTGACCTGATTAGAGCTTTCCTCTGTGCCGCCCCCGTGTCCTCCGCGCCTCTGTGGTGAGTGCTTACGATCCTTACCTCACCACGGAGACACAGAGGACACGGAAGACGCACAGAGCAGAATTTAAATCAGGACACTGCCAAATTCTTTCGGGGCGTGCGCGGGGGGCCGCAATCGCGCTACAATCGCGCGCGATGAGCCTCTTACCACAGATCGACAGCCCGGAAGACTTGCGCCGCCTGAAGCCGGAGCAACTGCGCGAAGTGGCGGACGACATCCGCCAGTACATCATCGACACCTGCGCGCGCATCGGCGGCCACACCGGCGCGAGCCTCGGCGCGGTCGAGATCGCTGTGGCGCTCCACTACGCCTTCGAGACGCCGCGCGACCGCCTCGTCTGGGACGTGGGCCATCAGGCTTACGCGCACAAGATTCTGACCGGCAGGCGCGACCAGTTCCCGACCATCAAGCAGTACGACGGGCTGAGCGGCTTCCTCAAGCGCGACGAGTCGGAGTACGACACCTTCGGCGCGGGCCACGCCTCGACGTCGCTCTCCGCCGCGCTCGGCATGGCCATCGCGCGCGACCGCCGCGGCGAGCACCATCACGTCGCCGCCGTCATCGGCGACTCGTCGCTCGCGGGCGGGATGGCGATGGAGGCCGTGAATCAGGCGGGCCACTTGAAGACGCGCCTCGTCGTCGTCCTCAACGACAACGAGATGTCTATCGCCCCGGCGGTCGGCGCGCTCACCGGCTACCTGAACCGCATCCGCGAGGCGCACGGCTACCACCGCTTCAAGGACGAGGTGGGCGAGGCGCTGCGCTCCGTGCCGACGGTCGGCGAGAGGCTCCACCACGCCGCCAAGACTTTCAAGGACGCCATCGCGGCGGCGGTTCTGCCCGGCGCGCTCGTCAACGAGCTGGGCTTCAAGTACATCGGCTACGTGGACGGGCACGATCCGCTCTCGCTCGTGCGCGCCTTCGAGGAGGCGAAGCAGATCAAGGACTCGCCCGTCATCGTCCACGTGCTGACGACGAAGGGCAAGGGCTTTCCGGCGCGCGAGAAGAACTACTACGCGTGGCACGCCACCGGCCCCTTCGATCCGAAGACGGGCGCGATGCCCATGCCCGCGAAGCCGCAGCCGCCCACCTACACCGCCGTCTTCGGCAAGACCCTGTGCGAGCTGATGGCGCGCGACGAGTCGGTCGTCGCGCTGACCGCCGCGATGCCGGACGGGACGGGCATCGATCAGGCGCTCAAGAAGTTTCCCGAAAGATCGTTCGACGTCGGCATAGCCGAGCAGCACTGCGTCACCTTCGCCGCCGGGCTCTCGACCGAGGGGCTCAAGCCCGTCTGCGCCATCTACTCGACGTTCCTCCAGCGCGCCTTCGATCAGATCGTCCACGACGTGTGCTTGCAGAACCTGAACGTCAAGTTCTGCCTCGACCGCGGCGGCATCGCGGGCGGCGACGGGCCGACGCACCACGGCCTCCTCGACATCGCGTACCTGCGCGGCGTGCCGAACCTCGTCGCGATGGCCCCGAAGGACGAGGGCGAGATGCGCGACATGATGGCGACCATGCTCGCGCACGAGGGGCCCGCCGCGATGCGCTACCCGCGCGGGGGCGGCGCGGGCGCGGACGTCGAGCGCGAGCCGCAGTTGTTAGAGATCGGCAAGGCCGAGATTCTGCGCGACGCGGGGAGCGGGGTGGCGATAGTCGCCTACGGCTCGATGGTTCACCCGGCGCTGCAAGCCGCCGAGCAGCTTTCGCGGGACGGGGTGGAGGCGACGGTCGTCAACGCGCGCTTCGTCAAGCCGCTCGACGCGGGGCTCCTGCTCGCGCTCGCGCGCACGAAGCGTCTGATCGTGACGGTCGAAGAGGCGTACCTCGCGGGCGGCTTCGGCTCGGCGGTCTTGGAGCTGCTGGAAGAGAACGGCTTGCAGGACAGGGTGCGGGTCGTGCGCATGGGCGTGCCCGACCGCTGGGTCACGCACGGCGACGCCAAGCTCCTCCTCGCCAAGTACGGGCTCGACGCCGACGGCATCTACACCCGCGTCAAGGAGTCGATCAGCGTCCTCGAAGAGCAGCGCGTCGGGCGACGATCTTCGCTGCGCCGGTGAACTCCGGGATCGCCGGGAGACTGTTGCGGGCCCTGCCTTCGGCGGTTGGTGACCGCGGCGCTTGCCTCGCTAACGTGCCCCGACTTATTGCTGTAGCCCGGCCCGCCGCATGATCTCCGCGAAGCGCGGGTCCGGGCGCAGGGGGTCGAGCGCCGGATCGACTTTCATGAAGCTCTGCCCCGCCGCGTTCTCCTCCACGCTCCTCTGAAGCATGCCGAGAGCCCGTTCCCGTTCGCCGAGCGCGCCGTAGGCGGCGGCGAACGTGTCCGGGGAGACGTAGGACTGTTGCGCGCGCTGCCCAATTCGGCGAGCAGCTTTTGCGCCTCGGCGCGCTTCCCGGCGCGCGCGTAGGCGTAGGCCATCCTGCCGAGCGTCGCGCCGCCCGAGAGCCCTAACTCTCTGCCCCTCCGCATCTCCGCCACCGCCTGTTCGTACATCCCCCGCTCGGCGTAGCACCAGCCGAGTCTGAAATTTAATTCGGGGCGAGAGGGGAGCGCGCACGCGCGTCGGGCCGGGTTTGGAATCCGAGCGCGCGGCGCGCTTTTCGTATCCGGGCGCGCACGATTTCAGTTCAAAGCGTGAGCCCGCACACTTTCTCAGGGCGGCGGGGCGCAACCGATTCGCCATCGATTGATCACGGCGGCGCGGCAAACGCTGGCATCTAACGGCTTAGTCAGGCGGGGCGGAAAACGCGCGGCGGGGGCGCGTGCGGGCGCGGCTCTGGTCTGTCGTTTGCAATTAGATTCCGGGGCTGACTGAAATCACCACGCGCAGAAAAGGAAAGATGGCAGAGACACAACAAAATTTTCCCGCGGGCACGACCGACCCCGAGGCGACGCTCGTGCAGCCGCGTTTCGACGAGGCCGAGGCGCAGACCGCGCAGCCGGTCGTCCCGCTCTCCGGCGCTCGGCTCAGCCGGGCGCGCAGCCGCCTGCCCATCGCGCTCGTGCTCGTCTCCGCGCTGCTCGGCGGCCTCGTCAGCGTCATCGCCTACAGGCTCTACCAGCGCCCCGCGCGCGAGCCGCAGCCCGCGACCGTGCAGCAGGCGGCGACGCAGACGGCGACGCCGCCGCCGCCGCAACAGCAGCAGCCCGCGCCGCAGCCCACTCAGACGCCCGAGCTGACCGCCGCCGTCCCCTCCGCGGAAGAGTCCGCGCCGACGTCTCGGGTCGAGACCGCGCCCGCGCCGATCAAGCGCGAAGAGCGCGACGCCGACGAAGAGAAGCCGGCGCGCGTCGTCGAGAAGAAGCACGACGAAGAGGGCAAGGCGCGCGAGGAGGCCAAAGCGCGCGAAGACCGCCGCAGGGAGGACGAGCCGCGCGCCGCCCGCGTGGCCGAGCCGCGGGCGCGGAGGGTCGACGTGATCCCGTCGTACCCGAACGACACGGTTGACGAGCGCGACACGCGCCGCGTGGGCGCGACCGACTATCAACTCCCGGACGACAGGCGCGAGGGCAGGCGCGGGCGACGCCCGAAGCGCCGCAACATAGATCGCATCCGCGACATCTTCGGCGCGCCGCCGCCCGCCTGACGCGCGACGCGCATGACGGGGCCGAAATTTAGAAGGCTCACAACGTCGCCTGCGACGTTGTGAGCCTTCGCCGTCGTCGTGAGCCTTCGGCGTCGCACGGACGCCACGGCGGGTCGCGCCCGCCGTGGCTTTACAGCACCGCGGTCTCTTCGAGCAGGCGGCCCGCGGCGAACCGTCCGACGCCGAGCACGGAGGCGTCGAGCAGCGAGGCGCGACCGTCGAGGATCAGCTCCGACGCGAGGCGGCCCGTCGCCGGTGAGTGCATCACGCCGTGCCCGCTGAAGCCGTTGGCGAAGTAGAGCCCGCCGGCGGTCGGCGACTCGCCGATGACGGCGTGGTGATCGGGCGTCATCTCGTAGAGCCCGGCCCACGCCCGCCGCGCGTTGACCTGCGCCTCCGCGAGGACGGGGACGCGCGAGGCGGCGCGCGTCAGAATCTTCTCGACGAACGAGGCGTCGAACTCCGTCTTGAAGCCCGGCGTCTCTTCCGGGTCGTTCCACGCGAGCAGTATCCCTAGCCCCTCGCGGCGGAAGTGGAAGCCCGTCGACATGTCGATGACCATCGGGAATCTCTGCGGGAGCCCCGCGAACGGCTCGGTCGGGACTAGCTGACGGCGCAGCGGCTCGACGGGCAGCTCGGCCCCCGCCATCCCGGCGACCCCCGCGGCCCACGCGCCCGCGGCGTTGACGACCGTGCGCGTCGCGACGCGCCCGCGCGAAGTGACGACCGCCGCGACGCGACCGCCTTCGACCTCGATGCCCGTGACCTGCGCGCCGAGCCACAGACGCGCGCCGCGCTCGCGCGCCCTCAGCATGAAGCCCATCATCACGCTGTGCGGATCGACGAAGCCGTCGGTCGGGCAGAACGTCCCGCCGACGACGTCGTCGGTGCGCAACTGCGGCACGATCTCGGCGATCTCATCGCGCGTCACGAGGGCGACGTTCTTCACGCCGAGCGCGATCTGCCGCTCGCGGTTCGCCTTGAGGTATTCGAGGTGGCGGTCGGTCGTGGCCGCGAAGAGGTAGCCGTGCGGGCGGTAGTCGGCGGGGTGCCCGACCACCTCGTCGAACTTCGAGAAGAAGTCGATGGAGTAGAGCGACATCAGGATGTTGACGGGCGTGGAGAACTGCGCGCGCACGCCGCCCATGCTCTTGCCCGTCGAGCCCTTGCCCTGATGCGCCTCGCGCTCGACGACGAGGACGTTCGCGCAGCCGCGCTCCGCGAGGTGATACGCCACGCTGGAGCCGACGATGCCGCCGCCGATGACCACCACGTCCGCCGTCTCGCTCATGCCGACTTCGCCCCCCGCGCCGGTGTTGAAAATCGCTCGATCAGGGTTTAGAGTGAAACCGTCCCCTCAAGCCTGCACATTCTAAGCAAACCCGCGCGCGACTGTCGCGCCGCGCGGCGCGCGAGCGCGCGGGCCGCGGCGGGCGGGCGCGCCGCAAATTTTTGATCGCACGGAGTTAAAGATGAAAAGAGACCGCAGACTAATACCGCTGATCTTCGTCGCACTCTTCACCCTCTCCGCGGCGGCCAGCGCGCAGACGCGCGGCGCGGGCGCGCAGCAGGCGGTCGCGCTCGCCGTAGACGCCACCGACGCGCCGCGCAAACTCTTCCACTCGCGCATGACCTTCGCCGCCGCGCCCGGCCCCATGACGCTCGTCTACCCGAAGTGGATTCCGGGCGAGCACGGGCCGACCGGCCCCGTCACAGACCTCGTCGGCCTGAAGTTCACCGCCGCGGGCAGGACTCTCCAGTGGCGGCGCGATCCGGTCGACATGTACGCCTTCCACTTCGACGTGCCCGCGGGCGCGCGCGAGGTCGAGGCCGCGCTCGACTTCCTGTCGGCCAGCTCCGCCGTCGGCTTCACGTCCGCCGCCTCGACGACCCCGCACCTCGCCATCGTCACTTGGAACCAGCTCGTGCTCTACCCGCAGGGCGCGAACCCCGACGAGATCAGCTACCGCGCGAGCCTGCAACTCCCCGCCGGGTGGAAGTACGGCACGTCGCTGCCGGCGGCGCGCGGCGGCGCGCGCGACCGCGCCGAGTTCGCGCCGGTCTCTTTGACCACGCTCGTCGATTCGCCCGTGCTCGCGGGCGAATACTTCCGCGCCATCCCGATTGACGCGGCGCGCAACTCGGTCGAGATCGACATCGCCGCCGACAGCGCCGCCGCCCTCGAAGCCTCGCCCGACTTCGTCGCGCACATGAAGAAGCTCGTCTCGGAGGCGGACGCGCTCTTCGGCGCGCGCCACTACGAGAACTACCACTTCCTCTTCACGCTCTCCGACCACGTCGCGCACTTCGGGCTGGAGCACCACCAGTCGAACGACAGCCGCGTCAGCGAGCGCGCGCTCGTCGATAAGGGCCTGGGCGATCTCGAACTCTCCGTGCTGCCGCACGAGTTCGTCCACTCGTGGAACGGCAAGTTCCGCCGCCCGGCGGGTCTCGCCACGCGCGACTTTCAGGAGCCGATGCGGGGCGAACTGCTCTGGGTCTACGAGGGGCTGACCGAATACCTCGGCGACGTGCTCACCGCGCGTTCGGGGCTGTGGACGCCGGAGCAGTACCGCGACAACCTCGCGCGCGTCGCCGCCGATCTCGATCACCGCCCGGGGCGCGCGTGGCGTCCTTTGATCGACACGACCGTCGCCGCGCAGCTACTTTATAACGCCTCGGCGCAGTGGGCTTCGTACCGGCGCGGCGTCGATTTCTACGACGAGGGCGAGCTGATCTGGCTCGACGCCGACACCCTGATCCGGCAGCAGACGGGCGGGCGCAAGAGCCTCGACGACTTCTGCAAGCTCTTCCACGGCGCGCCCTCGACCGCGCCGACGGTCAAACCGTACACGATGGACGACGTGGTGAACACGCTCAACCAAGTCGCGCCCTACGACTGGCGCGCGTTCCTCAACGCGCGCCTCCTGACGACCGAGCCGCGCGCCCCGCTCGAAGGCGTGCGCCGCGGCGGCTGGCGGCTCGTCTACAACGACACGCCGAACGGCGTGACGGCCAACGCCGAAGCCTACGACCGCCCGACCGACGCGGGCTACTCGCTCGGCCTGCGCGTGGCGAAGGACGGGACGGTCGTGGACGCGATACCGGGCGAGCCCGCGTTTCAGGCGGGCTTGGGGCCGAGCATGAAGATCGTCTCGGTCAACGGGCGCGCCTACTCCCCGGCAGTCCTCCGCGACGCCGTCAGGGAGGCGCGGGGCGGGCGCGCGCGGATCGAACTGCTCGTCAGCAACGAGGACGCTTACAAGACCTACGCCATCGACTACCACGAGGGCTGGCGCGACCCGCACCTCGAACGCGAGCCGGGCGCGGCAGACCTCGTCGGCCAGATCATCTCCTCGCGCGCGCCGTAGGGTCGCCGGAAAACCACTTAGCGCCTCCGGCCCCTCCGGCGCGAGGATCAATTCTCACGCGGAGGGGCCGGGGGCGCTAAGTGTCAGGGCGTTCGCGTCCGCGTCCGTCATTGCGCGTCGCTCGTCCTGCGCGCGCGCTGTTCGCAGAACTGCTGCACCTGCTGGAAGAGCTGCGAGCACTGCTGATCCTGACCGAGCCCGTACTTCTCGCACTGCGCCTTGCGCCACTCGACGGTCTTCATGATCTGGAGCGCGCCGGGCACGCCGTCGCAGAAGTTCGGCGTGGGGCGGCTGGCGTCGAGGCACGAGCGCAGGAAGATGCCCGACTTCATCAGCTCGCCGAAGCCCTTGGCCTTGCGGTTGCGCGCGACGCCCTCGTCCACGCAGCCCTGATTGTCCGTCCCCTCGCCGAAGGAGCGGCCCTCCTCCATCCCCTGCTTGCCGCTCGCCACGAGTTCCGGCCCGTGCTTCTTCCAGACGTAAACGCCTAAGCCCGCCACGCCCGCGATGAGCAGGACGACGACCCCGACAATGACGAGCACCACTTTCAACCACGTCGGCATAAGCTCCTCCGTTGCGGAATGCGGGCCGCGGGTTGCGGATCGAGAAGCCGTGGGCGATCTTTTCTTTTAATCCGCATTACGCATTCCGCATTCATTTCTGGTAGATGATGCGACCGTCGAAGATCGTCATCGCGGTCTCGGTCTGTAAAATCTCTTCCGGCTTGATCGTGAGCAGGTCGCGCGTGTGGACGGCGAGGTCGGCGAGCATGCCGGGCGCGATCCGCCCCTTCTCCGCCTCCTCGAAGGAGGCGTAGGCCGACTCGGCGGTGTAGCAGCGGATGGCCTCGGCGATGTCGAGCCGTTCCTGCGGGAGCCAGCCGCCGCGCGGCTCAAGCTCGGTGCTCTCGCGCGTGACGGCGGCGAAGAGTCCGAGGTAGGGGTTGATGGGCTCGATGGGCCAGTCCGTGCCGAAGGGGACGTGGACGCCGTAAGCCTCGAACGTGTGCCACGAGTAAGCGCCGAGCGAGCGGTACTCGCCGAGCCGGTCGGGGGCCCAACGCTTGTCGCTGATCGCGTGCGACGGCTGCATCGAGGCGACGACGCCGAGGTCGCGGAAGCGCGCGAAGTCCGACGGCGCGACCACCTGCGCGTGCTCGACGCGGTGGCGGCGATTGCCCTCCGACGTGATCATTACAAATTTCGGAGACTCGCCGCGCCGTTTCGCTGCTCCCGCGTCTGACACCATTGTTTGTAAGGCTGCTGTGCTTTCGACGATCCTACACGTGCCGCCAGCCCTTTGTTTACACGCTTCAGCAAACGCATCGAGTGCCATCCGATTAGCCTTGTCGCCGATGGCGTGGAGCGCGACCTGAAAACCCGCCGCGTCAATCGCGACGACCTTGCGCGTCAGCTCCTCCGGCGTCATGCGCGGGATGCCGCTGTTGTGCGGATCGTCCGAGAAGGGCGCGAGCATGGCGGCGGTGCGCGACCCCAGAGTCCCGTCCACGTAGCCCTTGACCGCCGAGATGCGTATGCGGAGCGGATCGACCTTGAGCGCGTCGAACTCTTCCCGCTGCCGCTTCAACTCTTCGACCGGCGTGTCCATGCTCAGCCACTCGGAGACGCGCACGGTCAGTTCGCCCTTCTCTAGCAGCCCGCGGTATAGCGCGAGCGTCTCGTAGCCGGAGACGGAGTCCTGCACCGACGTGATGCCGTAGCGCCGCGCCTCCGCGAGCGAGCGCGCGATCCCCTCCAACTTCTCTTCGCGCGACGGGGCGGGCACGACGCGCCCGACGAGCCCGGCGGCGGTCTCCTTCAGAATCCCCGTCGGCTCGCCCCGCGCGTCGCGCAAGACCTCTCCGCCCTCCGGGTCGCGCGTCGCGCGCGTGACGCCGGCCTTTTCGAGCGCGAGCGAGTTGGCCCAGGAGACGTGGCCGTCCACGCGCTGCACGAAGACCGGGTTGCGCGGCGCGGCCTCGTCCAAATCTTTCCGCGTGGGCCACTGGCCGCCCCAGAGCGTGTGATCCCACCCGCGCCCCAAGACCCACGCGCCAGCCGGGAGTTCGCGCGCCCTCTGCGCGATGCGCCGCTTCGTCTCTTCGAGCGTCTTCGCGCCCGCGAAGTTGACGCGCGCGAGCGAGAGCCCGCCGTTCAGAAAGTGCAGGTGCGCGTCGTTGAAGCCGGGCGTCACGAGCCGCCCCTGTAGATCAACCGTCTTCGCGCCCGCGTAAGACTTTTTAACGTCGGCGTCCGTGCCGACGGCGACGATGCGCGAGCCCTCGATTGCGACCGCCTGCGCCACGGTGCCGCGCCCGTCCGCGGTGAAGATTTTTCCGTTGAACAGGATGAGATCGGCGCGGCGCGCGCCGGGCTGCCTGCGCGCCGACGCGCGCGGCGAGGAGAGGGCGGCGGAGAGGGCGAGAGAAGCCGCGAGCGAGAGGGCGAGCGTCCTGCGTGGGTTGATCATGTCTGTAAGTGTGCGTCCTGTGCGGCGGGTAAAGGCCGGGACGGCGGCGATTGTTATACCACCGTTCGGGCCGGTTGATAATGGCGCGCGGCAGATTTTCCCGCGCGGGGGCGGGCACGCTCGCGCCGCCGTTTTCTCGCCGGCGGCGCGCGGTTAAATCGCGCGGCGGGCGCGTGCTATCATCGCGCGGAAGTTTGATCGATCCGGACGAAGAGATCGCGACCGGCGGCGTGACGAGCTGTAATCCGACGAGCCGCGCCGGTCGCGCCAACGGAGCACCATGCGCGTTCTAGTCACGGGCGGGGCGGGCTACATCGGCAGCGTCGTCGCCGAAGAGTTGGTCGCCGACGGCCACGGCGTCGTCGTCTACGACAACCTCTCGAAGGGGCACCGCACTGCTTCGCCCGCGGGCGCGGATTTCGTCCGCGGCGAGCTGACCGACGCGGAGAACCTGCGGCGCGCGATGCGCGGGCAGGGGACTGAGGCGGTCATCCACATGGCGGCGCACTCGCTCGTCGGCGAGTCGGTCACAGACCCCGCGAAGTATTACCGCAATAACGTCACCGCTGGGCTCTCGCTGCTCGACGCGATGAACGAAGAGGGCGTCAAAAAGATCGTCTTCTCCTCGACCGCCGCCGTCTACGGCGAGCCGGAGAAGCAGCCCATCGAAGAGCGGGACGCGACCGCGCCGACCAACCCCTACGGCGAGACGAAGCTCGCCTTCGAGCGCGCGCTGCGCTGGTACGAGAACGCCCACGGCACGCGCTACGCATCCCTGCGCTACTTCAACGCGGCGGGCGCGACGCGCCAGTGCGGCGAGCTGCACGACCCCGAAACGCACCTCATCCCCATCGTCTTACAGGCG
The DNA here is from genome assembly GCA_036389335.1 of Pyrinomonadaceae bacterium. GTDB lineage: Bacteria > Acidobacteriota > Blastocatellia > Pyrinomonadales > Pyrinomonadaceae > JAIVGV01. Next base: position 10,418 of record DASVQC010000050.1, on the reverse strand, counting down.
GCGGCGGCCAGACGCACGCACGTCGAAATCTACGGCGACGACTACCCGACGCGCGACGGCACCTGCGTGCGCGACTACGTCCACGTCGTCGATCTCGCGCGCGCGCACATCCTCGCGCTCGGCATCCTCGGCGAGCGCAGCGCGATCTACAACCTCGGCTGCGGCGGCGACGGCTACACCGTCAAAGAGGTCATCGACGTGGCGCGCGAGGTGACGGGGCGAGAGATCGAGGCGCGCACGTCCGCGCGCCGCGCGGGCGATCCGGCGGTCTTGGTCGCCAGCTCCGCGAAAATAAAAAGTGAGCTCGGCTGGTCGCCGCGGTTCCAAGACCTGCGCCTCATCGTCGAGTCCGCTTGGCGCTGGATGCAGTCGCACCCGACGGGCTACGCGGACGGGGCCGAGGCGCAGACGGGATGACGGGCGACCTGAACCCCCGAAGATCACTCGAACAAAGCCGCATCTCGCACCCCAAATAACTAGGGTGTTACCCGTTTACCGTTGGCCGCTGTTTTCTGGGGCGGGGCATGAGAGCGGCTTCTCTGTTGATCCGCAAACAGGGCTCCGGCTTTCTCTGTTGGTGTGCGCCGCATGGAGTAGTCCTTTCGCGGCCCTCAACTCTGCGACCAACACGAATCGTCGGAACCCTGCTCTGTCAATCAACAAACGGGTGAGGCTGAGAGGGGCGCGTAGCGGGGGTGGGACGACGCTGTTTTACGGATAGCCAATAACTAAGGCCCGCTTATCAGCCTCTATTGAGTTATTGACGGCGGACCAATTTCTGCCGCCTTGCGCTCATCGGCTGCGGCTAACCGGAATCTTTTCAGCTTTCGATAAGCCTTAGCGCGCTGTTTATAACTCCAGTAGTATGTCGGGTCGAGTTGTATTGATCTGGTTAAATCGGCTACCGCCTTTGGGTATTCACCTGTCTCTAGATAAGTGTTGCCCCGCACGTAATAACTATCCCCATCAGGTTTCAGTTCGAGGACTTTGGTATAGTCGGCGATTGCCAATGCGCCTTTGTGGTCGAGCAGATAAAGAACGGCGCGAGTCATGTAGGCGTCAATAAACTTCGGGTTCAGTTCGATAGCTTTGTTGTAGTCCCTCATTGCCGCGGCGCGATCATTGTTCAAGTCATTTTTCAACCCGCGCCGGAAATAAGCTTCCGGGTAGTCGGGCTTGAGCCCGATGGCTTTCGTGAAGTCGGCGTCAGCTTTCTTATCGTCAAGCTGTACCCTTCCTCGAAAGTAGTAGGCTTCGGCGAGACTGGGATTAAGCTCGATAGCTTTTTCAAAGTTCTCTTGGGCCTGCAAGTAGTTTTTCTTTTCGAACAGTTCTTTACCTCGTTTGAGATACTCACCGGCGGGTTGCCGAGCGAAGGCGGCAATTGACATCAGCAACATGAGGACGGATGAAAGGATGGCTTTGCTTTTCATATCCTACGCCTCACTATTATTCCTCTACAACCTAAGGTTGATCACCTAACGCCCGGCATCAGCGGCGCGCACGAACCATGAATGACAAAAGAGCTGTTGGGTGCGCGTCCGCTGCATGCCGTTGTTAGATTGCGCCGCTCGCTTAATCTTTGATTTTAGAGAACTGCTCAATCTTCACCATTATCGTTTCGGCATTACCAAACAGCTTGCTTACACTCTTTCTAGCGGCGCGCGCCGTCCACGATTCATCCCCTAAGCTAATCCTTGACTCAACTCCACCCTTTAGGACGACTATCTCATTATCAGTGCCGATAACGGTACGCCAGCCGTCTGAGGTTTTCGGCCCAAGCACAGCACTCTCGGTCGGGATAATCTGCTCTCTTCGCGCCTTCACGTATGAGCCAACTTGTAAACCATCAGCGGTCTTGAAATTTCTATCAAAGGTGCTTATCTGGACAACCTTGCGACTCTTGGATTCATAAGCTATGCGGTAAGTGATTCCTTCGATCTTCTTCTCGATTGACGGCTTCAAGTCGCCGTTATGAAGGATAAGATTCGGGACCGAAAATTCTGCCACGTCCTCTTTTGACACGATTGCACCTACACTCAATTCTTGTGAGGCGGCCTGAAGGAATACCGTAGTCGTGAGCAATAGTTTGAGGATTATCATTTCATCCACCTTCTAGGAAGGCGAAGCAATCTAACGCCCGGAATCACCCGCCGCCCCGAGCCGTTGATTAACTTGAGAAGCGTCGTGTCCGCGGTCGGGTGCATGCCGTTGTTAGGCGCGGCGCGATCGTCGGCGATCCCGTTCATTCCTTCCTTTTGTTTTCTGCAAGCGAGATGCTGCGAGTAGCCGATCTCTTTAGCGACACGTTTTTTATCATCGCAGCCGTCTCCCTCGCGTCCTTCAGGAATCCCGCGTCAACTTGAACCGCGACGATTTGTGCAAGGCGGCTGTCCGCCCACTCATTATCCTCCTGTGCCAACTTCACCGCCTGGCGGATTGTCCACTTGGCCTCTTCCACATCGCCCCTCTGTGCTTGAACGATAGCTGCGGCGAGATACCCGCCGTGCAGATCGGAGGCCTCGAATAGCCTGAGGGTGTTTCTCATGTCGTCAGTTAGCCCCGCCGCTGCCATCCCTTCGACAATGTGGTGCATCGTAAATCTCCTGTCCGAGATCTTCTCTCCTTTCAGAGCGTCATCAAGCCCGGCCAGCAATGTCTGCCTCGCGCCCGTAACGTCGCCTGACTTAGCTTGGGCCTCGGCTACCTGCTTAAAACCTATCGCCCGCAGCTCGGCGTTTTCGATCAGCGCGAGGGCGGACATCGCATCTTCATATAGTCCATTCCCGACCCCGGCAGTCACGAGAGAAGCAAACCCCCAATCTTTATTCTCAACATAACTCCAGATCGTGTTCTTCGCGTCAGCATATTGCCCCGACTTAGCCTGATCGAAGGCGACTTTTATCAGCTCCTGATCCCGGTTGGCAGGCACTTCGATCCGCAAGGCCCGGGCGATTCGCTCTTCATAGCTCTGGGCGATCTTTTGGGTTGGAACGCCCGCCAGCCGGTCGGTCTGCGCCATGATAGGGAGCGCGGCAAGGAGCAGCACTGCCATTAGGTGCCAAGTTCTCTGTGTCATCCTTCTCTCCGTTTCATTAGGTATAGCTATCGAGCGCCTAACGCATATTATACCGAATGATTCGGTCTAACTCCGTAATAGAGAGTGAAAAGCCGAACGCATCGGCATAACTCCGTAACGGGGAGGCGAACGCCGCACGGCGTTCCGAACGCTGAGGCGGGCGGTGGTGTAAGTTAAGGGCGGCGGGACTCAAAACAGCCCGCCGTCTTCATCTTTTTGCTTCACGCCCCGGCAACAGCAGCGAGCAGCTCCGACAGCTCGCGCGGCGTCGGGAGCCCCGCGCGGGCTCCGAGTCGTCGGCACTTGAGGGCGGCGACGGCGGAGCCGGTGCGGAGGGACGCTTCGACGTCTTCGCCGCGGAGCATGGCGTGGAGGAATCCGGCGTGGAAGGCGTCGCCCGCGCCGGTCGTGTCGCGGCAGCCGCCGGGGACGGCGAGGGCCGATGACTTGACGAAGCGCCCTTCGTGATAGAGCAGCGCGCCGCGCGCGCCGAGCGTCATGCCGACGAGGGCGTCTGAGCGCAGGCGTGATTTGACCTCGACGAGTGCGGCGCGCTCGTCCACGACGCCCGTGAGCCTGCGGGGAAACTCGGACGAGGAGATGAGCAGGTCGATGTGCGGCAGGAGTTCCGGCAGACCTTCGTAGACGTTGTCGATGTCGGCGGAGACGATTGTCCCCGCGGCGCGGGCCTCGCGCGCGAGCCGTGCGCAGGCCGGGGGGTCGTGCGCGTCGAGGTGGAGGACGCGTCCGCGCGGGGCGAAGCCCGAGGGCGTTTCGTCGGCGCGGTAGGCGAGCCGCTCGTCCCTGTCCCAGATGATGGTGCGCTCGCCCGTGCGCGCGTCGATGATGATGTAGGCGACCTGCGTGCGCGCGCCCTCCACGACTTCGGCGCGCTCGACGTTGACGCCTTCGTCGCGCAGGGTCTGGAGTCCGAAACTGCCTTCGGCGTCGGAGCCGAAGCGCCCGGCGTAGGCGGTGCGCCAGCCGAGCCGCGCGAGCCCGACCATCGCCGAGGCCGTCTGCCCGCCCGCCGACTGCGCGCGCCCCGTGAGCCGCGTCTTCGTGTCGAACTCGGGGTAGCGGGGGACGACGACGAGATGATCGACGGCGTTCAGGCCGAAGCCGACCGCGTCGAACTCTCTCCCGGCGGGGATGTCGAAAGGGAATCGCAACGGCGCTTCGCCTCCGGTCGGTCTCTAATCGGTTCGCGGGCGCGCGCGACCGGGGGTGCGTCGCGCGGGTCACTTGAGATCGTTGATGAGGACGACGTCGCTCGCGCGCGTGCCGCGCGCGAGGGCGAGCTGCCTGCCGTCGCGCGACCAGTCGAAGAAGAAGATGTGATCGGTTTTGAAGTCGGTCAACTGGCGGGGCGCGCCGCCCGCCGTCGGCTGCGCCCAGACGTTGGAGACGCCCGCGCGCGTGTCCACGTAGGCCACGCCGCGCCCGTCGGGCGTCCAGCGCAGGTCCTCGACGGCGGACGTGGGCGGGATGTCGAACGCCTTGACGAGCCGCCCGTCGTCGAACGAGAGGAGGGCGAGGCTGTAGTAGTTCGCGCCCGGATCGCCGCGGTAGGTGCAGGCGACGAGCTTGCCGTCGGGCGAGATGGCCGCCCTGCCGGAGAGCTTGTCGGTCAACTGCGAGGCCGCGCCGCCCTCAGCCGAGATCTTCCACAGGCAGTTGCACTCGAAGTTGAAATAGACGACCCACTTGCCGTCGGGCGAGACGGAGGGCTGAGAGCCGCCCGCGCCGCCCGTCAGTTGCTTCGGGCTGCTGCCGTCGGCGTTGACGCGCCAGACGTGCGGCGTGCCGCTGCGGTTGGAGACGAAGAAGACGTAGCGCCCGTCGGGCGAGGCGGCGGGGCTGCCGCTCAGTCGCCCGTTCGTCGTGAGCTGCTTCTGCGCGCCGGCGGCGTCCACGCTCCACAGGTTCGAGTCGCCGCCGTCGTCGGACGTGTAGACGACCGCGCCGCCCGGCATCCACGAGAGGCCGACCGAGCCGTCGTTCTTGCCGTTGGTGACTTGGCGCGCGAGGCGTGCGTCGCCGCCCGGCGCGATCCAGACGCGCGACTCGACCTCGGCCTGCACGGTGACGAGCGCGCCGGAGTCGGCGGTCGCGCCGACGCCCGTGTAGTTGTTCAGATCGTTGGTGACGCGCTGCGCCTCCCCCGCGGGGTAGGAGACGCGCCAGACCTGCGAGGGCGCGCCCGCCTGCTCCGCCGCGATGAAGGCCAGCCCCTCTCCGCCCGCCAGCCACGCCACCTGCCCGACCGAAGCCCAACGGCGCGCCGTGACGGGCGCTTCCGCCCCGTCTTCGACGCGCACCGTGACGAGCGTGTGGCGCTCGACCCCGGCCTCGACGCCCGCGGCGGGGCAGGCGATCAGCCGCCCGTCGGGCGACCAAGCGGGGCCGAGCGAGTCGCCCCAGTCGAAGCGCCGCGAGCCCTTGCGCGTGGCGAGCGTCCGCTCCGCCGCGCCGCCGCCCTCGTCGACGGGCACGACGACGAGGGCGGTCTCGGCGCGACCGGGGTAGTTGCGTATGAAGGCGAGGCGCTTGCCGTCGGGCGAGACGGCGACGGGGCTGTCCGCGTCTTCGGCGATCTGCTTCGTCGCCCCGCCGATGGAGGAGACGCGGTGGATGACGCTCAGCGAATTGTTCCGCTCGTGCGCCACGTAATAGACGTAGTTGCCGTCGGGCGAGAAGGTGAGCCCCTGGTAGTGGACTTCGGCGGGCGGGATGATCTGCACGTTGCTCGCCGTCGCCACCTGCCTGATCCAGAGGCTCTGCCGCTCGCCCTCCTCCGAGACGTGGACGACGAACGCGCCGTCGGGCGAGACGGACGCGATCGAAGCCCGGCCCGTGTTGGTCAGCCGCGTCAGCTTCATCGACTGGAACGCGGCCCGCGGCGCGGCGGCGAACCAGCGGCGGCTCGCGTACCTGTAGAGGGGCAGGGCGGCGGCGGCGGCGGCCACCAAGAGCGCGACGAGCGCGACGGCGAGGCGCGGCGCGCTCCGCCTCGGGGCCGCGGGCGTCGGCGCGGCTTCGCCGGCGGTCTGCGGCGGGGGCTCGATCAGGTTGGTGCGCGCCGCCGTGATGAAGCCGCTCGCGCCGCCCGCGCCCGCGCGGCTGTCGCCCGCGAGCCCCATGCCGGTCGCGCCCGGCGCGACGGAGCGCTCCATCTCGGCGGTGAACTCAAGCCGCTGCTTCAGGCGGCGCAGGTCCGTGAGCATCTCGCGCGCCGTCTGGTAACGCTCGTCGCGATCCTTGGTGAGCGCCTTCGCGACGATCCATTCGAGGGCCTCGGGCACGCCGTCCACGTAGCGCGCGAGCGGCGGCGGCTCGCGCTCCAGAATCGAGACGACGACGTGGCTCGAAGTCTCGCCCGCGAACGGCTGCCGCCCCGTGATCATCTCGTAGAGCACGACGCCGAGCGACCACAGGTCGGCGCGCGCGTCCGCTTCGTGACCGCGCGCCTGTTCGGGCGACATGTAGACGACCGTGCCCATCACGGTGCCGGGGCTGGTGTTGACGAGCGCGCGGGTGGGGGCTTCGCCGTCGGGCTCGCGCGTTTCGTCGTGGGCGAGCTTGGCGAGGCCGAAGTCGAGGACTTTGACGTAGCCGTCCGCGCGCAGCATGATGTTGTCGGGCTTGATGTCGCGGTGGACGACGCCCGCCGCGTGCGCCGCGGCGAGCGCCGAGGCCGTCTGGATCACACAGTCGAGCAGATCGCCGAGCTTCATCGGCGCGCGCGCCATGCGCTGGCGCAGCGTCTCGCCCTCGACGTACTCCATCGCGATGAAGCGCGTCGCGCCCTCCCAGCCGATCTCGTGGATGGCTAAGATGTTCGGGTGCGAGAGCGCGGAGGCGGCCCTCGCCTCCTGCACGAAGCGGTTCATCCGCTGCTGATCGGCAGCCACGTCCGCCGGGAGGATTTTGATCGCGACGGAGCGCCCCAGCTCGGCGTCCTCGGCGAGGTAGACCTCGCCCATGCCGCCCGCGCCGAGCTGCGATTTGATTTCGTATCGACCGAGGCGCGTGCCTTCCGGGAGTGGCATGGTCTGCTAAGGGCGAGTCGGGCGGAACGATCTCCGTGCGGGACGAGGTTGGGCGACCGGGGCATTGTAGCCGCGTTCACGCGCGCGCGCTAGAGGTCGGGGCGCGAGCCGTAAAAGTTTCGTGCGATAGCGGACGAAGCCCTGCGCCTGCCGCCACTTTCGCGGCACGGTAGGAAGACTCGCCGCAGGGGCGCGGGGATCGCGCGGAGGGGGCGCGGAGGGTTGAGCGATGAAGTAGGAACGACGAGCGATGAGGTAGGAATGATGGGCGATGAAGTAGGAGCGATGAGCGATGAAGTGAGGAGAATCCATTCTTCACCTCATCGCTCGTCGTTCCTACTTCATCGCTTGGTTCGCGGCGAGTCTTGTTGTCTCCCTCCTACTTGCGCGATTGCGTCGCCTGCATGATGAACGCGCCCGCCTCGTCGCTGTAGGGCTTCGGGAAGCTCGCGCCCCACTCCGGGTCGGAGTACATCTTGTCGAGACCCTTCTGGATTTCGGGGTCTCCGCCCGTGAAGCCTCTGATCAACTCCGACCAGCGCGCGGCCAAGCCCCGCGCCCGCTCGCTCGACGGATCGACGCCTTCCTTCACCGCCGCTTCGACCTCCGAGATGAGCGCCATCCAGTCGCGCTGACCCTGCTCGATGACCTCGCGCGGGATCGTGCGCTGCCGCTCGGCGATCTTGGCCTGCGCCTCTTCCGAGTAGTACTTCTTCGTCCAGTCCGTGTCGTTTTGCATCTCGATCACCTCGATTATTTTTGCGAACGCCTCGTGCCCCGGCTCCGCGCCCCGCGCGAGCACGCCTTCAGCCTCCTCGATGGCGCGCACGGCCTGCGTCAGGCGGCGGCCCTTCTCGGCGAGGATGATGCGCTGGAAGCGGAGCGCGGTCGCCAGATCGGGCCGGCCCCGTTCGAGCACGCCCTTGATCTGCTTGAGGGGGAAGCCGATGAACTTGAGCGTCACGATCTGCTGCAACCGCGCGAAGTCTCGCTCGCCGTAGAGCCGGTAGCCCGACGCCGTGCGCCCCGTCGGCTTGAGTAAGCCGAGCCGGTCGTAGTGGTGCAGTGCCCTCACGGTCACGCCCGCCTCGCGCGCGAACTCGCTCGCGCGGTACAGCCTCTCGTCCGTCACGTTCAAGGTCTCCTCCCTCCCACGCGGCGCATCCTAAAGCCTGACGCAGCGTCAGGGTCAAGCGGTTTTTTAGCGGCGCCCAAGTTTTATCTTTCCTCCGTGCCCCCTCCGTGCCCTCCGTGCCTCTGTGGTGAGGTAAGGATCATAAGCACTCACCACAGAGGCACAGAGATCACGGAGCGGGCACGGAGGAGAAACCGGATCAGGCATCACCATTTTTTTGAAACCTTGCGGGGCCGACTCTCATCCCCCTAGGCAGGGAACTGTCGGAGGAAGAGCGCGGCGCGCTCACGCCCGCCGCCGGCGACGGCTCACTCTACAGCACGCTCGACGATCTCCTGCGCTGGAGCCGCGTCATGGACGGCGGCAAGTTCGTGCCCGCGTCGGAAGCGGCGGAGGTCTTCGCGCCCGGCGTCGAGGGCTACGGCTACGGCTGGATCGCCGACGACGCCTTCGGGCGCAAGCGGCTGCGCCACACCGGCTCTCTCCCCGGCTACACCTCGCAGCTCATCAAGTTCCCCGAAGAGAAGGTCACGATCATCATCTTCTCGAACCTCGACCGCGCGCGCATGGGCACCATCGTGCGCGACGTGACGGCCATCGTCTTCGGCAGGCCCTACGACCTGCCCGTCAGCGGCAAGCTGGCGACGCTCAGCGCCGAACAGATCGCCGCGCTCGTCGGCACTTACCGGACGGCTGACGGGGGCGTGCTGAGCGTCCGCAAAGAGCCCGACTACCTGACCGCCGAGATCAAGGATCAGTACACCGCGGGCCTCATCCCCCTCTCCCCGACCGAGTTCTACTTCCCGCTCGCCGACGGCAGAGCCACCTTCACGCTCGACGCCGCGGGCAGGGCGGCGCGCGTCAACATGCGCTACGGCGGCGCGGATCACGTCGCCGAGCGCGTCGCGCCGTGAAGAGACGGGGCCGGGGCGGGCAGACTCCGAACAACCCGCCGCCGCCGTCAACCTTCTAAAGGGTCGTCCGAACCTCGCCGCCCGCGTCAACCCGGAGACGACCCGACATGAAACCCGCCGCGCTCCTCGCGCTCAGCCTCGCCCTCTTCGCCCTGCTCGCGCCGCCGCGCGCCGCCGCGCAGGAGGCGCAGCCGGACGAGGTCATCAAAGTCAACACCGATCTGGTCGTCCTCGACGCGCAGGTCATCAGCAAGAAGAAGCAGCAGGCGGTCGGCGCGCTCCGGCGCGAGGACTTCGAGCTGTACGAGGACGGCGCGCGGCGCGAGATCGGCTACTTCAGCCGCGACGAGCTGCCGCTCTCCGTCATGCTGCTGCTCGACGTGAGCGGGAGCGTGCGCCCGATCATCGAGCGGGTGGGCGAAGGGGCGCAGGACGCGATGCAGCGCCTCAGGCCCGGGGACGAGGTCGCCGTCATGGCGTTCGCCACCAACTCGAAGCTCATACAGGGCTTCACGCGGGACAGGCAGCTCGTCGCCGACAAGATCAGGGAGGCGAGCCGCGAGTACTCGGTGGGCCGCGGGACGATGCTCACCGAAGCCCTCTACGAGGCCGCGCGCCAGATGCCGGGCGCGACGAACCCCGCGAGCCGCAGGGTCGTCATCGTCGTGACCGACAACGTCGCCGTGCTCGGCGGAGACAACGCGGTGCGGCGCACGATGGGCGAGCTGTTGGAGTCGGGCGCGGTCGTCTACGGGCTCGTCGTGCGCGCCGCCATCGGCAAGGTCTTCAACGTGCTCACGCTCGGCAAGATGAACCCGGTCGAGCATTTCAGCGAGCAGACGGGCGGCGAGGTGCTGGGGGCCGACAAGAAGGAGGTGGACGAGAAGCTCGGCGATATGTTCGCGCGCCTGCGCTCGCGCTACAGCCTCGGCTTCAAGCCCGCCGACACGAACGAGGACGGCAGGCTGCGCCGCCTCAAGCTGCAACTCACGCCCGAAGCCGTTAAGCGGAACGGCAAGGTGATCGTCGTCACCCGCCAGGGCTACTACTTCAAGCGCGGCGCGACGAAGCCCGCGACCTACCCGGCGAGCGACGGATCGGCACGCCCCCGCCGCATCGGCACCGGCGCGCCGCCCCCCCGCCGCTAGCCCCGAATCGCCGCACGGCTTAAGGTCGGAATCCGGCCATCAACCACAGGGGGCGCGGGGGAGCACGGGGTAAGAGAAAGATCGTGTCTT
>DASVQC010000049.1:0-21207 GCA_036389335.1 Pyrinomonadaceae bacterium | reverse complement strand
ACGGTTCACGATCTTCACCTGTCACCCGTCGCCGATTACGGTTCACGGCCTTTATGCGCCTCGATCAGTTCTTACGCGCGAGCCGGATCGTCTTGCGCCGCACGGTCGCGCAGGAGTTGTGCGACGCGGGCGCGGTCGCGGTCAACGGCGCGGCGGCGCGCTCGTCCCGCGCGGTGCGCGCGGGCGACGTGATCGAGCTTCGCCGGCGCGACCGATTGACGACCGTGCGCGTGCTCGAAGTCCCGCCGGCGCGCAACGTCTCGAAGGCGGAGGCCGCCGCGCTCTACGAGACGATCAGGGACGAACGCGCGGGCGACGACGATCCGTCGTAAAGACCTCGCGCGGCGGGCGCGACAAAGGTGACGCGCGCCGAAGCCCCACGCCGACTCACACAACCGCACACGCTTTCTCGCCCTTCCTCGATGCCGCTCGTGTGACCCTCCGCCCGTCCGTCTTTCACGCGCCGGGGGGCTGTAAAAAGGTGTCTGTGCGTCTCGTAAGCGGACGCCGGGCCGGGCCGGGCGGTGAGATATCCACAGGCTAAGCTCTTCAAAAATCAGCGGCGGCGTGGAAAACCCGAAATGGTATGCGAGTTGCCAAGTGGAAGGCACGGGTGAATTGTAGTTTCCTCCTCATGGGCGCACGTTAACAAGGGGACTGTATGAACATTCTGGATAACTTCTTCTCCGAAGACCTCGCGATCGATCTCGGGACGGTGAACACGCTCGTCTACGCGCCGGGCCGCGGCGTCGTCGTCAACGAGCCGTCGGCGGTCGCGATCCACAAGTACACGGGCGAGGTGCTGGCGGTCGGCGGCGAGGCGTTCAAGATGGTCGGGCGCGTGCCGAAGGACGTGGAGGTCTTCCGCCCCGTCCGCAACGGCACGATCGAGAATTTCGAGGCGGCTGAGAAGATGCTCGTCGCCTTCATCCGCCGCGTGCAGGACGACCGGCTCAAGCGCAGCCACATGGTCATCGGCGTCCCCGGCTCCTCGACCGCGCTGGAACGCCGCTCCGTGCGCGACGCCGCGCGCGACGCGAAGGCCGCCCGCGTCGATCTCGTGGACGAAGGACTCTGCGCCGCCATCGGCGCGGGGCTCACAGTGGAAGACGAGCGCGCGCACCTGATCGTGGACATCGGCGGCGGCACGACCAACATCGCCATCGTCGCTTCGGGGGCCATCGTCTCGTCGAACAGTCTGAAGACGGCGGGCAACGCGATGGACGAGGCGATCCGCGATTACGTCCGCGCGAAATACGAGATGCAGCTCGGCGAGCGCACCGCCGAACAGTTGAAGAAGCAGCTCGGCGCGAAGCGCGCCGCCGGCGAGTCGGCGGCCGAGCCGCAGCGCGTCGAGGTGGTCGGCAAGGAGCTGACGACGGGGATGGCGAAGGCCGTCGAGATCAGTCTGGACGAGGTGCGCGAGGCGCTGGAGCCCGTCGTCTCGGAGATCGTCGCGGGCGCGCGCCGCGCCGTCGAAGAGTCGCAGCCCGACGTGACCGCCGACATCTACCAGACGGGCCTGATATTGACGGGCGGCGGCGCGCTCCTCGACGGCATGGCCGAGCGTCTGCAGCGCGAGCTGAAACTCCACGTCGCGGTCGCCGAAGACCCGCTCTGCGCGGTCGCCGTCGGCGCGGGACGCCTCCTCGCCGAGAAGGAGCGCCTGCAGCGCGCCGCCATCCGCGAGGACGTGCCCGTGTGGCAGGCTTCCGAAGAGCTGGTCGTGAACTGGTGAAGGGGCCGTGACGGGCGGACGGTGACGGGTGACGGGTAACGCGGGCCCCGAAGAGGGGCGACAGAGGGTAGCCCGCGGCGCGAGCCGTGGGAACAAAGCAAAACAAAAGTTGAGAGCCCCTGAAAGGGGCGGAAGAATGTAGCCCGCGGCGCGAGCCGTGGGCTTTCTACGCGGCAAACGTGAGGGCCCCTGAAAGGGCGAAAGAATCGTAGCGTCGAAATTCTTTCGCCCCTTTCAGGGGCCCTCAATATTTTTCGATGGCGTGTCCCCACGGCCCGCGCCGCGGGCTACATTCTTCCGCGCCTACGGTACTACTAAAAACGCTCTCTGCTTGTCGCCTGATCTAATCGTCGTCCGACTCGACCGTCCCGTTAACGCCGCGCGTCTCCCGCCCGCCCGCTTCAAGCCGCTTCAATTCTTCTCGCAAGATTTCGGCCCTCGCGTCGTCGCGCCCGCCCGCCGGGAGTCGCCTGTAATCTTCGACGCCGCGGAGGTCGTGCGTCACATCGGTCAGCGCGTCGTCCGGCGTAGAAGGGAACAGGAGGAGCCCGACGACGTAGAGCGCGAGCGCGAAGAAGGAGACGTAGCCGTTGGCGGGCGCGACCGTGGTTTGCTCGCCGAGGCTCGCTTGCGTCAGGCCCTCGACGAGCGCGCCCGCGACGCGGCGCAGCCAGCCGCCTTCGGGCGCGTAGAGGCTCGCGAGCAGCAAATGTTTTAAGACGAACGCCGTGCCGAGCAGGGCGGCGACAGACCGCAGCGTGCGCCGCGCGTCCGACGTGGCGAACTGGTTCTGCCAGAGCGTCCAGAGGAAGAAGAAGGAGAAGAGCCAGCGGAAGAGCCCCGCGTCGGGCAGCACGCTGTTGAACGCCTGCGCCGAGGCGAAGAAGAGCGAGAGGAGCGTGAGCGCGTGCGAGACGTTGGCGAGCGGCGCGTTGTCGTGCGAGAGCCAGCCCGGCAGATCGACGAGGCGACCGCGCGCGAAGAGCGCGAGCAGTAAGACCGCGAGGACGAGCGCGACGAGCGGCGGGGCGCTGAAGGCGAGGGCGCGGGTCGCGCCCTCGACCCTCACGCCGCCCGCGAGCGCGACCGTCAGGAAGATCGTCGGCAGCAGCACGTGGACGGTGAGCAGCCGGTTCGTCTCGCGCCGCGACGCGCCGCGGCGCGACGCGCCGCGATCATTCCCGCCGCGACCGGCGGCTTCGCCGCGCGACCGCGCGTCGCGCCCGTCAGATCCGCGCCCCTTCGTCATTTCCTCCCGCGCGTTCGTCATTTCCTCTCGCGCAAAACTTTCGCGGGGTTGAGATCGCCCCACGTCGTCTCCGTGCCCTGCTCAAGCTCCGCCTTGAGTTCGGCGGCGGAGTGGATGCGCAGGTCGGGATCGTCAACCGAGAGCGCGCCGCCGGGCGAGAGCTTGATGGCGAGGTCGATGGCCTCAAGCCCCGCGCGGAAGAGCGCGTCGTCGTTGTAGAGGCGGCCCCAGCCCTCGCGGTAGAAGGCGTAGGCCGTGTAGAACTGCGTGCGCGCGTCGCGCCGCGCGGGGTCTGCGCGCAGCCACTCGTCGCGCGCCGCGCGGTACTGCTCGCGCCGGAACAGCTCGCGCGCCGCCGCGAAGCGCGCCTCGTCAACCGCGTAAGTCCCTGCGGTCGCGCTCGCCTGCGTGCGCAGCTCCGAGAGCGTGCGCGGCGCGGTCGCGTAGAGCCAGACGACGAACGCGGCGTAGAAGAGCGTCCACGCGATGCCGCAGGATTGGATGAGCCTGTGTCGCATTGCTATACTCTGGGCTCAACGGCGCGCGCCGCGAGGCTGACAGCGGTGTCGAGAGCGCGCCCGCTATTCTACCCGAAAGAGAGTTTGACTGACCCATGTTGAGAAACCTGCTGATCGCAACCGCGCTGCTGTGTTGCTCCGCTCTGACCGCTGCCGCGCAGTCGCAGCCGACGGAAAGGCATGACGACAAGCACGCCGACGAACACAGGCACGAACAGGCACACACGCCCCAGCAGAAGCCGGGGAACGTCCGTCTAGCGCCGGGCGAGGTCGTCAAACGCGGCGAGCCCTTGGGCGATGCGCCCGCCGTCAAGTTCGCGGACGTGCTGAAGGAGCCCGCGAAGTACGAGGGCAAGCGGATCATCGTCGAGGGCGTCGTCGAGCGCGTCTGCCAGGCGCAGGGCTGCTGGCTGGAACTCGCGCCGGAGAAGGGGGCGCGCGGCGTGCGCGTCGCGATGAAGGATCACGCCTTCTTCGTCCCCTTCGACGCGGCGGGCCTGACGGCGCGCGTCGACGGCACGCTCGGCGTCAAGACGCTCAGCAAGGCCGACGCCGATCATTTCGAGGGCGAGGGCGCGAAGCTCAAGCGCAACCCCGACGGCACGGCGACGGAGGTGAGCTTCGTCGCCACCGGCGTCGAGCTGAGGAAATAAGATTGCCAGTAGTCAGTAATCAGTGGTCAGTAGTGAAGAAACAACTGACTACTGACTACTGACTACTGACAACGGACAACTGACCGTATTCGTGATGAAGCCTTTTAAGATCAGAGATGTCTTGATCGATCCGCCGCTCGTTTTGTCGCCGATGGCGGGCGTGACGGACGTGCCGTTCCGCGCGCTCTTGAAGCGGCGCGGCGGGATCGGCCTCACCGTCTCGGAATTTATTTCCGTCGAGGGCCTGACGCGCAACAACCCGAAGTCGAAGCGGCAGATGCGCTTCTTCGAGTACGAGCGACCGTTCGCCGTGCAGATCTTCGGCGGCCAGCCCGAAAGGATGCGGATGGCGGCGGAGATGGCCGAGGAAGTCGGGGCCGACATCCTCGACGTGAACTGCGGCTGCCCCGCGCCCAAGGTCGTCAAGCACGGCGGCGGATCGGGCCTGCTGCGCGACCACCCGCGGCTCGAAACGATCCTGAAGGAGATCAAGAAGTCGATCACGATCCCCCTGACGGTCAAAATCCGCGCGGGCTATTACGACAACAACATCAACGCGGTCGAGACGGCGAAGCTCGCCGAACAGTGCGGCGTCGAGCACATCGCGCTGCACGGGCGCACGAAGGAGCAGGGCTACAAGGGTCGGGCGAACTGGGAGCTGGTCGGGCAGATCAAGGAGGCGGTGAAGGTTCCGGTCTCGGGGAGCGGCGACGTGACGACCCCGGCGGAAGCCTTCGCGCGCTGGCGCGAGACTAATTGCGACGGCATCCTGATCGGGCGCGGCGCGATGGCGAACCCGTGGATCTTTCGTCAGATCGAAGAGATCATGCGGGGGCAGGAGCCCTACGCGCCGACGCTCGCCGACAAGCGCGCCGTGCTCCTCGAATACTTCGAGCTGCTGCGCGCGGACATGCCCGAGTTCGCCGCCGTCGGTCGCATGAAGCAGCTCGCCGGGCAGTTCACGCGGGGCTTGCCGGGCGGCTCTCGCTTCCGGCAGGTTATCTACCACTCGCACGCGGTCGCGGAAGTTCTGGATCGCATCGAGGAATACTTCGAGACGGTCGCCGCCGGCCTCACCTACGTCGGCGAGGGCGGCGCGGACGAGCCCGAGGACGCGCCCGCGCTCGACTCGTGCGAGGCCGCGACGGTCGAAGTCTGAGATCGGGAAGGGAAGAGTGATGACAAACGAGTGGGCGGGGCGCGAAGACGACGGCGCGGTCGAGCGCGGGCGCGCCGACGAGCGCGGCGACGCGGCTGAGACGGACGCGCCCGTCTCCGCCGAGCAGAACGAAGGCATGAGCACGATCCTCAGCGCCGACCCCCTCGACGGCGTGCAGGACAACGACGGGGAGTCCTGATCTCTCACCCTACAGTCAGACCCGAACGCGAAACCAAATTTCTTGTCTTGACGTAAGAACCTCACGGACGATTCAGGATCGATCCCGTCCGCGGTTAATAGCAGTTGGCAGTCGAGATCAAAACATTCACCACAGAGGCACGGAGGACACGGAGGGGGCGCGGAGGGTTGATCTTCTCTGTGCGATCTCCGTGTCCTCCGTGCCTCTGTGGTGAAACCGGGATCGGCCCGCGCCCGTGAGAATTGCCATGAAGGAGTCGAAGTAATGTTCAGATCGCTCTTGCTCGCCGCGCTGCTCTTCGCCTGCGCGGCCCCGGCCTCCGCCCAAGCCTCGCGCACGGACGACCTCGCGCGCCTGCTGCGCTTCCCCGACATCCGCGGCGACATGATCGCCTTCGTCTACGCGGGCGACATCTGGACCGTCGCCGCCTCGGGCGGGACGGCGCGGCGTCTCACGTCGCACGCGGGGCTGGAGCTGTTCCCGAAGTTCTCGCCCGACGGTCGCTGGATCGCCTTCTCCGGCGAGTACGACGGCACGCGGCAAATCTTCGTCATCCCGACGGAAGGCGGAGAGCCGCGCCAGCTCACCTACCGCAACGAGGTGACGGGCCTGCCGCCGCGCGGCGGCTGGGACAACCGCGTCTTGGGCTGGACGCCCGACGGCAAGAACGTCCTCTTCCGCGCCAACCGCGTCGGCGCGAGCGACCGGCTCGGTCGCCCCTACACCGTCCCCGTCGAGGGCGGCATGGAGCAGCCGCTCGCGATCACCGAGGCGGGCGGCGTGAGCTATTCGGCGGACGGCACGAAGGTCGCGTTCACGCCGATCTCGAACGAGTTCCGCGGCTGGAAGCGTTACCGCGGCGGGCAGTCGCCCGACGTGTGGATCTACGATCTCGCCGCCAACACCTCCGAGCAGATCACCGCGACGCGCGCGCAGGACATGATCCCCGTCTGGCTGGGCGACACGATCTACTACCTCTCTGATCGCGACTGGACGATGAACGTCTTCGCCTACAACACGCGCACCAAGCAGACGCGCAAGGTGACGAACCATTCGGACTACGACGCGCTCTGGCTGAGCGGCGCGGGCGACGAGCTGGTTTACGAGTGCGGCGGGTACGTCTACCGCCTCGACGCGAAGTCGGGCAAGACCGAGCGCGTGCCGATCAAAGTTTACGGCGACTTCGCCGACACCGTCCCCTACTTCCAGAACGTGAAGCCGAACGTCCAGAACTTCTCGATCTCTCCGACGGGGGCACGCGCCCTCTTCGACGCGCGCGGCGACATCTTCACGGCCCCCGCGAAGGAGGGCGAGGTGCGTAACCTCACGGACTCGCAGGGCGTCAGGGAGTTCGCCCCGGCGTGGTCGCCCGACGGTCGCTGGGTCGCGTACCTCTCGGATCGTTCGGGCGAGTACGAGATTTACGTGCGCCCCTCGGACGGCGCGGGCGAGGAGCGCCGGGTGACGACCGACGGGGACATCTGGCGCTACCCCGCCGTCTGGTCGCCCGACAGCACGATGCTCGCCTACGGCGACCGCAAGCAACGCCTGCGCTACGTCAACGTCTCGACGGGCCAGACCACGGACGTCGATCGCAGCACGCACAACGACATCACCTCCTACAGTTGGGCCCCCGACAGCCGCTGGATCGCCTACACCAAGCTCGGCGACAACCAGTTCTCCGAAATCTGGGTCTACTCCGTCCCCGACAGGCGCGCGCAGAAGCTGACGGGCGGGATGACGAGCGACGCCGAGCCGGTCTTCGATCCGAAAGGCCGCTACCTCTACTTCCTCTCGAACCGCGACTTCAACCTGACGTTCAGCGCCTTCGAGTTCAACTACCTCTACACGAACCCGACGCGCGTCTACGTCGGGCTGCTCTCGGCGGACGCGCCCGCGCTCTTCCTGCCGACGAGCGACGAGGAGCGCGCCAAGACGAAGGAGCAGCCTTTGACGCCGCAGCCCAACCCGGCGCAAGCCCCCCCGTCGGAGGGCGGCAAGCCGCAGGGCCAGCCGGGCGCAGCCGCCTCGCCCACGCCGCAGCAGGAAGCCTCGGCGTCGCCGACACCGGCCCAGTCGCCCGCGCCGAACGCGCCAGCCGAAGGGTCGCCGGGCGCGAAGCCCGTCCCGCCGCCCGCGGGCGTCACGGTCAGGATCGACTTCGCGGGCTTCGAGAATCGCGTGCGCGCGATACCGGGCGCGAACGCGAACTACCGACACCTCTCCGCGACCAATGACGGCGTGCTCTACGTCTCCGGGCCGGGCAGGCTCGCGCTCTACAACCTCGAAGCCAAGGCCGAGCAGCCGATCATCGAGGGCATCGGCGACTACGATCTCTCGGCGGACGGCAAGCACATCGTCTTTCAGGCGCGCGACCAGTACGGCACCGCGCCGGTCGCGCCGGGGCAGAAGGCCGATCAGGGGCTGCTCAAGCTCGAAGGCATGACGATGCGGATCGATCCGAAGAAGGAGTGGGCGCAGGAGTACAACGACGCGTGGCGCACGATGCGCGACTGGTTCTACGACCCGAACATGCACGGCACGGACTGGAACGCGATCCGCGCCAAGTACGGCGCGCTCGTCCCGTACATCGCCAACCGCGAAGACCTCTACTACCTGCTCACCGAGATGGGGAGCGAGCTGATGGCCGGCCACGTCTACGCCGACCGCAGCTCGGACCCGCCGCGCGTCCAGCGCAACGACGGCGGCCTGCTCGGGGCCGAGATCGCCGCCGACCCTTCCGGCTACTTCCGCATCACGAAAATCTTCCCCGGCGAGAACTGGCAGGAGTCTTTCCGCTCGCCCCTCACGGAGCCCGGCGTGAAGGCCAAAGTCGGAGACTACATCGTCGCGGTTGACGGACGCCCGACGCGCGGGGTCAAGAACTTCTTCGAGCTGCTCGAAGGCAAGGCGTCGCGCGTCGTCACGCTCTCGCTGAGCGATCGCGCCGATGCGGCGGGCGCGCACGACGAGCGCGTGCGGCCCGTCAAGAGCGAGTCGAACCTGCGCTACCTCGACTGGGTGCAGTCGCGCCGCGCCGCGGTCGATAGACTTTCAGGCGGGCGCATCGGCTACATCCACGCGCCGAACACGGCGGTCGAAGGGAACCGCGAGCTGTTCAAGGGCTTCTACCCGCAGGCGAACAAGGACGCGCTCATCGTCGACGACCGCTACAACGGCGGCGGCTTCATCCCCGACCGCATGATCGAGCTGCTCGAACGCAGGCCCTTGAACTACTGGGCGCGGCGCGGCATCGGCGCGAACTCCACGCCCGGCTTCGCCAACACCGGCCCGAAGGCGATGCTCACCAACGGCTACGCCGGGTCGGGCGGCGACGCGCTCCCCTACTACTTCCGCGAGCGCGCGCTCGGTCGCCTCTTCGGCACGACGACGTGGGGCGGCCTGATCGGCCTCTCCGGCAACCCGCCGCTCGCCGACGGCGCGAACCTCTCGACGCCCTCGTTCCGCTTCATGGACTTGAACGGCCAGTGGGCGGTCGAGGGCACGGGCGTCGACCCGGACGTGGAGGTCGTCGATAGGCCCGACGCCCTCGCGCGCGGCGAAGACCCGACGCTCGAAGCCGCCGTCAAGTACCTCATGGAAGAGCTGCGGCGCAACCCCCCGAAGCGCGTCACGCCGCCCCCCCCGCCCGTCATGCGTCAGCCGTAAGGCCCGCCGCGGGAAACAAGGACTCGCCACAGGGCCACAGAGATCACAGAGGCGACACGGAGGGAAATAGTTTTC
The DNA here is from genome assembly GCA_036389335.1 of Pyrinomonadaceae bacterium. Classification (GTDB taxonomy): domain Bacteria; phylum Acidobacteriota; class Blastocatellia; order Pyrinomonadales; family Pyrinomonadaceae; genus JAIVGV01. Next base: position 11,947 of record DASVQC010000049.1, on the reverse strand, counting down.
TCCGTGTCAACTCTGTGATCTCTGTGGCCCTGTGGTGAATCTTAGTTCCGTCACACCCAAGATAAAATTTGAACTACCACCGTCGCGCCGTCCCGCTTTACCCCCGGACGGCGACGGCGTTAAATTAAAGTCATCACGAACTAACACGATCACGCGAAGGAGTGTCAGGCAGATGAGAACACGGACGAAAACGTGCGCCGCCGTCGCCGTACTGTTAGCGGCGTTGTGCGCGCCCGCCGCGCCGCGCGCGCAGGAGCGGGGGACGGCGGCCAGCCTCGCCGATTTGAACGCGCGCATCCGCCGCTTCGCGCCGACCGTCATCACCGCCGACTCGTCGCGCCTCGCGCCGCGCGACCGTCAGGCTCTGGCGAAGATCGTCGAAGCCGCCAAGCTCCTCGACCCGCTCTACCGCCGGCAGGTGTGGAGCGGCAACGAGGCGCTGCTCGCGCGGCTTTCGCGCGACCGCACGCCGCTCGGTCGCGCGCGCCTGCACTACTTCATGATCAACGACGGCGCGTGGTCGCAGCTCGACGAGAACGTCGCCTTCCTCGAAGGCGTCCCGCGCGTGCGCCCGCCGCAGGCGGCCCACTACCCGGACGACATGACGAAGCAGGAGTTCGAGTCGTGGGCCGCGACGCTCCCGCCCGAGGAGAAGCGCAAGGCCGAAGGCTTCTTCTACGCCATCCGCCGCGACCCGCAGGGTAAGTTGACGGCAGTCCCTTACAGCCGCGAGTACGGGGAGTTCCTGCGACCCGCGGCGCGACTGCTGAAAGATGCGGCGCGGCTGACGACGAACGCGACGCTCCGGAACTTTCTGAACAAGCGCGCCGACGCGTTCCTCGACGACGACTACTACGAGTCGGACGTGGCGTGGATGGACTTGGACTCGCCCATCGACGTGACCATCGGCCCTTACGAAACTTATTCCGACGAGCTGTTCAACTACAAGGCCGCCTTCGAGTCGTACGTCACGCTGCGCGACGAGGCGGAGTCGGCGAAGCTCTCGCACTTCAGCAACTACCTGCAAGAGCTTGAGAACAACCTGCCCATCGATCCGCAGTACCGCAACCCGAAGCTCGGCGCGGCCTCTCCCATCCGCGTCGTCAACGTCGTCTTCTCCTCGGGCGAGGGCAACACGGGCGTGCAGACCGCCGCCTTCAACCTGCCGAACGACGAGCGGGTCGTGCAGGAGAAGGGCTCGAAGCGCGTCATGCTCCGCAACGTGCAGGGGGCGAAGTTCGACAAGACGCTCCTGCCCATCTCGCGCGTCGTGCTCGCGCCCGCCGACCGCCGCGACGTCTCCTTCGAGGCGTTCTTCACGCACGTCCTCGCCCACGAGCTGATGCACGGGCTCGGCCCGCACAACATCACGGTGAACGGGCAGGCGACGACCGTGCGCGGGCAGTTGAAGGACACCTACTCGGCCATCGAGGAGGCGAAGGCGGACGTGACGGGGCTGTGGGCTTTGCAGTACCTGATCGACAAGGGCGCGGTCGAGCGGCGGATGGAGCGGACGCTCTACACGACGTATCTGGCGAGCATGTTCCGCTCCGTGCGCTTCGGCATCACCGAGGCGCACGGCAAGGGCGTCGCGATGCAGTTCAACTACCTGACCGACGAGGGGGCCATCAAGTTCGACGAGCGGGCGGGCACGTTCGCGGTCGATCCGGCGCGCATCAAGGAAGGGGTGCGCAAGCTCGCGCACGATCTGATGACGCTACAGGCCGAGGGCTCTTACGAGAAGGCGAAGTCGATGCTCGACCGCTACGGCGTCGTCCGCCCGCAGATGCAGCGCGCCTTCGACCGCCTGAAGGACGTGCCGGTTGACATCGAGCCCGTCTACCCGGCGGCCTCGCGCGCGGGCGCGGCCAGGCGTTAGGCCGGGCGCGCGGGCGGCCCGTCGTCGTCGCGGCCCAGCGTCTCGATCTCGGATTCGACGGCGCGCAGCGTGCGTTGCAGCATCTCGCGGTGCGCGCGCGTGGTGGCGCGCTCCAACTGTTCGAGCGTGCGCGAGCGCGAGAGCCGGAGCGACTCGATCCGCTCGCGGCGCTCGCGCGCTTCGGGCGAATCGTCAAGTTTGGGCGCGGCCCGCCTCTTCAGCGCGCGCTCCTCCGCCTCCTGCTCCACGTCCTCCGCCGACTTGCCCCAACCTCTCGCCATGACTCAATCCCCGGTCACACCGTTCAACGTCGCGAACGATTGAGGGGCAAGGGGCGGGCCCTGCCCCTGCGGTTTAATCGCGCCGATGTCTTTTGCGCGCGTCGCTATTCCAAGCTCAGCGGGCGCGGCGTCGTGCCGCCGAAGAACCAGCTCGCGCCGACTCTCAGGCGGTGCTGCCACGTCGGCAGCCGCTGCGTGTAGAGCGCGAAGCGGGCGCGCCGCGCCATCGCGCCCTTGACGACGTTGCCGCCGACGAGCACCGCCGCGTTCTCCGTCCCCAAGCTCAACGCCTCTCCGAGTTCGACGAAGCGTTTCGTCTCCAGCGGCCTGCCGTCGAGGAACGCGCGCACGTTCTTGCCCGCGAGCGCGGACTGCTGGAAGGCGAGCTGCGCCGTGCCGGCGAGCGTCGCGGGGATGTCGCGGAAGAGCGCGAGGTCGCCGAGCGCGAACACGCCCTCGCGCCCGCGCACCTGCAAGGTCGGCTCGACGACGACCAGCCCGCGCCCGTCCCGCTCCACGTTCAGCTTCTCGACCAGCGGGTTGACGCGCACGCCCGCCGTCCAGACCGTCCCGGCGCACTTCACCTCCGACTCCTCGCCGCCGTGCTCGAACCTGACCGCGTCTTCGGTGAGGCGCACGACGCGCGTCCGCGTGTGGACTTCGACGCGCGACTCCCTGAGGGCCTCTTCGACCACGCCGCGAATCTCCTCGTCCATGCCGGGCACGACGTGCTCCCCCATCTCGAGCACGAGCACGCGCGGCTCGCCGCGGATGCCGCGCCGCCGGAAAGCCTCCGCCAGCAGGTCGCTCATCTTCGTCGCCAGTTCCACGCCCGACGCGCCCGCGCCGACGACGGCGAAGGTGGCGGCTCGGCGCGCGTCCTGCGGCGGCGCGTCGGGCGGGATGCGGTCGAGCGTCCGTATCATGCGCAGGCGCAGATCGTCGGCGTGGCGGATTTTGCGAAAAGGTAGCGCGAACTCCTCCGCGCCCTCGATCCGGTAGAAGTTGGTGACGCCCCCGACGGCGACGACGAGCGCGTCGTAGGCGAGGCGGCGCACGCGTCCGGCGACCGAGACCTCGCGCGCGTCGAAGTCGATCTCGGTGACCGCGCCCTGCACGAAGTGGACGCGCTCGTCGAGCAGCTCCCTGTAGGGCGGCGCGATGTGCCACGCCTCGACCTCGCCGCTCAGGTACTCGTAGAGCATCGGCGGGAACAGGAAGTGGTCTTCGGGGCTCACGAGCGTCACGTCGCACGCGCCCGCCAGCTCCAGCGACGTGAACATCCCGCCCATGCCGCCGCCCACGATCAAGACGCGCGCCCGCCGGTTGCTCATGCAAGCTCTCCGAACCGAAGTTTGAATTGCGTTCGGCGGGATGGTAGCAGAAAACCGCGGGCGGCGTTAAATACGCCGGGGCGCGCTTCCCCCCGAAACGGAGCCGCCGCGGGGGAAGAATCCCGCGGCGGCTGCTCTCGGTAGTTCGGGCGCGCGTGAGGCGGGGGCTACTGCCAGACGAACCCGGTCAGGGGGTTGCCGTAGAAGGCGTCGGTCTTCCACGCCGCCCTGTCCCACACGCCGTCCTGATCGCCGATGATCGTGACGGGCACGATGAGGCGGTCGGTGCCGAGCTTGTTCGAGGCGGCGAGGCTGGTGTCGAGCTTGCCGCCAGCCGGGACGTTGAACTTGACGGAGCGCGCCAGCTTGTTGTTCCAGAGCACCTTCAACTCGTACTCGCCGGGGTTCTTGTCCATCTGGTACAGCGGCCCGAACATGCCCGGCTCCTCGCCCGACTTGTCCCACGCGCGCACGTTGTTGAAGGAGCAGACGACGCGCGCCCACTTCGCCTTCTGCGGCGCGTCCTTCTCGTCCACGAAGTTCGTGGTGTTGTTCTCCACGTCCGACTCGCAACTGGCCTTGCCGACCTGCTCGCCCTCGTACAGGATGCGGCCCACCTCCGCCCCCTTGTAGAAGAGGTGCGGGTCGAGGCGCACGGCCTCGCCGCGCACCCAGAAGGCGACGTTGAGGATGGGCCTCTTCCAGCCTTGCAGGTCGTCGGCCGTGTAATAGACGTAGCCGATGGGCAGGTTCCAGTCGTGGTCGACGTAGTAGACGAAGTGGTTGGCGAACTTGCCGGTCTTGATCTCGTTGGAGTGCACCTTGCCGACCTTCGCCTTGCCGGTGAAGAGCGTCGTGTCGGCGCCGGCCAGCTCGTTCCGCATCTTGATGGCGAAGCTGAAGGGCCCGGTGTAGACGGTCGCCTTCTCTTCGGGGACGCCGTCGCGCCCGCCGCACTCGGTCTTCCACCAGCGACCGGCGGGCGTCTCCTCGGTGCTGCAATCGAACTTCACGGCCGGGCTACCGGGCACGGTGTACTCGACGTAGAGCTGGCCGCCGCTGGGGATGGGGCCGTTGACGCGGAATTTAATCAGCGGCACCCAGCTAAAGGTGTCGTAGTTCCCCTTGTAGGAGCTGTAGCTGAAGGCCGTCATCTGCACGGAGTCTTTGGCGATGGTCGGCTGACCTTGGCCGCTCGCCGCCGGCGGTCTCGTCGCGGCGGCACTCTCCGGCTGCGGCTGGGCCGGCTGCGTGTTGTTGGACGGGGCGGGCTGCGCGGTCTCGGTCGGGGCGGGCTGCGGCTTCGGCTGATTCGGTTTCGGAATCTTCGGCAGCTTCGGAAGTTGAGCCGAAGCCGTGTGGGCGCTGAAAACCGCGACGACTGAAAGCGCGATGGCGAGTAACCAACTCCGTTTCATCTTTCGTTTCTCCTTGTCTCGATCTTCTACCTCTTGAGTGTCCGGGTCAGGACGATAAAAGCTGGTCTTCTTTGCGGGCTTAATCGCTCGCGAGGATCGGGCGCGTCAGGTTTGCCGTGCCGGCGGTTTCTGCCGTGCTTGCGGTGTTAAATCCGGCGGTCGGGTGCTCGTCCAAACTCCCCGGTCGGAAAGTCTGCTCGCGTCGGGCGGGGATAATAGCAAAGAAGCTGTGGGCGCGCACGCGCAATCCTTCACGCGCCGACGCGCGCGGCGAGCAGGCGGCGGATGGTATCGACCAGCCCGATCAGGTTGTTGGGTTTTCGTAGGAAGGCGTCCGCGCCCGCACGCACGGCTTCTCCGGCGCAGTCTTCGAGCGAGATGACGATGATGGGCGTCCCGCGCCGGTGCGCGAGTTGGCGCGCGCGGCGCACGAGCGCGAGGCCGTCGCAGCCGCGCAGGTCTCTGTCGATGAGCAGCAGGTCGAAGTGTTCGGGGCTCTCGATGAGCGCGTAGCCGAGCCCCACGTCGAAGCGTCTGACGTACCACCCGGCGAACTCCAACACGTCGCGCACGGTCTCCAACAGGGCACGGTTTTCCTCGACGTAGAGGATGACGGCGGGGCGTGAGGCTTTTGTGTTCATCTGACGACGGTTGGGGGTTGTGAAGGCGGAGCGCGCTTCTGATATGATGCGCGCGCTCTTTCTTTGACAACGACTGGCAACGACCGGATGCGCTGCTCACCCTCACAACACGAGTGATGGGCGTCGCCACGAAGCAGAGACGATCTACTTCCTTGGCGATAGCAAACGGCAGATACACTCTAGTCGTTACAACGACTAGACGCAAGCGAAATGCTCGACTGATTGCTCTATCAGGAGGCGACTCCTGATGGGCAGCGCACGAGAGCGACCAGAACGGCTCGCCGAAAAGCTCCTTCATATCCGCAACGCGCTTGGGCTCTCGCAGGGTGGAATGCTCAGTCGCCTTGGTCGCGGTGAGACCGGCTACCGACACTACGTTTCCGATTTCGAGACCGGGAAACGAGAGCCGCCGTTAGCGATCCTCTTGGAGTACGCACGCGCCGCGAACGTTTACGTCGAAGCGTTGATCGACGACGAGCTAGACCTGCCTGACAGGCTGCCGAGTGCGACGAAGAGTGAGGGGATCAGACGGCGGAGCAAAAAGCGTTGAGTCGGTAAATGTATGAGGTAGTCGCCAGCTCAGCGGGTAGAGACGCCGAGTGGTTAGGCATCAGGCGTGTTGGGCGGCAATCGCTTTTGCTCTAATTGGAATCGCAATTCCATCTTTTCCCGCTCAGACTGTTCGTGCTGTGCGAGAGCGACGATCCGCCCTTGCAAACGTTCTACCGCCAGAGCCAAGTCATGCATCTGTTCGTGCATCCGGCGTATATCCTCGCGAGTTTGTTCAAGGTCACGGGCGAGGGTGAGGGCAGCCGCGATAAAGTTGAGGAGGCGTCTCCACATCGTCAACCTGTGATGAGGCGGTCTTTAATGCGGGCTAACACTTCGTCGGTCGCCTTCGCCAGTCGGTCGATTTCAACCTGTATCTGTTGCGACCGTCCCCGCGATGCGTGAAGTTCCGTCATCGCCTGTTCTATCTGAGCAGCTACAGTCTCTTCAGGAGGCTCTGTAGACAGTGGAAATGGTAGCTCTCCCCCACCCTCAGACATTATTCCCATAGTGTGTACCTACCTTCCGCGGACGACTTGCGCGCGGTTTAGTCATCCGCCAAAGGTTAGCGCAGAAAGAAGAGAGGGGCAATAGCTACAAAACAGATTTGGGTATTATCTAGACTAGCGGCTGCTGGACAGCGCGCCGGACGGCGTGTTAAATTCTTCGGCGATTTGCTAAGTTTTGCGGTTGCCTGCGCTTAGCGGGGGCGACTGCGGTCTGGGAGGGCCATCTCGAACAAGTCATGTTAGCCACTGAAAAGAAGGAAGAAATCGTCTCGACGTACCGCACGCACGAGGGCGACACCGGCTCGCCGCAGGTGCAGGTCGCGCTCCTGACCGAGCGCATCAACCAGCTCACCGAGCACTTCCGCACGCACAAGAAGGACAACCACTCGCGGCGCGGCTTGCTCAAGATGGTCTCGCAGCGCCGCAGCATGCTCGACTACCTCAAGCGCAGGGACATCGAGCAGTACCACGAGCTGATCAAGCGCCTCGGCTTGCGCCGCTAGGCCCGAGCGCCCCGCGCCGCAGCCGAAAGGTTTTAATCAATCAACGCCCGCGCCCATTGAGAACCCAGATGGTAGTGCCGAACGTGACGGCGCAGACTGCCGGAAGGCGGGCGCGCGTACCTGTCAACGCAGGTCGGAATAAATGGCGGCGACGGCTTCACGTTTTGAAGCCGTCGCCGCTTTTTTTGAGCCGTCAGCTATTAGCTGCCAGCTACTAGCCGGGGTCGCCGACTTGTTTGACCGGCCTTCCGAGAGTCTCCACGTGCGGCGCGAGCCGCGACTCTCTGTCTGTCGACAGCTAATAGCTAACCGCTACTAGCTAACCGCTTTCCACCGCGGGCGGATGAGACGCCGCGCGGTCAGTCGTCCCTGAAGGAGAGAGAACAATGCCAGTGAAGAAATATCTGAAAGAGACTATCAAGCTCGGCGGTCGCGACCTGACCGTCGAGACGGGGCGGGTCGCCAAGCAGGCGGACGGCTCGGTCGTGGTGCGCTACGGCGACACGATGCTCCTCGTCGCCGCCGTCGGCGCGCCCGGCCCCCGCGAGGGCATCGACTTCTTCCCGCTCACGGTCGAGTACCGCGAGCACAACTACGCCGCGGGGCGCATCCCCGGCAACTACTTCCGCCGCGAGGGGCGTCCGGGCGAGAAGGAAGTTTTGACCTGCCGCCTCATCGACCGCCCCTGCCGCCCGCTCTTCTCGGAAGGCTACCGCAACGAGACGCAGATCATCGCCTCCGTCATCTCCGCCGATCAGGAGAACGACCCGGACGTCATCGCCATCACCGGCGCGTCGCTCGCGCTCTACCTCTCCGACATCCCTTTCGAGACGCCCATCGCGGGCGTCCGGGTCGGCCTGATCGAGGGCCGCTACATCATCAACCCGACCTACGACGAGGTGAGAGAGTCGCGCCTGAACCTGATCGTCGCGGGCACGGAAGAGGCCATCGTGATGGTCGAGGCGGGCGCGAAGGAGGTCTCCGAGGAGATCATGGTCGAGGCCCTGATGCTCGCGCACAAGGAGATCAACCGCCTGTGCCGCTGGCAGAAGGAGCTTTACAAGGCCCTCGGCGTCGAGAAGCGGCCCGTCACCCCGCCCCAGCTCAACGAGGAGATGCTCGGCGAGATCGAGCGCAACTACACCGAGAAGATGCGCGCCGCCCTCGACACCGAGGCGCAGGGCAAGCAGGCTTCCTACGCGTCGATTGACGCCCTCAAGAAGGAGGTCGTCGAGGCGCACCCCGAAGACGCGCCCGAGCAGCGCGCGATGGCGAAGAAGATTTTCGATCACCTCAAGGAGAAAATCTTCCGCGACGACATCCTCAACAAGCGCCGCCGCCCCGACGGTCGCCGCTTCTCCGAGATCCGCCCCATCGAGTGCGAAGTCGGCTGGCTGCCGCGCACGCACGGCTCGGCGCTGTTCACGCGCGGCGAGACGCAGGCGATGGTCACCGCGACTCTGGGGACGAAGGCGGACGAGCAGTTCATGGACGACTTGGAATCCGGCGAGATCAAGCGCCGCTTCCTCCTGCACTACAACTTCCCGCACTACTCCGTGGGCGAGGTCGGTCGCTTCGGCTCGACCTCCCGCCGCGAGATCGGCCACGGCGCGCTCGCGCGCCGCGCTCTGGAGCCCGTGCTCCCGAGCGAGGAAGAGTTCCCGTATTCGCTGCGCATCGTCTCGGACATCACCGAGTCGAACGGCTCCTCGTCGATGGCCTCGGTCTGCGGCGGGAGCCTCTCGATGATGGACGCGGGCGTGCCGATCAAGAAGCCGGTGGCGGGCGTCGCGATGGGCCTCGTGATGGAGGGCAACAAGTACGCCATCCTCTCGGACATCGCCGGGGCCGAGGATCACTACGGCGACATGGACTTCAAGGTCGCCGGGACGAGCGACGGCATCACCGCGCTCCAGATGGACATCAAGATCGGCGGCATCAACGCCATGATCATGCAGGAGGCTCTGGAGCAGGCGCGCAAGGGCCGCCTCCACATCCTCGGCATCATGGAGCAGGCGCTGCCCGCCGCGCGCGAGGACTTGAGCCCCTACGCCCCGCGCATCATCACCATCAAGATCAACCCCGACAAGATTCGCGACGTGATCGGGCCGGGCGGCAAGATCATCCGCTCCATCGTCGAGGAGACGGGCGCGAAGATCGACGTGGAGGACGACGGGACGGTCTTCATCGCGAGCGCCGACGAGCAGGCGGCGCAGGCGGCGGTCGCGCGCATCCGCGGCCTGACCGCCGAGGCCGACATCGGCGCGACCTACGTCGGCACGGTCTCGCGCATCGTCGATTTCGGCGCGTTCGTCGAAATCTTCCCCGGCACCGACGGGCTGCTGCACATCTCCGAGATCGCCAACCACCGCGTCCGCGACGTGAGGGACGAGCTCAAGGAGGGGCAGCAGATCGTCGTCAAGTGCATCGGCAAGGAGGGCAACAAGATCAAGCTCTCACGCAAAGCCGTCCTGCGCGACGAGAAGGGCAACGGCGGCGGCCCGGAAAACGGTGACGGCCAATGAGTTAGCCGCCTGACCGAACTCGAAGAGGCGGAGCGAGGGCCGCGCCTGTCGGGCGCGGCCCTTTTCTGTGGAATTACTTACACTTATGCGGGAAAAATGGATCATAAAATTGGAAGTCGTACACTATTGTGCCTTTCCCCCTGATGTAAACGAACAGGAAAGCGGACTTTTCTTTAAAAGTCACCGCAATTCAATGCGCGGCGAAGGATATTTGTCGCTATCCGTAAGGGTTATCGAGGAGGAAGGCCACCAACGATGAGGCAGCAGGCAACAGGCAAAATAGCTCTGATGCTGGGCGTCCTGTTTATCGCGGCGGGGGCTACGGCGCAAGCCAGCCCCGTGCGCTACGACGACGTCTTCGCGTCGGCGAGCGTCGTCGGGCAGAGTGGTCGCTCCTCGGTCGATCTCCGGATGCGCTCCATCAGCCAGCAGCAGCAGACGAGCCCTTCGACGCAGCAGACGACTTCCACCGCGGGCCCGCAGGATCAGAGGCCCGGCGTCGCGCCGGCGCCGGACGGCGCGCCCTCCGCGACCGCCGGTTCGCTGACCGGCACGGTCGTCGCCCCGTCCGCGACGGGCCAGCAGACCACCGTCGAGACCATCGAGTTGGGCGAGGTGCAGGGCACGATCTGCGACTGCGGCGAGATTCTCCTCCCCGGAGGGGAATTCCCCCTGTGGCCCCTGCTCGGTCTCGGCGCCATCCCGCTCTTCTTCATCCACCACGACAAGACGCCGCCGGAAGTGACCTCGACGCCGACGCCCACGCCGACGCCGACGCCCACGCCCACGCCGACGGCGGTTCCGGAGCCGGCGACGATCTTCCTGCTGGGGACGGGGCTGCTCGTCTTCGGGACGGGGGCGCGCCGCGTCCGCGCGCGCAACGCTAAACAAGCCGAGTCGGCGGGGGAGGTCTAAGCCGTGAAGAGATTCGCAGCCACAGCCGTACGCCCGCGCGCCCTCTGCGCCCTCTGCGCCGTCGCACTCTTCGCGCTCTCGGTCGCGCCCGACGCCCGCGCGCAGCGAAAGGACCAGCGTCAGGGCCGCATCGAGTACTCGACGGCGACGGGCAGCTACCCGATCCTCGTGGACGGGCAGCCGCGCGGCACGACGAGCCCGACCGTCCAGCTCCTCGACCTCGACCCCGGTCGCCACACCCTCGAAATCCAGTTCCCGAACAACACCCTGTTCCGGCGCGACTTCACGATCCTGCCGGGCAAGAAGACGTGCCTCGCGCTCGCCTTCCGACCGAAGACGATCACGGTCGAGCACGCCGTCAAGTCGCCGTGCCCGTACCCCGTCAACCTCTCGGCCCCCTCCTCCGTGCGCGAGGGCGACACCGTCACGTTCACGTCCGACGTGGACTACGGCGGGCAGTCGGCCCTCAACTACACGTGGACGATCAGCCCGCCCGCGGCGCGCATCACGCAGGGCGCGGGCACGCCGACCATCACCGTGGACACGACCGGCGTCGGCAACCAGCGCGTCACGGCCATCCTCGTCGTCGACGACGGGTCGGGCCAGCCGCTGTGCCGCCAGCGCGCGCAGGCGGTGACGAACGTCGCCGCGCTCCCGCCGCCGCCGCAAGTTAACCCGCGCAAGTTCGGCGAGTTCCCGTCCGTCACCTTCAACGAGGACAAGGCGAACTTCGACAACTTCGCCGTCGAGCTGCAAGCCGATCCGACCGCGCAAGGCTACATCATCGTCTACAACGGTCGCCGCAGCCGCCCCGGACGCCTCGCCGCGCTCGTCAACCGCTCGCGCGACTACGTCGTCAACACGCGCAACATCGACGCCAGCCGCATCGTCGTCGTCAACGGCGGGCTGCGCGCCGTCGACACCATCGAGCTCTGGATCGTGCCCAAGGGCGCAGCGCCCCCGCGACCGACCTCGCGTTAAAACCCGTGACAGGTGACAGGTGACAGGTGACGAGCAAAACGATCCTCTTGCTCGTCACCTGTCACCTGTCACCTGTCACCTGTCACTTGTGACTTTCTCCCGCGTGTGGTAACAAGTGCGACCAACGCTCTCCCGCGTCGGGGTTGGGTAATCAGATTTCGGATCGCAGACTCTTTAAGGAGGACTCTCTCTCATGGCAGACGGCGACGGCGGCGGCTCGGGCTCGACCGGCGTGGTGGCGGTGCTGGTGATCTTCGTGATCATCGTTCTGGTCGCGCTCTTCCTCTTCGGCGGGCGGCTCTTCCGCGGATCGGGCGGGCCCACGAAAGTTGACGTGAACGTGCAGGCGCCGAAGTAACGGGCGGCGCGCGTCAAGGATCGCGGGGGTAACGGAGGAGAGGCGGCGGGCCCG
>DASVQC010000048.1:0-62429 GCA_036389335.1 Pyrinomonadaceae bacterium | reverse complement strand
CGTGCAGGGCGGGGCCCGCCCGTACACTTGTCACGGTCTTCTATCTCGCGTCGGGCGGGACGGCTGCCGCGTTGCCGTTCAGGTAGCGGTCGAACCAGTAGATTTGCCAGTTCATGCTCTCTACCAGATGCTTCGGCTCGCCCGTGCGCGTGAGGTTGTGGTTCTCGCGCGGGAAGATGACGAACTCCGCGGTCGCGCCGTAGTGCCGCAGGGCGCGGAACCACTGCTCGCCCTGCTCCAGAGGCACGCGGAAGTCGTTGTCGGAATGCAGTATGAGGATCGGCGTCTTGACGTTCTTCGCGTACTTCAGGGGCGAGCGATCCCAGTAGAGATCGAAGCGCTCGAAGAGGTCGCCGCCGAAGTCGGGCGAGTGGCCGTAGGCCCCGTCGCGCGTGCCCTCGTCCGAGATGAAGTTGACGACGCTGCGGAGCGTGACCGCGGCCTTGAAGATGTCCGTGTGCCCGACGATCCAGTTCGTCATGTAGCCGCCGTAAGAGCCGCCCGTCACGCCGAGGCGGTCGCGGTCGATCCAGGGGTAGCGCGCGAGCGCGGCTTCGACGCCGCTCATCACGTCCGTGTAGTCTTTGCCGCCCCACTCGCCCTCGATGCCGCGCTCGAACTTCTGCCCGTAGCCGGTCGAGCCGCGCGGGTTCGTGTAGAGCACCGCCCACCCGCGCGCCGCGTAGACCTGAAACTCCTGATACCAATCGACGCCGTACTGCCCGGCGGGGCCGCCGTGGACGCTCAGGATCATCGGGTACTTCTTGCCCTCCTGCCAGCCCGCGGGCTTGACGAGGAAGCCGTCCACGTCCCACCCGTCCGCGCCCTTGTAGGTGAACCGCTCCACGTCCTGAAGCTGTAGCTGGCCCCAGAGCTTTTGGTTCAGCCGCGTGAGCTGCCGCTCGTTCTTCCCCGCGAGATCGGCCACGTAGAGATCGTCGAGGCGCTTGAAGTCGTTGACGGTGTAGACCATCCTGCGCGCCTCGTCGTTGATGTCCACATTCCTCACGGCGCGCGCGCCCGCCGTCACCTGACGGACTTCGCCCGAGGCGACGTCGACGCGGAAGAGTTGGTACTCGCCCTTGACGCCGGTCTCGAAGAAGATCGCGCGCCCCGACTCGGCCCATTCGAGCCCCGACGGGATGAGATCGAGAGCGCGCGCGGCCAGCTTCGACGGCGCGCCGCCCTGCGCGGGCGCGAGAAAGATTTTCGGGTGATCGCGGTCGTGCAGCTCGCCCGTGAACGCGATCCACTTGCCGTCGGGCGAGAAGCGGGGCGAGGCGTCTGCTTCGTCGTGATCGGAGATTTTCGTGAGCGCGCCCGTGCCGTCGGCGTTCACGACCCACACGTCGGTGTTGCGGCTCTCGTCGAAGGCTTTGCCGGTGCGGTCGGAGACGAAGGCGATGCGCCGCCCGTCGGGCGACCACTGCGGGTCTGTGTCGTTCCAGTCGTCGCCCGAAGTGATCTGCCGCGCCGCGCCCGTCGCCACGTCGGCGACGAAGACGTGGCTCCGCTTGTCGTCGAACCAGCCCGTGTCGTTGAACTTGTAGGACGGGTGCTTGTAGTGGCGCACGTCGCTCGAAGGGGCTTTCGCGTCGCTCGGGCCCGTGCGGCTGAGGAGCGCGAGGCGCGTGCCGTCGGGCGACCACTGGAAGCTCGACACGCCGTTCCTCAAGCTCGTCACGCGCCGCGCCTCGCCGCCGTCGAGCGATAACAGGTAGACCTGCGTGCGCGGCGTCTCGGGCGCGCTCGCCGTGAGTTGCGAGCTTGAGACGCCCGGCGTCGAAGGGGACGGCGGCGATCCCGCCGGAATCGACGAAGGCATCGGCGTCTGCGCCGCGCCCGCGGCGGTCGAAGTGCCCACTTGACTCGCGCCGGCACCCGCCGCGGGCGAGGCTTGCGGCGCGGGCGACGGGGAACTCGTCGGGGCGGGGGGCGACGCCGGCCCGCCCGCCGCGTCGGGGCGCGCGGAGAGGAAGGCGAGCGCGCGACCGTCGGGCGACCAGCGCGGGGAGTTCGACGACTGCGGGCTCGCGGTGAACTGTCGCGGCTCGCGGCTGCCGTCAACCGCCGCGACCCAGACGTTGGAGACGCGGCGGTTCTGCTTCTGATCGACAGTCGTCACGACGTAGGCGACCCACCTGCCGTCGGGCGACAGGTGCGGGTCGCCCGCGAACTCGAAAGAGTAGTAGTCCTCCGCCGTCATGCCGCGCCGCCGCGCCTCGCCCTGCGCGCTCGCCACGCGCGCGCGCGGGAGGAACGAGAACACGATCAGCAGCGCGACGAGCGTCTGTATTTTTTTCATGATCCCTTCACCGTCTTTGTCAGAGTCAGGAGCGCCGAATAAAACTGTAGGGGCGGGGCCCGTCCCCGCCCCCGAGACACGGCCACCTCACAACCTGAGTCTTCAAGATCGCGGCGGGCGGGGGACGGGCCCCGCCCCTACGTGAAACACGCGCCGCCGGGGGCCGTTAGTGATTCTAAGTTTCGACGGAGCGCGTCGAGACGCCGAGCCAGTCGCCGCCGGCGGTGCGACCGACGACGTAGATCGCCACGTTGATCGTGCCGACGCGGTACGCCTTCAAGTCCGCAAGCCGCTCGCCCATCAGCCTCAGCAATTTCTGGTACCGGCGCGCGGTGTCCAACTCGGCTGCGCCCTTCCAGTCCGGCTCGGACGCCATCGCGCGGAAGACCCGTTCCGCACTCACCTCTTCGACCGGGGCCGAAGCGTCTTCGCCCGCCAGCGCGCGCAGGCGTTCGGGCGTCACGTCGGAGACGTCGTGCCAGCGCACGACTTCCACGGGGTAGTCGGACTCGCTCATGAACGTGAGCCCGCGCGCCGCGTCGGCCAGCTCACGCTCTAACTGTTCGTCGTCGCTCGTCATCTCGTTCGCCGTTCAACATCTTGGTCGTTCGATTTATCCGGGGCCGCCCGCCGCGCCTGCGGGCGGCGGCGGGCGGCCCCGGTGCTGCGCGGCGCGAGTCTACTGGTTGTCGACGCGCGCCTCGATGACGCCCTGCGTGGCGACAGGGACGTTCGAGAAGAAGTCGTAGCCCGTCAGTTGCTCGACCTGATCGACGCTCACGCGGAAGCTCTGCCACGTGCTCGACCTGATGCCCTGCGCGTTGGGCATGATGACGGCGATGGTGCGCGTCGAGGTCGTCACGCGCACCACGTCGTCGCCGCCCGCGTCCGGGAGGACGAGGATCACCTTCCACGTCTTGGCCGGGACGGCGACGTGGCCGTTCGCCACGGTCGTCGTCACGCCGCCGTTCGAGCCCGTGCCGCCGGAGCCCGCGCCGCCCGTGACGACGTAAACCTCGTTGCCCTGACTGACGAGCGTGCGGCAGTAGGTTTCGAGCGCCGCCCACGGGCCCTGATTGTTGTCGGGCGCTTGCGGCATCATGTTCGTCATCAGGAAGGTCGAAGAGTTGTCGGCGACGGTCAGCGTGCGGTCGGCGGACGGGCAGTGGTGCCCGCGGTCGAAGCCGGAGCCACTATAGTCGGTCGCCAGCACCTGATACCAGCCGGCGGGGAGCGTCGTGTCGTTGCGGAAGTCGTCCTGGCGCGGCGTCGAGCCGAGCCACACGCTCGACAGGTGCCAGCTCACCCAGTTCGGTCGACCGAGGTCGCGGCTGTAGCCGACGGCGTACTGCGGCTTGTCGAGCAGGTAGTTGTTCGGCTGCGCGACGTCGGCCACGGCGTTTGTCGGGTTGCCCATCGTCAGGTGCTCGCTGCCCGAAGGCGGCGGCTGCGAGCCCGCCGAGATCGTGAAGTTGTCGATGTTGATGCGGTTCGCCCCGCCCGACACCTTGCGGACGGAGAAGCGGACGGGGCTCGACGAGTTGACCGTGAAGGTCGCGGTCGCGAGCGCGGTCGAGGTCGTGCTGACGGTGTTGCCGACCTTGACGTAAGACGAGCCGCCGTTGGTCGACGCCCACAGCTCCCACGAAGACGCGCCGTCCGTGCCGAAGACGGCGTGCTGGACGGTGACCGTGCCCGCGCTCGCCACGTTGAAGTCCATCGACACGGAGCCCGTGTTGCGGATGCGCGCGGAGGCCGCGCCCGTCTTGCGATCCGTCGAGAGGTTGCCGATCAGGGCGTCGTTGAAGTTCCAGAAGCCGGTGGCGAGCTGCACGTCGGCGGCGGCGTAGGCGGTCTTGGTCCCGCTCTCGAAAGTCTCGTTGAAGGTCTGCGCGTGCGCGGGCGGGACGAGGGGCGCGGTGTAGGCGAGCAGGGCGAACAGTGAGAGTGAGAGTGAGAGGGCGAGGCGTTTGCGATAAGTTCTCATTGCGTGAAGTCTCCTCGGCGCTAAAAGCGGTCGGTAAAACGGGGCGCGCAGGGCACGACCCGCGCGCGCACAGAGAGAATGTGCCGAGAGCGCAGACGACGGCGCGCTCTCCCGGTGAGGTTTTATGTGCCGCGCGGGACGCGCGGCGGGGAGGGGGGTGTGAGTAGGGTTTGTGTTTACTGCGCCGGCCCGCGCGGTGATCCGAGCCTGCTTGTTCTGTTGGGACCGGCGCGGCAACTCTAGACCGTGCGGGGTCGCGCGGGCAAGTGAATTTTTCTTCCTACGTTCGTCAGCGCGCGCGACAGACACGAACGATCAGGCAACGGGCCAGACGCGAGCGCCGCCCCGACTCTGTACACAGAGTCGGGGCGGCGCTCTCCCGCTGCTACGGTCTCTTAACCAGAGGCGTTAATGTTCGCGTTAATCCTCCAACCGCGCCCGTCAGCTATGATCATCGCACGGCACAGGCATCTACGGTAGACTTTGGCGCAGCAACTTATCCCGCCACCGGCGCACGCTCATCACGTCCAGACGCTCCCCCGCGAAGACGATCTGCTTCACGGGTTTCTTGCCGCCGTCGCTCTCGCCCTTCAGGTAGTCGCGCACTTCCATCCAGCGCACCTCGCCCTCGGAGTTGCGGACGACCAACAGTACGGGGAACGCCTGCTCCATCCAGTAGCGCGCGTGGCGCTCTTTCTTGATCTCGAAGACTTCCGCGCTGTCGCGCCTTCGCTTACGGAGGTACGAGTCTCCTGATTTCAGTTGCAGGTACAGCTTCCGGCCCGTCGCCTCGCCAGAGTCCGACTTGAACTCGATCTCCATGTCGATACCGTGGTCGCTCACGTTGAACTCCCGGCTGAGCTGCCCGGCGAGCGCCACCGTCGAGATCACGTCGCCGACCGGCGCGCGATCCTTGCTCTCGTTGTCGAGCACGACGGCTGACTGCTGCTGAGCCAGATATGGCCCGTTGCTGGTCAGCACTCCATACGATAGCCTCAATCCAACTAGTGTGCCCTTCGAGCACGCGCAGGCAGCGCCCCGTCTCCACGTCCCACAGCCGCACGGTCTTGTCTTCGGCACCGTTAAGGGCATGCTTTCCATCCGGGCTGAACGCGAAGGAATAGATGTTCGCGTCGCTGTAGTCGAGTTGGATGGCATACTCTACAAATTGAGTGTGAACTGTTAGTGCTTCAGAGGCAGGCGGCATCTCTGGAAAGAGGCAAGCTTCGATGAGCTTCGTGTATTCCCTCTTGCGGCCTTTTGGCTGCCAGTTGATGTAACTGAATTGCGCGAGGGAGCCTTTGATGGGGGCGTCGTCGAGGCGGAGTGGGATGAAGCGACGCTCTTTGTTGAGGGGGTCGCGGAAGCGGAAGGTGCCGGACTCTAGCTGTGCCCAGTCGGAGCCGAAGGCGTGTGCGGACATGCAGAGGACGAGCACGCGGGAGTGCTCCAGCCCCTCCTCGATCTTCGACGGGATGTTGTCGCCGGGCTTCAGGTCCCACTCGTCGAACCAGACGCGCAGGCCGTCGGCGCGCAGGCGCTCGGCGAGGGGGCGGACGATTGCCTTGTCCTTCGAGCTGTGGCTCAGGAAAACGTCGTATCTGAAATCGTCAGCCATGCTTCACCTCCGGCGGCGCACTCCTTACGCGCTTGCGGGACTGTTCGTCAGGCTACTCCGGTTTGATCAGCTAAGTTTGTTGGCGAAGAGGGAGAACGCTTTGCCCCTCCCCTCCAAGAACTCGGCCCATCTCTCTTCGAGTTCCTCCGCCACGTCGTCGGGAATCCTGATCCCGGAGATCTGCGTGTTCCAGTTGACGCGCGAGAGCGGCGGCTCGTTGAGCCACTCGCGCGGGAAGATGGATTCGTTCTCCGCGTCCAGCAAAACGTCCCACTTAACTCTCACGTACCTCGTCACCTTGCCGACCTTCGCCTTGCTCTCGTTCCAGTGAACGTCTTCGTAGACGCCGGAGTCGGCGAAGCCCGAGCCGCAGATCCCGCGCGGCTCCAACCCCTGGCGCAGGAGGAAGACCCTGTCGCCTTTAACCACACTTTTATTGTTCCCGCTGCTCCAGTCGCTCGAATAGAACCCCGTGCGCGCGACCTCGCCCATGCAGTCTCGGAGATCGACCCACTCCCATTTAACAGGGTTCCATGTGAGGAGATAGGTAGCCATGATGATCGGGCGGCAACGCCTTTACCGGACGCGGGAGCCACAGGGCGCGGCCTTTACGATCGGGGGCCGCGCCAAGTCTCTTGGCTGTGAGCCCCGTTCCAACTGTTACCACCTGCGGGTACCGCCCCGCCCGGTTGACGGAACCTCGGCCTCGGCGCGCAGGTTTTCCGTGAACAGTTTGACGGCGCGCTTCTAGGCTCACCCTTTGAGCCTTGCCCGCGCAGGAAACTGATTTTTATATAATTCTGTTGTGCGCCGCTGCGCGCGAAGTAATATATATTAAGTAGCCGGGTTGCGCAGACATCTTACCGGGCCGAGTGTCTTGAGCCGAGGTTGAATTCTAAATGAAAACAAATTACCGCGTTTTGTTGGCCGTCGCTGTGTTCGGGATCACGCTGTTTACGGTAGCGGTTGACCCGCGCAGTCTAATCCATGCGGTAGGCCATCGCGCCGAGGTCGAGGCGGCCCCGGGCGATGACCTCTTCGCCGGTCTCCGCTGGCGCAACATCGGCCCGTTCCACGGCGGTCGCATCTCCGCCGTCGCCGGCGCGGTCGGCCAGCCGGGCGTGTTCTACGTCGGCGCGCCCGCCGGCGGCGTTTGGAAAACCACTAGCGCGGGCGTGACGTGGTTACCGATTTTCGATCAGTTCACGAACGTCGATAGCGTCGGCGCGATACAGGTGGTGCCGTCCGATCCCAACATCGTGTACGCCGGCACGGGCGACTCGGTGCAGGGTTCGCTCGGCGACGGCATGTACAAATCTACCGACGCCGGCAAGACGTGGACGCACATCGGTCTCGAAGAGACGGTCAAGATCAACAGGCTCGTCGTCGATCCGAAAGACCCGAATCTGGTGCTCGCCTCGACGCAAGGCGACGCGCGGCACGGCGGGCAGGGCGTCTATCGCAGCGCCGACGGCGGCAAGACTTGGGTGAACGTGCTAAAGCCGGAGAACGCGAACGGCACGCGAGACCTCGAATACGCGTTCGACACGCCGAACGTGATGTTCGCCACGTCGCAGGGCAGCGGAGGCGGGGGATTTGGCGGGGGCGGCGGGGGCGGAGCGCCCGCGCCGCAAGGCCCGAACGGCACGGCGCTTTTCAAGTCGACGGACGCCGGCAAGACTTGGACGAAGGTCACGACGCTGCCGCCCTACACGGGGCGGATCAGCGTCGCAATAGCGATGCACACCAAGGGCCAGCGCGTGTACGTCGTCGGCGGCCCCCTCCAGGGCGGCTCCGGTCTGTACCGCTCCGACGATCAGGGCGCGACGTGGCAGCACATGGCCCCGGGCGACACGCGCGTGGCGAACGGGCAGGGCACGTTCAGCTCCGGCGTGTGGGTCGACTCGGACAATCCGGACATTCTCTACACGGTCAGCACCACCGTGTACCGTTCGACCGACGGCGGCAAGACGTTCGGCGCGTTCAAGGGCGCGCCCGGCGGTGAAGACCCGCACGATCTCTGGATCGATCCGACGAACGGGCAGCGGATGTTGTTCGGCTTCGATCAGGGCCCGGCGGTCACGCTCGACGGCGGCCAGACCTGGAGCGGCTACTACCAGATTCCAATCGCGCAGATTTATCACCTGAGCACCGACACGCGGTACCCGTACTGGGTCATGGGGTCGCAGCAGGACACCGGCGCGATCATGGTGCGCAGCCGCAGCGATCAGGGTCAGATCACGACCGTCGATTGGTCGCCGCTGCCGTCGTCCGAGTTCGGAACCGTCGTGCCCGACCCGCTCAAGCCCACCACCGTGTACGGCGTCGGGTACGGCGCCGGGCAAGGCAACGGGATGATCAAGATCGATCTCGCGACCGGGCAGTGGGGCAACGTCGCCCCGAATTTCGGGACGGACGCGAACCTGTACGCCGCGGGACGCGACTTCTGGAAACGGTTCGACACCGCGTTCGAGCCGAGGGCGATGTACGTCGGCTACAACTGCATCGTCGTCTCGCGCGACGGCGCGGAGACGTGGAAAGCGTTCAGCCCTGACCTCACCGCGCCGAAGGGGCAGCCGATGGCGCAGTGCGGCGTCGCTCCCGCGCCAACACCCGTGGCCGCCCCGACGCCGGTCGCCAAGGCGACACCGACGTCAACCCCGGCGGCGACTCCTACGCCTTTTCCCACGCCGCGCCCTTCGATCTCCGACTTCTCTCTCTCGACCGTCAAACAGGGCGTCGTCTGGTCGGGCAGCAGCAACGGACAGATCTACAACACGATGGACGGCGGCAAGACGTGGAACAACGTGACGAACTTCGCCGACCTGCCGCCGAACGCCAACTTCGTCACCGTCGAAGCCGGGCACGGCGACGTAAATACCGCCTACGCCCTCGCCAACGTCGGCTTCGGTCGCGGCGCGCCCGCGCCGGCGGCGGCGGAGCAGCATTACATCTACCGCACGCACGACGGCGGCAAGAGCTGGACGCGCATCGTGAACGGGCTGCCCGTCGATGAGCGGACGGGCAGTCAGGTACACGTCATCCGCGAAGACCCCAGACAGAAGGGCCTGCTCTTCGCCGGCACCGAGACGACCGTCTACGTGTCGTTCGACGACGGCGATCACTGGCGGTCGCTGCGTCTGAACCTGCCGAGCACGTCGATCCGCGACATGGTGTTTCACACGGACGATCACATGAACGATCTCGTGATCGCCACCTACGGGCGCGGGTTCTGGGTGCTCGACGACATGAGCCCGCTGCGCGACGTCGCGGCGAAGTCTCAGCAGATCGCGGCGGCCCCGGCGTATCTGTTCAAACCGGGCGACGCCATACGCTCGCGTATGAACTCGAACTGGGATCAGCCGATGAACCCCGAGATGCCGCACGCGCCGAACCCGCCCTTCGGCGCGCTGCTCTACTATCACCTGAGCCGGAAGCCGGCGGGCGAGATCAGGCTACAGATTTTCGACTCCGCGAATAAGCTGGTGCGGACGATCACGAGCACGCCGCCGCCGCTGTACCAGCGCCCGCCGTATCCCGATTATTGGCTGATGCCCCCGGATGAGCGGGCGCTCTCGACGAACGTCGGGACCAACCGCATCAATTGGGATCTGCGCTACGACGACCCGCCCGGCTACAACCCCGACATCAATAACCAGATGAACTCCGCGCCGGCACAAGTCACGCCCGCCCCGCACGGGCCGCTCGCGCTGCCGGGCGCGTACACGGTCAAGCTGCTGGTGGACGGACAGACGTACACGCAGACCCTCGTCTTGCACAACGATCCGCGCGTCGGCGAAGGCGCGGGCGTCATGTCGGCGTTGCGGGCACAGAACAGACTGGCGATGGCGGCATGGCAAGGCATGAAGGACAGCTACGACGCCAACGAGGAAGTGGCTGCGGTGCGCGAACAACTAGCCTCGATGACGCGCGGCCCACTCCCGCCCGACGTCGCCGAGGCCGCGACCGCGCTCGACGCGAAGCTGGCGACTTTAGGGGCCGTCGGGGGACGTGCCCCGCGCGGCGGCGGCGGCGGGTTCGGCGGCGGCCCCGCACGCGCCCCCGGCAGCGTACTGGCCTTCTACTCGATCAACGGGCTCTTCAACACCGTCCTCGCGCCGCTCGCGCAGAACGGCATCGACATGCCGCCCACCAAGGCGGGGGTTGACACGTGGGAATCCGGCTGCAAGGAGTTCACCGCGACGGCGAACGCGTGGAAGACGATGCTCAGCGTTGATCTGGTCGGATTCAACGGCCTGCTCACGAAGCACAACCTGACGCCGCTGAAGATCACGCCGACGGCGCTGGCGGTGCCGGCGTCGTGCGCGTTCGTGCGGCCCACGGCGAAGGCCGGCGGGAACAAATAGACGCCGGACAGGGACTCCGGCTCGACTAACGTCTGCGCGCCCTGCCGCCCGGCGTGGCGGCTGGCACGCCGGCGTCGGGGCGTAGTACGTCCGTAAACAGTTTGAGGATGCGCTTGTACTCGTCGGCCCAGCTCGTCTCGCGCTCGAAGGAGTGATCCTCGACGGGGTAGGGAGCGATCTCCCAGTTCTCTTTCCGCAGCTCGATCAGTTTCTGCACGAGCCTCACCGAGTCCTGAAAGTTCACGTTCGTATCGACCATGCCGTGGCAGATGAGGAGCGCGCCCTTCAGGCCCGCCGCGTGGTAGATCGGCGAGCTGCGCTCGTAAGCCTCGCGATCACTCTGCGGGAGGTTCAGGATGTTCGACGTGTACGGGTGGTTGTAGTGCGCCCAGTCGGTGACGGGCCGGAGCGCCGCCCCCGCGGCGAACACGTCGGGCTCGGTGAACATCGCCATCAGCGTGATGAAGCCGCCGTACGAGCCGCCGTAGACGCCGACCCGCTTGGGATCGACGCCGTGCCGCGCGACGAGGTAGCGCACCGCGTCCACGTGATCCGTCAAATCCTTCCCGCCCATGAAGCGGTATATCCCTGTGCGCCAGTCGCGCCCGTAGCCCGCGGAGCCGCGGTAGTCGATGTCCATGACGAGGAAGCCGCGCTCCATCAGAAGGTGGTGGAACATGTACTCGCGGTAATAGTTGCTCCAACCCTTGTGCACGTTCTGCAAGTAGCCCGCGCCGTGGACGAAGACGACCGCCGCGCCGCCGCGCCAGTTGGCGGGCTTGTACAGGTGGCCGTAGACGGTCGCGCCGTCGCGCGCCTTGAAATCGACGATGGGCGGATCGATCCAGTTGTAGGTCGAGAACTCGGGGAGCGGCGAGGTCGTGACCTGACGCGCCTCCGCGCCGGGCGTCGCCGGTTCGAGGTACAGCTCCGGCGGCTTGTTGCTGAAAGAGCGGACGACGGCGAGCATCTGCTCGTCGGGCGAGATGTCCGTCTGGTTCATGCCGGCCATCGAGGTGAGGCGCGTGCGCGCGCCGCCCGCCACCGCCATCGTGTAGAGGTGGCGCTCGAAGAAGCTGCCCTCGCTCGACGTGAAATAGAAGCGCGCCTTGTCGTCGGAGAGCCGCACGTCGGAGACTTCGAAGTTCCCGCTCGTCAACTGCCGCGGCTCGCCGCCGTCGGTCGAGACCGCGTAGAGGTGCGAGAACCCGTCGCGCTCGGAGATGAAATAGACGCTCCGGTTGTCGGGCATCCAGCCGAGCGTGAACGCGCCGGGGCCGTCGACCCACGCGTCGTCGTGGACGGTGGCGACCACTTTCGTCTTGCCCGTCGCGGGGTCGAGCAGCATCACCCAGCGATCCTTGTTGTCCGCCGAGCGCGCGAGCATCGCCGCGCGCTGCCCGTCGTCCGACCATTGCAGTTGGAAGAGCTGCACCTCGCGGTCGCGCTGCTGCTCGCCCTGCCGCTCAGTTCGCGTCGGCGGCGGCGTCTGCGCTCCCTGTTGCTGCCCCGACTGCTGCTGCGTCTGCGACTGCTGCCCCGACTGCTGCTGCTGCGACTGCTCAGCCGAGCGGCGCGGGGCCTGCGGCTCGGGCTGCGACACGTCGCCGCGCTCGCGCTGCGTCTGCTCGGTGGCGTTCGCCTCGGTCTTCGTCTGCACGCGCGGCGCGGGCTGGACGCGCTGCCCGTGATCGACCGGCTTCGTGTCGCCCGTCTCGACGTTGATGATCACCTGCCGCGTGCGGCCCTGCACGTCGCCGACCTTCGTGCGGCCCGGGATGTCCTCCGTGTAGCCCGACTCGGTGACGTAGCTCGGCACGATGGTGTTGCGCGCGCCCGAAGCGGGCTCGGCTATCGTCGCGACGACGAACGTGCCGTCAGGCGAGAGCGTGAGGTTCGAGACCGACTGGCCCGCGGTCAGGTTGAAGGGCTTTCGCTTCTCGCGCTCTTTGCGCCTCGCCTCCTGCCGCTCGCGCTGCTCGGCGCGCTCGCGCACGGCTTCCAGAAGCTCGCGCTCCTCCCTCTTCAACGTCTCCTGACTGTCCGAGCCGCCGCCCTGCGCGCCGACCGCCGCGCTGATGCCGCCCCGCTGCCCGCCGCCCCCGCCCGCCGCCGACGGCGGCGCGCCGCCCGCGCCGGCGGCGCGTATGTCGGTCAACTGTTCGAGCGAGCCCGTGTCGAGCGACATCACGTAGAGGTTGCCCGCGCGCGTGAAGGAGACGCTTTTCTGATCGCGCGTGAAGCGCGGGTTGGTCTCGGCGTCGGTCGTGCGCGTGATCTGGCGGCGCGAGCCCGACCTGTGGTCGTAGACGAAAACGTCCCCGTCCTCGGCAAACACCGTCTGCGTCTTGTCCTTCGACAGCTCGCCGCTCGCGGGCGGCGCGAGCCGCGCCTCCTCCTCCGTCATCTTCCGCAGGCCGGTGCCGTCGCGGTTGACGACGTACAAGTCCGGCTCCTTGAGCCGCGGCTCGGTCGCCTGCTTCCAGCGGAAATAAACTTTCCGGCTGTCCTGCGACCAACGCACGCCCGCGGGCTCGTAGCCGACGAGCGCGGGCCCGCGCATGATGCTGTCCACGGTCAGCTCAAACTTCTTCGCGGGCTGCGTTTGCTGCGCGAGCCCGGCGTGCGGGACGAGCAGGAGGGCGACGCACAACGCGCCGAGCGCGCGGCGGGGCTGGCTATTCTTCACGGCTGCACCTTTTTACTTCAGGGGTTCGACGGGGCTAACATTCGGCCCGCGCGCGAAAGTCGCGGACGACGGATTTTCGCGGCGGGAGGACTTCGATGAAAGAGCGTGCGCCGGATGATACACCAAAACCCGACCCGCCGCCGCAACGAGAGAGAGCGCGCGAGCCGGGCGATTACTACTACGACGACGCGACCGGCTACGAGGTTTACAAGCCCGAAGAGGACGGGGGCGAGACCGGCGAACTCACGCCGGGCGGCGGTCCGCGCCGGCGTTCGGACTGAACCGCCCAGAGGCCCCGACGCCGCGGGCGCGGCCCCGGCGCGTGCCATTCCCGGGGCGACTTGCTCCGCCCCTGTGTTGTAGAATCGGCGCGCCGAAGTCGCCCCCGCCGGAAACTCAACCGGCCCAACCGGCGCAGCCGTCCCCTCTCACGCGCGCCGGGCTCGCGACCTACACACCTCGAACGGAGCACGGCATGGAAAAAGACAACCCACCGCAGGCGAAGTCAGGCGACACGGACTGGTTTCTCCCCAGCCTTTTGACGACGGCGAGGAAGGCCGGGCAGCGCCCCGCCGTCACCTTGAGCGTCGGCGGCCTCCTCATCGCCGGGGAGTTGATTGCCGCCCAAGAGTATTTTGAAGAACTCGCCGGGCAGACCGCGGGCAACGCCCCGCCCGGCTCGCCCGGCGCGGGCGCGGCGGCGCAACTCGAAGCACTGTTCAGGCGGTTCGCCGCCGCCGCCAGCAAGGCGGAAGAGGTTGACGAACATTCCGCGCACGCCCAGCCCTACTTCATCCACCTGCGCAGCGCGCGCGTCTACCACCCCGGCGGCGACCCGATCCCCGCGCAGGGCGGCATGATGTGGCGCGTGCGCCTCGGCGCGGTGGACGGCTTCACGCTGGGACTGCCGCACGCGACGCAGCCCCTCTGACGTGGGCGCGGCAGACGTTTCTGATCGACAGAAGAGGAGGAAAGGACATGGACATCCCGCCGGACGTGCCGCAGGCGTTGCGCGACATCTTGGACTCCCTGAGCATCGCCGGGCTGCCCGCGACCATCAGCGCGGGCGAGGTCGTCAAGCCGCGCATCAGCCCGGACGTAAGCGTCTTCGACTTGTTGACGCAGGAACAGACGCTCGCCAAACTCGATCTCAAAAATTTATTCGACCGGCTCAAGCTCACGCTCAGCCTCACCGACGTCGCTTCGAGTTTGAAGCCGCCGGAGGGCGACGCGACCGGCCTGTTCAAAATCGATCTCAA
The DNA here is from genome assembly GCA_036389335.1 of Pyrinomonadaceae bacterium. Taxonomy (GTDB): domain Bacteria; phylum Acidobacteriota; class Blastocatellia; order Pyrinomonadales; family Pyrinomonadaceae; genus JAIVGV01. The sequence continues at coordinate 48,204 of DASVQC010000048.1, read as the reverse complement.
TGCCGAGACCCTGCCCGCCAGCCCGCCCGTCGAGTTGGGGAGGGCCAATCTCGAAGTCGTCCTTAAAGATGTCGAATACAACCCGACCGCCGATCTGCTCGCCTCCCACGTCGACACGGGCGTCGCGCCCGCGCGGGGCCTGCCGTACGCGTCCCCGACCGGCGTCGCCTCGGGCTTGCTCACCTACACGGCCATCAGCTCTCTGATCAAGGGGCTCGTGGGCAAGGTCGCGGGCGTCACCGGCCAGTTCGAAAAGCTGAGCGGCGGGATCGGCCTGCGCGACAGGTTGACCGGCACGGTCACGACCACGCTGAGGACGGCAGTCCCGGCGGACGCGGCGGGAAACTTCGTCGTCCCCGTCACGCGCCGCATCCTGGAGGTAAAGCCCCACGTCGAGGTGACGTGGAAGATCGAGGACGAGAACGGGCGGGCGCTGGCCCCCGGCGTGGACTTCTACCTGCTCGAAGGCACGGAACTAACGAGCAGCCTCCCCGCCCTGACTTTCCTGCCGGACTTCGTCGAGTACAGCCCGAGTTCGGACACGGTCGCGCAGCGCCGCATCTCCTGCCACGTCGTCGTCTACCAGACCGCGCCCACGCCGCAGAACCCGGAGCCGCCGAAACTGGCGGAACGCACCCTGCCGCAGATCACCGTCGCCATGCCGAGGGTGGAGATTCCCACCGTCCTCGCCGTGACCGAGCACGCGATGGACAGGCCGAACTCTCCGGGCGCGGCCTTAATAGTTTTGCCACTACTGTCGGAGGTCAGGGGTCTGGACAAACTCGCCGCGCCGCTGCTCGCGGCGCAGCTCGTCCTCAGTAACCTCGAAGCCGTCTTCCCCAGTGTTATCGACGGCAACCCCGTCGGGGGAGTAATCCCGTTCCACAAGACGCTCGAACACATCAACACCGTGCTCGGCTACATCAGGCTCGCCCCGACGGGCAGGCTGTCGACCGTCAGGGCCGACAAGATCGCCGACATCTGGTGGGTGCCGCGCAACCCCGGCGTCTTCAAAGTCTGGTACGAATCGTTCGAGGACGTGATCAGCTCCATCGTCCTGCTCGGCCCGCCGGGGCGCGCCGCGCTCTTTCACAAGCCGAAGGAGCTGGCCTTCCGCGAGGGCGGGCAGCAGGGCGTCTTCCAGTTGAAGGTCGGGCCGACGGCGGTCGCCGCCGTCCGCGACCTCGGGGCCGTGGACGGCACGACCCCGGCGGGCGACGCGTGCGAGCCGTCGGGCGCGTTCGGCAGCGAGTTTAAAATCGTCGTCCCCGTTCACGCGGACTCGCAGAAGAGGACTTTCAACGACGAGATATCGTCGTTGCAGTTCGCCCCGATGGGGTAGCGCCCCGGCGGGGGATCACTCCTTCTTCTTCGGTCGCAGGTTCGACGCGAGCACGCGCTTGCGCAGGCGGATCGACTGGGGCGTGACCTCGACCAGCTCGTCGTCGGCGATGAACTCCAGAGACTGTTCGAGCGAGAGCTCCTTGGCGGGCACGAGCCGCATCGCGTCGTCAGCCGAGGCGGCGCGCATGTTCGTCAGCTTCTTCTCCTTGATGATGTTCACGTCCAGATCGACGGCGCGGGCGTTCTCGCCGACGACCATGCCCTCGTAGACGCGCGTCTGCGGGCGGATGAACATCGTGCCGCGCTCCTGCAGGTTGAAGAGCGCGTAAGTCGTCGCCTCGCCCGTGCGGTCGGCGATGAGCGAGCCCGTCGAGCGACCGCGCATCGCCCCCTGCCACTCGCCCCACCGCAGAAAGAGCGTGTTCAGCAGCCCCGTCCCCTTCGTCTCGGTGAGGAACTCGTTGCGGAAGCCGATCAGGCCGCGCGAGGGCGTCTCGAACTCCATGCGGACGCGCCCCGTGCCGTGGTTGACCATCTTCGTCATCTGCCCCTTGCGCCGCCCCATCGCCTCGGTGACGACGCCGATGAACTCTTCGGGGCAGTCGATGACGACGAGTTCTATCGGCTCGTAGGTCACGCCGTCCTTGACGTGCGTGATCACTTCGGGCTTCGAGACCTGCAGCTCGTAGCCTTCTCTACGCATCATCTCGATCAGGATCGCGAGCTGCAGCTCGCCGCGCCCCGAGACCTTGAACTGATCGGGCGACTCCGTCGGCTCGACGCGGATGGCGACGTTGCCGAGCACCTCGCGCTCCAGCCGCTCCATGATCTGGCGCGACGTGACGTACTTGCCCTCGCGGCCCGAGAAGGGCGAGTTGTTGACGCCGAAGATCATCGAGATGGTCGGCTCGTCGACGGCGATGACGGGCAGCGGCTTCGGGTTCTCGACGCTCGTCACCGTCTCGCCGATCTCGATCTCGTCGATCCCGGCGAGCGCGACGATCTCGCCGAAGGACGCGCGCTCGATGGGCGCGCGCTTCAGGCCCTCGAAGGCGTAGAGCTGCGAGACGCGCGTCTTGGCGGTCGCGCCGTCGTGCCGGACGATGGCGACCGTGTCGCCCACCTTGATCTCGCCGGAGAAGATGCGACCGATGGCGAGGCGGCCCACGTACTCGTTGTAGTCGAGGTTGGCGACGAGCAGTTGCAGCGAGTCGTCGCGCAGCGCGCGCGGCGCGGGGATCGTCTCGACGATCTGATCGAAGAGCGGGCGCAAAGTTTTCGAGTCGTCGTCCAGACTCTTCTTCGCCACGCCTTCGCGCGAGACGGCGTAGAGGATCGGGAACTCGATCTGCGCGTCCGTGGCGTCGAGGTCTAAGAACAGCTCGTAGATTTCGTCGACCACCTCGGCGGGGCGCGCGTCCTGCCGATCGATCTTGTTGACAACCGCGATCACGGGCAGGCGCAGCTCCAGAGCCTTGCGCAGCACGAAGCGCGTCTGCGGCAGGCAGCCCTCGGCGGCGTCCACCAGCAGCATCACGCCGTCAACCATCTTCAGCACGCGCTCGACCTCGCCGCCGAAGTCGGCGTGCCCCGGCGTGTCGAGGATGTTGATCTTGTAGTCGCCGTACCTGACGGAGGTGTTCTTCGCCATGATCGTGATGCCGCGCTCGCGCTCCAAGTCCATCGAGTCCATCACGCGATCGATGATGTGCTCGTTCTCGCGGTAGGTCCCGGCCTGCTTGAGCATCGCGTCCACGAGCGTCGTCTTCCCGTGATCGACGTGGGCGATGATGGCGATGTTGCGAACGTCTCTTCTCTCTTCGGTCATAGTCCCTCTGCACGGATTAGAAAGGCGCGTTTAGGGGCGCGTTTCGGAAACGGAAATGATAACACGTGCGGGCGCGAAAAGCTGAGCGCGGGCGGCGGTAAGCTCGCGCCGGGGCGGACGGCGCGCGGGCCCGGGGCGACCCGCGGCGGGCCCGTTTTTCGCGGCTTTTTGGCTTAAAACGCGCCGGTCTGGCGCAGCGCCTCGTAGAGCACGACGGCGACGGCGGTGGCGAGGTTGAGGCTCCGGACTCTCGGGTTGAGCACGGGAATGCGGACGCAATTCTCCCAGTGCGCGCGCAGCAGTTCTTCGGGCAGGCCGCGCGTCTCCCGACCGAAGACGAGGCAGTCGTCGGTCGTGTAGCGCCAGTCCGTGTGCGCGCGCGGGGCTTTGGTCGTGAGGTAGACGAAGCGCGCCGCGGGGAGCGACTCGCGCAGCGCCTCCATGTCGCGGTCGCGGTGCAGCTCGACCTCCGGCCAGTAGTCGAGCCCGGCGCGGCGCGCGGCGCGGTCGTCGAGGCGGAAGCCCGCGACGCCGACCACGTGCAGCGGCACGCGCGTCGCCGCGCACAGCCGCGCGACGTTGCCCGTGTTCGGCGGTATCTCGGGCTCGACGAGGGCGACGCGAATCATAAGGAGGCGACTAGCGATTAGCTGTTAGCGATTGATTAGCTGTTAGCTGTTAGCTGTTAGCTAGGACAAGGAATGATGGCACGTCGATCAAACTACCGTGCGCCCCTCCTGCTTGGCTAACAGCTAACAGCTAATCGCTAACAGCTATAAAAGAAATTGGACGGCGCGCTTCGTGAGCTTCGCCGTCCGATTTGAATGGTCTATGCAGACCGCAGAGTTTTGTGTGCGCCAGTTGAGGTTGCCGTTGAGCTACCTTGCCTGGTTTAACTACTCTTAGCGCTTCTTCGCGCCGCCCTTCTTCGCGCCGCCCTTCTTCGAGCCGCCGCCGCCGCCACCCTTCTTCGCTCCACCCTTCTTGCCACCAGCTTTCTTTGTTGCCATAAGTCGTGTTGCTCCTTTTCAGTTTGACTTGGTTGTGACCACAAGATGCTGTGCTGATTTTTAACTTGTGGTCTATGCTAAACGGCGCACAACATATTGGACTTATAAACACAATGCGCAGCGATGTCAACACTTTTATTTTTCGCGCCGCGGAAATTTTAGCGCGCCGCGGTGCGCGAAGTGTGATCGTAGTCGTCGCGCGGCGCGAGCGCCGACGCCCGGCGGCGGCGAGAGAGAGTTCGTGCGGGCCGAACGAGGGTGAGAGGGTGCGTGCGCGGGGACGGGCACGGTGCGACGAGTTGAAGGGCGTGCGCGCGCGTCGCGCGGACGGGTCGTGAGGCTGTCGCCCGCGCGTGCGCTCGTCAGCGGTAGGCGGGCGTGAAGATCCAGCGGTCGTGACGCTCGATGCCGTAGTAGGCGAGGACGGACTTGCGGCGGCTGCGGCTGACGACTCCGATGAAAGGCCCCGACGTGTTCGGTTCGTTGTCCTCGCCGCCGGGCGCTTCCTCTTCCTTCTTGAGGTCGATGATCCCCGTCACGGTGGCCGGGGGCGGCGTGAAGCCCTTGTAGATCATCTGTGGCGGCAGCGCGCCGCCGCTGTACTTCGCCACGGCGACCTGAAAGTCGATGAAGGCCCGGTCGTTCGCGTGGACGAGCTTCCACTCCCCGCTCGACGAGAGCGGATCGTGCGCGGCCTCGCGGCGCAGGATGTAGATCGTCTTGATCGAGCCGGGCGGGGTGATGCCCTTGACGAGATCGTCCATGCTGTTGGGGAGCCTGCCCATCGTCGCCGTGTAGGCGGCGATGGCCTCGACCACCTCCTCGCCGCGCGCGATCGACTCCTTCTCGCGCTCGCGCTGCGCCTGCTGCGCGAGGCGCGGGGCGACGGCGGTGAGGGCGAGGGCGAGGATCGTGCAGACGGCGATCAGCGCGACGAGCGCGTAGCCGCGCTCGCCCGCGCGAGGGCCGACTGTCGGGTGGCGTTTAAGGTTCGTCATCGTCGTCGGTGGCCGCGGGCGGCTGCGGGAAGCGCGGGGCCGCGCCGACCGCGCCCTTCGCGTCGCTGTACGAGATCGAGTGCTTGATGTTCAGTTGGGTGTCGACGAGATCGACGGTGCGCTCGGAGATGCTGGTGACTTTGAAGCGACCGCCCACGATGTCGCCGCGCTGCACGGTGAGCAGGTCGTTGCCGACCGTCGGCTTGAGGATCGCCTTGTCGACGTAACGCTTCGTGCCGAAGATGCCGATGAAGGTGAACTGCGGCGTCGGCGCGGGCATGACGTTGACGCTCGCGCCGTTCGAGTAGAGCGAGCTGTCGGGCGTGCGCACCATCACGGCGCGCGCGCCGGGCGACTGGATGAGCGCGGCGGGGATTCGCGCCGAGAGCTGCTGCGCGCTCTTGAAGGTGGTCGGGAACTCCTGCCCCTCGACGTAGATGCGCGTCTGAGGCGTGAACTTGTCGCCGGTGACTTCGAGCGTGAAGTCGCCGCTGCGCGCGTAGACGTTGGCGGGCTGGAGCGAGCCGAGCGTGAGCGGCGGCGGGGGGGTCGGCGTCGGCGTCGGCGTCTCCTGCGGGACGACGCTCCCAGGGGTCGGCGTCGGCTTGACGTAGTAGGCGAAGATGTTGCGCGAAGGGTCGGGCGCGTACGAAGCGCCGGTGACGGGGGGCACCTCGCTCGGCATCTCGATCCCGTTGCCGTCCGGCACGTCGGTGGCCGCCCCCGCGGGCGACGCGAGTGCGGTGCGCTGGTTCGTGTTGCGGTTCGTGTTGCGGTTCGCCGCGGGCCGCGGCGGGTCGGACGCGAAGAACATCCGGAGGATGAGCACGAGGGCGATGAGCGGGAGCAGGAGCGCGGCGGCCAACTTGTACTGCTCGGAGCGTGCCCTGCCTTGAAAAAGTGCCATGACGAAAACCTCCCGCGCCCCCGGTAACGGCTACTGTGATGTCGCTTGGCGCGCGGCGGTTGCGCCGCCCGCGTCCGTCGTCGCGAACGTCGCGCCCGCGGGGCGGAAGTAGGCCGACATGTCGAGCCGGAGGGAGACGAGCGCGCCGCGCTTGGCGGCGTCCGCGCCCGTGTCGTTGACGCCTTCGAGCTGCACGCCGTTGATGACGACGAAGCGGCGGCTCGACTCGACGTCGCGGATGAAGCGGCGCAGGCTCGCGTAGTTGCCCTCGATGCTGAGGCTGATGTCGGTCGAGGGGAAGACGTTCTGCCGGCGTCGCGCCGAGCCCGCGAGGTTCCCGGCGGCGCGCTGCTGCGACGACTGGTTCGCGCCCGCCTGCGCGTCGTCCTGATAGACGAAGGTGAACTGCGCCCGCGCGAGGCCGTTGCGCGCGACCTTCTGGTTCAACTCTTCGTACAACTGCTTGTCGCCCGCCCCGCGCGCGTCGAGCGCCTCGGACTCGAAGCGCGTGAGGCTCTGGAGGATGCGCGAGACCGCGTCGCCGGTGCTGCGCTCGTGCTCGCGGCTCTCGCCCGCGGAGCGAATCTGCGCCTGCAACTGCTGCCGCTCGCGCTCCGAGGCGGCGAGGCGCGAGCGTTCGGGCACGAGCATCAGGAAGTACGCGGCGAAGGCCACGGCGAGCAGCGCCGCGGCCACGGCGAGCGCGACGACTTCGGGCACGCCGAGGAAACTCGTGCGGCGCGAGCCGCGGAAGCGCGCGAGCCGCTCGGCGACCTGACCGGCGCGGCCCACGGCGGCGGGCGCTTTGCCGCCCGCGCCGACGCGCGCCACGCTCGCGTCAGTCGTGTGCTCTTCGCGCCTCACCGCTCGGCCCCCGCGTGCGCGGTCGCGCGCGGCGCGCCGCCGGGCTGAGCGTCGCGACGCTCAGCCGCGTTGTCTCTGGCGTCGGGGCCGGCGGGGCGACCGGCGGGGGGCGTGTAGCGCACGCGCATGGTCGCCTCGATGCCCGCCTCGCCCTTCGGCGCTTGGCTCTGCGTGAGCAGGTCTGCGGAGAAGATGCCGGAGCCCGCCATCTCGCCGATCATGTTCGTCACGTCGGGGGCGGTGCGCGCGAGGACGGCCAGCTCCAGCTCGGCGCGCGCCCGCCCGCCGCTCCCGTTGATGTCGCGCACGGTGATGCGCGAGACGCGCACGCCCTGCGGCAGCGTCGTCTCAAGGTCGGCCAGCAGGCGCGACCACGAAAAGTTCCTGCGGTCGACGATGAGGTGCGCCGCGTCGAGCGTGCGCCGCTGCTCGTCGGTGAGCTGCCCGTTGATCTCGCCCGCCTGCCGCCTGAGCTGATCGGACTCGGCGCGCAAGCCCTGCACGTCGCGCTCGACGGCGAGCGCGCGCGCGCGCGTCTCGCGCCACTGGCTGAGCGTGAAGGCGAGCGCGGCGACCGAGACAAGCGCGACGACGACCGCCACCGTCCACGGCAGCGTGCGGTTGCGGAAGGGCCGGCTCGCAAGGTTGAGGTTTTCGATCACTTTTACCGTCCGGGTCTCGCCCGCGCCGCCGGTAGTCGCGCGGCGTCATGCGATCCAAAGCCCTGAGCATAACCCCTCGCGCGGCGGGCGCGCAACCGACGCGCGGCGGGCGCAAAAGTCGCCGCGCGCGAAGCGTTTACACGCGCCGCGGCGGGCAAAAGTTGCGTAAATTTCGTGAAGGCGGGAGGAGGTTTCGATTGCGGAATGCGGGCGTGCGGAATGCGGGCGTGCGGGCGTGCGGATTGAAAAGACGACTTGTCTTCTAATCCGCACGCCCGCACGCCCGCATTCTGTTTACGGTCGCGGCGTGCCGGTCGCTTGGCTGACGACGCGCGAGCTGATGACCTTGCCCGCCGCGTCGAGCGTGAGATCGATGATCGCGCCGCCCGCGTCGCGCACGCGCCGGACGGTCTGGCCCGCGGCGTTCGTCGTCTCGCTCACGCGCGTCAGGTCGAGGACGCTGCCGACGACGCGCTGGCTGACGACGCCGCCCGCCGTGTCGAGCGTGCGCTCGACGATGTTGCCCGTGCGGTCGACCGTGCGCTGCAAGGTCTGGCCGAGCGTGTTGACGGTCTGGCTGAGGAGCCCGCCCGGCTGCGTCACGTTGTTCAAAGTCTGGCCGACGACGCCGCCCGGCTGGAGCGCGGTGTTCGCCACGCCGCCGACCGTCCCGACCGTGTTATCGACCGATTGCAGGAGCCGTTCGAGTATCTGCGGGTTGCGGTCGATGGTGGTCAGCGTGCGGTCGATGATCGCGGCGACGTTGTCGAGCCTGACTTTCAACAAGACCTCCGCGCGCACGCCCTTGATGGTCAGCTTCACCTTGTCGATGCTCGCGTCCGCGCCCGCCGTCAGCGCGAGCAGGTTGGCGAGTCGCGCGTCGAGCGAGACTTTCGCGCGCAGGTTCTCGACTTCGAGCGTGATCTCGTCGACCGAGAGGTTCGGCACGTCGAGCAAAACGTCGGGGTCGCCCGACGCGGCCTCGCGCTGCCGTCGCGCGCTCGCGTCGCGCTGCCGCTGCAAGTCTTCCTGCGAGAGCGGGCGCACGGTCGGCGCGGGCGACGGGCGCGTGGCGGGCTGCTGCGCGGCGCGCGTCCCCGTGAAGCGGCCCGTGATCGAGGCGTTGTCGTCGCCGCGCGAGAGCGTACTCTCATCGGGCGAGGGCGTGGGCGTCTGCGCCGCGGCGCGCGCGGCGAGCGGCGCGGCGAGGGCGAGCGTGGCGAGGACGAGTTTGAGCATTTTTGTCACGAGCATTCTCCTCCGAAGAAGTTTGACACTGCGCCGCGGCCATCCTCTTTGAAGTTCGTGCGGGACGGACGCGCGGGCGCGGCCTCACTCAGGTTCTCCGTCTCACGGAATTTTCAGTCTCACGCGGTTCGAGGTCACGAACCACTCAAGGCACGACCGGGGGCGGCGCGTCGTTGGCCGGCTGTGCCGCGCGCCGCGCGTCGAGCACGCGGCGCAGCGCGTCGAGCGAGGCGCGGAAGCGGACGTGGCCGCGCACGTTCCTGAGCAGCACGTCGATCCTCTCGGCCCCGACCGCCACCCCGACGCGCAGGTCGAGGCCGCGCGCCGCCGCGTCGCCCGCGGACACTTCGGTCGAGGCGAAGAAGTCCGGCTCGGTGATGCGCCGCTCGGCGATGTTCAGATCGAAATCCTCGTCCGCCTCACCGCGCGCCTCGCCGCCCGCGCGCGTCTGCGCGCGAGACTGCGCCGCGGTTTGCCGCCGCGCGGCGGAATGTTGTCGCCGCGGAGCGCGCGCCTGCGCCGCGCACGCGACGGCGCACGCGGCGACGCACAGGATCGCCGCCGCCGAGACGCGCGCCGACGCGGCCAACCCGCAGGGCCTCATCTCGACCTCCCCGCCGCGCGCGCACGCGCCTTGCGGGACGCCGCCGCTGATCGCGCGGCGTGCGCGCGCGGCGCGGCTGGCCGAGAGTCGTCGCGCGCGGCGGCGGCGGTCGGCTGCGTCGAACGGTCGGCGGCCAAAGGCGTGCCGCTCGCCTGCGGGGGCGGCGCGGGGTGCGGCGCGGCGTCGTCCGTCGTCGGTATCTCGCCGAGGGCTTCGGCGACGATGCGCTCGATGTCGGCGAAGCGGCTGACGATCTTGAGGCGGATGCCGATGTCGCGGTAGGTGACGCCGGGCTCTACTTGCGGCGGCAGGTTCGTGCGCTCGGCGCTCCACTCGGTGTCGCGCCGCGGCTGTCCGGGGAACTCCACGTTCGCGTTCGGCACGGCGTCGAACTTCAACTCCTTCGCCGTGACGTTCGCGGTGATGACGAGATCGGCGTCGCCCTCCGGCACGGACGGCGACGCGGCGGGCGTCTGTTCGGTCGCAGATGAAGGCGCGGGCGTCTGTTCGGTCGTCCGCGCGGGCGCGGCGTCGCGCGAGGTCGTCCGCGGGCGCGTGGCCTGCCGTCTGGCGGCGCGCGCGTGGCCCCGACTCGTCTGCGCGCCGGCGACTCCCGCCGCAGCGAGCGCGCAGAGGATCGCGGGGACGACGAGCTTGACGAGCCCGGGCGTCTTTTTCTCCGACATGATGGACACCTCGGCGCGTCTCGGCGCGCGGCGGTCTAGGGAAATTCGACGGGCAGCGGGGGCTTAATTCAGTTCGGGGAACTACGGGGTTAAGGCGGCTGCATGATAGCAGAGGCGCGGCGGCGCGTACACATAAAGTTGATTCGAGTAGTGTCTTGGTTACAGCATTTCTCTGTGCGCCCTCCGTGTTCTCCGTGACTCTGTGGTGAGGCGAGAGACTTAAGCACTCACCACGGAGTCACAGAGTTCACAGAGGGGGCACAGAGAAAAAATCAAATCAGGACACCTCCTTGATTCGCAACGCCCTCTGACTATTTTTTCGCGAACCTCGCGGCGAGGTCTGCGAACAGGTAGCCGTGCTCCGCCTGCACGCCCATGTTTTCGAGCGGTCGCCAGTACCACGCGGGGTGGAGGCGCGAGGTGATGGTCGTCTGCCGGACGAGGAGCGTGCGCCCGTCGGCCTCGCGCCGCAGCTCGTAGGAGGCGTTCCTGAACTTCAGCCAGTGCCGACCGGGGAGCGTCGATTCCGTGATGTCGAGTTTCATCGAAGAGGGCGGCTGCCATTCGGTGACGCGCTCCTCGATGTATCCGTCGTCGAAGTAGCAGGTGCGCTTGCGCCCGACGCCCTCGCCCTCGGTCCGGCAGCTCACGGGCACGGGCAGACCGATCTTCAACAGGAAAGGTTTGTCGCCGCTTAGGCTCTCGACGTTTTTGATCTTCTCCCAGACCGCTGCGGGCGGCGCGTCGAGCGCGACCGAGGTGACGAACGTCTCCTCGCGCACGACGCGGCGGAAGGGCCGCTCGGCGGCGTCGGCCCCGAGCAGGAGCAGCGGGGCGAGGACGAGGACGCTCGCCTCGAAGGTTCGCGGCGAGTTCGACTTCCGGATGACCTGCTCCCGGAAGAGATTACCGAAGATCGCCCCGATGAAGACGCCCACCAAGATCAGCGGCGACGCCGTCACGACGCAGACCACGCCCTCCGCCCTCGTGACCAGCAGGGTGCCGAGGCAGATGCCCAGCGCGACGAGGATCGAGGCGGCGGCCAGCTTCGCGCGCGGCGCGACGGCGGCGGCGGCGAACCCGGCAGCCGCGGGGAGCAGCACGAAGAGCACGCCCCCCATCGAGCCCGTGTGGTCGTGCATCATGAGGAAGCCGCCGAGCCCGAACGCGACAGCCGTCAACATCCCCGCGCCGGCCCCCTTCCACACGCCCGGCGAATCCGCTCCGTCGCGCCCGGCCAACTCCTCCGGCCCCCGCGCCGAAAGGTTCGCGGCGACGCCCCGATCAGTTTCGTCGCCGCCGCCGGCCCGCCCCACGCCGCCGCAGTCGGGGCAGACTTCCGTTCCCTCCGCCCGGGCCGAGCCGCACGCCGCGCACTTTTTGTCGCCCATCCTTACGCCTCGCCCTCCTCGACCGCGCCGGCGCGGCGCGGCGGCGGCGTGCGCCGCCCGTCGGCGGCGGTGCGCCCGTCCGAGTAGCAGAACGCGCTGACGCGGTTACGCCCCTGATGCTTGGCGTGGTAGAGCGCCGTGTCGGCCAGCTCGATCAACTCGATCGGATCGCGCGCGTCTTCGGGGAAGGCGGCGACGCCTATCGAGATCGTGATGCGGAACGTCGCGTCGCCGCCGTCGCCCGACGCGCTCGCCCCGCGCCGCGACGCGGCGAAGGCGTGCGAGGCGACGGCGCGGCGCACCCGATCCGCGGCGACGAGCGCCTGCGCGCAGTCGGCGTCCAAGAGGAACGCGGCGAACTCCTCCCCGCCGAAGCGCGCCGCCACGTCGCCCGCGCGCAGCGCCTTCGTGATGAGCTGCCCGACGTCTTCCAACGTCCGGCTGCCGACGAGGTGCCCGTAGGTGTCGTTCACGAGCTTGAAGTGATCGAGGTCCATCATCAGGACGCAGAACTGACGCCCGTCCTGCGCGGCGCGGGCCGACTCGCGCCGCAGCTCGGTGAAGAAAGACTTGCTGGTCAGGAGTCCGGTCAGCTCGTCGTGCGCGAGCAGCCGGTGAATCTGCCGCTGGAACTCGCGGTCGATGTCGTCCAGAAGCTCGAAGCGGATGAGGTGCTCGCCGATGGTCAGCTTGTCGCCGTCGCGTAAGACCGAGTCGGTGACGGGCTCGCCGTTGAGGAGCGTGCCGTTGGTCGAGCCGAGGTCTGCGACGCGGTAGGTGGCGACGCCGGTCTCGGCGTCGCGCTCGGTGATGATGCGCGCGTGGAGGCGCGAGGCGCGCGCGTCGTTGACGCGCACGTCGGCTTCGAGCGCGCGCCCGAGCGTCACCTCGTCGCGCTCCAGAGGGATCGGCGCGGCGAGCTGTTCGCCGCGCATGAAGACGAGCGCGGGCCTGCGCTCGTGCGCCGCGCGAGCTGACAGGGGCTCGGTCTGGGTTCTCTCTTCGCCCGACATGATCCGGCTTCTCGGTTCGGTCCCGCGCCGCCGGGGAGGGGCGCGCGGGACGGTCTCCCTTCCGCGGGGCAATCTTAACCCCCGCGGCGAAGCTGAGACAAAGGAAACGCGGCGCGGGCCGCGGCGGGCCGTCTTGTCGCGCGGCGTCGCGTGCCACTATAATTTCGGCGAGACGAACAAACGAGAGTCCGGGCGAATCCTTATCCGACCGGCCCGCGCCACATCCCGCGCGCGAGTCGGGCCGTGGGTCTCAGGAGTTTTCAAAATGTCATCCTGCAATCAATCGGCAACCGCGGGCGAGAAGCGGCGACCGGCCTCGCCGTGCGCGCCGGAGACGCTGACGGTCGAGCGCGTGTCGGTCGCGCGCCTGCCCACGGCCTACGGCGACTTCAAGATCGCGGGCTACCGCTCGCTCATCTCGACCGAGGAGTTCGTCTGCATCTTCAAGGGCGAGATGCGGGCCGACGTCCCGACGCTCGTCCGCGTCCACTCGCAGTGCCTGACGGGCGACGTGTTCGGCTCGCTCAAGTGCGACTGCGGGCAGCAGCTCCACCGCGCTCTCGAACTGATCGAGGAGGAGGGGCGCGGCGCGGTCGTCTACCAACTGCAGGAGGGGCGCGGCATCGGCATCATCAACAAGATTCGCGCCTACGCCTTGCAGGACGAGGGCGCGGACACGGTCGAGGCCAACGAGCGGCTCGGCCTCGCCGTCGATCTGCGCGAGTACCGCCAGTGCGCCGAGATACTCTTCGATCTCGGCCTGTGCCGCGTGCGCCTGCTGTCGAACAACCCGCTCAAGCTCGCCGCGCTCGAAGACGCGGGCTTCCAGATCGTCGAGCGCGTCGCGCACGAGGTCGAGCCCGCCGGCGACTCCGTGCACTACATGCGCACCAAGAAAGAGAAGATGGGGCACCTGCTCGACAACGTCGAGTGAGGCGCGGCCACGACCCGCCGCCGGGCCGCGGGCGGCGCGATAAAAGTTTTGCAATGGCGCGCGTTTTTATGGATAATGCGCGCGTCGCCCGCGGGTCTTAACAAGTCGCCCACAAACCTTAATACCTGATTCATACGTTCGGGCGTCGCGACTCCTCTTCCGGCGCATCACTCGCTAGTCCTTTTCACGCACTTTATTTAAGGCGGCCACGCCGCCCCCGCTTTCTTTCTCGGTTCGCAGTCGGTCGTCTTTAACAACCAGCACAACGTCCGTCGAGACACGCCCACGCGCCCAAGACGCGCGGCGGCACGCGCCGTCCCGGTTCCCCGGGGGGGCGCGCCGCGCGCACGCCGGAAGCGGGCGAGGCTTCGGGAAAGCGAGCCCCGGGGTCTCGCGGTCGCGGGCGCGACTACTACAACCCCTGCCCGCCGCGGGGCACGCCTCTAACGCGCGCGCCCCCGCGGCGGCTCACCCTTCGGAGGAGCACATGAACAGAGAGAGACCCACCACGAGCCGCAGCCTGACGCTCATCTCCTGCGGCTTCCTTCTCCTCGCCTCCTGCTTCGTCGCCGCCCGCGCGCAGAGCGGCACGTCGAGCGTGCGCGGGACGATCACCGACCCGCAGGGCAACGCCGTGGCGGGCGCGACCGTCACGCTCGTCGGCGTCGGCACGGGGACCACCCGGACGGCGACTTCCGGCGAGAACGGCACCTACGTGTTCGACTTCGTCCAGCCCGGCGACTACAACCTGACGGTCGAGGCGACGGGCTTTAAGAAGGCCACCGTCAACGGCGTGCACGCCCTCGTCTCCAAGCCGACGCCCGTCGAGGTGCAGTTGGAGGTGGGAGCCCTGAGCGACAGCGTCACGATCAACGCGGGGCCGGGCGAGCTGCTGCTCAACAAGGAGGACGCCAGCCTCGGCAACGTCTTCGTGAACAAACAGGTCACGCAGTTGCCGATCAGCGGGCGCAGCATCCCGAGCCTGCTCACCCTGCAGCCGGGGGTGACGCGCGGCGGCTACGTCACGGGCGCGCGCGCCGACCAGTCGAACATCACGCTCGACGGCGTGGACATCAACGAGCAGCAGACGAACACGATCGGCAGCGTGACGGACGATCTCAACGCGCAGGTGCCGACCAACAACACGGTCCTGCGCCTGAACTCCGAGGCCATCGAGGAGTTCCGCGTCACCACGTCGAACCCCAACGCGTCGCAGGGTCGCTCCTCCGGCGCGCAGGTCTCGATTGTGACCAAGAGCGGGACGAACGACCTCCACGGCAGCGGCTTCTGGTTCCACCGCCCGACCGTCCTGTCGGCCAACGATTTCTTCGCCAACCGCTCCGGCGTCGCGCGCCCGACCCTCATCCGGAATAACTTCGGCGGCGGGGTCGGCGGCCCCGTCGTTAAAGATCGCGCGTTCTTCTTCTACAGCTTCGAGGGCGAGCGCCGGGTCACCCAGACCAACGTGGTGCGCACCGTCCCGACGGCGAGCTTGGGGCGCGGCGAGGTGCGCTTTACGAACGCCGCGGGGGGGATCACGACCCTCACGGCAGCCGACCTCGCGACGATCTTCCCCTCGCTCGGCGGGGTCGACCCGGCGGCGGTCTCGGCGCTGGCCGCCGCCGCCGCCAAGTACCCGGCCAACGACTGTAACGTCGGCGACCGCTGCCTGAACACCGGCGGCTTCCGCTTCAACGCGCCGACCCCGGTCAAGCTCAACTCCCACGTGGCGCGCTTCGACGCGAACCTGACTCAGAAGCAGCAGATGTTCGTCCGCGCCAACGTCATCTACGACCTGACGGGGCAGGCCCCGGCTTTCCCCGACACCCCCGCGCCGAACTTCTGGTCGCACCCGTGGGGCGTCGCCGCCGGGCACACGTGGACGCTCAGCAACAACCTCGTCAACCGCTTCGTGTACGGCTTCACGCGCGAGG
Source organism: Pyrinomonadaceae bacterium (assembly GCA_036389335.1). Taxonomy (GTDB): domain Bacteria; phylum Acidobacteriota; class Blastocatellia; order Pyrinomonadales; family Pyrinomonadaceae; genus JAIVGV01. The sequence goes on along the minus strand of DASVQC010000048.1, from coordinate 32,781 downwards.
CTTTCAGCTCGCAGGGCGACTCGGCGGACACCGCCATCAGCTTCCGTTTCGTCTTCTCGCCGCTGCTCTTCTCGCGCACCCTCAGCCGCAAGACGCCGGTGCACAACCTCACCGACGATGTCTCGTGGGTGAAGGGCAACCACACCGTCCAGTTCGGCGCCAACGTCCGCGACGTCCGCAACAACCGCACCTCCTTCGCCAACTCCTTCGACAACGCGATCACCAACCCCTCGTTCTACGCCGGGGCGGGGACGACGCTCTCGAACGCGATCCGCGCCTTCACCCCGCTGCCGACGGGCCAGAACTCCGTCGTGCAGAACGCGGCGACGGCGGTGCTCGGTCGCTTCACGCAGTACACGGCGAACTTCATCTTCGACCACGAGGGGAACATCCAGCCGACGGGGACGCCCACCGTCCGCAACCTCGCGACCCAAGAGTACGAGGGCTACGTGCAGGATAACTGGAAGTTCCGCCCGAACCTCACGCTGAGCTACGGGCTGCGCTACAGCCTCAGCCGGCCCGTCTACGAGACCCAGGGCTTCGAGGTGAAGCCCAACATCCCGCTCTCCGAGTATTTCGCGCGCCGCCGCGAGGCCGAGCGGCAGGGCATCGACTTCACCGACCCGCTCACGATGGAGCTGTCCGGCCCCGCCAACGGGCGCTCGCCGCTCTACCGCTGGGACAAGAACAACTTCCAGCCGCGCGTCGGCGTCGCGTGGTCGCCCAACTTCACGGGCGGCTTCCTGCACAGGCTGTTCGGCAAGCAGGGCGACTCGGTGCTACGCGGCGGCTTCTCCATGACCAACGACGAGTACGGCCAAGCCATCGCCGTCACCTTCGACCTCAACAACTCGCTCGGCTTCGTCTCGAACACGACGATCGCGGCCAACACCTTCAACACGACGACCCGCCCGGCCCCGCTCTTCACGGGCTTCGGGCAGGCCGTGCGCCCGCTGCCCGGCATCACGCTCCCCGGCAGGCTGACCTTCCCGCAGCAGAAGCCGCTCGACTTCTCCCGGCGGATCGAGTCCTCCTTCGACGAGGCGCTCGTCGCGCCGACCAGCTACAGTTGGAACCTGACCTTCGAGCGGCAACTGCCCAAGGGGCTGGTCGTCCAGACCTCTTACATCGGTCGCCTCGGGCGTCACCTGCTCGCCACCAGGGACGTGATGGCCCTCAACGACCTGAGAGACCCGCAGTCGGGGGTGGACTGGTACACGGCGGCGTCGCAGTTGGAGATTCTGCGCTCTCAGGGGGCGCCCGTCTCCAGCGTTCAGGCGATCCCCTTCTTCGAGAACCTCTTCCCCGGACTCGCCACCGCGTACCGGAACTACTACGCCTCCATCTTCGGCAACTCGACCGCCAACAGCGTGTTCTCCGGCGTGACCAACTCGACGCAAGCCTTCTACGCGAGCGCGCTCAGGTTTAACGGCAACGACTGGACGACCATCCAGGACGACGTGGAGGGCGCGCTCGGCAAAGCCTTCTGGTATCAGGAGCAGTACGGCGCGCTCTCCGCCTGGGGGAGCATCGCCAACTCGAACTACCACGCGGCCACCCTCTCCGTCCGCGAGCGGCTGGGGACGAGCCTCATCATGGACTTCAACTACACGCTGTCGCATTCGCTCGACGACGCGTCGGGCTTGCAGACCGGCGCGACCTTCGGATCGGCGTTCATCCTCAACCCGATCCTGCAAAAGCAGAGCTACGCCGACTCCGACTTCGACATCCGCCAAGTCATCAACGCCAACGCGGTGTGGGAGGTGCCGTTCGGGCGCGGGAAGAGGTTCTTCCACGACGCGGGGGGGTTGGTGAACAACCTGCTCGGCGGCTGGCAGATGACCGGCATCTTCCGCTGGAACAGCGGCGCGCCGGCGGGCGCTCCCTTCGACGACGCGCGCTGGGCGACCAACTGGAACGTCCAGAGCAACGCCGTCCGCATCGCGCCCATCGAGAGCTGCCCGACGCGCGGCAGCGGCGTCAACGACCCGGCCAAGCTCTTCTGCGACCCGCTCGCCGCTTACCACAGTTTTCGCAACGCGAGGCCGGGCGAGTCGGGCGACCGCAACATCCTCCGGCTCCCCGGCTACGTCGCGCTCGACATGGGCGTGGGCAAGTCGTTCAGGATGCCTTGGAGCGAGAGCCAGAAACTCCAACTCCGCTTCGAGGCGTTCAACGTGACGAACACCCAGCGGTTCGGCACGTTCGACGCGAGCCGCACGGGCTTCGGGATAACGCTCGACCCGAGCAGCGCCACGCCGCCCGCGAACTGGACGAACTTCACCGGCATTCAAGGCAAGCCGCGCGAGATACAGTTCGGATTCAGGTATCAGTTCTAAGTCTCGCCCGGCCTCTCACCCTTTGCCTGCGGGCCGGGAGATTACCCCGGCCCGCAGTTTCCTTTCCGTCGGCGCTCGGCGGCGTAGGGTAAGGGCGACCACCGCCGCGCAGGTTCGACGGCATGACGGAGCCACCGATGTCTGATTCACAAGCCGCTAAAAACCATCACGACCATGACGCGGGCCGCGCGCGGCTCGCCCTTTGCGCGGCGCTCGCGGCCCTCTCGCTCGCCCTCGCGCCTGCGGCGGCGGCGTCGGCGCAGGCCGGGGTGCACACGCTGTACGGCGATCTCAAAGTTGACGAGAGCAAGGTGAGCGGCGTGAAGCCGCTCAGCTTCGACATCATCCTCTACACCACGAGCGGAACCGCCCTCGCGCGACAGAGCGTCGGCAACAACGGGCGCTACCGCTTCCTGAACTTGGCGAACGGGCAATACGACGTGGCCGTCGAGGTGGAGAACACGGAGGTCGCGCGCGTGCGCGTCGATGTCTTCTCCCCGTTCAAGAACGACTTCCGCCGCGACATAGAGTTGGAGTGGCACGCGAACCCCGCGGAGGCGAAGGGCGCGCGCGCCGCCACCGTCTCAGCCGCGGACTTCTACAAACGAACGCCGCCGAACCAGAGCACTTTCAAAAAGGCCGAGGAGGCGATTGACAGGAAGAACTACGCCGCCGCCGCCGCCCTGCTCGAACAGCTCGTCGCGGCGGACGCTCAGGACTTTCAGGCTTGGGCCGAGCTGGGCACGGCGCGGCTCTTTCAGGACAAACCCGCCGAGGCCGAGCGCGCTTACCTGCGCGCCGTCGAGGTCAAACCCGCTTTCACGCTCGCCTACGTCAATCTCGGTCGGCTGCGGATGGCGCAGAAGAACTACGACGGGGCCGTCGAGGCCCTCGGCAAGGCCGTCACGCTCGGCCCGCCCTCAGCCGAGGCGAACTACCTGCTCGGCGAGTCCTACCTCCAGCTCAAGCGCGGCTCGAAGGCCGTCCCACACTTCACCGAAGCGATCCGCCTCGGCAAGTCCGAGGGCCACCTGCGCCTCGCCGCCCTCTACAACGCCGCCGGCCTCAAGGATCGCGCCGCCGCCGAGTACGAACAGTTCCTCGCGAAGAACCCCGATCACCCCGACCGCAAGAAGTTCGAGCAGTACGTCAAAGAGAACAGGAAGAGGTGAAGCCGTGAGCCGTGAGCCGTGAGCCGTTAGCTGTTAGCTGTTAGCCGTGAGCCGTGAGCTGTTAGCCAAACCGATCAAGAATAGTCTCGCGCGAAAGCCGAGGGCCGATGCCTCCCGGCTGACAGCTAACAGCTAACAGCTAATAGCTAACAGCCCTTTCGTTTGTGCTAGACTTCGGCGCGTGAGTGAGCGCATCTACCGCGACCCCGTCCACAACATCATCCGCCTGCGCACGGACACGCGCGAGGGGCGTCTGATGATCGCGCTCATCGACACGCCGGAGTTCCAGCGCCTGCGCCGCATCAAGCAGCTCGGCCTCGCCCTCTTCACCTATCAGGGCGCGGAGCACTCGCGCTTCACGCACTCGCTCGGAGTCCTCCACCTCATCACGCGCGTCCTCGACAAGCTCTCGGAGAACTACCGCATCGGCGAGGAGGATCGCGCCGCCGCGAGGGCCGCCGCGCTCCTGCACGACGTCGGGCACGGATCGTTCTCGCACGTCTTCGAGCACGTCCTCGGCTTCCACCACGAGGCGTGGACGGTGCGCGCCGTGCTCGGCGAATCGACCGAGATCAATCAGGTCCTCAGCCATTACTCGCCGGGGATGCCGCGCCGCGTCGCCGAAGTCATCGAGGGCACGTTCCGGCCCTCGTTCCTCGCGCAGCTCGTCTCCTCGCAGCTCGACTGCGACCGCATGGACTACCTCCTGCGCGACTCGCTGATGACCGGCGCGAAGTACGGCGTCTACGACTTGGAATGGATCATCAACGCGCTCGCCGTGGACGAGTCGGAGGATCGGCTCTACGTCACGGCGCGCGGGCTCTACGCCGTCGAAGAGTATTTGCAGGCGCGCTACTACATGTTCCGGCAGGTCTACTTCCACCGCACGCTGCGCTCGGCGGAGGTCGTCCTGCGCGCCGTGCTGCGCCGCGCGCTGGAGCTGGTCGCCGCGGGCGAGCGGGTCTGGTGCGCGCCGGGCACGGCCTTCGAGAAGGTCTTGCGCCGCGCGCCGCTCACGCTCTCCGATCACCTTGAGATGGACGACTCCGACGTGATCTTCCACCTCAAGCAGTGGCAGCGCGACAGCGATCCCGTCCTGCGCGATCTGGCGCGCCGCTTCATCGGTCGCCGCCTCTTCAAAGCCATCGACTTGGACATGCCCGCCGAGGAGCGCGCCGACTTCCTCCGCGCCGCGCGCGAGGCGGTCGTGCGCGCGGGCTTCGACCCCGCTTATTACTTCATCGAGGATCAGGCGGGCGACGTGCCCTACTACAACTACTACACCGCCAGCGGCTCGGACGCGAAGGCGCACATCTACGTCGAGGACGGCTACGCCCGCCCGCGCGTGCGCGAGATCAGCGAGGTCAGCGAGGCCGTGCGCGGCCTGCGGCAGGGCTACGAGCTGCACCGCGTCTGCTTCCCTCCCGAAGTCAAGTCCGAGATCTACACCCTCTACCACGGCGCGCCCCACCCGCCCCGCGCGGCGACGAAGGTCGGGGATTGAGAGTTCCCGATTCAATAATTAGCCACAGAGGTCACAGAGCACACGGAGGGAAGAAGGATGAGGATCAGCAAGCCCCTCATTTACCGGGCGCGCCCCCCGTGCCCCTCCGCGCGCTCTGTGACTCCGTGGTGAATCTTGCTCTCACGCTCGACCGGATGGAGATGAACAAACTCCGCACTTTCATCACGCTCGCCGTCGCGCTGCTCTGCGCGCTCGCGACGCCCGCGCGCGCGGCGTCTCAGGGCGCGGGGCGCGAGCGCGTCGCCGTGCTCGACTTCGGCGAGTCGGCGTCGGCGCGGCGCATCGCGGACGAGTTGGCCGCCGCGCTGCAAAAGGGTTCCGCGGGGCTGTCGCCCGTGAGCCGGGGGCAGGCGCGCGCGGCGGCGAGGGGCGCGGGCTACGCGGGCTCCGTTAACCTGACGCTCGAAGAGGCGCGCGACCTCGGCGCGGCGGTCGGCTCTGACTTCTTCTTCGCGGGCGAGGCCGACACCGTCGCCCGCCGCGTCGTCGCGCGCGGCGACTACTTCGAGGCTTTCGCCTCGCTCTACCTCGTCAGCGCGTTCACGGGGAAACTCGTCTTCTGGGAGCGCCTGAGCGCGGAGGGGGCGGAGGCGGGCGCGGCGGAGAAAAATTTAGTCTCGCAACTTCGCGCGCGCGCCCCCTTCTACGCCGAGACGATCTCGAAGTCGCGCGCCGCCGAGGGCGACGAGCGGCGTCTCCTCGTCGAGCGCGACACGCCCGTCGTCGAGGACGTGCCGGACGAGGGCACGCCCGCGTCGAAAAATTTTCGCGTGCCGCTCCCCTACCGCCGTCTGCGCCCGCCCTACACGGAGGCGGCGGCGCGCGCGCAGGTCGAAGCGACCGTGGACGCGCTCGTCGAGTTGGACGAGCGGGGCGAAGTCCGGCGCGTCGAGATCGCGCGCTGGGCCGGCTACGGCCTAGACGAGTCGGTCGCCGCGACGATCAAGCAGATGCACTTCCGCCCGGCCCTCAGCGCGGGCTCGCCCGTCGCCGCGCGCGTCCTTCTGCGCTACAATTTCCGCAGGCCGAAGGAAGAGCCGAAGTGACGAACCGACGCCCGGCCAGGCAAGACTCAAGAGGTTGAGCGAGTATGCAGGCGCAACGACACGACCGACACGGGTTTCCGCGCGCGCCCCTGCCGCGCCTTCCGCGCGCGGCGCGCGGGCTCTCGCGCCCGCTCCTCGCCTTCGCCCTCTGCCTCTCAACTTTCTCGCTCGCGCCCGTCCCGTCTCTCTCCGGCGCGCCCGTCTCGACCGAGACGCGCGAGGGGCGGCTCGCCGTCTTCGACGACGTGTGGCAGACGGTCGGCGCGCGCTACTACGACGCGGGGATGCGCGGGTTGGACTGGGCGGCTGAGCGCGCGCGCTTCCGCCCGCTCGCCGCCGACGCGCGCACCCCCCACGAGTTCTACACGACGCTGCGCCGGATGCTCGCCGGGCTGCGCGACGCCCACACGCGCGTCTACTCGCCGGGCGAACGTTTCGAGTGGGATCGTCCGACCTTCACCGGCGTCGGCCTGAGCCTGCGCGAGACGGGCGGGCGGCTCGTCGTCGCGCGCGTCGAGAAAAAATCCGAGGCCGCGCGCGCGGGCGTGCGCGCGGGGCAGGCCCTTTTGAAAGTTGACGGCGAGCCGGTCGAGGCGCTCGTCGCGCGGCGCGCAGACGAAGGCGCGACCGCCTCGACGCCGGCCTCCGCGCGCCTCTCGGCGATCGCGCGGCTCTTCGACGGCGAGCGCGACACGACCGTCGCGCTCACGCTCGCGGGCGGGGACGACCGCGAGCGCGTCGTGCGGTTGCGGCGCTCGGCGCAGACGCTCTCGGCGCGCCTCGACGTGCGCCGCGTCGGGGGCGTCGCCCTCGTCCACTTCGACCTCTTCACGCAGGAGATCGCGACCTCGCTCGTGCGCGCGCTGCGCGACGACCGGAGGCTGCGCGACGCGCGCGGGATCGTCATCGACCTGCGCGACAACGGCGGCGGCGAAGCCGAGTCGATGATCGACGCGACCTCCGCGTTCCTGCCCGCGGGCACGCCGCTCGGCGCGTTCACGGATCGCGGCGGGCGCACGGTCGCGAGCCCTCTGACGCGGGGCGCGATGCTCTTCGCCGCCGACGCGATCAAGCCTTACGGCGGCGCGCTCGTCGTTTTGACGGGCGCGCGCACGGCGAGCGCGGCGGAGATTTTCGCGGCGGCCCTCAAGGAGGCGGGCCGCGCGCGGACGGTCGGCGAGAGAACCTGCGGCTGCGTGCTCGCCATCCGCACGCGCCACCCGCTGCCCGACGGCGGGCTGCTCGACGTGAGCGAGATGGACTACCGCACCGCGCGCGGCGCGCGGCTCGAAGGCGTCGGCGTCGCGCCCGACGAGACCGCCGCGCCCACCCGCGACGACATCACGCGCGGGCGCGACCCCGCGCTGTCGCGCGCCGTCGCTCTTCTCAGGGCCGGGCGCTGATCTTCGTTCCGGTAAAACTCGCGTGAAGGAGAAAGGGCGGCGGGTCACCCGTCGCCCTTTCCGTCGCTCGTCATCGCCGCCGCCGCCGTGCGCCGCGCGCGGCCTTAAGGCTCGGGCGGCGGGTCGTCGTCGGTGCCGCGCTTGCGGTTGAAGGGCGAGGACGTGAGCCACGCGGGCATCGCGTCGGCGTTCGCCACGCGCAGGCCGACGAGGAGGCCGACCTGCGCGAGCCCACGCGGCCCCTCCCAGTTCCAATCGGGCTGGATCACGTCCGCCGGCAGGTGGTAGGCGCGCTTCTCGTAGTCCTTGATGCGCGCGACGAGCGCCTCCGTCGTGATGTCGGGCGCGCCCATCAGCATCAGCGCGGGGACGCCTTTTTTGACGAAGGCGTAGTGGTCGGAGCGGTAAAAGCTCTTCTCCTCGGGCATCGGGTCGGGGATGATCGCGTCGTTCGACGCGGCGGCCACCGCCTGCAAGGTCGCGCCGAGGTCGGAGTGCTCCGCGCCGAAGCCGACGATCTTCTTGAGCGGCCCGTAAATCTCCGTGCCGACGCCGTCGAAGTTGAAGTCGGCGGCCACCTTTTTGATGTCCCACGTCGGCTTCTTCACCCAGTAGTCTCCGCCGTAGCCGCCGTACTCCTCGCCCGTCAGCGCGAGGAAGATGACGGAGCGGCGCGGACGCTCTTTGGCCGCGAGCATGGACTCCGCGACCGAGATCATCTCGGCGACGCCGAGCGCGTTGTCCGCCGCGCCGTGGAAGAGGCGACCGTCCGCGCCGAGGCCCCACGCGTCGTAGTGCGCCGTGTAGACGACCGCCTCGGACTTCAGCGCCGGGTCGGAGCCTTCGAGGTAGCCGACGACGTTGCCGGCGGCGACCTTCGCGCTCTTGAACTTGATCTTGATCTTCGCCGTCGTCTTCAGCTCGCGCGACACGATCTCGCCGCGGTCGGCGGCGGCGCGCGCCTGCGCGTAGGTCGTGCCCGATCCGGCGAACAGCTTTTCCGCGCCCGCGTCGCTGAGCGCGATGAAGGGCGGAAGCTCCGCGGGCCACTGCCGCGCGTCGGCGGGTTCGAGCTGGCGGCGCGTCAGGTAGTCGGCGAGCATCGGGTAGGGCGTCTGCTCGTCGCCGGCGTTGGTGGCGACGAGCGCCGCCGCGCCCTGCGTGATGAGGCCCTTCCTGATCTCGAACGGCGCTTTGAGTTTCTTCCACTGCGCCTCGGCGACGCCCTTGGGCGGGCCCTCGATGAGGACGACGACCTTGCCCCGCACGTCGAGGTTACGCAGATCGTTGTGCGTCTGGTTCTGGACGCCGTAGCCGACGAAGACGACGCGACCGCTCAGGTCTTCGTCGCCGCTGTAGGGCGGCGTCGGCGCGTAGTCGTCGCCCATCTTGAGCGCGGCGTCGTCCGCCTTGAAGTAAGAGTCGGGCGCGATCTCTATCTCGCGGAACTTGAGCTGCTGGAAGTAGGAGCCCTTGTCGCCGAGCGGCTTGAGCCCGATCCGCCTGAAGCGTTCGGCGATGTACTGCGAGGCTTTTTCGCCGCCCGGCTGGCCCGTGCCGCGCCCCTGCATGTCGTCCGCCGAGAGCGCCGCCGTCACTTCGCGCAGCGTCTCGACCTTGATGGCCGAGACGGCTGCGCGCTCGGCCTCCGTGAGCGCGGCGGACGCGGCGGCGGCGGCGCTCTGTTGCCGCGCGAGCGCGGGGCCCGCGAGCAGGGCCGCGGCGAGCAGCGCCGAGAGCGGGCGGCGAAACGCCCGCGTGCGAGGTTTAGATTTTAACAACTGGTTCGACTCCTGAATTTATCCGGCGGGGTGGTGGCCGCGGACTCGCGATCCGCCGCGTGAATTTACCCGAACGCCGCGCCCCCGCGCAAACCTCTTCGCGCGGGCGCGCCGCGAGAAGTCGGGCCGAAAGTCGCGCCGACCGCCGCCACCCTCCCGCCGCCGCGGGCGGCGCGCGCCGTGCTATCATCGCCCGTCAAACTCCGGGGTGACGACTCTCTCATGCTCTACCTTTCGCAAATTCTCGGTCGCCCGATCCGCGACGTGGAGGGCGACCCCGTCGCCACGATCAAGGACGTGGTCGTGCGCCTCGGCGAGGATCACCCGCCCGTGACGGGCCTCGTCGCGCGCTACGGGCGGCGCGACTTCTACGTCCACCGCGGGCGGCTCTCGCAGTTCGGCGCGCAGGGCTCGCAGCTCAACACCGACATCCTCGACCTGCGCCCCTTCTCCCGGCGCGACGGCGAAGTCCTCCTCGCGCGCGACGTGCTCGACAAGCAGCTCATCGACGTTGACGGCAAGCGCGTCGTGCGCGTCAACGACGTGCAGCTCTTTGAAGCCGCGGGCGAGTGGCGCGTCACGGGCGCGGACGTGAGCCTGCAAGGTCTCTGGCGTCGCCTCGCGCCCGCCGGGTTCTTCGGCAGCCAGCGGCCCGTCGAGGTGATCGACTGGGCCGACGTCGGGTACCTCGCGACCGACGCGGCGACCGTGCAGTTGAAATCATCGCGCGCGAAGCTGTCGCGCCTCCACCCCGTCGAGATCGCGCGGCTCGCCGAGTCGCTCTCGTTCCAGCAGGGCGCGGAAGTCCTCGCCTCGCTCGACGACGAGACCGCCGCGGAGACGCTGGAAGAGATGCCCGAAGAGCATCAGGCGCGCATCATCGGCGACATGGACGAGGAGCGCGCCGCCGACATCCTCGAACACATGTCGCCCGACGAGGCGGCTGACGTTTTGGGCGATCTGCCCGAGGCCGTGGCGACCGATCTGCTGAGCCGCATGGAGGGCGAGGAGCAGGCCGAGGTCGCCGAGCTGCTGCCCTACGAGGACGACACGGCGGGCGGGCTGATGACGACCGAGTTCGTCACGCTCCCGAAGGGCCTGACGGTGGGCGAAGCCCTCGCGCGCCTGCGCGAGATGGCCGAGACGCCGAACATGATCTACTACCTCTACGTCGTCGAGCGCGAGGGCTCTTGGAAGCTCTCCGGCGTCATCGCGCTCCGCAGTCTCATCCTCGCCGACCCCACCTACCTGCTCGAACAGGTCATGCGCGAGGAGTTCCAGACGGCGCACCCCGACGACTCGGCGCGCGACGTGGCCGAGACCATCGCCGAGTACAACCTCCTCGCCCTCCCCGTCATCGATGACGAGGGCGACATCGCCGGCATCGTGACGGTCGACGACGCGATGGGGTGGCTGCTGCCGAAGGGCTGGCGTCAGCGGCTGCCGCGCCTCTTCGGTTAGGCGGCCCGACGCTCGCCGAGTTTCGACCGCGCCCGCGCGAGGGAATGATGAACCTCAAGGCAAACAGCGCCGCCTCGTTAACTCTTTTCGCCCTCCTCTGCGCGGCGTCGCCCCCGCACGCCGCCGCGCAGCCGCGCGGGCGCGCCCGCGCGGCCAAGAGGACGCCGCGCGTCGAAACCCCGCGCACCCGCTTCACCTCCGGCGGCGCGGCGAGCATACCGTTCGAGTTTTACGACGGCGGCATACTGCTCAAGGCGCGCATCAACGATTCGCCGGTCACGCTCTCGATAGACACGGGGACGGGCGGCGTCTTCGCCGTCGTCAAGGAGCGGACGGCGAAGCGCATCGGCTTGAGGCCGCGCGGCGGCTACACCGTGGCCGGCGTCGCGGGCGACTTCTCAGCCGCCACCGCCTACGGCGCGCGCGTCACGCTCCCCGGCCTTGAGTTCTCGGGCCAGCGGATCGAGGTCGTCCCGCTCGACGACGCGGGCGAGGCGGGCGAGCCGCACATCGACGGCACGTTCGGCGGCGACTTCATCAAACAGTTCGTCGTCCGCATCGACTTCGCCGCCAAGCTCATCAGCCTCCGCGCGCCGGCCCCCTACCGCTACGAGGGCGAGGGCGCGGTCGTCCCCCTCCATCTCGACGAGGGGGGCGACGCGCTCGTCCGGCTCAAGATGACGACGCCCGAAGGCGCGAACGTCGAGGGCCGCTTCAAACTCGACACCGGCCTGAGCGGCACGCTCGTCTTCTTCACGCCGGCGGTCAGGAAGTTCCGGCTCATACGCAACACGAAGACCGTCGCCGCGCCGTCGAGCGCGGAGACGGGCGGCGAGTTCACGCGCCGCATCGGGCGGATGAAGAGCCTGCAACTCGGCGGCGTCACGATCCCGAACCCGACCGTCAGCTTCTCCACCTCGACCGACCGCGCGGACGCCGACGGCGTGCTCGGCATGGAGGTTCTCCGCCGCTTCAGTCTGATCATCGACTACGCGCGCAGCCGCGTCATCCTCGAACCCGACGCCGACTTCGCGGAGCCCTACGAGGAAGACATGAGCGGGCTCGCGCTTGAGCCCGCGCTCGTCGCCGGTCGGAAGGTCTTCAAGGTGACGCAGGTTCTGGCGGGCACCCCGGCGGCGGAGGCGGGTGTGCGCGCGGGCGACCTCGTCGTCGCCGTCGACGGCCAGCCGGCCTCGCGCCTCGACGTCGGGCGGATCAGCCGCCTGTTGAAGAATGACGGTCGCGAGATTAAGCTGAGCCTCGCCCGCGGGCGCGAGAGCGTCGAGGCCGCGATCAAGCTGAGGCGGCTGATCTGAGACGCGCCTGAAAATAGGCGGTCGGTCGGCAGGCACGCTGTGTTATTTTTCCACGCTTCGATGATGAACGACGGAGACCCAAGCCTGTGGCGGGTGTGCGGGAGGTAAAGATGCAAGACTTGAAGAAACTCGAAGCCGAAGTTCAGTACGTGACGAATCAGGACGGGGAAAAGACTGCCGTGATCGTGCCGTTCGGTGAGTTTCAAGACTTGCTCGAAGACATCGAAGACCTCGCGGCGGTCGCCGAGCGCCGCGACGAGCCGACGATTTCGCATGAAGAGCTTCTCGCCGAGCTGAAGCGGGACGGGTTATTGTAATCGCGCGCTTCACGCCGGGCGGAAACTCACGATGAATCAGTTCACGATTGAGTGGAAGCGTTCGGCGGTCAAAGAACTGCGGGCACTCCCGAAAGAGGCCGCGGCGCGAATCTTGGAGGCGGTCGAAGGGTTGCGTGCCGATCAGTTTCCGGCTGGCGCGCGCAAACTCGCCGGCGCAGAGCACACGTTCCGCATCCGCGAAGGTTCTTACCGCGTGGTCTACAGCGTCGTCGCGTCGCGGCTCGTCGTCGAGGTGATTCGCGTCGGGCATCGCAAAGACGTTTACAGAAAATAGCTGCTTAAATCGGAATCGGTCTGTGTTACTTTCCGACTCTTCAAGTATGAACGACGGAGACCCAAGCCTGTGGCAGGTGTGCGCGCGGCGGATGTGCGGGAGGCGGGGCGTCGCCTGTGGCGGCGCGGGAGCCGCCGTGTGCGCCGCGCCGCCTCGCAGCGGCGCGGGCTGCTAGCCTACCTCGCCGTCCTCGGCCCCGGCATGGTCGCGGCCAACGCGGGGAACGACGCGGGCGGCATCGCCACCTACGCCACCGCCGGGGCCGTCTACGGCTACAAACTCCTCTGGGCCTTAATCCCCATCACCGTCAGCCTCGGGCTCGTGCAGGAGATGTGCGCGCGGATGGGCGTGGTGACGGGCAAGGGGCTCGCCGACCTCATCCGCGAGCAGTTCGGCGTGCGCTGGACGATGCTCATCATGCTCGCGCTCCTCGTCGCCAACGCGGGCGTCACCGTCTCGGAGTTCGCCGGCATCGCGGTCTCGACCGAATTGTTCGGCGTGCCGCGCTTCCTCTCGGTGCCGCTCGCGGCGCTCGCCGTGTGGTGGCTCGTCGTCAAAGGCTCTTACCGCCGGGTCGAGCGCGTCTTCCTCGTGATGTCGCTCGTCTTCCTCGGCTACATCGTCTCGGCTTTTCTGGCGCACCCGGACTGGCCGGAGGTCGCGCGCGCGACCGTGCGCCCGTCCTTCCAGCTCGACAGCCGCTACCTCTTCATGCTCGTCGCCCTGATCGGCACCACCATCTCGCCCTACATGCAGGTCTTCGTCCAGTCGTCGGTCGTCGAGAAGGGCGTCGCGGAGGAGGACTACAGCCTGACGCGCGCCGACGTGTGGGTCGGCACGCTCTTCGCCGTCTCCATCGCCTTCTTCATCGTCGTCTCGACGGCGGCGACTTTGCACCGCGCGGGCCTGACGCGCGAGCTGGAGTCGGCGGCGGAGGCGGCGCAGGCGCTCGCGCCGCTGGCGGGCGAGTACGCGCGCACGCTCTTCGGCGTCGGGCTCTTCGGCGCGTCGATGCTCGCGGCGGGCGTGCTCCCGCTCGCGACCGCCTACTCGGTGAGCGAGGCGCTGGGCTTCGAGAAGGGCGTCTCGCGCAGCTTCCGCGAGGCCCCGATCTTCTTAGGCATCTTCACCTTCCTGATCGCCGTGGGCGCGCTCGTCTCGATCCTGCCGGGCCTGCCGCTGTGGCGCGTGCTCGTCGCCACGCAGTTCATCAACGGGCTGCTGCTGCCCGTCATCCTCGTCGCGGTGCTGCGCCTCGCGTCGAACCGCGAGCTGATGGGCGCGCGCGCGAACGGTCGCGCCTACAACCTCGTCGCGTGGCTGACCGTCTTCGTCGTCTCCGCGCTGTCACTACTGCTGGTCGGCAGGACACTCCTCTTCCGCGAGTAGCGGAGAGCGAACCGCAAAGATCGGCGGCGGTGGGGGCCCCGCCCGCCGTGTTAGAATTTTTTTTGACCGGCCGCGCCGTTTCGTTCTACCCTCGCACGCTCCTATGGCTCGCAAACGCTTCACAGGGCAGCTAGTCTTCCCGCTCGCCGCGCTCGCGTTCTTCGCGCTCGTGCTCCACTTCCTGCCCTCGTTCGCCCTGCCGACGGTGGGCGAGGCGGGCTTGGGCGCGATGACGGAGGCGCAGCGCAAAGCCTACTGGCGCGGCCACACGATCTACGACGTGGTCGAGAAGTGCGTGGGGCTCGCGCTCGCCGTCAGCGTCATGATCCTCGCCGTGCGGCTCGCGGGCGCGTTCTTCTTCGACGTCGTCTTCCGCGTCCGCAAGGGGCGGGCCGCGCCGCACTTCATCCGCGACATCTTCGCGCTCGTCGCCTACGTGGTGCTCGGCGCGCTCGTCCTCAAGCTCTCGTTCCCCACCCTCTCGCTCGGCGCGCTGCTCTCGGGCTCCGCCCTGCTCGGCATCATCGTCGGCCTCGCCCTGCAAGACACGCTCGGCAACCTCTTCGCGGGGGTCTCGCTGCAAGCCGACAAGCCCTTCGAGGTGGGCGACGTGATCACGGTCGGCGCGTGGACGGGCGTGGTCGAGAGCGTGACGTGGCGCGCCATCAAACTGAGGACGTTCAGCAACCAAGTGGTGCTCGTCTCCAACAGCGCGCTCGCCAAAGAGTCCATCGAGGTCGCCCCGCGCGACAACCTGAACGCGCGCGCCGTCTTCTTCAACGCCGTCTACACCGACTCGCCCGCCAAGGTCATCCACGTCGTCCGCGAGGCGGTGCGCGACGCCGAGAACGTCTCGCAGCAGATCACTCCGGTGGTGCGCGTGCGCAACCTCGGCGACTTCGCCGTCGATTACGAGATCAAGTACTGGCTCGAAGACTACGCGAAGCAGCACGACACGGACGCGCTCATACGCCAGCTCATCTGGTACGCCTTCCGGCGCGCGCGCCTCACCTTCGCCTACCCGACCCAGACGCTCTACGTCGAGCGGCCCCCGCGCGACGGCGGCGGCGGGGCGTCCGCGCCCCTCGACCGCGTCGCCGAGCGGCTCTCGGCGGTCGACATCTTCGCCCCGCTCTCTGCCGAAGAGGTCTCGCGCCTCGCCGCGGGCGCCGAGAGCCGCACCTACGCGCCGGGCGAGTCGATCATCCGCGCGGGCGAGGCGGGCGACTCGATGTTCGTCGTCAACCGCGGTGCGGTCGAGGTGCGCATCTCCTCGCACGGCGGGAAGGTGCGCACGGTCGCCTCGCTCGACGAGGGCGACTTCTTCGGCGAGATGGCGCTCTTCACGGGCGAGCCGCGCACGGCCAACGTCTGCGCCACGGAGGAGACGGAAGTCCTCGAAATCGGTCATCAGGCTTTGAAACAACTCTTCGAGAGCAACCCCGATCTGGTCGAAGCCCTCTCCCATACTATAGAGGAGAGACGCGCCGGACTGACCGCCACCGCCGCGCGCCAGAGCATGGGCGACGAGCCGGTGAGTCTGCTGACGTCCATCAAGCGTTTCTTCGGCCTCGACGACTAACCCGTTGATTTCAAGAGGCTTGCCCGCCCACCGCGCGGGCCGAAAATTTTTCCGCCGGATACTTGACAACATCCCACTCACATATTATTATCCTCTCACGCTCAGTAGCCCGCCCGTTCCGAAGAAGTCTGCATAGGCGGGCTGCGCGAGAGCCGTTTCAAATCGAAATTCTTTGGGAGGATGAAAGTCATGTCCATCACTCGTTACGATCCGTTCCGCGACCTGCGCTCCTTGCAGGACGAAGTCAACCGCCTGTTCTCGACCAACCTCGGGCGCGGCTTTGGCGACGAGGGTTTGTCGCGCGGCGCTTGGATGCCTAGCGTGGACATCTTCGAGAATAAGGACTCCATCGTGCTCGAAGCCGAGCTGCCCGGCATGAACCGCGAAGACTTCGAGCTGACGGTCGAGAACAACGTCTTGACGCTGCGCGGCGAGCGCCGCTTCGAGAAGAAGGACGAGGCGGACAACTACCACCGCGTCGAGCGCGCCTACGGCTCCTTCACACGCTCCTTCACACTCCCGCAGACGGTCTCGCCGGAGAACGCGGCAGCCGAGTACAAGAACGGCGTGCTGCGCGTCACGCTCCAGAAGCGCGAGGAGGTGAAGGCGCGCCGCATCGAGATCGCGGGCGAGGGCGCGGGCTCCTCGTCGTCGCGCAAGACCATCGAGGCGAAGGCCGACGAGCCCGGCACCGCCGACCGGCAGAAGGCCGCCAGCGGCGGCTCGCGTTAATCGCCAAGGCGGAAGAGCGTCCGTCGTCAGTGGTCAGTCGTCCGTCGCCCCCGCGAGCCCGTGCTCGGAGAGCACGCGGCGCGACGGGGCGGCGACAAACAACTGACCACTGACTACCGACTACCGACAGCTTTTACACTTATGCGTCTAGATCGTTTCACACTGCGCGGGCAGGAGGCCGTCCAGTCGGCCATCGAGATCGCCGAGCGCAACCAGCACCAGTCGGTCGAGCCCGAACACCTCCTGCTCGCCCTCCTCGAACAGCCCGAGGGGATCGTGCGACCGCTCCTGGGCAAGCTCGGCGCGAACCTGCAGGTCGTCTTAAACGATCTGCAGGCCGAGATCGCGCGCCAGCCCAAGGTGCAGGGCGGGCAGCAGTACTTCTCGCCGCGCACGACGCAGCTCTACACGTCAGCGCAGAAGCAGGCGGAGGCGATGCAGGACGAGTACATCTCGACCGAGCACATCCTGCTCGCCGTCGCCGAGGAGAAGGAGGGCGCGGCGGGCCGCATACTCCGCCAGCACGGGGTCAAGCGCGAAGACCTGAAGAAGGTGGTCGCCGAGATGCGCGGCGGCTCGCGCATCACGGATCAGAACGCGGAGGCGAACTATCAGGCGCTCTCGAAGTACGCGAAAGATTTGACCGACCTCGCCCGCGCCGGGAAGCTCGACCCCGTCATCGGGCGCGACGACGAGATCCGCCGCACCATCCAGGTGCTCTCGCGGCGCACGAAGAACAACCCGGTCCTCATCGGCGAGCCCGGCGTCGGCAAGACCGCCATCGTCGAAGGGCTGGCGCAGCGCATCGTCTCCGGCGACGTGCCCGAGACGCTCAGGAACAAGCGGCTCGTCGGCCTCGACCTCGGCTCGATGCTCGCGGGCGCGAAGTACCGCGGCGAGTTCGAGGACAGGCTGAAGGCCGTCCTCAAAGAGATCGAGAACGCGAAGGGCCAGATCGTCCTCTTCATCGACGAGCTGCACACGCTCGTCGGCGCGGGCGCAGCCGAGGGCGCCATCGACGCCTCGAACATGCTCAAGCCCGCGCTCGCCCGCGGCGAGCTGCGCTGCGTCGGCGCGACCACCCTCAACGAGTACAAGAAGCACATCGAGCGTGACGCGGCACTGGAGCGCCGCTTCCAGCAGGTCTACGTCGGGGAGCCGACGGTCGAGGACACCATCGCGATCCTGCGCGGCCTGAAGGAGCGCTACGAGGTTCACCACGGCGTCCGCATCAAGGACTCGGCCATCGTCGCCGCGGCCACCCTCTCGAACCGCTACATCACGGATCGCTTCCTGCCCGACAAGGCGATCGATCTGATCGACGAGTCGGCCTCGCGCCTGCGCATCGAGATCGACAGCCTGCCCGTCGAGATCGACGAGCTGGAGCGCGAGATCACGCAGCTCGAAATCGAGAAGCAGGCCCTGACGCGCGAGACGGACGACCGCTCGAAGTCGCGCCTCAAAGAGATCGAGGTCAAGATCGCCGACCTGCGCGAGCGCGCGTCGGGGATGAAGGCGAAGTGGCGCTCGGAGAAGGAGATCATCGAGGGCATCCGGAAGGCGAAGGAAGAGACCGAGCAGGTCAAGGTGCAGGCCGAGCAGTACGAGCGCGCGGGCGACTACGGCAAGGTCGCCGAGCTGCGCTACGGCAAGCTGGTCGAGCTGCAAAAGAAGCTCGACGCCGATCAGGCCAAGCTCGCGCAGTTGCAGACCGAGGGCGTCTTCCTCAAGGAGGAGGTGGACGAGGAGGACATCGCGCAGGTGGTCGCGAAGTGGACGGGCATCCCCGTCTCGAAGATGCTCGAAGGCGAGATGCAGAAGCTCGTCACGATGGAGGGCCGACTGTCGCGGCGCGTCATCGGGCAGGACGAGGCTTTAACCGCCGTCGCCAACGCCGTCCGGCGCGCGCGCGCCGGGCTGCAAGACCCGAACCGCCCCGTCGGCTCGTTCATCTTCCTCGGCCCCACCGGCGTCGGCAAGACCGAGACGGCGCGCGCCCTCGCCGAGTTCCTCTTCGACGACGAGCGCGCCATGGTCCGGCTCGACATGTCGGAGTACATGGAGAAGCACGCGGTCGCGCGCATGATCGGCGCGCCGCCGGGCTACGTCGGCTACGAGGAGGGCGGGCAGTTGACCGAGGCCGTCAGGCGCAGGCCCTACTCGGTCGTCCTCTTCGACGAGATCGAGAAGGCGCACCCGGACGTGTTCAACGTGCTCCTGCAAATCCTCGACGACGGTCGCCTGACCGACTCGAAGGGCCGCACCGTCGACTTCAAGAACACCGTCCTCATCATGACCTCGAACCTCGGGAGCCGCGAGATTCAGTCGGTCGGCGACGACGACAAGCAGATGCGCGAGGCCGTCACGCAGGTTCTGCGCGAGCACTTCAAGCCGGAGTTCCTGAACCGCGTGGACGACATCGTGATCTTCAAGCAGCTCACGCGCGAGCAGATCGGGCAGATCATCGACGTGCAGTTGGAGCGGCTGCGCCGCACGCTCGCCGAGCGGCAGGTCTCGCTCTCGCTCGAAGACTCGGCGCGCGCCCTGCTCGCGCGCGAGGGCTACGACCCGCTCTACGGCGCGCGCCCTCTGAAGCGCGCCATCCAGACGCTCATCCAGAACCCGCTCGCCGTCAAACTGCTGCGCGGCGAAATCCTGCCCGGCCAGACCGTGCGCGTCTCGGCTGAGGGCGACGAGATGAGGTTCGCGACCGAGGCAGCCGCGGCGGCGGCGTAAGACTTGCGACGGGGAGGCGGGGCGATGAGGGCACAGTCACACGCGAGAAGCGGGCACGCGCCGTGCGGCGTCGTGGTCGTCAACCCTTCACACGGACGGCAGATCGGAGGACACGAGATGGCGCAGAGGTGGAACGACTGGCGCGACTGGCGCGACTACGCCGAGCGGATGGGCCGCCGGTACGAGGGGGCCGCGCCGCGGCGCGCGCGCTACGACGAAGGGCGGGAGGGCGAACTCGAACACGCCGACTGGACTCCGGCCTCCGACATCATCGAGCGCGAAGGCGAGTTCGTCGTCGCGCTCGATCTGCCGGGCATCGAGCGCGGCGCGCTCGACGTGAGCATCGACGAAGAGCGGCTGACGGTGCGCGGCGAGCGCGCGCCGGAGGAGGGCGTCAGGGAGGGGCGCGGCAACCGCCCTTCGGGCCGCTTCCTCGCGCGCTTCGGCCCGCTCCCGCCGTCGATCGATCGAGCGAAGATCGCCGCCGAGTACAAGGACGGCGTGCTGCGCCTGCGCCTGCCCAAGCGCGCGGCCGGGCCCGCCGGGCGCGTCAGGATCGACGTGCAGTGATAGGCGAAACGCGACGGGTGACGGGTAAGACGTGACAAGTGACGAGTGACAGGTGACAGGTAAGAAAGTTTTCCCTTATCACCTGTCACGGTTCACGGTTTACCTCTTCTTACCTGTCACCTGTCGCTCGTCACCCGTCACCTATTTTGCTATCTTTCGTGGGGTGAGAATCAAAAGATTTATGAACAAGCGGGACGGCGAAGAGGCTGGGCCGCGCGGCGGCGAAGAGGCGGCGCGCGAGGAGGGCGTGCGCGTCTCCGACCGGCGGCGCGTCAAGCTCGACGACGAGGGCGTGCGCGTCGACGCGGAGGCGGTCGAGGCGACGAGCACGAAGCCGAAGTACGTCGAGGAGCTGGAAGCGCGGGCGCGCGCGGCGGAGCAGAAGGCCCTGGACGTGCAGGCGCGCTTCGAGCAGGTGCGCGCGCAACTCCAACGCGAGACCGACGAGACGCGCCGGCGGCTGAACCGCGCCGCCGACGACAGGCTCGCGCGCGAGAAGGCGAGCTTCATCGCGTCGCTCCTGCCCTTCGTCGACAACCTGCGCCGCGCCATCGACGCCGCGCAGGACGGCGGCGGCGTCGGGCCTCTGCTCGACGGCCTGCGCGGCACGCTGAGCGGCTTCGAGGGCGCGCTCGCGGCGGCGGGCGTCGAGCCCGTGGCGGCGGTCGGCGCGCAGTTCGACCCCGAGCTGCACGAGGCCGTGGACACCGTCGAGGTCGAGCCGGGGCGCGACGGCGAGATCACTTCCGAGTACAGCCGCGGCTACCGCCTCGGCGATCAACTCGTCCGCCCGGCGCGCGTGCAGGTCGGGCGCAGCCGCGCCGACGCGCAGGCGGCAGCCGAGTAAAAGTTTTGTCAGTCGTCCGTGGCCGGTTGTCGGTTGTCCGCTTCCGAGCGGGACGCAGCCGCGACTCATGACTACAACTGACAACGGACAAAGAACAACGGACAGTCTTTAAGGAGAACAAACGTGGCAGGGAAAGAGCTGAGGTTTGACGAGGACATGCGGCACGCGATGCTGCGCGGGGTGAACGTGCTGGCGAACGCGGTGCGCGTGACGCTGGGGCCGAAGGGCCGCAACGTCGTGCTCGGCAAGAGCTGGGGCACGCCGACGATCACCAAGGACGGCGTGACCGTGGCGCGCGAGATCGATCTCCCGGACAAGTACGAGAACATGGGCGCGCAGATGGTCAGGGAGGTCGCCTCCAAGACCAACGACACGGCGGGCGACGGCACGACGACGGCGACCGTGCTCGCGCAGGCCATCTTCCGCGAGGGGGCCAAGAACGTGTCGGCGGGCGCCAACCCGATGGCCTTGCAGCGCGGCATCCAGCTCGCCACGGCGCGCGCGGTCGAGGAGCTGGAGCGGCAGTCGAAGAAGGTCAAGGGCAAGGAGGAGATGGCGAACGTCGCGAGCGTCTCGGCGAACAACGACCGCGAGATCGGCGAGCTGATCTCGGAGGCGATGGAGAAGGTCGGCGGCGACGGCGTCGTGACGGTCGAGGAGTCGAAGACGCTCCAGACCGAGCTCGATCTCGTCGAGGGGATGCAGTTCGACCGCGGCTACCTGTCGCCCTACTTCGCCACGAATCAGGAGCGCATGCAGGCCGTGCTCGAAGACCCCCTCATCCTGATCCACGAGAAGAAAATCTCCGCGATGCGCGAACTCCTGCCCGTGCTTGAGCTGGCGGCGAATCAGGCGCGCCCGCTCATGATCATCTCGGAGGACGTCGAGGGCGACGCGCTCGCCACGCTCGTCGTCAACAAGCTGCGCGGCACGATCAAGGTCTGCGCCGTCAAGGCCCCGGCCTTCGGCGACCGCCGCAAGGCCATCCTCGAAGACATCGCGACGCTCACCGGCGGGCGGCTCATCACCGAAGACCTCGGCATCAAGCTGGAGAACGTGACGGCTGAAGACTTGGGCTCGGCCAAGCGCGTCATCGTCGACAAGGACAACACGACCATCGTCGAGGGCGCGGGGGACACGAAGGAGATCGAGGGCCGCGTCCAGACGATCCGCGGGCAGATGAGGGAGACGACCTCCGACTACGACCGCGAGAAGTTGCAGGAGCGGCTCGCCAAGCTCGTCGGCGGCGTCGCCGTCATCCGCGTCGGCGCGGCGACCGAGACCGAGATGAAGGAGAAGAAGATGCGCGTCGAGGACGCGGTCAACGCGACGCGCGCCGCGGCGCAGGAGGGGATCGTCCCCGGCGGCGGCATCGCGCTGCTGCGCGCCGCCAAGGCGCTCGACAAGCTCGCGGTCGAAGACGGCGAGGACAGCGACGTGCAGACGGGCGTGCGCATCATGCGGCGCGCCCTGGAAGAGCCCTTGCGCCGCATCGCCGCCAACGCCGGGATCGACGGCGCGGTCGTCGTCGGCAGGCTCGAAGGCGCGAAGGGCGCGAAAGGCTTCAACGCGGCGACGGGCGAGTACGAGGACATGCTCGAAGCCGGCATCATCGATCCGACGAAGGTCGTGCGCACCGCGCTCCAGAACGCCGCGTCGGTCGCCGGCCTGCTGCTGACGACCGGGGCCGCCGTCACCGACGCGCCGGAGCCGAAGCGCGCCGCCTCCCCGCAGGCGCCGGGCGGCGGGGGCGGCGAAGACTACGACTTCTAAAAGGGTCCGGAGTCTTCGAGTCTGGAGTCGGGAGTCAATAGCTCTAGAGTTCGCCCCCTTTTGCCCGAGCACAGGTCATCGGGGTTTGGCCGCGACTCTAGGCTTCGGACTCCCGACTCCAGACTTTTTCTGGCTTGATAATTGCTCCCGTGCCGTGTGATATGATGGGCGTGTCCCGAAACACAACGGGACGCCTCCCCGCGGCATCTAACGAAGCTGCACTCCCGGCGCGCGGCGTATTTGAAACAGACGGCTTCGGAAACTCCGCCGGGTGGCCGAACGTTAAGGCTTGAGGGCGACGCGGCGACATCCGGAGGGCCGCGCCGTTAGAGCAAGAGGGTTGTGAAATGGTTGACTTAGGAACTTATAAAGATCGGTTCGGCGAGACCGGACAAAACATTTTCGAGCACGCGCTGCGCGAGTCCAAGCGGCGGGATCAGAACTACGTCGCCGTCGAACACATTCTCCACGCTTTCGTCACGGAAGAAGGAGAAATGTTCGACTCGACGATGCGCGACCTCTCGCTCGACCCCTACGCCGTGCGCGCGCAGATCGAGCGGCGTCTCGACAACACGCGCTTCCAGCACGTCGGCAAGGGCCTGCGCATCTCGCCCGAGACCATCGAGCTCTTCAAGGGGGCGATGGAGCGGGCGCGGGCGCAGGGGCGCAAGACCATCGAGGCGACAGACCTCTTCATGGCGCTCGCCAAGGACGGCGGGCTGCTGCCCGGACTCCTCAGCCGCAACTTCGGCGTCGCCTCCGACGCGCTCGCCGACAACGTCCGCGCGCGCGTCCGCACGCGCGAGGTGGACGACGAGGCGACGCGCAAGAAGTACGAGCTGCCGCCCTACCTCAAGCACTTCGGCACGAGCCTGAACCGGCTGGCGCGCATGGATCGCCTGCCCCCGACCATCGGTCGCGAGCAGGAGATTCAGCAGATGATCGAAATCCTCTGCCACCGCGAGCGGGCGAACTCGCCGATGCTCGTCGGCGAGCCGGGCGTCGGCAAGACGGCGGTCGTCGAGGGCCTCGCGCGCCTCATCGAGCTGGAGCCCGACAAAGTCCCGTCGCGCCTGCGCGGCGCGCACGTCGTGCAGTTGCAGATGGGCGGGCTCGTCGCGGGCACGATGCTGCGCGGCATGTTCGAGGAGCGCATCAAGGGCATCATCGACGAGGTGAAGGAGAAGGACAACCTCATCCTCTTCATCGACGAGGCGCACACCATCATCGGCGCGGGCGCGGCGCTCGGGACGTCGAGCGACGCGGCCAACATGTTCAAGTCCGCGCTCGCGCGCGGCGAGCTGCGCATCATCGGCGCGACGACCATCACCGAGTACAAGGAGTACATCGGCGAGGACGAGGCCCTCGCGCGCCGCTTCCGCCTCGTCAAAGTCGCGGAGCCGACCCTGAGCGAGACGCGCGAGATTCTGCTCGGCCTGCGACCGCGGCTGGAGCGCAACTACTCGGTGACGATCTCGGACGACGCGATCTCGACGGCCTTGGAGATGGCCCCGAAGTACATCCGCCACCTCCACCTGCCGGACAAGGCCATCGGCTGGCTCGACACCGCCGCCGTCAAGGTCGAGATCAACGAGCCGCAGAACATGATCGTGCGGCCCGAACACATCATCGACGTCATCTCGCAGGAGTCGCGCATCCCGCGCGACATGATCTTCCGCGACACGGGCGACCGCTTCTCCACGATGGAGGACGATCTCGGCGCGCGCGTCATCGGGCAGCGCGACGCGATCAAGGCCGTCGGCCAGCGCCTGCGCCTCAACAAGGGGCCGCTCAAGGATTCGCACTACAAGCCGGACGGCGTGCTCCTCTTCCTCGGCCCGACGGGCGTGGGCAAGACCGAGCTGGCGAAGGCCGTCGCCGAGTTCATGTTCGGCGACGAAGAGAAGATGGTGCGCATCGACATGTCGGAGTATCAGGAGGGATCCATCGGCATCGAGAAGCTGATCGGGATGCCGCGCGGCATCGTCGGCAGCGAGCGCGGGGGCATCCTCACCGAGCAGTTGAGGGAGAACCCTTACACGGTTCTGCTGCTCGACGAGGTGGAGAAGGCTTCGCCGACTCTGATGAATCTGTTCCTGCAAGGCTTCGACGAGGGGTGGCTCACGGACGGGCGCGGCAAGAAGGTGTACCTCTCCGACGCCATCGTCATCATGACCTCGAACCTCGGCTCCGAGAGCTTCAAGAAGTACGAGAAGCCCTTGGGGTTCGGCACGAAGACGCTCGGCGACATGAAGGCCGTCAAGAACGAGGTGATGAAGGCCGCCGAGCAGCGGTTCTCGCCCGAGTTCCGCAACCGCATCGACGAGATCGTCGTCTTCTCGCCGCTGACGATGGACGAGGTCAAGCAGATCGCGCAGATTTACCTCGGCAAGCTGCGCCGCCAGATGGAGTCGCAGGGGAAGACCCTGACCGTCTCCGAGCGCGCGCTCGACAGCCTGACGGAGAAGGGCTTCAGCCCGGCCTACGGCGCGCGCTTCCTCAAGCGGCACATCGACGAGCGCGTGAAGCTGCCGATCACGGCGATGTGGAAGTCGGCCTCGCAGTTCGTCGTCGATTACGAGAACGGCGAGATCACGATCAAGATGGCCGACGCGCCCAGCCTCAACTGAGGCGGCGCGAGACTAGGCGGCGCGGCTCGGAGAAGCACGCGCCCGCGGGCCAAAAGGGTTTCAGCGACTTTCCGGAAGAAGCGTTGAAACCCTTTCCTGCGTCCGGGCATCCAAACCGGGTCTCGCTAGCGTCACCCTTTCCGTACCGGTCTTATGAGCAAAAAACCTCTCGCGATCTTCGCGCTGTGCCTCGCCCTCGCGCCGCTCGCCCCGGCGCAGAGCCCGGCTGCCGGCCCCGGCCCCGCGCCCAAAGTAGAGGCGAAGCCGACCGCGCCCCCGCCGCAGACCGTGGACGAAAAGGCGGAGGGCGTCCTGCGCCGCGCGGTCGAGGCGCTGGGCGGCGCGGCCTACCTCAACGTCAAGTCGAGTATCGGTCGCGGCAACTACGCGCCCTACAGGCAGGGCATGCCGGGCGACATCGTCGCCTTCGTCGATTACCTCGTCTACCCCGACCGCGAGCGCACCGACTTCAAGGGTCAGGGCGTGCGCAGCATCCAGACGAACGTCGGCGTGGACAAGGGTTGGCTCTTCGACGGGATGACGAAGACGATCTCCGACATGAAGGCGGAGCAGTTCGACGCCTTCCGCGTCACGCTCCGCACGAGCTTCGACAACCTGCTGCGCGGCGAGTGGCGCAAGGCGGGCGCGAGCCTCGCCTACGCGGGGCGGCGCGAGGCCGGCCTCGCCAAGAGGAACGAGGCGGTGCGCGTCACCTACCCCGACGGCTTCACGGTGGACTTCGAGTTCGGCGCGCGCGACGGCCTGCCCGCGAAGGTTCTCTACAAGCGCACGATCAAGACCGACGAAGACAAGGAGGTGGAGGTGACGGAGGAGGATCGCATCATGCGCTACCTCGCCTTCGGCGGCGTGCAAGTCCCCTTCACCATCGACCACTACCGCGACGGCGTACAGACCTCGCGCATCGCCTACGACTCGGTCGAGTTCAACCCCGCGATCCCCGACTCGCTCTTCGCCAAGCCGGCGAACCTGAAGGCGATCAAGTAAGCACTGCTCACAGGCCGCGAAGGGGAAGGCCCACGTCGATGCGGACGTGGGCCTTCCCCTTCAGTAGTGGGAGCGCCGTTCGCGCCCCGCAGCCCTTTACAGTCGGGCGGGCGCGGCGGACGTCGCTATTGGCTTACCTGACGGGCACGACCTCATACTTAGCACGGGGTTTGCCGTATTAAGGCACCGGATCGGCTTTCTTAATGTCGCTGGTGTCGGCATCGACGCTTAGCGCGTACTTTAACTGACCGCCGTCCTCGCTGACGACAAGTTTATAAAGTTTGGCGGTCTCGTCACGCTGCAGGGATTGCAGCACCCATTTGGAGTCTTTCCTGCCGCTGACCCGCGGCATGTCGGACAGCGCCTTCTCCACCGACGCGGCGGCATCCCAGGGTTTGTTGTAGAAGAGCATTACAGTTCCTAATGCCAGCAACCCGACCCCGGACGAGAGCAGCAAGAACATCGCCGCGTTGGCGAAAAATATAGTTTCTTTCCGTCGCTGCCCGTCCTTCAGATAGGCGACGAGGTAAATGGATGACAGGGCGCTAAAGGCGACCGCCAAGACCAGGATAGCCCACAGGGCAATGAGCGATGCCTTCGCCCCGTAGTTGCCGCCCTTTCCGATGATACTCGATGAGAATGTGACGGTCAGCGCCAGCAGTCCGCTGGCGAGCGTGATGACGGTTCTCGAATGCTCGCCGATAGAGTCCCACGGGCTCGGGGCGTCTTCGGTCTTGGGAGGGCCACCTCCCGTGGCCGGATTGCCGTCAGCCATACGGCCCCCTTCCTACGCCGGCCCAGCCCGGCGTCGCCGCCGTCAAGCGACCCGACCTCACTTATCCGGGATGAAGCAGAGCAAGGACAAATTATTGGAAGTCCAGTGCATCACGTCGTAGGCCGTGATGATGCTTGTGGCATTCTCCCGCCGGACGATCTGATTCAGGTAGCCGTGCAGGTTGGAGGCGAAGTGTCCGGCCATCAGCCTCCTCTTGTTCTCGTCAACCTGCCACGCCGGGTGTGGGTCGAACAGGATCGCCCGCAGGAAGAGCGTAATGAGTGCTCGCGCGTGTGGCGATACTTCTACGCCGTTGAGGACGGTAAAGTCATCGAATTGCGAGGACAAATCTATTTCGTCGCCCGCAATCGGCGTCGCAGGAACGCCGTGATTTGAAGAAAACGCCGTGACCGCCCCCCACTGCGGCAGCCGCAGTGCTTGCTTAAACTCATCCAGCCGCTTCCTACGCTCTTCCTCCGAATCGTCTTGGGTTAGCAGTGTCGAGTTCATAGTGCGATCCTCCGATTTCGAGTCGGTATAGGGGTTGGAAATTCGCGCGTCGGGTGCGGCGCGGATTAACGCCGGGTGCCGTCTTCGCCGTGAGGGCGCGATGCCTGAAGGGCGCTCGGTTCCGTGCCCGCGGCAAATTACACCGGTTGACCACGTCAACTCAAGGGCGGAGGGCTATGCTTAGAGTTTCTTCGCCGACGCAGTCGCCTGCTCCGCTAGCGGTTCGCCCTGCGCGGCGATGCGCTCGTCGTGCGGCTCGGGGCGGCCCGCCATGCGCGCGAAGAGATTCTCGTAGCGGTCGACGACGCGCTCCCAGTCGTAGTGCGCGCTGACGCGCTGCTGCGCGCGCTGGCGGTAGGCGTTGACGATGGCGCCGTCGCTCAGGACGCGGCGCAGCTTCGACTCCAGATCGCTGGCGTCCGCGTAAGGGATGCCCGCCCCGCCGACGACCTCGACGTTCTCCGGCGTGGCGAGCGTCAGCACGCAGTTGCCGTAGCCCATCGCTTCGAGGAGCGCCGGGTGCGTGCCGCCGACCTCGGTGGCGTGGACGTAGCAGTAGGCGTTCTGTTGCAGCGCGCGGTAGGCGTCGCCGAAGACGAAGCTCGTGAAGACGATGCGAGGGTCGCGCGCGGCGTTGCGCCGCAGGGATTCGATGTACTCGTGCGCGTAGGGCGCGTCGCCGACGATGACCAGCTTGTGCGGCGTCCGCACGCGCTTGAACGCCTCGATGACGAGGTGCGCGTTGTTTTCGGGTTCGAGGCGCGAGACGTAGAGGACGTAGCGGTTCGGCTCCAAGCCCCAGCGGCGCACCGCCGCGCGGTCGTGCGTGCGCGCGACCTCCGCGCCGTAGGCGATCATGGTCGTCGGGTGCGAGTAGCGCGCGAGGTAGTACTCCTGTATCACGCGCGCGTCGGTGACGGTCACGTCCGGCAGCACGGTCGAGAGTTTCTCGGCGACGCGGTAGTAGCGGCGCGCCAGTTGGTTCCACTTCTTGCGCTTGTGCTCCAGCCCGTCCACGTTGATGGCGACGGGCGTGCCGACGGCGCGCAAAAGCGGCGCGAACGGCGCGTTCGCCGCGTTGCAGATGAGCGCGGCGTCGTAGCGCCCGCCCGTCGCGTGCAGCGCCGAGACGAAGGTGTGCAGGACGGTGTCGAGGTACTTGTGGCGGATCGTGGGCAGGACTTTCAGGTGCACGCCGCGGTATTCGAGCTGGCGGGGCGAGACGTAGTGCGAGCGGCAGTAGACCGTCACGTGGTGGCCGCGCCCGGCGAGCCGCGTCGAGAGCTGCTCGGCGAACGTCTCGAACCCCCCGTAGCTGGCGGGAATCCCCCGCGTCCCCAAGATTGCGATTCGCATGGTCGTAACGATGAAGTATGAACGACGAACGATGAACGAAGCGCAGATGCTTTCACTTCATCGTTCGTCGTTCATACTTCATCGTTCCTCCTTGTGGCTCGTTGGTAGACCTCTAAAGTCCTCCGCGCGGTCTCGCGCCAGTCGAACCGCGCGGCGCGCGCGAGCCCGCGCGCGCGCATGAGTCGTCGCAGTTCGCCGTCGTCGACGACGCGGGCGAGCGCGGCCGTCATCGCGGCGGTGTCGAACGGATCGACGAGCAGCCCTGCGTCGCCGACGACTTCGGGCAGGCTCGTGCGGTCGCCCACCACGACGGGCGTGCCGCAGCGCATCGCTTCGAGCGGGGGGAGCCCGAAGCCCTCAAAGAACGAAGGGTAGGCGAAGCAGAGGGCGCCCGAGTAGAGCGCGGGCAGATCGCCTTCGGGCACGTAGCCCGTGAGCGTCACGTCTTCGCGGACGCCGCACTCCTCGACGGCGCGCAGCGTCTCCTCGTAGAGCCATGCAAGTTTCCCGACGACGACCAGTCGCGGCAGCTTAGCTTGGCCGGGGCGACGGCGCAAGTCCGAATACGCGCGCACGAGGCGCGCGAGGTTCTTGCGCGGCTGCACCGATCCGACGGCGAGAATGTAGTCGCCCTCGATCCCGTAAAGTTGTCGAACCCGTCGCAACTCTCTCTCGTCGGAGACGGGGCGGAAGCGCGCCGCCGCCGCCTCGTGCGTCACCGTCACGCGCCCGGGCTCGACCCGGTACGTCTCGACGATGTCGCGCTTGGAATACTCCGAGACCGTGATGATCTGCGCGGCGCGGCGCGCGGTGCGCCGCACGGTCAAGCGGAGCTGCATCCAGCTCCGCCGCTTGAAGGTGGCGGGCAGGTGCTCGAAGGCGAGATCGTGGATCGTCACGACGACGGGGCACGGCGCGAGCGGCGGCGCGGTGAACTGCACGTGCAGGACGTCGACGGGGCGGCGGCGCAGCTCCGCCGAGAGCGTGACGGGGATGCGCACGACGGGCGAGTGGGGCAGCGTCCGCCGCACGGCGAAGTTCGGCCAGCGGCCCGCGAAGCGTTCGACCGCGGCGGGCTTCGTCACGTAGAGCGTGTAGCGGTTCGAGGTGTCCACGTCGGCCAGCGCCTCGACGAGGTTCGTGATGTAGGTCTCGTTGCCCGCGAGACGAGTGCCGACCGCGTGCGCGTCGATGCCGATGTGCAAAAGGTCAGTCGCCCCCGTTCGCGAGCCTTCACCGAGGAGGATTGTGGAGGGAAAACGCTTGCGAGTTTACCGCAGGCCGCGCCCGCGCGTGAAGCGATTTCGCGGGGCGACACTCCCGGTCAACGTCCGCCGACCGGGTCGGGACTGACGATCCCGACGCCGGGCCGCGGCCCCGGCTCGCGCCCACGCCGCGGCTCGTCGCCCGCGCCTTCGTCGGCCTCGGCCTCACAGCCCGCGACGTCCGGCAGCACGCCGCGGAAGGTGCGGCGGTGGATGGCGCACGCGCCGTGCTCTTTGAGCGCCGCCCAGTGCTCGCGCGTGCCGTAGCCGACGTGTCGGGCGAAGCCGTAAGAGGGGTATTCGAGATCGTATTCGCGCATGAGCGCGTCGCGGTAGGTCTTGGCGATGACGGAGGCGGCGGCGATGGAGGCGCAGCACGAGTCGCCCGCGATGATGGCGCGCTGCGGGAGCGCGACCTCGCGCAGTTGCAGCGCGTCGATGAGCAGGTACTCGGCCCCGGGGCAGAGCTGCTGCAGAGCCTCGCACATCGCGCGGCGCGTGGCGGCGAGGATGTTCGTGCGGTCGATCTCCTCCGGCGAGACGATCCCGACGGCGTAGCAGATGGCGGTCGCCTTCAACTCTTCGCTGATCCGCTCGCGCTGTAGTCTGGTGAGCTTCTTCGAGTCGTCGAGGCCGGCGGGGAGCGGCTTGGCGGGATCGAGGATGACGGCGGCGGCGGCGACCGGCCCGGCGAGCGCGCCGCGGCCCACCTCGTCGAGCCCGGCGATCAGTTGATAGCCCTCGGCGCGCACCGCCTCCTCGAAGGACGTGCCGACTTTGGAGGGGCGCGGGGCGCGGGGGCGCGCGGGGGCGGGCGCGCGGGGACGAGATTTACTACGCGGCTGCGCCGCGTCGCCGTGCCCCCGCGTCTGCGCGTCTTCCGCCATCCGTCCGGCCCTACTTCTTGCTCGCCGAGGCCCCTTGCGCCTGACCGGCGGTCGCCTGCCGCGTGTCGCGCTCGCGGATGCGCGCGGCCTTGCCGCGGAGGTTGCGCAGGTAGTAGAGCTTGGCGCGGCGGATGCGACCGCGCTTCATGATCTCGATCTGCTGCACGATGGTCGCGTGCAGGGGGAAGATGCGCTCGACGCCGACGCCGAAGCTCGTCTTCCTGACCGTGATCGACTCCCTCACGCCGCCCCCCTTACGTCCGATCACCAGCCCCTCGAAAATCTGTATGCGCTCCTTCGTCTCCGACTCCTTGATCCTCACGTGCACGCGCACCGTGTCGCCCGGCTGGATGTCCGGCAGCTCCCTCGTCGTCTGCGCCTTCTCGATAGCGTCTAAGCGGTTCATGGTTTCAACTCCAACTCAAGTGATGAGTGATGAGTCATGAGTGATGCGTGACGAGCTGAAAGCTGCGGGCTTTTAACTCATCACTCATGACTCATCACTCATCACTTCTTTTTCAATTCCTTCCAGCCCGTCGCGCTCCTCCGCGGTGAGAGGGGCGCGTGCGAACAGGTCGGGGCGGTTGCGCCTCGTCTTCAAGAGCGCCGCGCGCCTGCGCCAGCGCGCGATTTCGGCGTGGTTGCCGCCGAGTAAGACTTCCGGCACGCGGCGACCGCGAAACTCCGGCGGGCGCGTGTAGTGCGGGAAGTCCAAGAGCCCTTCGGCGAACGACTCGTTGACCGCCGACGTCTCGCTGCCGAGCGCGCCCGGTATCAACCTCACGACCGCGTCGACGACGACCGCCGCCGCCGGCTCGCCGCCCGACAAAACGTAGTCGCCGACGGAGACCTCGTCCGTCGCGAGCGCGTCGGCGACGCGCTCGTCCACGCCCTCGTAGCGACCGCAGACGAGCACGACCTGTTCGCAGGTCGCCAGCTCCGCCGCGAGGCTCTGCTCAAAGACCCGCCCCTGCGGCGAGAGCAGCACGACGCGCTTTCGCGTGCCCGCCAGCTCCGTCGCCTCCCTCGCGCCGGTCAGGCTCTCGACCGCGTCGAACAGCGGCTCCGGCTTCAAGACCATCCCGTCGCCGCCGCCGAACGGTCGGTCGTCCACGATCTTATGCCTGTCGCTCGTCCAGCGGCGCAGGTCGTGCGCCGCTATCTCGACCAGCCCCGCCGCCCGCGCCCTCCGCACGATGCCGTAATCGAACACCGCGCCGAAGTAGTCGGGGAAGATCGTGATGATGTCAAAGCGCAGCATCGTAGAGGTTAGAGGTCAGAGGTCAGAGGTTGGTTTTTGTCTTTCACTGACCTCTAACCTCTGACCTCCAGCCTCTAGGTTTCCAACAGTCCTTCCGGCGGATCGACGCGGATCAGTTTGCGCCCGACGTCGATCTCGACGCAGATCGAGACGACGAGCGGGATCAGGTGCTCGCGCCCGTCGCCGTCACGCACGGCGAGCACCGGAGCCGCGCCGTAGTGGTGGACTCCCGCGACCGCGCCCAGCTCACAGCCTTCGACCGTCTCCACGCGGCAGCCCTCGAGCTGCCAGTCAAAGAACTCGCCCTCTTCCAGCTCGACCGCCTCCGACTCCGGCACGGTCAGCTCGTAGCCGACCAACTCACGCGCCTCTTCCGGCGTGTCGTAGCCTTCGAACTTCAGGATCACCCGACCGCCGTGCAGCCAACTCTCTTCGACGGCGAGGACCCTGCGCCCGCCCGCGGGCGTGACCGCGATCAACTCTTCGAGCCCCTCGAAGCGTTCGGGGAAGTCGGTCAGCAGAGCCGCCGCGACCTCGCCCCGGACGCCGCGCGTCTTGACCACGCGCGCCACGGCGACCAACTCTTCGTCCGCGCCGTCGTCGGGGCGTGCCTTGCCGCCCGCGCGTTCATCGCCGCCGCCGCTCATTCCACGATCTCGATGACGTAGCGGCGACCGCGCTTCAAACTCACGGCGTACATGAGCGAGCGCAGCGCCTTGATGGTCTTGCCCTGCCGCCCGATCACCTTGCCCACGTCGCCCTCGCCGACGCGCACCTCGATGATCGTCGCGCGCTCGCCCTCGATCTC
>DASVQC010000047.1:0-24858 GCA_036389335.1 Pyrinomonadaceae bacterium | reverse complement strand
CGGGCCCGCGCGGGCCCGCCGCCTCTCCCTTTTCGTCCGCCGCGCGCCGCTGTGATACCATGCGGCGTAAACCGTGAACCGTAAACCGTGACAGGAGGAATCCGGTTCTTGCTTGTCACGGTTTACGGTTAACAGTTTACGGAGGTTAATGTGGCTGCACCCAACATCG
This sequence comes from Pyrinomonadaceae bacterium, assembly GCA_036389335.1. Classification (GTDB taxonomy): domain Bacteria; phylum Acidobacteriota; class Blastocatellia; order Pyrinomonadales; family Pyrinomonadaceae; genus JAIVGV01. Next base: position 24,689 of record DASVQC010000047.1, on the reverse strand, counting down.
AGACGGTCGCGAGCCTCGCCAAGCGGCGCGGGTTCGTCTTCCCGTCTTCGGAGGTCTACGGCGGGCTGGGGAGCGCGTGGGACTACGGCCCGCTCGGCGTCGAGCTCTCCAACAACGTCAAGCGCGCGTGGTGGCGCTGGCTCGTCTACGAGCGCGACGACGTCGAGGGGCTCGACTCGTCGATCATCCTGAACCGCCTCGTCTGGAAGTATTCGGGCCACGAGGAGACCTTCAACGATCCGCTCATCGACTGCCGCGCGTGCAAGGGCCGCTTCCGCGCCGACAAGCTCGCCGAGGAGGTCGGCGCGGCGGACGCGAGCGCCGAGAGCTTCAAGTCGATCAAGTGCCCCAACTGCGGGAAGACCGACTGGACGGAGCCGCGCCCGTTCAACATGATGTTCCGCACCACGCTCGGCGCGGTCTCCGAGGAGGACGACGCGACCGCCCTCGCCTACCTGCGCCCCGAGACCGCGCAGGGCATCTTCATCAACTTCTTGAACGTGCAGCAGTCGATGCGGCGCAAAGTCCCGTTCGGCGTCGCTCAGGTGGGCAAGTCGTTCCGCAACGAGGTCACGCCCGGCAACTTCATCCTCCGCACACGCGAGTTCGAGCAGATGGAGATGGAGTACTTCGTCCGGCCCGACGCCGAGCATTCGCGGCTCGTCGACTACTGGGTCGAGCAGTACGTCGGCTGGTACACCTCGCTGGGTTTGAGTCGTGACAGCTTGCACCTGCACGAAGTCCCGCAGAATGAGCTGGCCCACTACTCGCGCCGCACGGTGGACATCATGTACCGCTACTTCCCCGAGCGCGAGGAAGAGGCGCGCCAGTGGGAAGAGCTGATGGGCATCGCCTACCGCACCGACTTCGACCTCAAGTCGCACTCGAAGAACCCGGCGGACGCGGAAGGGAAGCGCACGAACCCCGACTCGACGGAAGACCTCTCGTACTTCGACGAGGCGAACAAGGAGCGCTTCTACCCGCACGTCATCGAGCCCGCGGCGGGCGTCAACCGCTCGGTGCTCGCGTTCCTGATGGACGCCTACACCGAGAAGACGACGGAGAAGGGCGAGAAGCGCGTCATCCTCAAGCTCCACCCCGAACTCGCGCCGATCAAGGTGGCCGTCCTCCCGCTCGCGAAGAACAAGCCGGAGATCGTCGGCATGGCGAAGGCGATCAAGCGTTCGTTGCAGCCCGTCACGCGCGCCGTCTACGACGACACCGGCGGCATCGGCAAGCTCTACGCGCGGCAGGACGAGATCGGCACGCCCTTCTGCGTCACCGTCGATCACCAGTCGCTCGAAGACGAAGCCGTCACCGTCCGCGACCGCGACACTTGGGAGCAGCAGCGCGTCAAAGTTTCAGACCTGCAAGAGCACCTGCGCGGGCGGCTGCTCGCGTGAGCACCCGACGACGGCGCGGGCGGGGGGCCATCTCGACGTCGGAATGGTAGTAGAAGGAGGAATTCGGATGAAGAACGCCTTACGCCACGCCCTCCGCCGCGCTCTCGCGGTCGGGTTAATTCTCGCCGGGCTACTGGCCGCCGTCCGGCTGTTCCCTGACGGCGGGGGCGTTGGCGAGACCGCGCGCGCGCAATGGGGCGCGGCGTCCGACATTAAAGTCAGCGGCGGGATCGCGACGCTGTACGCGCGCGATCCCGTCGCCCACGCCCTCTGTTTCAGCGACGGGCGCGAAGGCAGCATGATCCTGCAAGGTCAGGTCTTCAACCGTTGCAGCCATCTGGACTTTAACAACTACTACGCCGGGAATTTCACCGTCGGCATTCAGGGCGGCGAAGAGGGCCTGATCGTCGATCTCGGAACGGCTGAGGAGCTGAAGCAGCGGTACGGCTACCAAGAGACCGTGGGCAACGGGCAAGGCTTCGCCTCGTTGCGCGCGGAAAGCGGCAGGGTGTTCGTCCTCAAAGATTACCGCGCGCGGACGTCGCAGGAGCTGAAGGAGGGGCAGTCGTTGTTCACCCCCGCGGTCGGGCAGGACGCCTCCCCGAAGCAGACCGCCCCGGTCAAGGTCGGGCACATCTACCTCGCGCGCATCTTCGGTAGCCGCGACAAGTCGCTCCAGATTTTGGTCAAAATTTTGGTGCTCACGCACGTCCCCGGCGAATCGGTCACGCTCCGTTGGGAGGTTATTTAATCCCGGATGGCTATCCGTAAAACTAAAACGCAGACGCAGCGAACGGACGCGCGTCTGCTGCTCGAATCGGACGCGCCCGTCGAGCTGCCGCCCGCCGAGGTCGAAGAGTCGGCGGTCGTCCTTCAGTTCGAGGGCCTGCGGCAGCACGTGCCGGAGCTGCTCGAAACGCTGCGCGCGGGCACCGTCGCCGAGCTCGTCCCCGTCATGCGCGACGGCTCGACCTTCGCCGTCCACACGCGCACCCGCACCTTCTGGGTCAAGCTCTGGCACGCCGGGGCGGACACGGCGCGCGTCGAGCGCGTGCAAGTCCTGAGCTGCCTGCCTTCGACGCGCGGCGTGCAGGTCATCGTCGGCGACGAGGAGGACTACGACGACGACGACGAGCCGGATGGCTTCGGCGAGGACGACTTGGGCGGCGTCGAGGCCGCGGACGACGAGGGCGACGACGAGCCGAACATCAACTTCGAGAGCCGCTGAGCGTCGCGCGGGGCGGGTCGTCGAAGGCGGGGTTCGAAAGAGGGAATCTGAAATTCAGGTCGTCCTCATTTTTCATCCTTTCGTCCTCCGTGCGCCCCGCGTCCTCCGCGGCTAACGTGCCCTCCGCGGTTAATCTCCGAACGGACTCTTAAATCATCGACGCCGTCGCACGGGTTGCGGGCCGAAGGGCTTGCAGCCCGCGAACGTTTTGCGGGAAACTCTGCGACCGATGGCCGAGCTGCCGAAAAAGATTCTCGCGCTCGCGCGCGCCGTGCGCGACGAGGGCGGGCGCGCCCTGCTCGTCGGCGGCTGCGTGCGCGACGCGCTCTTGGGCCGTGAGCCGAAGGACTGGGACGTGGAAGTCTACCGGATAGAGCCCGCGCCCCTGCGCGCGCTGCTCGGGCGCTTCGGCAGGGTGGACGCCGTCGGCGAGGCGTTCACGGTCTACAAGCTCAGCCGCGACTTGGACGTGAGTTTGCCGCGCCGCGAGCGCAAGCAGGGGCGCGGCCACCGCGGCTTCGTCATCGAGGGCGACCCGGCCATGAGCTTCGAGGAGGCAGCGCGCCGCCGCGACTTCACGATCAACGCCATCCTCTTCGACCCGCTGACCGGGGAACACCTCGACCCGTTCGACGGTCGCCGCGATCTCGAACGCAAACTCCTGCGCGCCGTCGCGCCCGACACTTTCGTCGAAGACTCTCTGCGCGTGCTCAGGGCCGCGCAGCTCGCCGCGCGGTTCGGGCTGGACGTCGAGCCCGCGACGGTCGAGTTGTGCCGCTCAATCGATCTCACGGACCTCCCGGCTGAGCGCGTCTGGGGCGAGCTGGAGAAGTTGTTGCTGCAAGCGGCGCGCCCGTCCGTCGGCTTCGAGTGGCTGGCGAGGCTGAACGCGACGCCGCAGCTCTTCCCCGAAGTCCACGCGCTCGTCGGCGTGCAGCAAGATTCGGCATGGCACCCGGAGGGCCCGGTAGATGTCCATACCTTCCTCACGCTCGACCGCGCGCGCGAGCTGGTTGACGATCTGCCTTACGCGAAGCGCGTGACCGTCATGCTCGCCGCGCTCTGCCACGACTTCGGCAAGCCCGCGACGACCGGGTTCGTCGACGGCCACATCCGCTCGCGCGGCCACGACGAGGCGGGCGTCGCGCCGACCGTCTCATTCCTTGATCGGTTGAAAATATTCACGCTCGACGGGTACGACGTGCGCTCGCAGGTCGTCGCGCTCGTGCGCGAGCACCTGAAGCCGGGGGAGTTTTACCGCAAGCGCGAGGAGGTGTCGGACGGCGCGTTCCGGCGGCTCGCGCGGCGCTGCGAGCTAGACCTGCTCTACCGCGTCGCGCGCGCCGACTCCTTGGGCCGCAACGCGCCGTGGCTCCCGCGCGAGCGTTGGTACGACGCGGCGGCGCAGGAGTGGTTCATCCAGCGCGCGCGCGAGCTAGCGGTCGAGCGAAGAGCGCCCGCCGCGCTCCTCATGGGCCGCCACCTCCTTGAGATGGGGCTCAAGCCCTCGCCGCGCGTCGGCGAGATCGCGCGCGCCGTCTACGAGATGCAGCTCGACGGTCGCGTCCGCACACTCGAAGAGGCGCAAGCCGCCGCGCGCCGGTTGATCGAAGAGAGTTAGCCGCTTAGCGACTTTGCGTCTTTGCGTGAGAATAAGTTTCACGCAAAGGCGCAAAGACGCTAAGTAAGTAAGCCGTGCGCCCGTCTTTTACACGTGCCGACGCGCTGTTGTAAGATGCCGCTTAATCTTTCGTCGCGCTTCGCAAATGACAGAGCAACAGTCTTCGCCGCCGTCACTCGCGCGGAGGCGTCCGCCCGTTAAATTTCATCCGAAGGAAAAATTGAGATGATCGATTTCGAGTTGACCGACGATCACGAGTCAATCGTGCAGACCGTCAGGGAGTTCGCGGCCAAGGAGGTCGCGCCGCACATCAAGGAGTGGGACGAGCGGCAGCAGTTCGACCGCGCCGTGCTCGACAAGATGGGCGAGCTGAACCTGCTCGGCGTCTGCCTGCCCGAAGAGCTGGGCGGGGCGGGCTTCGACTACGTCGCGCTCGGACTGGTGTGCGAGGAGCTTGAGTACACGGACACCTTCCTGCGCGTGGCGATGTCGGTCCACACCGGGCTCAACTGCCTGACGCTCTACTCGTGGGGCACGGAGGAGCAGAAGCGGAAGTATCTGGTCCCGCAGGCGAAGGGCGAGAAGCTGGCGACCTACGGCCTGACGGAGCCGGGCGCGGGCTCGGACGTGGTCGGCTCGCGCTCCGTCGCGCGCAGGGAGGGCGACGAGTGGGTCCTGAACGGCGAGAAGATGTGGATCAGCCTCGCCGACGTGGCCGACAACTTCCTCTTCTTCTGCTGGACGGACGAGGAGAAGCGTAAGCGGCGCGATCACACCGGCATGTCGTGCTTCATCGTCGAGCGCACGATGCCCGGCTTCACCTCCGGCACGATCCACGGCAAGATGGGCATCCGCGCGGGCAACACCGGCTACTTCTCCCTGCAGGACGTGCGCGTGCCTCAGTCGAACATGGTCGGGCAGGAGGGGGAGGGCTTCAAGATCGCGATGTTCGCGCTGGAGCAGGGGCGCTACACGGTCGCCGCGGGCGCGACCGGCATCATCCGCGCCTCGCGCGACGCCTCGATCAAGTACGCCAACGAGCGCGAGACGTTCGGCACGAAGATCGCGAACCACCAGCTCGTCAAGCAGAAGATCGCCGAGATGGAGGCCGACTACCAGATGGCGCACCTGCTCTGGCTGCGCGCCGGGTGGCTCAAGAACGAGGGGCTGCCGAACGCGCGCGCCACTTCGTTGGCGAAGTGGCAGGCGACCACGAGGAGCGAGAAGGCCGCGTCGATGGCGATTGAAGTCCACGGCGCGAACGGCTACTCGAACGACTACCCCGTCGAGCGGTTCCTGCGCAACTGCAAGGCGGCGATCATCTACGAGGGCACGCGCGACATACACACGCTGATGCAGGCCGACTGGGCGCTCGGCCTCAAGGCGGAGAAGCCCGCGCGCGTGCGCCTCCCGCCCTACAAGCCTTCCGAATCGCGCGAGGCGGTCGCCGCCGATTAGAGCAAAGCGAAGGCGGCCCGACCGCGCCGGGGACTGGGGGCGGGCGCGGCTCAGGAGGTACGAACATGAAGAGAGCGCGTTTAATTTTTCTCGCGTCGTCGCTGGCGTGCCTCTTCGCGACCGCCGCGCCCGCCAAGGACGAGATCAGGAAAGAGTCCTTCCTGTCGGGGGGGAAGAAGCACACTTACTCCATCTACGTGCCGAAGTCGGTGGAGGGCTCGAAGACGCCCGCGCCGCTGCTCGTCGCGCTGCACGGGTCGGGGCGCGACGGGCTCTCGCTCGTGGAGAAGTGGAAGGAGCTGGCGGCGAAGGAAGGGTTCATCGTCGTGGGGCCGGACGCGCTCGACCCGAAGGGCTGGTTCATCCCGCGGGACTCGCCCGATCCCCTACACGATCTCGTCGAGGAGCTGAAGTCGAAGCACCCGGTCGATCCGAGGCGGGTCTACCTGTTCGGCCACTCGGCGGGCGCGGGGATGGCCCTCGTGCTGTCCGTGCTCGAATCGGAGTATTTCGCCGCCGTCGCCGTCCACGCGGGCGCGCTGCCGACCGAAAGGTACGGGCTCATCGACCTCGCCAAACGCAAGACCCCGATCAGCATCATCGTCGGCACGAGGGACCCGGCCTTCCCCCTCGCCGCCGTGCGCGCGACGAGGGACGAGCTGAACAAGCGCGGGTTCGACGTCCAACTGTCCGAGATCGCCGGACACGATCACTGGTACTACGACCGCGCGGCGGAGTTCAACCTCGCCCTCTGGGACTTCCTCAAAAAGCAGCAGCTCGCCGCCGAGCCGCGCTACGAGCAGTACCAGTTCGGCAAGTAGCCCGAGCCGCGGCCTTCGCCTCCCGATGTTGTAAATACCAGATCGCACACGCAAGGGGGCGGCGGGCCGACTACTGCCGCCCCCTCTCTTTTAATCGTTGACACCGTGAGCCGCCGGGCGTATCGTCCCCTCGTTCCCCTTACTCAAGCGCGAAGCCCTCAACCGCACCCTTTCCACGTCCTCTCACGAAGGAGACTCACCATGTCGAATAAACGAATCCTGCCGTTCGTACTCGCCGCCGTCGCCGTCGCCATTCTTGTCGTCCCCGGCAAGAGCGGGGCAGCCAGAAGAACACTGTCCGTCGGGATGTATTGCATATCCCTCGGACATCAACGTTTAGAATGTCACTTCGACGTGTCGGGCGGCACGGCCCCTTACACCTACCAGTTCACGCCGCCGGCGAGCAGGATCGCCGAAGACGTCGGGATTGCCATCGTCCCTTGCGCGCGCGCATACAGCATGCAGACCGTCTACCTGACCGTGACCGACAGTCTCGGCGCGACCGGCAGCGCCCAAGACACGCACTACTGCGGTGATGCCGAGTAAGGGGCGGGCCACGACGGCACGCCCACGATCTTATTGACGCGGCGCGGGGCGGTACTGCTTAAGGTACCGCCCCGCGCTATTTACTCCCTCCCGCCAACGCTGCACGAGCGGTCTGCCTCAAAAGACCCCTCCCGCCTCAAGAGTTCTTAAGCGAAAGGGGTCGAGGCAAAGCCCCGCGCCGCCCGCCACGGCTCAAGGCGCGGCGCGCGGCGAGGGGAGTTTTCTACGGGACGCAGGGGGCATCTATCGCAACCCCTGCGTCCCGTTTTTCGCTCTCGGACGCGCCCCCGGCTGTACGAAACGGCGTAGCAGATTGAACGAAAACCGCACCTCGCGTTTGAGCAACCGGAGTCGCCAGCGCCGCGTCAAAAGCCTGTCCCTCTCCCGTCCCTGACTTGGCTAAAAGCGTTACCTCCACGGCCCGAAAAATTTACCGAATGAGAAAATTGTCCCTGTCGATCCTCCCGCTCTTCGTGTTTCTCGCGCCCTTCGCGGAGAAGCTGACGCACCCCCGCACGGGCGGCGCGGGCGCTTCGGTCGCGGCCTCGCGCGAGGCCGACGGCGCGGCTGCCCGGCGCGTGCGCGCCCGCATCGCGAGCGCGAAGAAGGCGCTCCAACAGTCGCCCGCCCCCGCGGCTGAGACGGTGACGGTCGCCGTCGAGGACGCCGACGGCGCGCGCTTCCACCTCGTCACGCTGACGAAGGAGACGCTGCTGCGGCAGGGCGCGACGACGGACGTCGTCTCGTCGCTCGGCGCGGTCTTGCGCGTCACGGTCGTGCGCCCGAACTACGTCAACACGGCCCTGCGCGTCACGGACGCGGCGGGGCGCGAGCTGTCGCCGCTCGCGGTGAAGTACCCGCGCACGGAAGGGAAGCAGATCAAGGAGATCGCCTACTACGCCTCGGCGCACCCGGCGCTGGCCGCGCCCGCGCTCGCGCGCGACGGCAGGGGCTACATCCGCGAGCAACTCGCGGCGGCGGCCTCGGAGCTGCGCGCCCGCGGCGAGCGGATCGATCCGTCGGTCGTCGCCGTCGCCGAGCGCCTGTGCGTCGTCGAGCACGCCGACCACAAGCGCTTCATGCGCGAGGACTCGAAGTCGCTCTTCGACGAGATCACGACGCTCTACGCCCTGAACGCGGGCGACACCTACCGCTACTCGGTCTCGACGGCGGGCGCGGGCGGCATGATCCAGATGATCCCGCAGACCTACGCCGCCATCCGCGCGCAGCACCCGGAGGGCGCGCTCAAGGCGGACTTCGTCGAGGGGATGCAGGATCACGCCAACGCGACGCGCGCCATGCTGCTCTACATGCAGGACACGTGGGACTCGCTCGCGCGCCGCGATCAGATCAAGCAGGCGCTCGCCACCAACCTCGCGACGCAGGCCGAACTGCTCGCCGCGGGCTACAACTCGAACCCGATGCGCCTCGCCTCGTACCTCGAAAAGGGCGGCTCTTCGTGGCGCACGCTCATCCCCGCCGAGACGCAGATGTATCTACAGATTTACGCCGCGGTCGACCGCCTCGTGCCCGGCGACGCCACGGTCGATCCCGTAAACGACTCGGCCCCTTCGTCCTCCGCCGTGGTCGCGGCATCACTCAGGGCCGACTGAGCCGCGGGCGTAGAAAAACTTTGAGGCGCGGGGTTGTCACGTACAACCCCGCGCCTCTTCGCATGTCGTCATTGGCCCCGCGAGGGCCGGGCCCACCTTAACGCCTGCCGCCCGCGCCTCTCGATTTCAGCTCGTCGACCGAGAGGAAGCGCGGCGGGTCGAACCGGACGCCGCGCCCGCCCACGTCCTGCCCCTTGAAGAAATCCACGATGATCGACTGCACTTCTTCCGCGGGCAGCGTCTCGTGCCCGCCGTTCTCGACGACGAGGTGCGTGCTCTGCGGGAACCCCCAGCGCAGCTCTTCGGCCTGAAAGGGCGGCGTGTTGGTGTCGAGCGTGCCGCTGATGAAGAGCGCGGGCGCGTCGCTCCACAGGCGCGGCAACTGCGCCGCGCCGCGCCCCGCGAAGCCGAGCGATTGGCAGAGGCCCGGAGACCACTGCAAGTTGACGTTGCTGAAGAGCGCGCCGGGCGTCTCGCTCGCGGCGCGCGCCGCGCGCGCCGCTGACCAGCCGATGGAACAGTCGATGCCGTTCGCCATCGGCGAGCGGCCCGTGAACTCGTTGTAGAGCGATTCGATCTGTTTCGTGAGGACCGAGTAGTCGCCGCGCTCGATCATGCGGAAGAGCGCGGGGAGCGTCGAGTAAGTCCGCGCGTCGGCCATGTCCATCCTGACGATGAACTGCAAGCCGATCTTGCCGACGCGAATCCGCGCCGGGCGTTTGGCCCGCGCGTCCGTCACGGTGAGCGTCAAGGGGGCGCGCTCAAGTCTGTCGAGCACGCGGCGGTAGAGCGATTCCACGTCGGGGAAGTCTCCGGCGGAGGCGGCGTCGCGGCCCGCGAAGTAAGAGAGCTTGCGTATGAGCAGGTCCCAGACGCCGGGCAGCGCGACGAGGTTGTCCGCGCCCTCGGTGTTGGCGAAGACGACGCGACCGGCCCGCCCGCCGTGGCGGCGCAGGTAAGCCTGCGCGAGCACCGTCCCGTAGCTGTGCCCGACGAGGCTCAGGCGCTCGGCCCCGAGGGCGCGGCGCAGGTCTTCGAGGTCGTCGGCGTTGGCGTCGTTGGTGTAGGCGGCGGTGTCCACGCCTTTGGCGCGCCAGCCCTCGGTGCAGGCGCGCGTCAGCGCCGTGTAGGCGCGCAGCCACTTCCGGTCGTTCTCGAAAACGTCCGCGGGCACGGGCGCGTGCCCGCAGTCGAGGTTCGGCTCTGACATGCCCGTGCCGCGCTGGTCGAGCAGGATCACGTCGGCCACCTCGCGCAGGCGTTCGAACAGACGGAAGTAGACGGGGACTCTCGCCATGCCGACGCCGGGCACGCCGGGGCCGCCCGCGAGCCACACGACGGGGGGCGCGCCCGTCTGCGCCGTGCTCTTCAGGCGCACGAACGCGAGCCGGATCAACCTGCCCGAGCGCGAAGCGCGGTTCTCGCGCACCCAGAGTCGGCCCAACTCGGCGGGGTGCGTGCGCCCGTCGTAAGTCTGCAAGCCGTAAGGCTCGAAGACGAGTCGCCCGGCGCGCGGCGCGTCCTGCGCGCGGGCGCCCGCCGAGCAGATGACGAGGCAGAGCAGCAGGGCTGCGTTCGGCGAGTGTTTGAGCAAAAGCGTCTCCCCTTTCGAGCGCGGCGGCGGGCGGCGTCATTAGCGTCCGGGCTCAGGTAGAGACGCGCGGGGCCCGCGCTTCGTTAACACGCTCGCGCTTCGTTAACACGAAGGGCGGCGTGAGTCATGCGGGGCTCGGGCGCGCGCATGGGCGAGGCCGGGTGAGGGCGACGGGGTGTGAGTCGGGGGGCGAAGGTCGGGGGCGGGCCGCCGCGCGGGCGCTGGCCGGTATCTGGTAGGTGGCCGGAGACCTGTCACGCTAGAGAATCTCAAAGTCAACCCGCTGTGTGGCGACCGACCTTGACGCACGATCCGTGGCCGTGACCAGCAGGAGGTAGCGGCCCGCGGGCAGGTCGTCGAGCTGTATCTCCGCCGCGTAGGGAATCCGCGCCAAGTCTGACACCCCCTCGGTACTTACCTTGCTCGTAGTCTTCGTGAGGATAGGCTGGCCGCCCCGCAAGACCCGCACTTGGAGCGCCACGTCCGGCGGCGCTGCGGAGCGGGACGCGTTGTAGATGTAAGTAACCAAGCGCAGGTACGAAGTACGGGCAAACCGATGATCGGCGCTGATCGTCACCTCCGGCTCCGCCGACGGGCCGCCCGCCGCGCGTGCCGCGTCCGCCCTGCGCTCGCCGATCAACAGGCTGCCGAGGGCGAAAGCGCCGCGTGAGATGTCCGGGGTCTCGATCCACCGCGCGACACTACCCACGATGCCGCTCCGGCTGTCACGCGCGGCGATCCTTACCTGATAGAGCCCCGGCGCGGTGAGGCGAAACTGCTGGCTGAGGGTGAAAGGCGCCGGTCGCGCAGAACCGTCAGCCGGGCGTGAGACAGAGAGTCGTTGATTCCGACTGGAAACGACCTCGCCACGGTCGTTGTAAACCACCGTCAGCATGTCCACGTCGGCGGTTGTCTTCGCCCCGCTCTGATTAAACTGAAGAACTTCCGTACTCAACTGCGCGGAAGCCGTCAACATCATCCCCTCGCCCGGCGTGACAACGTATCCGAGGGAGAGGGCGGTGGGGAGGGAGCTGAGGGGGACGCGGGAATTGAGCGCGGAGCGCAGAGCGTTCTCGGGCGTGTCGCCGCCGGGCGGCGGGGCGTTGCGGCGCGGCTTGGGGTCTGCCGGGGCCTCGTTGTAATAGCCGCGCCGGACGCGCACCTTAAGATCGGGACGATCCTTAATGGCGATCTCTATCCGGTGAAACTTCCGCCCGCCCGCCTCCGCGCTCTCCGGCGTCCACGCGAGCAGGTAATAGGCGGCGGTCTCGCCGAGCACGCGGGTGATGTCCTCGCCGAGGGCGTTCGTTTTGAGTAGGGCGCGCCCGCCGGTGTCGGCGGCCAGAGTGTGCAGCGGCTCTTGCGAGTCGGCGACCTCGGAGCCGCCGGCGCGAGTTAACGCGCCGAGCGCCGTCGGATCGACTTGCGATTCGCGGCTGGCGTCGAAGGTCGCGTCGGTCGCCAGCCCGCGCGCGTCCACGGAGTAGATCACCACGCCCGAGCGCGCGCCCGCGTCCGTGATTCGCCGCATCCTGTCGGCGGTGTCCGAGCTGTTGAAATTGATGTAGAACCCGTCGGAGAAGAAAAATAGTATTTTGCGCCCGCGGAGCGCGGCGACGGAGCGCATGAGCGATTCCAGCCCGTCGAGGGTGCGCGAAGTGACGGCGTCGGACTGCCCGATGATTCGCCGCGCGCGTTCTTTAACGCTCAACGCGCCGGGCGAGAGCGGATCGCACCCCGGCGAGTTGGGTGGGAGACCCATGTAGTAGCAAAGGAGGCCGAGGTCGGCGTCGGCGTCGATGAGATGCGCTTGGTGTTCGTTCATCAGCGGGCGCGCCCCGTCTCCGAGCACCGACGCCGCGCGGTAGTTAAGGCGGGCGGCGGCGGCCCGCAGCACGGGCCTATCGCCCGTCAGTTGTTGAAGAAACCCGACCTGCCCGCTCGCCGAAGTGATCGCCGCTTGATCGTCAGCGCCCATCCCCTCGTCGATAAACTTCGTCAGGGCCCGGCGCGCGCGGGCCGCGCTGCCGGGCGCGAGATGTAAGTCGTCGAGGTAGAAGATGATTATCCGCCCGTGCCCGGCCCCGCGGGGCGTCGCCTCGGGCGGCGCGCTTACTGCGCCGCCCGCCGTCAGCCTCGCCTCCTCATTCGCGCCGCCCGCCCGCGCCTGTTCAAAGAACGCAATCTCCCTCCGCTTGCCGTCCACGCGCAGCTCGAACTGGTCGCGTTTTAAATCCTGAACGAAACGCCCCTGCTGGTCTACGACCGTAACGTCCGTCTGCACCAGAGTAGTGTTCACGCGCAGGACTTCGTCCTCCCGCGCGGGCGTCTGCCCCCGGCTGCCCTCCTGAGCAGAAGTTAAAGAGGTAAGGACGCCGGAGTTGATTAAGAGAAGGATGCTGATGAAATCTTTGACTCTGGCCGCGTACTTCCGCCGCATAAAATCTCACCTCGAACTGCACGTCCAACGCCCGGCATCACCCGCCGCGCATTCAACTGAACAGCCATCCAAGTCTGGCGGATGAAATCCGAGCTGATTCGCGGTCGGGTGCGTGCCGTTGTTACGCCGCCCGCGGCGGGCCGGATTCGCCGCCCTTACCCTGCCTTCCGCTTTTCAGCTTCTTCTATAACTTCGCGGACGGCGGCGATGACCAGCTCCGGCTGATCCTGATGAATGAAGTGGCCGCTCTTCCCGGCGATGACCTGCCGGCCCCTCGGCGAGCGGCTCACCAGCTCTCTTTGTAGCTCCAGATGGAGTTGATAGTACTTGGGCGCCATCGACGGGATCGGGTAATCCTCGGCCCGGTAGGGCTGCCCTTGCGTCAGCACGACGAGCGGGATGTCGGCGCGCCAGTTCATCGCGTCCATGAGGGCCCTGATCGAGCAGGTGTCTATCGCTTCGGGGGCACGAACCTTCAAATCTCCCGGCCCGGCCCTCTTCAGCATCTCCTTCAGCGTCTCCACGGGCATGAGTGCCACGCCCCGGTCGGCCTCGTCCTCGTGCGTCGAATCGACCAGAACCATGCCGGCCACCTCCGCCGGGTAGTAACTGGCGTAAAGCCTGACCAGCATCCCCCCGAGCGAGTGTCCGACCATGATATATGGGCCGGGGATTTTCGCGTTCGCGGTTAGGGCGTGTAAATCTTCGGTGACTTGGACGACGGTTCGCGGGGCGGAAACCGGATCGCTCATGCCCATCCCGGCGCGGTCGTACGAGCAGACGCGGGCGAATTTCGCCACTTCGGGCTGTACCTTATTCCAGACTGAGGAAGGGTTGCCGAACCCGGACTCCAGTATGACGGTCGGCCCGCCCGCCGTGCTCATCCCCGAGCACGTAATGTGCAATCTGCGCCCGCCACCGACATCGACTAATTTGTCAAAAGAAGAAGCGCGCGCCTCGCCCCTCACGTTTTGAGCCGGGGCACGCGGGGTGAACACGTTGACGGCCATAAAAATCAGCAAAATCCTTATCGTGGTAAACACCATGTCGGTTCCCTCATAACTGATACCATCTGCGCCGATCTCAATAGACAGTCTCAGCCCAGATAGCTGAAAGCGGTATGCGGCATAACGCCCGGCATCACCCGCCGCCCCGCGACTCTGAAAGTAGATGAGAAGCGGCGTGTCGGCGGTTGGGTGCATGCCGCTGTTAGGCGGCGTACCGCGATCAGTACGCTTGGTCTCTTTCAACCTCTCAGTTCCAGAATAAATTCTTCGACCTCCTTGCCGCGAGCATTGGAAAACCCCTTGTCCTCGCCCGAAATCTTGAACCCGCACTTCTCCAAGACTCGGATGGAGGCGGTGTTATCCTTGGCCGCGCGGGCATAGACAGGGCGCTCTTTCACCTGACTCAGAAACTCTGCGAGAGCCTTGGTGGCAAGGCCCCTGCCCCAATACTCCTTCCCGATCCAGTAGCTGACTTCTGGTTTGCCCAAACGTTCGAAGCGCGCGATGTGACCAACCACCTGCCCCGCAAAAAGTATGGTCTTATTTGTGGTAGTGTGGTCGCCAAGAATCTTATTCCAGTGCGAGGTGAAGGCGTCTCTGTCGGCTGGGTTCTTGGCCGTGAAGGCGGCCATGTAGTTGGCATCCGAGTCGAGTTGCTGCTCGAAGAAGACGGGGAGGTCATCTTCTATCACGTCCCGCAGTAAGAGGTCGCTCGCCATAGTGCTTTCTCGCCAAACCTTCATGCGCGTCTCGCCACGCCGTTCTTCCATACTGCTTTAGCCGCCTAACGCCCGAATTAACCGGCGCGCCGCGAATAGCATCCAACATTTGACGCAAGGAAACTACATGAGAGGGATGCTATCGGCGCGTCCGGTTGAATGAGTTGTTAGGTGGCAAAGCTATCTATCACGAAAAGGTACTGGGAATTCTACGTGTCGATCATAGTGACGACCCTTCTCGTAGAGAACGTAAGTGACTTTCGGCGCATTCGGCCCAGTTTCACCATTATCATGGCGTAACCCACAAAGTACTTCATACCCGTCATTGGCGGCATATACAGCATCTATGACAAGATATTCATTATTTAATGGCAATCCAAGAACATCGTAAAAGCGGTTCTGGATGTAGAGTATGCCTATCCCACCAATAATACCAATACCCTTAAAGTCTGAAGATTTTACGCGCTTATCCACTAAAGACCGATAAAACTTACGTTGGGCTTCATTCATCCCTTTGGCAGCTTCGGCAAATACTTCCTCATCCACTTTTCGACCGTCTCCGGGAGTAAGATGACTATGTGGATTCTTCAGCTTTTTAAATTCTTCATCCTGATCGAATAACCATGCTGACCATCCATCTGTAACATTATAAATAACATGTCCATGAGTAAATTGTTGTTCGTGGAGACTGATGAATTTGACTTCTTTCGGCGGGCCATATTCCCGAATAATCTCCGGATGATGGCTTGCCCATAGTTCAAACACTTTCCAAGTCTGCTGTTCGGTTACACGTGGCGGGTTTGAGAACTGCGGTCGTTGAATATTTAATACAGTATTCTCATTCTGTTCTTTGGGAAAGATTGGTAAATAGATGAAAACAGAACTGGCAAATAAAATGGGTGCAATAAGCCTGAGCCACTTTTTTGCTAAATCAGTAAAGGCGGGCACTTTTAGAATTCCAAAATCCGCTCCAGAAAAATAAGGTGACAGAAGAAGAATAAAAAAGAAGGCGATTAATGTACCGCCAAAGGCTTCTGGTAATCCCAAAAGCTTAATGAGGCTAACTTTCTCCATTGTGATACCCCTAATAAAGATAGAGACGCCTAACGCATATTATGCCGCGCTGTGCGGCCTAACTCCGGTGTGGGGCGTGAAAGGCCGCGCGGTGTGGCATGACTCCGTCGCGGTGGGCAAAAGCCGCCCCGCCCGGGATGGTGCGCCGACGCGGCGGATTATAGCGCACGTGCCGCTATAAATTCCGCGCACGCTCTGATAGTATGACACCGCTTTTCTTGCCGCGGGCGCGGGCGCACTTATCTTCCGGGGCTCGCCGCGCATCAACTTTCAGGGGATCGGAGCTTAGATGATGCCGACGGACTGGAGCATGGAACACCTCTCGCTCGACTTCCTGCGCGTGTGCGAGGCGGCGGCCATCGAGTCCGCGCGCACGATGGGGCAGGGCGACCGCAAGTATTCGGATCACGTCGCGGTCGAGGCGATGCGCCGGGTGATGGACACCGTCAACATGTGCGGGCGCATCGTCATCGGCGAGGGCGAGCGCGACGAGGCCCCGATGCTCTACATCGGCGAGGAGGTCGGTCGCGGCGTCAAAGAGGAATGCCCCGACGGCACGATCTTCCCCGAGGTCGACATCGCCGTCGATCCGCTCGAAGGCACGAACCTCTGCGCGCTCGGCGCCAACAACGCCATCGCCGTCCTCGCCGCCTCCGAGCGCGGCGGGCTTTTGAACGCCCCCGACATCTACATGGACAAGATCGTCGTCGGGCCGTCGTCGCGCGGGCGCATCAACATCGACGCCTCGGTCAAGGAGAACTTGGAAGGCATCGCCGCCGGGCTCGGTCGCGACGTGGACGACCTGACCGTCATCGTCCTCGACCGCTCGCGCCACAAAGGGCTCATCAACGAGGTGAGGGAGGCGGGCGCGCGCATCCGCCTCATCTCCGACGGAGACCTCTCGGCGGGCATCTCCGCGGCGGTCGCGGGCACCAACATCGCCGCCCTGATGGGCATCGGCGGCGCGCCCGAAGGCGTTTTGACCGCCGCCGCGCTCAAGTGCCTGAACGGAGAGATGCAGGCGCGGCTCGTCTTCGACCCCGAGCGGCTCGGCGTCGACAAGGACAAGGTTCCCGAGCGCGACGTGGTGCTCGCGCGGCTGCGCGAGATGGGCATCGAAGACCCCGACCGCGTCTACACCACCGAAGACCTCGCGCCCGGCAAGAAGATCATCTTCGCTGCCACGGGCGTCACCGACGGCGCGCTCCTGCGCGGCGTGCGCTTCTTCGGCGCGGGCAAGCGCACGCACTCGCTCGTCATGACCACCGAGTCGCGCCACATACGCTTCATCGACACCGTCCACGTCGAGGGCGGGCCCGACACCGTCATCCGATTCTAAGTATGAACGACGAACGATGAGCGGAAAGACGCTCTCTCTTACTTCATCGTTCATCTTTCCGACTTCATCGTTTAATTTCCTGTGGCTGCTCCCGTCGAACATTACGTCCCGCAGGTGGCGCGCCGCGAGGCCGCGCTGGGGCGGGCCGTGTGCGCTTGGCTGCTGGCTTGCGTGGGGGCGTGGGCGGTCGTCGCGCTCCTCTTCGCCGCGCCGCTCGCCGAGGCCGCGGGGCACAGGGCGTTGGGGTGGGCGCTCTACCGCGCGTTCGCGCCGCTGTGCCACCAGATCGCGGAGCGCTCTTTCTACGTCGCGGGCCACCCGCTGGCGGTCTGCGCGCGCTGCGCCGGGGTGTACGCGGGCTTCGCGCTCTCCGCCCTGCTCTACCCGCTCGTGCGCCCCCTGCGCCGCACGGACGCGCCGCGCCGCGGCTGGCTTCTCGTCATCGCCCTGCCCTGCGTCGTCGATTTTCTGATCAACTTCACGGGGCTGTGGCACAACACGCACTCCTCGCGCGCTCTGACGGGCGCGTGGCTCGGCGCGGGCGCGGTCTTCTTCGTCGTGCCGGGGCTCGCCGATGCGGCGCGGACGCTGCGACTTAGGCGGCGGGGGGAGGCGACCGCGGCGCGCGGCCTCGGGGCGGGGCGCGTCGCCGCCTCGTAGCCCGATCCGCCGGGGCGCGCGCCCTCTCTCTGCCGTCTGAAACTTTTTCTCGTCGACCACCGAACCAAAAGCTCTACCGACTCCCCTCGAATGAAGGAACTGACATGAACGATAGAACAAAAGCCGCGGTCATCGGCGGCGTCGTCGCCGGGCTGCTCTCCGCCATCCCGATCATCGGCGGCTGCTGCTTCCTGTGGGCCATCGGCGGCGGATTCCTCGCCGTCTTCATGTACATGAAGAGCGCGCCCGCGCCGATGGCGATGGGCGACGGCGCGAAGCTCGGCGCGACCGCGGGCGTCGTCGGCGCGATCGTCTTCGCCGTCATACGCATCCCGCTGCTGCTGCTCGGCGTCGGCGCGGCGGCGATGAACGAGAACCTTCAGCGCGCCGGACTCGGCGCGGGCATCGCCGCCGCCGCGGGCACGATGGGGCTCGTCCTCGTCGCCGCCCTCATCGTCGGCTTCAGCGTGCTCGGCGGCGTGATCGGCGTCGCCGCGCTCGGCAAAAACCGTCCGGGCGGCATGGGCACGCCGCCGCCGCCTCCCCCGTCCGACTTCGGCGGCGGCGGGTACACGCCTCCGCCGCCCGCGGGCGGCTCGGGCACCTACGGCTCCGGTAGCTGAGTCGAATAAACAGGCACGAAGCGCGCGCCGCCCCGGATCAGGTCGATGCCGGGGCGGCGCGCCACGCCGCCGCGCGCTTTCGGTCTTTGGAGGCGGCGCGGCGTTCGGGTACAATGTGCCCACGTCGAACCGGGGCAGCGTCCTTCCTTAAGACGAAGGGCGCTGCCCGTTTTGCGTGAGGGTTCGACGCGCCACGGGGGTTGATCGCGCGCGCCGCTCGCGGTCGCGGCTGAAGGAAGCTTCGCGGAGTCGTAAGTCGAAATGTTTTTCCTGCAAGAGCACGTGGAGAAGACGCCCGAACAGCTCTGGAGAGAGCACGGCGAGGTCTACAGCAAGTTCGTGGACGAGTGGTACTGGCGCACGCAATCGAACATCAGCACGCTCTACCGCCTCGACGCCTTCGACTGGTTCGTCCTCATCCTCTACTTCACGATCCTCACGGTGCTCGCCGTCTACGGCGCGTACCGCGTCAAGCAGGTGATCGACTTCTGGCGCTACCGCCGCTTCCAGCCCGCGCCTAAAGGCCGCTTCGCCGAGGCGGACCTCCCGCTCATCACCGTCCAGCTCCCCCTCTTCAACGAGATGTACGTCGTCGAGCGACTCCTGCGCGCCGTCACCTCGTTCGACTACCCGCGCGAGAAACTTGAGATTCAGGTGCTGGACGACTCGACCGACGAGACGGTGGCGCTCGCCAGCGCGACGGTCGAGCAGTACCGAAGCTCGGGCTTCGACATCCACTACGTCCACCGCGACGACCGCACGGGCTACAAGGCGGGCGCGCTCGCCAACGGCACGCGCACCGCGAAGGGGCAACTGCTCGCCATCTTCGACGCCGACTTCGTGCCCAAGCCCGACTGCCTGCGCAAGCTCGTACACTTCTTCACCGACCCCGGCGTGGGGTGCGCGCAGATGCGCTGGTCGCACATTAACGGCTCTTACAATTTGTTGACGCGCCTTCAGACCATCATGCTCGACGGCCACTTCGTCGTCGAGCAGACGGTTCGCAACCGCACGGGCGGCTTCTTCAACTTCAACGGCACCGCGGGGATTTGGCGCAGGCGCGCCATCGAACTGTCGGGCGGCTGGCAGCACGACACGCTGACGGAAGACACGGACTTGAGTTTCCGCGCGCAGTTGATGGGCTGGCGCTTCGTCTACCTTCTGGACGAGGACGCGCCCGCGGAGATTCCCGTCGAGATCAACGCCTTCAAGGCGCAGCAGCGGCGCTGGGCGAAGGGCGTGATGCAGGTCGGGCTGAAACTCTACCCGCGCATCTGGCGCGCGCCGCTCCCCCTGCGCGTCAAGGCCGAGATGTTCTTCCGCCTGACGGGCAACATCAGCTACCCGCTGATGATCGTCGCCAGCTTCCTACAGTTCCCGCTGCTGCTCGTGCGCTACAATCAGGGCTTCTACCACCTGCTCGTCTTCGACGCGCCGATCCTCTTCTTCTCGACCGTCTCGGTCGTGCTCTTCTACGGCTCGGCGGTCTGGTACCTCGACCGCGAGGCGGGGCGCACGCGCCGCCTGCTTCACCTGCCGCTCGTCATGGCGATCGGCATCGGGCTCGCCTTCTCGAACGCGCGCGCCGTTCTGGAAGCCCTCTTCGGCGTCAAGTCGGAGTTCGTCCGCACGCCGAAGTACCGCGTCGAAGAGGGGGCCACCGACAAGGCTTGGAAGGCGAAGAAGTACAAGCGCAAGCACGGCTGGCTCCCCCTGCTCGAACTCTCCTTCGCCGCCTACTTCTTCTGCGCCATCCTCTACGCCGCGCACATGCACCTCTTCGGCACGATCCCGTTCCTCATGCTCTTCTTCTTCGGCTACGGCTACATCGGCGCGATGAGCCTGATGCAGACTTCGAGCGCGCGCCGCCTCCAACACTTCTTCCGCCCGCTCTCCGCGCGCAAGGTGTAGGCACGCGGCGGCTGAGCGCAGCGCGGGCGCTAGCACCTTGGCTCGCACTTTAAGATTCCGTTAGACTACCGCAGGAAATTAATTCGAGAGGCGGGCGCGAGATGGCGGACGAAGATTTAAACGCGAAGATGGAGTTCGTCGTCGGGCAGCAGGCGCAGTTTCCCGCGAACCTCGGGCGGCTGGAGGAGATCGTCGTCCGGCTGGCGGACGCTACGTTGCGCCGGTTTGAAGCATCTGATCAGAGGCTGACGGAAGTCGATCAAAAGATCGAGGCGCTCGTTGATTCTCAGATGAGGACTGAGGAGAGCGTGAGAGTCACCAGCGAGAATCTGAAACACCTCGCCGCCGTCGTCGATCAGTATTTTAGAAACCGGAACGGTAAATCGGAAGGCTGAGGGCATGCCCGTCAGCCTTGACCGCGCCGTCCAAACCTCCTCCGCGCGCAAGCGCAATCCCGCCAGCATACCTTAAACACCTCTCGCCCGCGGCGGCGCGACCCGATCAGGCGCGTCGGGCCCGATGGTCGCGTCCCTGATGTCGCGCTCCGCGCCCGGTAGCTGTCGCGGGTCGTTCGGATCGGCCAGCCGCTCGAAGCGTTCGTACGCCGCGACGCCCGGCGCAGCCGCGCCCCCCCGGCGGCGGGCCAGAGCCGCCCCGCCCCACACCGCCGCGAACCCCACCACGACGCTCAAGACGACGTTCAGCAGCGCGAGCGCGAACCCGCGCTCCTCGGCCAGCCGCAGCGTCTCGTACTCGAAGGTCGAAAACGTCGTGTACGCGCCGACGAAGCCGACCGCGACTGCTAGCCGCAGGTGCGGGCCGAACGTCGCGCGCTCGGTCGCCAGCGTCAGGAAGAAGCCGAGGACGAACGAGCCCGTCACGTTGATGACGAACGTCGCCGCGGGGAACGGCGGCGCGACGCGCGACAGCACCGTCCCGCCCAAAAAGTATCGCGCCGCCGCGCCGAGCGCGCCGCCCGCCGCGACGGCGAGGTACTTCGTCAGAGTGTCCACCGTGCCTACCTCCCGTCCGACCGAGTGGCAAAGAAAAACTCCCGACCGTTTTACGCGCGAAGCCTCAAGCGGCCCGCGCCAGATCAGGAGTCATCAGCCCCCTTCGCGGAGGCGGTTAAAAGGCGAACTCCATCGCCACGAATTGTGCGGGCCATTCTACGCGGCGGGCGAGGCGCGCGCCACTTAATTGTAAATCCTGTGGGCCCTCTTCGCGCTGATGAGGCGCGGCCTGCCCCGGCGGGCGCATCTGTCCACAAAGACGTCCTCGCGGTACGTCGCCCCCGCCCAGCCGTAATAGTGCTTGAGGTTGTACGCGCGGCTGAGGGCGAGAGAATATTTCG
The DNA here is from genome assembly GCA_036389335.1 of Pyrinomonadaceae bacterium. GTDB lineage: Bacteria > Acidobacteriota > Blastocatellia > Pyrinomonadales > Pyrinomonadaceae > JAIVGV01. The sequence goes on along the minus strand of DASVQC010000047.1, from coordinate 3,278 downwards.
CCTTGCCCGCGCCGGAGGGGGGCAGGCGGTAAACCGCGTAAGGGTTATAGGTCGAGAGGCATTCAACTAAGCCCTCCGAGTCATAATTCTTGCCGACGATCTCGCGCCGCCCGTCCCCGTCTACGTCCGCCAGATCGGCCAGCACCAGAGACTCGGCGGCGAACACCTCCGACGGGTAGCCGTCCGCGTCCAGCGCCAGAACGTGAATGCTGCCCGGGCTGCCGGCGTGAGCCCAACCGAAGACGATCAGCATCGGGAGACCCTGCGGGCTTTTCAGGTCGGGCGATAAATACAGGTAAGGCGACCGTAAGAGGTTCTTAGCCGCCAGACGCTTGTTCGCCAACTCGCCGCCGATCTGATTGATCCCGCCCTCGTCGAGCAGCACGAACTCAGGCTTACCCGGAACCCGGATGCGGAGTCTGGTGGGGTCGCCGGAGGCGGTATTGTTCGGCGGCTTCTCCACGAGGAAGGTGTATCGCTCGCCGGCGTGTCGCCAGTCGTGCCCCACGGTTTCCACCACCCGCCAGCCCGACGCCTGCGTGCGTGCGGGCTGAAATAGTGAGAGCGAAAGCAGTAACAGCAGCGTGGTCATTCGCGCAAACTCCGTCTCGCGCACGCGGGCGCTCGGGCGCGCCCCCTCAACGTTTCTCAAGCGCGTTGTACTTGCGCAGGATTTCGATGGTGCGCTCAAGCGGCAGCGCCTCGACGGTGCGACCGTTGCCGGTCGTGGTCTCGGCGCGGAAGAGGGAGTTGTAGATCGCCTCCTCGGTCGCTTCGACGACGGCGAGGAAGAGCGGCGACATGGCGTCGTTCGAGAGCAGGCGGGCGTCGCGCGGGCGGTAGACGTCGTCCGGCCTCTGCGGGCGCAGTCGAAGCTCGGGCGCGGTCGAGAAGGCGATGACGTAATCGCCGCTGCCGTTCGAGCCGGACGACCCGGTGCGCGCCAGCCCCATCATCGCGCGCTTCGCCATGCGCTTGAGGTTGCGCGCGTCGGCGGGCGCGTCCGTCGCGACGACGATCATGCAGGAGCCGTCCGCCGAGTCGTCGGCGGCGGGCGCGCGGCCCGCGCGCGGCGAAGGCTTCGCGCGTTCGAGTTCGTCTTTCAAATAATATTTGCCAAGCTCGCGACCGACGGGCGCGCCGCCTATGGTGAGCACGCCGCCGAAGTTCGTCTGCACGAGCACGCCGACGGTGTAGCCGCCGAGCGACGGCGGGAGCCGGCGCGAAGACGTGCCGATGCCGCCCTTGAAGCCGAAGGCGACCGTGCCCGCCCCCGCGCCGACCGCGCCCTCCTCGACCGCGCCCTCGCGCGCGCTTTTGATCGCGGCGAAAACGTCTTCGCGCGTGACGGGGCGGGAGCGGATGTCGTTCAACTGCCCGTCGTTCGTCTCGCCGACGAGCGGGTTCACGCTCCGCACGTCTTCGTTGCCGGGCAGCGCGATCACGTACTCGACGAGCGCGTCGGCGACGCGCGGGACGCTCAGGGTCGAGGTGAGGAGGATCGGCGTCTCGATCTCGCCCAACTCTTCGACCTGCGTCGAGCCCGCGAGCTTGCCGAAGCCGTTGCCGACGTAGACCGCGCCCGGCACCTTCTCGCGGAAGAGGTTGCCGCCGTGCGGCAGGATCGCCGTCACGCCCGTGCGTATGTTCTCCCCGCGCACGAGCGTCTGCTGCCCGACGCGGACGCCCGAAACGTCCGTGATCGCGTCGAGCGCGCCCGCGGGGAGGACGCCGACGCGCACGCCCGCCTCGCGCGCTCTGGGTCTGTGGTTCTGCGTCACGGCCTGTCGCCCGAGTCGCGCCCCCGCGCCCGGCGCGGCGAGGGCGACGGCGACCGAGAGGGACGCGAGCATGAGAGTTTTCATCGTCCGAGAAATTGTTGTTGAAATCCGCCCGCCTTGATCTATCATCTCCGCGCTTTCAATTCAATCAAACCTTCCCGGCTCAGCCAGCCCGCACACGGAGGACGAGATGTTCAGAGTAGCCCTGCCCGCCCGCACCGTCGTCGCCGCGCTCGTTTGCGCGATGCTCTCTCCAGCGCCCGCCGCGCGCGCGCAGAGGCAGACGCGCCCCGCCGCGAGGGGCGCGGCCGCCGCCGCCGCCGCCGCGACCGCCGCCGCCCCGACGTCCAACGACGAGGCGTACGGCGCGAAGATCAGAGAGTACACGACGGAGAAATATTTCCTGACCGAGCTGGTCGATCACCTGCCCGCTTCGAAGGCCGTGCCCTCGCCCGACAAAGTCCTCGGCTACGTCGTCGGCACGCCGAACAAGCTGACCTACACGAAGGACATCTACCGCTACATGCGCGCGCTGGCGGCGGCGACCCCGCGCGTCAAAGTCTTCGTCGCGCCGGAGCGCAGCGAAGAGGGTCGGGAGCAACTGCTCGTCGCCGTCAGCGACGAGGCGAACCTCGCGAGGCTCGACCGTTACAAAGAGATCACGGCGCGCCTCGCCGACCCGCGCAAGACCTCCGACGCCGAGGCCGCGCAGCTCACCGGCGAGGGCAAGATACTCTACTGGCTCTCGGGCTCGATCCACTCGCCCGAAACCGGCTCGCCCGAAATGCTGATGGAGCTGGCCTACCGCCTCGCCGTCGAGGAGTCGCCCTTCATACAGGAGATTCGCCGCAACACGATAGTCCTCATCACGCCCGCGCTCGAAGTGGACGGGCGCGACCGCATGGTGGACATCTACAACTACCGCAAGGCGAACCCCGGAAAGAACGCGCCGGGGCTCCTGTACTGGGGCAAGTACGTCGCGCACGACAACAACCGCGACGGGCTCGGCATGGCCCTGGCCCTGACGCGCAACCAGATGAAGACGTTTCTGGAATACCACCCGACGGTGCTGCACGACCTGCACGAGTCCGTGCCCTTCATGTACACCTCGACGGGCACGGGCCCCTACAACGCGTGGCTCGACCCGCTGGTCGTCGACGAGTGGCACGTGCTCGCCTACCACGAGATCGAGGAGATGACGAGGCGCGGCGTGCCCGGCGTCTGGACGCACGGGTTCTACGACGGCTGGGCCCCGAACTACATGTTCTACGTGGCGAACGGCCACAACTCCATCGGACGCTTCTACGAGACGTTCGGCAACGGGGGGGCCGACACCATGGATCGCACCGTCGGCGCGCAGTCGCAGCGCGACTGGTTCCGCCCGAACCCGCCGCAGCCGCGCGTCAAGTGGTCGATCCGCAACAACATCAACCTGCAACAGTCCGGCGTCCTGCTCGCGATGAACTACACGGCGCGCAACCGCGAGCGGTTCCTCAA
>DASVQC010000046.1:0-90229 GCA_036389335.1 Pyrinomonadaceae bacterium | reverse complement strand
CGCGGATAAAAGCGGTCACGCTCACGGGCAGTGATCGCGCCGGCGCCGAGGTAGCGAGCCGCGCCGCGCGGCAGATCAAAAAGAGCGTGCTCGAGCTGGGCGGGAGCGATCCGTTCATCGTCATGCCGAGCGCGGCGCTGGAGACCGCGGTGGCGACGGCGGTGAAGGCGCGCACGATCAACAACGGCCAGTCGTGCGTCGCGGCGAAGCGGTTCATCGTGCATGAACAGATTTACGACGAGTTCGCGCGCCGCTTCAAGGAGGGGCTCGCCGCGCTCAAGGTGGGCGACCCGCTCGACGAGGAGACGGAGGTGGGGCCGCTCGCCACCGCGCAGATCGCGCGCGACATCGAGGAGCAGGTGCGGAAGACGGTCGCCGCGGGCGCGAGGGAGTTCCGCAGCCCCGCGCGACTTCCGGAGCGCGGCAACTACTTCGCGCCCGCCGTGCTCGAAGACATCCCCGAAGGCTCGCCCGGATACTGCGAGGAGTTCTTCGGGCCGGTCGCGCTGCTGTTCCGCGTCGGCTCGATAGACGAGGCCATCCGCGTCGCCAACGACACGCCGTTCGGCCTCGGCGCGAGCGCGTGGACGAACGACGACGGGGAGCGCGAGCGTTTCGCCTCCGAGATCGAGTCGGGCTCGGTCTTCCTCAACGCGATGGTGGCGAGCGATCCGCGCCTGCCCTTCGGCGGCGTCAAGCGTTCCGGCTACGGGCGCGAGCTGAGCGCGTTCGGCATACGCGAGTTCGTCAACGTCAAAACCGTCTACATGAAAGACGACGAGACGACGCGCCGCACCGAGACTGAATAACAAGCCATCTCTTCTTAGCGCCTTTGCGCCTTTGCGTGAAAATCTTTCTCACGCAAAGGCGCAAAGGCGCTAAGAGGGCAGAAGACTTGCCCTGCCGCTACGATTTTTCCGCACGCCTCGCGTTCCCACTTCCGAAAAATTCCCGTCCCACAAGCGCGAAGAAGTGGTGCGCGGGTCGCGCCGCCTCGTGGAAAACCCCTCTATTTCGGGCCGTATCTTAGTTTTCCCACAAGTGGCACGGGGCTTTCTATGTGTGAGCGTGCCCACCTAGCCCGGAGTGTCCGCGAATTCTGACGCGGGCGCGAGATAAATCTTGAAACAAAGGCGCGCGCCGGTGTGTCCGACGCCCAAAAGATGATCAAACTCCGCAACGTCGAAAAGTTCTTCGAGCAGGGCGTGACGAAAACTTTCGTCCTCCGCCAAGTTAACCTCGACATCAAAGAGGGCGAGTTCGTCTCGATCATGGGGCCGTCGGGCGCGGGCAAGTCCACGCTGCTCGGCATCCTCGGCATGTTCGACACGGCTTGGACGGGCGAGTACCACTTCTGGGGCCAGCCCGTGCACAAGCTCGACCGCAAGAAGCGCATCGAGCTGAACAAGAACTCCATCGGGTTCGTCTTCCAGAGCTACCACCTGCTCGACCACCTGACCGTCTACGAGAACCTCGACATCCCGCTCTCCTACAAGGACATCAAGCGGGGCGAGCGGCAGAGCATGGTCGGCGACGTGCTCGACCGCTTCCACATCGTCGGCAAGAAGGATTTGTACCCGAACCAGCTCTCGGGCGGGCAGCAGCAGCTCGTCGCCGTCGCGCGCGCCGTCATCTCGAACCCGAAACTCATCCTCGCCGACGAGCCGACGGGCAACCTCCACTCCGCGCAGGGGCGCGAGATCATGGAGCTGTTCAAGCGCCTGAACGACGAGGGCACGACCATCGTTCAGGTGACCCACTCGGAGGCGAACGCCGCCTACGGCAACCGCACCATCCAACTGATCGACGGCTGGGTGTCGGGCGACACGGCGCGCCCCGAGGGGCTGAGGGCGAACGGATGAGGGCCAACGGGGCGGGCTTAGAAGTGAGATACATCCTCGCTTTCGCGCTACTGATGGCCGCGCCCCTGCCCGCCGGCGCGCAGCCGGCGCAGGGGGGCGGGCTTAGCAAGGGCGAGCAGGCGGTGCGGCGGCTCGAACGCGCGTGGCTCGACGCCTACGAGCAGTCCGACGCGAAGGCGATGGACTCGATAGTGGCCGACGACTTCGAGATCACTTTCCCGAACGGCGAGGTGCAGACCAAGCCGCAGTTGATGGAACAGACGCGGAGGCCGCGGGGCGCGTCCGCCCCCGCGTTGAAGTTCCACACCGAGGGCGTCCGCTCGCGCGCCTACGGCGACACGGTCATCCTGAGGGGGCTCGTCGTCACCGAGTACCAGCGCGAGGGCAAGCCGGTGCGCGAGGAGTCGCGCTACACGGACACTTACGTCAGGCGCGGGGGGCGGTGGCAGGTCGTCGCCTCGCACCTGTCGAACGCGCCGCAGGCGCGAAAGTAGGGGCGCGAAGGTTTCCCAATATCGGAAAAAGTTTTCGCGCGGGCGCGAAGCGCGGAGGGCGTGGATGGAAAATTCTTCAACGAAAGTGCGGGAAATCTCGCGGCACGACGTTCGCCCACAGGCGGACGAAAGGCAGGCTGCGTCGCCCATGGACATTCCTCGCAAGCAAACGGACACCCCCACCGGGGACATCCCGCGCAAGAAAATGGACGCCCCTTCAGGGGACGTCCCGCGCAAGAAAATGGACATGCCCTCCGGCAACATGGACGTGCCGCGCGGCAAGAAGTCGAAGAACCGCAAGCGCGCGCGCAACGTCCTCTTCGCCGTCTTGGGCGTCGCCGCGCTCGCGCTCATCACCTACGGGCTGGCGAAGATCAAGCCCGCCGCGCCCTCGGTCGAGGGCGGGACGGTGTGGAAGGGCACGGTGGCGCGCGGGCAGATGCTGCGTCAGGTGCGCGGCGCGGGCACGCTCGTCCCCGAAAACATCCGCATCATCTCTTCGGCGCAGCAGGGCTTGGTCGAGCGCGTCAACGTGCAGCCCGGCACGGAGGTGACGGCGGGCACGGTGCTCATCGAGCTGTCGAACCCGGAGCTGCAGCAGTCGGCGGTGGACACGGAGTACCAGTTGCGCGCCGCCGAGGCCGAGTACAACAACATCCGCGCGCGGCTCGACAGCGAGCGGCTGAACCAGCAGGCGGTGACGGCGGGCGTCCACGCCGAGTACCAGCAGGCGAAGATTCAGTCGGACACCGACGAGCAGCTCGCCAAGGAGGGGCTCGTTCCCGCGCTCAATCTGAAGCTCTCGCGCGTGCGCTCGGCGGAGTTGCAGAACCGCTACAACATCGAGCAGAAGCGCCTGGAAGGCACCTTGAAGACGGCGCAGGCGCAGCTCGCCTCGCAACAAGCGCGCATCTCGCAGCTCAAGGCTCTGATCGAACTCAGGCGCGGGCAGGTCGCCACGCTGCGCGTGCTCGCCGGGACGAACGGCGTCCTGCGCGACATGCAGGTCAAGGTCGGGCAGCAGATCACGCCGGGCGTCGAGCTGGCGCGCGTCATCGAGCCCGAACACCTGAAGGCCGAGCTGAAGATCGCCGAGACGCAGCTCAAGGACGTCACCGTCGGGCTGCCCGCCTCCATCGACACGCGCAACGGCGTGATCCCCGGCCACGTCTCGCGCATCGACCCGGCGGCGCAGAACGGCACGTTCACCGTCGACGTGGCCCTCGACGGCGCGCTCCCCCAGAGCGCGCGTCCCGACTTGAGTGTCGACGGCACGATCGATCTCGAACGGCTCGACAACGTGCTCTACGTCGCGCGCCCGGCCATCGGGCAGGCGAACACGACCGTCGGGATGTTCAAGCTCGAACCCGACGGCAAGACGGCCACGCGCGTGCAGGTCAAGCTCGGTCGCAGCTCCGTCAGCAACATCGAGATTCTGGACGGCCTGAAGGAGGGCGACGTCGTGATCCTCTCCGACACCTCCCAGTGGGACAACTACAAACAGATACGTTTGAACTGAAGAAGCTGTTAGCTATTAGCTGTTAGCTTTCAGCCAAAGACTAACCGCGCTTTTTCTTGCTAACAGCTAACAGCTAACAGCTAATAGCTGAGGAGAAACTAATGAGCACAACCCCTCTCATCCGCCTTCAGGACGTGAAGAAGGTCTTTTACACCGACGAGGTCGAGACCCACGCCCTGTCGGGCACGCACCTCGACATCCAGCAGGGCGAGTACACCTCGATCACGGGGCCGTCGGGCTGCGGCAAGTCCACCCTGCTCTCCATCCTCGGCCTGCTCGACTCGCCCACCGAGGGCAAGTACTGGCTCAACGGTCGCCCCGTCTCCGATCTCTCCGCCTCCGAGCGCGCGCGCATACGCAACCGCGAGGTCGGCTTCATCTTCCAGAGCTTCAACCTGATCGGCGACCTCACGGTCTACGAGAACGTCGAGCTGCCGCTGACCTACCGCGGCCTGACCGGCGGGGAGCGCAAGGAGCGGGTGATGGACGCGCTCGAAAAGGTCGGCATGGTGCACCGCGCCAAGCACCTGCCGAGCCAGCTCTCCGGCGGCCAGCAGCAGAGGGTCGCCGTGGCGCGCGCCGTCGCGGGCCAGCCGCTGATCCTGCTCGCCGACGAGCCGACCGGCAACCTCGACTCGAAGAACGGCGAGGCGGTGATGGACTTGCTGCGCGATCTGCATCAGGGCGGCGCGACCATCTGCATGGTCACGCACGACCCGCGCTACGCCGCCTTCGCCGACCGCGCCATACACCTCTTCGACGGCCGCGTCGTGAAAGAGGAGACCGTCAGCTTCAAGGACGAGGACGATCAGGCCCCGCCCTCCACGCCGCGCGCCGTGCCGCACGCCGGCATGATGTAAGGGAAAAACCGAGATGGGGACTCTGCTCCGAGACGTGCGCTACGCGCTGCGCGTGCTGGGCAAGCAGCCCGGTTTCACCGCCGCGGCGGTTCTCGCCGTCGCGCTCGGCGTCGGCGCCAACACGACCATCTTCAGCGCCTTCGACGTGCTGCTGCTGCGCCCCTTCGCGTTCCACCAGCCGGAGCGCGTCCTGCTGGTCTGGGAGCAGCTCCCGCAGCGCGGCTTCCAGCGCGGCGCGGTCGCCCCCGCCAACTTCTACGACCTGCGCGCGCAAGTCGGCTCGCTCGAAAACCTCTCCGCCTTCTACGACTCCTCGTTCAACCTGAGCGACGGCGACCAGCCCGAACGCATCGAGGGCACCGTCGCCTCGGCGTCCATCTTCAAAGTGGTCGACGCCCGGCCCGCGCTCGGTCGCCTCTACACGGAGGAGGAGGAGCAGTGGGGCAGGGACAAGGTCGTCGTCCTCAGCCACGCGCTCTGGCAGCGCCGCTTCGCCTCCGACCCCGGCGTCGTCGGGCGGCAGCTCGACCTGAACGGGCGGCGCTACACGGTCGTCGGCGTGATGGCCCCCAAGTTCAGCTTCCCGCCCAACGGCGGCGAGCTGTGGAAGCCGCTCTCGTTCGACGCGGCTGAGGCGCGCGAGCGCGGCAGCCACTTCATGCGCGTCATCGGTCGCCTCAAAGACGGCGCGACGCCCGACGCCGCGCAGGCGGAACTCGCGGCGGTCGCGCGCCGCCTCGAACAGCAGTACCCGGACACGAACTCCGGGCGCGGCTTCCGCGTCGTCTCGGCGGTCGCCGACTACACGCGCGGGCCGCGCGCGGGGCTCGTCGTGCTGCTCGGCGCGGTCGGCTTCGTGCTCCTGCTCGCGTGCGCCAACGTGGCGAACCTGCTGCTCGTGCGCGCCGCCGGGCGGCGGAAGGAGATCGCCATCCGCATGGCGATGGGCGCGAGCCGCGCGAGGCTCGTGCGCCAACTGCTGACGGAATCTATAGTGCTCGCGCTGGCCGGCGGCGGGCTCGGCGCGCTGCTCGCCGTGTGGGGCGTGGCGCTGATGGCGGGCGGCATCCCCCAGAGCCTCTCGAAATACCTGCCCGGCTGGGAGAACATCGGCGTCAACCCGCGCGCGCTCCTCTTCACGCTCGCCGTCTCGGTCGCGACGGGCCTGCTCTTCGGCCTCGCGCCCGCGCTTCAGGCGACGCGCACGAGCTTCACCGAGGCGCTGAAGGAGGGCGGGCGCACGTCGGGCGGCGCGACGCGCAACCGCCTGCGCAGCCTCCTCGTCGTCTCCGAGATCACGCTCTCGCTCGTGCTGCTCGTGGGCGCGGGCCTCCTCATCCGCAGCTTCGTCCGGTTGATGCGCGTCGCGCCCGGCTTCGACCCGGCGAACGTCGTGGTGATGAACCTCTCGCTCGCGGGCGAGAAGTACGACCAGACGCAGCCGAAGGTCGAGTTCTTCCACCAGCTCCTCGGCAAGATCGAGAGCCTGCCCGGCGTGACCCACGCCGGGGCCATCAACCTCATCCCCTTGAGCCGCAGCAACGCCGACGCCGCGTTCACCGTCGAGGGCCGGCCACCGCTCGCCAAGGGGCAGCAGCTCTTCGCCGACTGGCGCGCGACGAGCCCCGGCTACTTCGCGGCGATGAACGTGCCGCTGCGCCGCGGTCGCCTGCTCGACGCGCGCGACGACCGCGAAGACGCCCCGCGCGCCCTCGTCGTCAGCGAGCGGTTCGCCGCGCGCTTCTTCCCCGGCGAAGACCCCTTAGGCAAGCGGCTCGACTTCGGCGAGGCGCGCGAGAAGGGCTGGTGGGAGATCGTCGGCGTCGTCGGCGACGTGAAGCGCGACGGGCTCGACGAGGAGATCGAGCCGGCGGCCTACGCCGCCTACGCCAAGGCCCCGTGGCGCAACATGACGGTCGTCGTCAAGACGGCCAACGACCCCGCGCAGATCGTCGCGGCGGTGCAGGCCGAGCTGCGAACCATCGACCGCGCGCAGCCCATCTTCAACGTGCAGACGATGGACAGGGTCGTCCACGAGTCGCTCGCGCCGCAGCGCGTGACGACGGCGCTGATGGGCATCTTCGCGCTCGTCGCGCTCGCCCTCGCCACCATCGGCATCTACGCCGTGATGTCCTACGCGGTCGCGCAGCGCACGCACGAGATCGGCGTCCGGATGGCCCTCGGCGCGCAGCGCGGCGACATCCTGCGGATGATCGTGCGGCAGGGGATGGCCCTGACCCTCGTCGGCCTCGCCGCGGGGCTCGCCGCCTCCTACTTCCTGACGCAGGGGATGTCGAAAATCCTCTACGGCGTGAAGGCGACCGATCCGCTGACTTTCGCCGTCATCCCCGCGCTGCTCGCGTCGGTGGCGCTCGCCGCCAACTACCTGCCGGCGCGGCGCGCGACCAGAGTCGATCCGATGACGGCGCTCAGGCACGAGTAAGAAGTGACAAGTGACGGGTGACGGGTGACAGGCAAATCCGAAGATCATTCCTGCCTGTCACCCGTCACCTGTCACCCGTCACCAAAAGTTTTAAGTTGGGTCATTGTCTTAACGAGGCGCGAAGCCCACCCGCTCTTGGGGACGCATGACCCGTCGCAACGTCAACGTCTAACGCTGGAGGTTTGTGATGGGAAAATTGTGGCAGGACATCCGCTTCGGGGTGCGCGTGCTGGTGAAGAGTCCGGGCTTCGCCGTGGTGACGATCCTCGCGCTCGCGCTCGGCATCGGGGCCAACTCGGCGATCTTCTCGGTCGTCAACGGCGTGCTCCTGCGCCCGCTCCCTTATAAGACCGCGGACCGGCTGGTCTTCCTCTCGGAGTGGAGCCAGCAGGTGCCGAACATGTCGGTCTCCTACCCCAACTTTCAGGACTGGAAGGCCCAGGCGCACTCCTTCGACGAGCTGGCGGCGTTCCGCTCCAACGCCTTCGTGCTGACGAACGCGGGCGAGCCCGAACGGCTCACGGCGCGCGAGGTCTCGCAGGGCTTCTTCAACGCGCTCGGCGTCTCGCCCGCGCAGGGCCGCAACTTCACGGCGGACGAGGACAGTCCGGGCGGCGCGAAGACCGTCATCCTCGGCCACGGGCTGTGGCAGCGCCGCTTCGGCGGCAACCCCGCCGCGCTCGGCCAGCAGCTCACGCTCAACAACGAGAGCTACACCGTCGTCGGCATCCTGCCGCAGGGCTTCGAGTGGCAGTCGCCCGTCGACATCTGGGTGCCGCTCGGCCTGCGCGCCGACCGGATGCAGCAGCGCGACAGCCACCCCGGCATTTACGTCGTCGGCCTTTTGAAGAACGGCGTGACCGAGGAGCAGGCGCGCGCCGACATGCGCGGCGTCGCCGAGCGGCTCGCGCAGGAGTACCCGAAGACCAACTCCGGCAACGGCTTCACGCTCACCTCTCTGCAGTATCAGGCGACGCAGAACATCCGCTCGCAGCTCCTCATCCTGATGGCAGCGGTCGCCTTCGTCCTGCTCATCGCGTGCGCGAACGTGGCGAACCTCCTGCTCGCGCGCGCCGCCTCGCGCACGAAGGAGATCGCCATCCGCACGGCGCTCGGCGCGGGCCGCACGCGCATCATCCGCCAACTGCTGACCGAGAGCCTGCTGCTCTCGCTCGCGGGCGGCGCGCTCGGCCTGCTCCTGGCGACGTGGGGCGTGGACGCGCTGATGGCGGCGGTCTCGAACGACGTGCCGAACATCATCCTCAACAACATCCGCCTCGACACGCGCGTCATCTCCTTCACCATCGTCGCCTCGATCCTCACCGGCCTCCTCTTCGGGCTCGCGCCCGCGATCCAGATATCGAAGTCGAACTTGAACGAGACGCTGAAGGACGGCGGGCGCGGCGGCAGCGAGGGCGCGGCGCGACACCGCGTCAGGAATTTCCTCGTCGTCGCCGAAGTCGCCGTCTCGCTGCTGCTGCTGGTGGGCGCGGGGCTGCTGGTCAAGAGCTTCCTCAACCTGCGGCAGGCCGAGCTGGGCTTCGAGCCCGACCGCGTGCTGACGCTGCGCGTCGCGTTGCCCGAGGCGCGCTACAAGGAGAACGCGAAGATCGAAAACTTCTTCAACGACCTGCTCGGTCGCGTGAAGTCGCTGCCGGGCGTCGAGGCGGCGGGCTTGACCATCGGGCTGCCGATGAACGGCGGCATCGAGTCGGGCGTGACGTTCGAGGGGCAGGAGGTGACCGACACCAAGGACGTGACGGTCGCCGTCAACCTCGCCGTGAGCCCGGAATACTTCAAGGCGATGGAGATGCCGCTCGTCGAGGGCCGCTACTTCACCGAGCAGGATCGCGAGGGCTCGCCGCGCGTCGCCATCATCGACGAGATGATGGCGGCCCGCTTCTCTCCGAACGAGTCGGCGGTGGGCAAGCGCATCCGCCTCGGCGGCGGCCCCCCGCAGAACGGGCTCCCGCCGCCGCCGTGGATGCAGATCGTCGGCGTCGTCAAGCACCTGCGCTACTACGGGCCGAACGAGACGGCGCGCGTCGAGCTGTACCGCCCGTTCTTCCAGCTCCCCATCCCGGTCGATTCGCCGCTCGCGCAGGGGCAGCCCGTCACCTTCCCGCGCGGGGCGTCGCTCGCCGTGCGCGCGGCGGGCGACCCGACGGCCCTGACCGCCTCGATCCGCAGCGCGGTGCGCGAGATCGATCCCGACCAGCCGATCTCCGCGGTGCAGACGATGAACCAGATCGTCGCCTCCACGATCTCGCCGCAGAAGTTCGCCACGTGGATGCTCGGCCTCTTCGCCTCGACCGCGCTCGTGCTCGCCGCGCTCGGCATCTACGGCGTGATGGCCTACTCGGTGACGCAGCGCACGCACGAAATAGGCATCCGCATGGCCTTGGGCGCGAACCGCGGCGACGTGCTCCGGATGATCATCCGGCAGGGGATGAAGCTGACGCTCGTCGGCGTCGGCGTCGGGCTCCTCGGCTCGTTCCTCATCACGCGCGCGATGTCCACGCTGCTCTTCGGCGTGAAGGCGACCGACCCGCTCACCTACGGCGGCGTCGCCCTCCTCCTCGCGGGCGTCGCACTGTTGTCGTGCCTGCTCCCCGCGCGCCGCGCGACGAAGGTCGATCCGATGATCGCTCTCAGATACGAATGACGCGACGGGCGACGGGCGACAAGGAAAGTCAGTAGTCAGTAGTCAGTAGTCAAAGATGGATGCGGATCGAGTTGACCACTGACAACGGACTACTGACAACGGACTACTGACCGCCTTACCTGTCACGCCGAATGGGGTGAAGCATGGAGACGATCTGGCGCGACATGAAGTACGGGGCGCGGGTGCTGCTGAAGAGCCCGGCGTTCGCCGCCGTCGCGATCCTCGTGACGGCGCTCGGCATCGGCGCGAACACGTCGATCTTCTCGGTGGTCAACGCGGTGCTCTTGCGCCCGCTGCCTTACCCGCAGTCGGAGCGGCTGGTGTGGCTGACCGCCTTCAACCAGCCGCAGGGGATCACGGACAGCAACATGTCCGCGCCCGACTTCGACGACTGGACGAAGCGGAACCAGTCGTTCGAGCAGCTCGCGGCGTTCGTCACGGGCGGGGCGCAGCTCCTCAACAACGACGAGCCGGAGCGCGTGCGCCGCGCCGCCGTCACCGGCTCCTTCTTCCGCGTGCTCGGCACGGGCCCGCTCATGGGCCGCGCCCTTCAGGACGAGGACGCGCGCGCGGGGGCCGAGCCCGTCGTCGTCTTGAGCCACGGCTTGTGGCAGCGCCGCTTCGGCGCGGACCCGAACGTCGTCGGCAGCCGCGTCATGGTGAGCGGCAAGAGCGCGCTCGTGGCGGGGGTGATGCCCGCGGGCTTCGACTTCCCCGAGCAGACCGAGATGTGGAGCGCGCTCACGCTCGATCCGTCGAAGGAGCGGCGCAACAACCGCTACCTCGATGTCGTCGGTCGCCTGAAGCCGGGCGTGACTCTCGCGCAGGCGCAGGCGCAGATGGACGCGATTAACCGGAGCCTCGCCGCCGAGTACGACGACACGAACCGCGGCTGGAACGTGAGGGTGACGGACATGCGCGAGCAGTTGGTCGGGAAGCTCCGCCCGACGCTCCTCGTGCTCCTCGGCGCGGTCGCCTTCGTGCTGCTCATCGGGTGCGCCAACGTCGCCAACCTCCTGCTGGCGCGCGCCACGGCGAGGCGCAAGGAGATCGCCGTGCGCACGGCGCTCGGGGCGTCGCGCGCGCGCATCGCGCGCCAGCTCCTGACCGAGAGTTTCCTGCTCTCGATTGCGGGCGGCGCGGCGGGGTTGCTCTTAAGCGTGTGGATGACCGATCTCTTCGTCGCCGTCAGCCCCGCCAACAGCCCGCGCTTCGGCGAGATCAGGCCCGACGCGCGCGTCTTCCTCTTCACGCTCGGAGCGACGCTCCTGACCGGGCTCATCTTCGGCCTCGCGCCCGCCTTTCAGGCGTCTCGCGCCGATCTGAACGAGACGCTGAAAGAGGGCGGGCGCTCGGGCGCGGAAGGCGGGCGGCGCAACCGCGTGCGCTCGCTGCTCGTCGTCTCCGAGATCGCGCTCTCCTTCATGCTGCTCGCGGGCGCGGGCCTGCTCGTCCGCAGTTTCATACGCCTGCGCGACGTGAGCCCCGGCTTCAACCCCGACGGCGTGCTCGCGATGCGACTCTCGCTGCTGCCCGCGAAGTACCCGACCGATCAGCAGAAGCGTGACTTCTTCCGTCAGGCGACCGAGCGACTCGCCGCCCTGCCCGGCGCGCAGTCAGCGGGGGCGGTTCTGACGCTGCCGCTCGGCGGCGACTCGTTCGGCGTGGGCCGCTCCTTCATCCACGAGGGCCGCCCCGCGACGCCCGAAGAGTCGGTCAACGCCGCCTTCTACCTCGCCACGCCCGACTACTTCCGCACGATGCAGATCCCCGTCACCGCCGGTCGCGCCTTCACCGACCGCGACACCGATCAGTCGCCGCCCGTCATCATCATCAACGAGACGGCGGCGCGCCTGCACTTCGCGGGCGAGAACCCGGTGGGCAAGCGGATCATGTTGGCGGCGGACGAGAAGTTCATGCGCGAGATCGTCGGCGTCGTCGGCGACACGCGCCCCTCGCTCGAAACGCCGGCGGGCGCGCAGATGTACATCCCCTACGCGCAGGACGCGACGTGGAGCAGCATGACGCTGGTCGTGCGCGCGGGCGACGCGGACGCGGCGGGCCTCGCCCCGGCGGCGCGCGCCGCCGTCCAGTCGCTCGACAAGACCCTGCCCGTCTACAACGTCAAGACGATGAACGAGGTGTTCGCCGCCTCCATCGCGCGCCGCCGCTCGTCGATGCTGCTCATCAGCGCGTTCGCGTTGGTCGCCTTGCTGCTCGCCCTCGTCGGCATCTACGGCGTCACCGCCTACCACGTCACGCAGCGCACGCACGAGATCGGCGTCCGCATGGCGCTCGGCGCGCAGCGCCGCGACGTGCTCAGGCTGATCCTCGTCCAAAGCCTGCGCCTGACGCTCGGCGGGCTCGCCGCCGGGCTCGTCTGCGCCCTCGCCCTGACGCGCGTCATGTCGGGGCTGCTCTACGACGTGAGGCCGAACGATCCCTTGACCTTCGCCGCGGGCTCGCTGCTGCTCGCCGCCGTCGCGACGCTGGCCTGCTACGTCCCCGCGCGCCGCGCGACGCGAGTCGATCCGATGATCGCTCTCAGATACGAATGAACAAGAGAGGTCAGAGGTCAGAGGTCAGTAAAAGAAGTTCCTAACTGACCTCTAGCCTCTGACCTCTAACCTCTACTCCGAGGTGAATGATGGGCACATGGCAGGACATACGCTACGGCGTGCGCGGGTTGTGGAAGTCGCCGGGGTTCGTGGCGGCGGCGGTGCTGGTGCTCGCGCTCGGCATCGGGGCGAACAGCGCGATCTTCTCGGTGGTCAACGCGGTCTTGCTGCGCCCGCTGCCTTACAGGAACGCGGCGCGGCTCGTGTGGGTGGGCGGCAAGGTCGGGTCGAACCCGCGCGCCAGCGTCTCGCCCGCCGACTTCGTCGACTACCGCGCGCAGAGCAGCTCGTTCGAGGAGTTCGCCGCCTCCACCTCCGTGTCGTTCCCGCTCAACCTGACGGGCGCGGGCGAGCCGGAGCGTTTGACGGGCTACCTCGTCACGACCAACTACTTCCGCGCCTTCGGCGTCCAGCCGCTCCTCGGTCGCGCCTTCAACCCCGAAGAGGAGCGTACGGCGAGCGGCGCGCCCGTCGTCGTCTTGAGCTACGGGCTGTGGCAGCGACGCTTCGGCGCAGACCCTTCGGTGGTCGGGAAGACGGTGACGATTGACGGCAAGGGCGCGACCGTCATCGGCGTCGCGCCGCAGAGTTTTCAGTACCCGGCGGGCACGGAAATCTGGGCCCCGCTCTCCTTCGACAGCCCGGAGATGAAGGTGCGCCGCGCGCACTTCCTCCGCCCCGTCGGGCTGCTCAAGCCGGGCGTCACCGCCGCGCAGGCGCAGGCCGAGACCGACGCCATCGCGCGCAGGCTCGAACAGCAGTACCCGGAGTCGAACACGAATTGGAGTTTGAACCTCGTCCCGCTGCAGGAGCAGGTCGTCGGCAACGTCCGCACGTCGCTCTGGGTGCTGCTCGGCGCGGTCGGCTTCGTGCTTTTGATCGCGTGCGCCAACGTCGCCAACCTGATGCTCGCGCGCGCGACGGCGCGCCACAAAGAGATCGCGATCCGCACGGCGCTCGGCGCGAGCCGCGGGCGCGTGGTGCGGCAACTTTTGACGGAGAGCCTGCTGCTTTCGCTCGCGGGCGGCGCGGTCGGCGTGCTGCTGGCGATGTGGAGCGTGGACGCGCTGGTCTCGCTCGCGCAGGGCAACGTCCCGCGCGCGGCTGAGGTCGGCGTCGACGCGCGCGTGCTCGGCTTCACGCTCGCGGTGTCGGTCTTGACGGGCGCGGTCTTCGGACTGTTCCCGGCGCTGCGCGCCTCGAAGCCCGATTTGAACGAGGTCTTGAAGGAGGGCGGGCGCAGCTCCGCGGGCGCGCGCCACAACCGCGTGCGCTCGTCTCTGGTCGTGGCCGAAGTCGCGCTCGCGCTGATGCTTCTGGTCGGCGCGGGGCTTCTGATCCGAAGCTTCGTCGGGCTCCAACAGGTCAACCCCGGCTTCGACGCGCGCGGCGTCCTGACGACGCGCATCAGCCTCTCGCGCTCGAAGTACGCGAAGCCGGAGCAGGGCGCGCAGTTCTTCGACGAGCTACAGCAGCGCGTCGCCGCGCTGCCGGGCGTCGAAGCCGTCGGCACGATCTCGGAGCTGCCGCTGAGCGGCCAGCCGAACGACACCTACTTCACCGTCGCCGAACACCCGCCGCAGGACTCCAAGGAGCAGGTCACCGCCGACTTCCGCCGCACCAACCACGGCTACTTCCGCGCCATGAGCATCCCCTTGCTGCGCGGTCGCGGCTTCACCGAGCAGGAGGCGCGCGCGGACGCGAAGGTGACGGTCATCAACGAGACGCTCGCGCGCTCGTTCTTCCCCGACGAAGACCCCGTCGGCAAGCACCTCGTGATCGAGACCGACGGGAAAGCGCCCTACGAGATCGTCGGCGTGGTGGCCGACGTGCGCCACAGGTCTCTCGACGCGGGCGTCTACCAGATGATGTACGTCCCGACGCTCAAGGTGAGCAACAACAACTTGGTCGTGCGCACCGCGTCCGATCCGGCGGGCTTGGCCTCCGCCGTGCGCCAGCAGGTGGCGGCGATAGACCGCGATCAGCCCGTCTCCACGATCCGCACGATGGCCGACGTGCTCTCCGAGTCGGTCGCGCAGCAGCGCTTCCGCACGACGTTGCTCGGCGGCTTCGCCTCGGTCGCGCTCCTGCTCGCGGCGGTCGGCATCTACGGCGTCATCTCCTACTCGGTGACGCAGCGCACGCACGAGATCGGCGTGAGGATGGCGCTCGGCGCGCAGCGCCGCGACGTGGTGCGGCTCGTCGTGCGCGGCGGGCTCGGCCTGACGCTCCTCGGCGTCGGCCTCGGGCTCGCCGGCTCGTTCGCGCTGACGCGCGTCATGTCCGGCCTGCTCTTCGGCGTGAGCGCGACCGATCCGCTGACCTACGCCGGGATCACGCTGCTGCTCACGTCGGTCGCGCTCCTCGCCTGCTACCTGCCGGCGCGCCGCGCGACGCG
Source organism: Pyrinomonadaceae bacterium (assembly GCA_036389335.1). Classification (GTDB taxonomy): domain Bacteria; phylum Acidobacteriota; class Blastocatellia; order Pyrinomonadales; family Pyrinomonadaceae; genus JAIVGV01. Next base: position 75,370 of record DASVQC010000046.1, on the reverse strand, counting down.
AGTCGATCCGATGATCGCTCTACGCTACGAATGAGAGGTCAGAGGTCAGAGGTCAGAGGTCAGTAAAAACATTTCTTACTAACCTCTAACCTCTGACCTCTAGCCTCTGACCTCTGCCCCGAGGTGAATAGATGAGGACTCTCTGGCAAGACCTGCGTTACGGCGCGCGCGTGTTGGCGAAAGCGCCCGGCTCCACCGCCGTCGCCGTCGTCTCGCTGGCGCTGGGGATCGGCGCGAACACCGCGCTGTTCAGCGTGGTCGACGCCGTGCTGTTGAAAAAGCTGCCGGTCAAAGAACCCGACCGGCTCGTGCTGTTCCAGTCGGCGGCGAACACGAACTTCAGCCCCGGCGGCTACACCGGCAACACCAACCTCGACGCCTCGGGCCGCCGCGTCCGCACGTCGTTCCCCTTCCAGACCTACGCGATGTTCCGCGCGCAGAAGCCGGACGCGCTCTCCGACGTGTTCGCCTACGGCGGCGTGACGCTGAACGTGAACGCGGGCGGGCGCGTGGACGTGGCGCGCGGGCAGGCGGTGTCGGGCAACTACTTCGCGGGGCTCGGCGTCGGCACGACCGTCGGGCGCACGCTCACGGACGAGGACGACAAGGCTTCGGCCGCGCCCGCCGCCGTCCTCAGCCACCGCTACTGGCAGAGGCGCTTCGGCGGCGACCCGGCGGTCGTCGGCGCTCCGATCAATCTTAACGGCGTCGCGTTCACGGTCGTCGGCGTCGCCCCGCCGGGCTTCGACGGGACGATGCAGGTCGGCACGTCGTTCGACGTTGCGATCCCGCTGGCGTGGGAGCCGCAGGTCAGCGCCGAGCGCTCGCGGATGGCCCGCGGCGGCATCTGGTGGCTGCGCGTGATGGGCAGGCTCAAACCCGGCGCGACGCCCGAGCAGGCGCAGGCGAGCCTCGGCGGCCTCTTCCTCCAGTCCGTGCTCGAACACCGCGCCGCGAAGGCGCGGGCGCAGGGGCAGGAGGGGTCGGCGGCGCTCGATCCGGACAGCTACCCGCAGCTCGTCGCCACGCCGGGCTCGCAGGGCGAGATGAACACGCGCCAGTATTACCGGCGACCGCTCTACCTGTTGCTGGGCGTGGTCGGGCTGGTGCTCCTGATCGCGTGCGCCAACGTGGCGAACCTGCTCTTGGCGCGCGCGGCCACGCGGCAGCGCGAGATCGCGGTGCGGCTGGCGCTGGGGGCGAGCCGCGCGCGCCTCGTCCGGCAACTGCTGACCGAGAGCGTGCTGCTGGCCGCGGTCGGCGGCGCGCTCGGCGTGCTGCTCGCCTTCTGGATCAAGGACGGCCTGCTGTCGGTGGGCGACTGGGGCGGGCGCGGGATGGGCTCGCTCGATCCGCGTCTCGATCTGCGCGTCCTCGGCTTCACGCTCGGGCTGTCGCTGCTGACCGGCGTCGTCTTCGGCATCGCGCCCGCGTGGCGCGCCACGCGCGTCGATCTGACGCCCGCGCTGAAGGAGAGCGCGCGCGGGTCGGGGGCCGCCGCGCGCTCGCTGCTCACGAAATCCTTGGTCGTCGGTCAGGTGGCCGTCTCGCTCCTGCTGCTCGTCGGCGCGGGGCTCATGCTGCGCACGCTCATCAACCTCGAACGGGTCGAGACCGGGTTCAACGCGCGCAACCTGCTGCTCTTCGACGTCGATCCCAACCTCATCGGCTACAAGGACGCGCGGCTGGCGGCCCTCTACCGCCGGATGTTCGAGCGCCTCGAAGCCGTGCCCGGCGTCGAGTCGGTCACCTTCTCGCGCGACGCCCTGCTGTCGCAGAGCGAGAGCGACAGCGATTTCTGGCTGGGCGGCGCGAAGGCCGCCGGGGGCGGGGACAAGGCGAAGCCGACCGGCGACGTGTACCTCCTCCGCGTGCGCGAAAACTTTTTGGAGACGATGCAGATTCCGCTCCTCGCCGGGCGCAGCCTCGTCGCGCGCGACGACGAGCGCGCGCCGAAGGTCGCCGTCGTGAATCAGGAGTTCGCGCGCCGCTTCTTCGGGGGCGACAACCCCGTGGGCAGACGCTTCGGGTTCGACCCCGACAAGTCGGACGAGATCGAGATCGTCGGCGTCTCCAGGGACACGAAGTACGCGAGCCAGCGCGACGAGATCAAGCCGACGGCCTACCTGCCGTGGGCGCAGACGCTGTCGAGCGTCGGCGCGGTGACCTTCGAGGTGCGGACGGCGACCGAGCCGACCGCGGCGGTCGCCGCCATCCGCGAAGCCGTGCGCGGGGTGGACGCCGACCTGCCGCCCAGCAACTTCAAGACGCAGCTCGCGCAGGCCGACGAGACGCTCTCGATGGAGCGCTTCTTCGCCAAGCTCTTGAGCTTCTTCGGGCTGCTCGCGCAGGGGCTCGCCGCCGTCGGGATGTACGGCGTGCTCACGTGGTCGGTCGCGCAGCGCACCAAGGAGATCGGCATCCGCATGGCGCTCGGCGCGACCCGCGCCGACGTGCTGAAGATGGTGCTGCGCCAAGGCATGACCCTGACGCTCGCCGGCGTCGCGCTCGGCGTCGCGGGCTCGTACGCGCTGACGAAATATCTGGTGAGCCTGACGCAGATGTTGTACGGCGTGGGGCCGGCAGATCCGCTGACTTTCGTCGCGACCCCGTTGCTCCTGCTGTCGGTCGCGGCGGCGGCTTGCTACGTCCCCGCGCGCCGCGCCACGCGGGTCGATCCGATGACGGCGCTCAGATACGAATGAGGAAGAGAGGTCAGAGGTCAGAGGTCAGAGGTCAGTAAAAAAAAGGGGTCTTACTGACCTCTAACCTCTAAGCTCTGACCTCTGCACCAGAGGTGCACGATGAGAACGCTCTGGCAAGACCTGCGCTACGGGGCGCGCACGCTGGCGAAGAACAAGGGCTTCACGCTCGTCTCGGTGCTCGTCCTCGCGGTCGGCATCGGGGCCAACTCGGCGATCTTCTCGGTCGTCAACGCGGTGCTGCTCCGGCCCCTCCCGTACCCCGAGCCCGAACGCCTCGTCGTACTGTGGGGCGACAGGGACGCCGACGAGAGCCACTCGGTCGTCTCCTACCCGGACCTCGAAGACTGGCGCGCGCAGACGCGCACGCTCGAAGACCTCTCCGCCTTCAACCAGTCGGGCGTGCTCTTGCAGGGCGACGGCGGGCCGCAGCCGATGGCGGGCGCGAACGTCTCCGCCGAACTCTTCTCGGCGCTGCGCGTCAAGGCCGCCGTGGGCCGCACGTTCACGCGCGAGGAGGATCGGAGCGGCGCGCCGCCCGTCATCATGCTCAGCTACGGGCTCTGGCAGCGCCGCTTCAACTCCGACCCGCGGATCGTCGGCCAGCAGATCAGGATCGGCGGCGGCGGCGTGAGCACCACGGTCGTCGGCGTCTTGCCGCCCGGCTTCAACTTCCCCGCGCAGGCCGAGCGCACGGACTTCCTGCGCCCCCTCGCGCAGGCGCTCGCCGAGCGCGCCACGATGCGCAGCAGCTACTCGATGCCCGTCCTCGCGCGCCTCAAGCCCGGCGCGACCGCGCGCGAGGCCGAGGCCGAGATGCGCGCCATCGCCGAAAGGATCGAAGGGCAGTACCCGGACGAGGGCTTCCGCCTCGGCAGGCGGCTCGTCCCGCTGGAGGAAGAGGTGGTCGGGGGCAGCCTGCGCCGGTCGCTCTTGGTGCTGCTCGGCGCGGTCGGGCTCGTGCTGCTCATCGGCTGCGCCAACATCGCGCACCTGCTGCTGGCGCGCGCCGCGACGCGCCATCGCGAGATGGCCATCCGCACGGCGCTCGGCGCGAGCCGCACGCGCGTCGTCCGCCAACTGCTGACCGAGAGCCTGCTGCTCTCCGTCGTCGGCGGCGCGCTCGGGCTCCTCTTGGCGACGTGGGGCGTCGAGCTGCTGGTGGCTTCGAGCCCGGTGGACATCCCGCGCCTCAAGGACGTGGCGCTCGACGCGCGCGTCGTCGCCTTCACGCTCTCCATCTCGGTCCTGACGGGCGTCGTCTTCGGGCTCGCCCCGGCGTTGCAGTCGGCGCGCGTCGATCTCAACGACGTGCTCAAGGAGGGCGGGCGCGGCGCGTCGGCGGGCGCGAGCCGGAGCCGCCTGCGCGCCGCCCTCGTCGTCGCCGAGGTCGCGCTCTCGCTCGTGCTCCTGGTCGGCGCGGGGCTGTTGTTGAAGAGCTTCTCCAAGCTGACGAACGTCGATCCCGGGTTCGATCCGCAGAACGTGACGGCGACCGGCGTCACGCTCGCCAAGCAGAAGTACGAGACCGACGAGCGGCGGCTCGCGGCCTTCTCGGAAATCCTCGCGCGCGCGGAGGGCGTGCCGGGCGTCGAGTCGGCGGCGCTCATCTACCCGCTGCCGCTTGGCGGCACGACGACGGGCAACACCTTCGTCATCGAGGGACGCCCGGAGCCCGCGCCGGGCGACAAGTCGGCGGCCAACTACCGCGCCATCAGCCCCGACTACTTCCGCGTGATGCGCACGCGGCTCGTGCGCGGTCGCGCCTTCGACGCGCGCGACCGCGCGGGCGCGCCGCAGGTCGTCATCGTCAACGAGACGTTCGCGCGCCGCTACTTCCCCGGCGAAGACCCCCTCGGCAAGCGCATCTCCATCGAGCGCGGGCCGGTCGACGACTCGCGGCAGCCGCCGCGCGAGATCGTCGGCGTCGCGGCGGACGTGCGCCACGAGGGGCTCGACGTCGAGGCGGGCGCGGAGTTCTACGTGCCGTACGCGCAGGCCCCCGAAGCCTCGATGAGTCTGGTCGTGCGCGAGGCCGATGGGGCGGCGGGCGCGACCGCCGGCGTGCGCGAGGCGATCAGGCAGGTGGACAAGGATCAGTACGTGCCCGCCGTCAGGCGGATGACCGATCTCGTCGCCGGGTCGGTCGCGCGCCGCCGCTTCAACGCGCTGCTGACGGGACTGTTCGCGGGCGTCGCGCTGCTGCTCGCGTCGATAGGCATCTTCGGCGTCACCGCCTACACGGTGGCGATGCGGACTCACGAGATCGGAGTCCGCATGGCCCTGGGCGCGCGCGCCGCCGACGTGCTGCGGCTCGTGCTGTGGCAGGGCCTGCGTTTAATTCTGGTCGGCGTCGGCGTCGGGCTCGCGGGCTCGCTCGCCCTGACGCGCGTGCTCGCGGGGATGCTCTACGGCGTCACGCCGACGGACGCGCCGACCTTCGCCGCCGTCTCCCTGCTCCTGACCTCGGTCGCGCTCCTCGCCTGCTACGTCCCCGCGCGCCGCGCGACGCGAGTCGATCCGATGATCGCTTTGAGATACGAATGATGAACAGAGGTCAGAGGTCAGAGGTCAGAGGCCAGTCGGGACAATCTTTTACTAGCCTCTGACCTCTGACCTCTAGCCTCTACTTGAGAGGTGATTCGATGTTAGGAACGATCTGGCAAGACCTGCGCTACGCGGCGCGGGGCTTTCTGAAGAGTCCGGGTTTCCTGCTCGTGGCGCTCGTGGCGCTCGCGCTCGGGATCGGGGCGAACACGGCGATCTTCTCGGTCGTCAACGCGGTGCTCCTCCAACGCCTGCCTTACAGGGACGCGGATCGGCTCGTCACCATGTGGGAGGACAACCGCAACATGAGCCACCCGCGCAACGTCATCTCGCCGACCAACTTCCTCGACTGGCAGTCGCAGGCGAAATCCTTCGAGGGGATGGCCGCCTTCAACGACCGGCAGTTCAACCTGACGGGCGCGGGCGATCCCGTAGCCGTGCCCGCGCAGGTGGCGACGACCAACCTCTTCGCGGTGCTCGGCGCGGACGCGATGCTCGGGCGCACGTTCACGGACGAGGACGGCGCGCCGGGCGGCGGCAACCTGATCGTCATCAGCTACGGGTTCTGGCAGAGGCAGTTCGGCGGCGCGACCGACGTGGTGGGCAAGACCGTCGCGCTCGAAGGCGCGCCGGTGACGGTCATCGGCGTCATGCCCGCCGACTTCAAGTGGTTCGTCAAGGAGAACTCGCAGAGCGGCAAGCCGGCTGAGATGTGGCTGCCCACCAAGCTGACCGCGAGGCCGGGGCGCTACCTCTCCGCCGTCGGGCGGCTCAAGCCCGGCGTCACGATGCCGCAGGCGCAGGCCGAGATGAACACCATCATGGCCCACATCGGGGAGGTGCGGCCCGAGTACAACACGAACATGGGCGTGACGCTCGTCCCCGTGCGCGACCAGCTCGCGGGCGAGATCAGGAAGCCGCTCCTCATCCTGCTCGGCGCGGTCGCCTTCGTGCTCCTGATCGCGTGCGCCAACGTGGCGAACCTGATGCTCGCGCGCGCCGCCGCGCGCTCGAAAGAGATCACGATCCGCGCGGCGCTCGGCGCGGGCAGCGGCAGGATCGTGCGCCAGTTGTTGACGGAGAGCCTGCTGCTGGCGGTGGCGGGCGGCGTGCTCGGCGTCGTGCTCGCGGCGTGGGGCGTGGACGTGCTCGTCGCCCTCAGCCCGCCGAACCTGATCGGCGCGGCGCACGTCGGCGTGAGCCTGCCCGTGCTCGGCTTCACGCTCGCCGTCTCGGTTCTGACCGGCGTCGTCTTCGGGCTGCTGCCCGCGCTCGAAGCGTCGCGCACCGACGCGGGCGACGCGCTCAAGGAGGCGGGGCGCGGCAACACGAGCAGCCGCTCGCGGCGCGCGCGCTCGGCGTTCGTCGTCGCGCAGGTCGCGCTCGCGCTCGTCCTTCTGGTCGGCGCGGGGCTGCTCATCCGGAGCTTCAGGCGGCTCGTCTCGGTCGATCCCGGCTTCGACCCGTCGAACCTCCTGACGATGCGCGTGAAGCTGCCCGCGAGGAAGTACAAGGAAGACCCGCAGGTCGTCAACTTCTACCGGCAGGCGACCGCGCAGATCGCGGCCCTGCCGGGCGTGCGCTCCGTCTCGGTCGCCAACTACCTGCCGTTCTACACGGGGCTCGGCGCGCGCACCGCCTTCTTCATCGACGGCGAGCCCGCGCCCCAGCACGGCAGCGAGCACACGACCGACGTGCGCGTCGTGGACGAGAACTACTTCGCGGCGCTCGGCATCCCCGTCAAACAGGGGCGCACCTTCACGGCGCAGGAGGGGGCCGAGGATCGCCACACCATCGTCATCACCGAGGCGCTCGCGCGCAAATACTTCCCCGGCGAGAACCCCGTCGGCAAGCGCATCTCCGTCGAGATGATGGACAACCCGCCGATGAACGAGATCGTCGGCGTCGTCGGCGACGTGAGGTACGACAAGCTCGACGGAGAGACCTACCCGATGGTCTATTGGACGCACCCGCAGCTCACCTACTCCGAGATGACCTTCGTCATCCGCACGGCGGTCGATCCGGCGTCGCTGGCCGAGCCGGCGCGGCGCGTCGTCCAGTCCATCGATCCCGCGCAGCCCGTCGCCGACGTGCGGACGATGGAGAGCTGGATCGGCGAGTCGACTTCGCGGGCGCGCTTCGGCACGCTGCTGCTGACGGTCTTCTCGTGCCTCGCGCTGCTGCTCGCGGCGGTCGGCATCTACGGCGTGATGGCCTACACGGTGGCGCAGCGGCAGCAGGAGATCGGCATCCGCATGGCGCTCGGCGCGCAGACCCGCGACGTGATGCGGATGATCATGCGGCAGGGGATGGGCATGACGCTCGTCGGCGTCTGCCTGGGGCTCGTCGGGGGGCTCGCGCTCTCGCGCGTCGTCTCCGGCCTGCTCTTCGGCGTGAGCGCGACCGACCCGCTGACGTTCGCGGGCGTCGCGCTCCTGCTCACGCTCGTCGCCCTCGTCGCCTGCCTCGTCCCCGCGCGCCGCGCCACGCGGGTCGATCCGATGACGGCGCTCAGATACGAATGAGGAAGAGAGGTCAGAGGTCAGAGATTAGAGGTCAGTCAGAAACATTTTTAACTAACCTCTGACCTCTAGCCTCTGACCTCTACCCCGAGGTGAATGATGGGCACGCTGATTCAAGACGCTCGGTACGGGGCGCGAATGCTGTGGAAGCATCGCGGCTTCGCGGGGGTCGCGATCCTGACGCTCGCGCTCGGCATCGGCGCGAACACGGCGATCTTCAGCGCGGTCAACTCCGTGCTGCTGCGCGCGCTGCCCTACGCCGCGCCCGACCGGCTCGTGCTCGCGTGGGAGGTGACCCCGCAGGGCAGGCAGACGACCGTCTCGCCCGCGAACTTCCTCGACTGGCGCGCGCAGGCTTCGTCGTTCTCCGAGCTGGCGGCGACGAGCGGCGTCGATTTCAACGTCACGAACGGGGGCGAGCCGTGGCGCGCGCGCGGCGCGAGCGTCTCGACCAACTTCTTCCGCCTGCTCGGCGCGAGCCCCGACGTCGGGCGCGCGTTCGAGGGCGCGGGCGCGTCGGCTGCGGACTGGCGCACGGTCGTGCTCAGCCACAGCCTCTGGCAGAGCCGGTTCGGCGGCGACGCGCGCGTCGTCGGTCGAACGCTGACGCTCAACGGGAGCGACTACGAGATCGTCGGCGTCATGCCGCGTGACTTCCGCTGGCAGAACCTCGCGCCGCTGTCGTCGGCGGGCGAGCTGGCGGAGCTGTTCGTCCCCGCCGTCAAAAACGACATCCCGCAACTCGGCGCGCAGACGAATCGCGATCTCTCCGCGAGCCGGAAGACGAGTTTCATGCGCGTCGTCGGGAGGATGAAGCCGGGCGTGTCGCTGGCCGAGGCCCAGTCGGAGATGGAGACCATCGCCGCGCGCCTCGCCGCGCAATACCCCGACAGCAACGCGGGCGCGGGCGTCCGGCTCGTCCCGCTGCAACGCTTCCTCACGGGCGACGTGCGCCCGTCGCTCCTGATGTTGCTCTCGGCGGTCGGGCTCGTACTTTTGATCGCGTGCGCCAACGTCGCCAACCTCTTCCTCGCGCGCGCGACGGCGAGGCGCAAAGAACTCGCGGTGCGGGCGGCGCTCGGCGCGGCCCGCGCGCGCCTCGTCAGACAGCTCTTGACCGAGAGCGTACTGCTCTCGCTGGCGGCGGGCGCGGTCGGCCTGCTGTTCGCCGTGTGGGGCGTGCAGGGGCTGGTCAACCTGATGCCGAATAACCTGCCGCGCCTCAACGACCTGACCATCGACACGAACGTGCTGCTGTTCGCCTTCGTCGTCTCGACCACGACGGGGCTCGCCTTCGGGCTCATCCCGGCGCTGCAAGTCTCGCGCGTCGATCTGACGGAGACGCTCAAGGAGGGCGCGGGGAAGGCGACCGGCGTGCAGGGGCGTTCGACCCGCGCGCTCATCGTCCTCGAAGTCGCCGTCTCGCTCGTCCTCCTGGTCGGCGCGGGGCTCCTGCTCAAGAGCTTCTTCCTGCTCCAGCAGGTCAAGCCCGGCTTCGACCCCGACCGCCTCGTCGCGCTCAACGTCTCGCTGCCCGCGACGAAATACTCCACGCCGGAACAGAAGAGCCGCTTCTTCGGGCAACTGCTCGAACGGGTGAGGGCCGTGCCCGGCGTCAAGGACGCGGGGGCGGCGCTGAGCCTCCCGTTCCCCGGCGACGACATCCTCTTCCCCGTGCGCGTCGAAGGGCGGCCCGAAGCGTCTCCGGGCGAGCAGAACTCGATCAACTATCAGGTCGTCACGCCCGACTATTTCCGCGCCATGCGCATCCCGCTGCTCGCGGGGCGCGACATCACCGCCGGCGACCGCGCGGGCGCGCCGGGCGTCGTCGTCGTCAACGAGTCGGCGGTCGGGCGCTACTTCGACGGCGCAGACCCGCTCGGCAGGCGGATCAGGTTGGGCTCGGACGACGCGCCGCCCCTCACGGTCGTCGGCGTCGTCGGCGACGTGCGCCAGCGCACGCTCGACGCGCGGCCGAAGCCCGAGGCTTACGTCTCCTACCAGCAATCGCCCTTCGGCTTCATGAGCGTGGCCGTCCGGGCGGAGGCCGATCCGGCGGGCGTCGTCGGCGCGGTGCGCGGCGCGGTGGCGGGTCTGGACGCGCAGCTCTACTCCGGCAACGTGCACACGATGAGGGAGCTGATGGGCGAGTCTCTGGCGCGGCAGCGTTCGATCTCTCTGCTGACCGGCGTCTTCGCCCTCGTCGCGCTCGCGCTCGCCTCGGTCGGCATCTACGGCGTCATCTCCCAGATGGTGACGCAGCGCACGAGAGAGATCGGCATCCGCGTCGCGCTCGGCGCGAGCCGCCGCGACGTGCTCGGCATGATCGTCCGCTACGGCATGGGGCTCACGCTCGTCGGCATCACGGCGGGGCTCGCCGCCTCCTTCGCGCTGACGCGCGCCCTGTCGGGCCTCCTCTACGAAGTTAGCGCGTCAGACCCGGCGATCTATTCGGCGGTGGCGCTGTTGCTCTCGGCGGTCGCGCTCGCCGCCTGCCTCATCCCGGCGAGGCGCGCGATGAGGGTCGATCCGATGGTGGCTTTGAGATACGAATGACGTGACAGGTGACAGGTGACAGGTGACAGGTAAAACGGGTGACAGGTGACAAGTGATAAGTAAGAGGTGACGGGTGACAAGTAACAAGTGACGGGTAAGACAGGGCTCTTAGCTAACAGCTAACAGCTAACAGCTTCCGGCTTTGACCTGTCGCCTGTCACCTGTCACTTGTCACGATTGAGAGGTAACAGATGGGCACGTTGATTCAAGACGTTCGTTACGGGCTGCGCGGGCTGCGGCACAACTTCGCGTTCACGGCGGTGGCGGTCTGCTCGCTGGCGCTGGGGATCGGGGCGAACACGGCGATCTTCAGCTTGGTCAACGCGGTGCTGCTCAAGCCGCCGCCGTTCAGGGAGCCGGAGCGGCTGATGATGGTGTGGGAGGATCAGCCGGGCATCGGCGTCCGGGGCGATCAGGTGCAGCCCGCCGTCTACGTGGACTGGAAGGCGCAGAACCGCTCCTTCGAGGACATGGCCGCGCTCACTTGGCAGACCTTCAACATCACGGGCGACGGCGAGCCGGAGAAGGTGCCGTCCTACGGCGTGACGGCGAACTTCTTCCCGATGCTCGGCGCGCAGCCCGCGCTCGGGCGCAACTTCCTCGCCGAAGAGGACGCGCCCGGCGGCGCGAAGGTCGTGATCATCAGCCACGGGCTGTGGCAGCGCCGCTACGGCGGCGACGAGAAGATCGTCGGCAGGGAGATTCTGCTCAACGGCGAGAAGCGCACGGTGGTCGGCGTGATGCCCGCCGGGTTCCAGTTCATGCAGAGCTACATCGGGCTCTGGGTCCCCGCCGCCCTCTCGGCGGAGGAGCTGGCGCGACGCAACGAAAACTCTCTGACCGTGCTCGCCCGGCTCAAACCCGGCGTGACGCGCGAGCAGGCGCAGGCCGACGTGGGCGCCATCACCGAGCGGCTCGCGCGCGACTACCCGAACGACGTGGCGGGCATCGAGGCGAGCGTCGTGCCCATCGGCGAACAGCTCTCCGGCCCGGCGCGCCGCCCGCTGCTCGTGCTGCTCGCGGCGGTCGGCTTCGTGCTTTTGATCGCGTGCGCCAACGTCGCCAACCTACTCTTGGCGCGCGCCGCGTCGCGCCGCAAAGAGATCGCGGTGCGCGCGGCGCTCGGCGCGGGCCGGTGGCGCATCGTCCGCCAACTGCTGACCGAGAGCGTGCTGCTCTCGCTCGCGGGCGGCGCGCTCGGCCTGCTCCTGGCGGCGTGGGGCTTCGAGTTCGTGAGGAAGCTGATCCCCGACGCGCTCTCGCTCTCGGCGACTTTGAAGTTGAGCCTGCCCGTGCTCGGCTACGCGACGCTCATCTCGCTCGTGACGGGCGTCGCCTTCGGGCTCGCCCCGGCGCTTCAGGCGTCGCGCACCGATCTCAACGATGCGCTCAAGCAGGGCGGGGGCCGCGCGGGCTCGAACGCGGGCGGGAGGCTGCGCGGCGCGCTCGTCGTCGTCGAAGTCGCGCTCGCGCTCGTCCTCCTGGTCGGCGCGGGGCTGCTCGTGCAGACCATCTCGCACATGACGGGGCAGTACGCCTCCCTGCGCCCGCGCGAGCTGCTGATGGTGCGGACGGTGCTGCCGCAGAACAAGTACGCCGCGCTCGCCAAGCGCACGCAGTTCTACGATCAGGTGTTGGCGCGCGTCGGGCAGCTCCCCGGCGTCGTCTCGGCGGGCTACACCACGTCCGTGCCCCTGCAGTGGCAGGGCGGCGCGAACGGGTTCATGATCGACGGCCCGCAGCCGCCGCCCGGCGTGATGACGAACGCCATCCACCGGCAGGTGAGCGCCAACTACCTGCAGACCATCGGCGTCGCGCTGCGCGAGGGCCGCTACCTTGACGAGCACGACAACGCGCAGTCGCAGAACGTCCTCGTCGTCAACGAGAAGATGGCGCGGCAATACTGGCCGGGCGAGAGCGCCGTCGGCAAGCGCATCAGCTTCGGCAGGGGCGACGGCTCCGACCCGTGGCGCACCATCGTCGGCGTCGTCGCGGACGTGCGGCAGATGGGGATGGACGCGCCGGTCAAGGCGGAGATGTATCTGCCCTACAGTCAGGTGGCGGTCATGCCCGGCTACAAGCCGCGCGATCTGGTGGTGCGCGCCGCGGGCGATCCGCTCGCCCTCGTGCCCGCCGTGCGCGAGGCGGTGCGCGCGGTCGACGCTGACCAGCCGCTCTCGAACATCGCCACGGTCGAACAGCAGCTCAACGATCAGACCGGCACGCGCGGCATCGGCATGATCCTGCTCGCCTCGTTCGCCGCGCTCGCGCTGCTGCTCGCGGCGATGGGGATCTACGGCGTGCTCGCCTACTTCGTGACGCAGCACGTGCCGGAGATCGGCGTGCGCCTCGCGCTCGGCGCGCAGCCGCGCGACATCCTCGCCCTCGTCATGAGGAAGGGGATGGGCCTCGCGCTCGGCGGCGTCGGCCTCGGCCTCGCGGCGGCGCTCGCGCTGACGCGCCTGATGTCCGGACTGCTCTTCGGCGTCAGCGCGACCGATCCGAAAACTTACGCGCTCCTCGCGCTCCTGCTCGCCGCAATCGCCTTCCTCGCCTGCTACGTCCCGGCGCGCCGCGCGATGAAGGTCGATCCGATGATCGCTTTGAGATACGAATGAAGAAGAGAGGTCAGAGGCCAGAGGCCAGAGGCCAGAAGAAAACTTCTTACTAACCTCTGACCTCTGGCCTCTGACCTCTGCTCGACGAGGTGAATGATGGGCAATCTCTGGCAAGACTTGCGGTACGGGTTCCGGCGGCTGTTGAAGAGTCCGGGCTTCACGCTCGTGGCGGTCGTGTCGCTCGCGCTCGGCATCGGGGCGAACACGGCGATCTTCAGCCTCGTCGACACGGTGCTGCTCAGACCCCTGCCGGTGCGCGCCCCCGGGCAGCTCGTCGCGGTTTACGGCACGCTGCACAAGGGCGCTGACTACACGATCCAGTCGCACCTCAACTACAAGGACTACCGCGACCGCAGCGGGGACGTCTTGTCGGGCCTGCTCGGCTACCGCTTCGCCGCGATGAGCCTCAGCCACGGCGGCGCGAACGAGCGCGTCTGGGGCTACCTCGTCTCCGGCAACTACTTCGACGTGCTCGGCGTCGCGCCCGCGCTCGGTCGCGGCTTCCTGCCCGAGGAGGACAAGACGCCGGGCTCGCACCCGGTCGCGGTCTTGAGCTACGGCTGCTGGCAGGCGCGCTTCGGCGGCGACCCCGCGATCGTCGGGCGCACGGCGTCGATCAACAACGCGCAGTTCACCATCGTCGGCGTCATGCCCGAAGGCTTCGTCGGGACGGAGATCGCCTACTCGCCGGAGATTTTCGTGCCGTTCATGATGGCGAAACAGATCGAGCCCGGCAGCACGTGGCTCGAATCGCGCACCGACGACAACCTCTTCGTCGTCGGTCGCCTGAAGGACGGCGTGACGAAGGCGCAGGCCGAGGCCGCGCTCGCCGCCATCACCTCCCAGCTCGCGCAGGAGCACCCGCAGGAGAACGCGGGGCGCGGCGTGCGCCTGCTCCCGCCCGGCCTCTTCATCCCCGAGATACGCGACTCCGTGATCACCTTCTCGGCGGTGCTGATGGGCGTCGTCGGGCTCGTGCTCCTGCTCGCGTGCGTCAACCTCGCGAACCTCCTGCTGGCGCGCGCCACCGAGCGGCGCAGGGAGATCGCCATCCGCCTCGCCCTCGGCGCGTCGCGCGCGCGGCTCGTGCGCCAACTGCTGACCGAATCGGTCGTGCTCTCGCTCGCGGGCGGCGCGCTCGGACTCCTGATCGCGACGTGGGTCAACGATCTCGTCTCGGCCATCAAGCTGCCGACCGACATCGCGCTCGTCTTCGACCTGCGCATCGACTGGCGCGTGCTCGCCTTCACGCTCGGCGTCTCGCTCGTGACGGGCGTCGTCTTCAGCCTCCTGCCCGCGCTCCAGTCGTCGAACCCGGACGTCGTGCCCGCGCTCAAGGACGAGACCTCGCTCGGCGGCTTCCGGCGGTCGCGCCTGCGTAACGCGCTCGTCGTCGCGCAGGTCGCGCTCTCGCTCGTGCTGCTCATCTCGGCGGGGCTCATCGTGCGGGGCCTGCAGGCGGCGCAGGCCATGCACCCCGGCTTCAACCCGCAGAACGCCGTCGCGCTCTCGTTCGATCTCGGCCTTCAGGGCTACGACGAGCAGCGCGGGCGCGCCTTCCAGCGCGAGATCGTCGAGCGCGCGGGGCGACTGCCGGGCGTGCGGAGCGTGACGCTGACCGACAGCCTGCCGCTCAGCATCAACTACAACAATTCCGGCATCTACATCGAGGGCCGGCCCGCGCCCCAGAACAGCGACCTGCCGCTCGCCACGCCCTTCTACGCCGGGCTCGACTACTTCAAGACGCTCGGCATCCCGCTACAGCGCGGGCGCGACTTCACCGCGCAGGAGGACAAGCGCGAGACGAGGGTCGCCGTCGTCAACGAGACCTTCGCGCGCAAGTTCTGGCCCGGCGAGGAGGCCGTCGGCAAACGCTTCAACTTCGGCAGCCCCGCCGATCCTTACTGGACGGTCATCGGCGTCGCGGCGGACGGCAAGTACAACTCGCTCGGCGAAGAGCCGAAGCCGGTCGTCTACCGCCCGCTCCTGCGCGACTACAACTCGAACGTGACGCTGGTGGCGCGCGTCGAGGGCGACCCGCAGGCGGCGCTCGCGGCGCTCGGGCGGGCGGTGCAGTCGCTCGACCCGACGCTGCCCGTCTACAGCCCCAAGACGCTCACGGAGCACATGGGCATCCCGCTCTTCCCGGCGCGCATGGCGGCCATCGTGCTGGGCAGCTTCGGCGTGCTCGCGCTCGCGCTCGCGGCCATCGGCATCTACGGCGTGATGAGCTACGTCGTCGCCGGGCGCACGCGCGAGATCGGCCTGCGCATGGCGCTCGGCGCGGATCGCCGAAGCGTCCTGCGCCTCATCGTCGGGCAGGGCATGACGCTCGCCCTCGTCGGCCTCGTCGTCGGCTGCGGCGTGGCCTTCGCCGCCGCGCGCCTGCTGACCAGTCAACTCTACGGCGTGAGCCCGACCGACCCGGCCACCTTCGCCGGCGTCGCCGCGCTCCTCGCCGCCGTCGCCTTCCTCGCCTGCTACCTGCCCGCGAGGCGCGCGACCCGCGTCGATCCGATGATCGCTTTGAGATACGAATGACGTGACAAGTGACGAGTGACAGGTGACAAGAAAAATCAGATCGGCTTTTTACCTGTCACCTGTCACCTGTCACCCGTCACGATGAAACGGAGTTAAGCCATGGGCTCGTTCGTGCAGGATTTGCGCTACAGCTTCCGCGCGCTGCGGAAGACCCCGGTCTTCACGGCGGTCGCCGTCGTCGCGCTCGCGCTCGGCATCGGCGCCAACTCGGCCATCTTCTCGGTCGTCAACGCGGTCTTGCTGCGCCCGCTGCCGTTCGAGGGCGCGGAGCGGCTGCTCTCCGTGCAGGTGCGTAACGAGAAGGCGGGCGGCGTCGGCGTCGAGCAGTCGTACCCGAACTTCGTAGACCTGCGCGCGCAGTGCCAGTCGTGCGAAGGCATGGCGGCTTACAGCGGCGCGACCACGTTCCTGATGAATCCGGGCGAGGAGCCGGAGCGCGTGCGCGGGGTGCAGGCTTCCGCCGATCTGCTGCCGCTGCTCGGCGTCCGGCCCGCGCTCGGTCGCGCCTTCACGGCGGAAGAGGATCAGCCGGGCGCGGGCCGCGTGGTCGTGCTCAGCTACGGCCTCTGGCGGCGCAGCTTCGGCGGCAACCCGAAGATCGTCGGGCAGGTCGTCCCGCTCGGCGGCCCGAAGACCGTCATCGGCGTGATGCCCGAGGGCTTCAAGTTCCCGCTCGAATGGCAGCAGCAGCCCGACTTCTGGATGCCGCTCGGGCCGTCGATGTCGCCCGACGACCGGGAGGGGCGCGCCAGCGTGTGGCTCGACCTCGTGGCGAAGACGAAGCCGGGCGTCTCGACCGCGCAGGCGCAGGCCGAGCTGGACACCATCTCGCGCAGGCTGCAAGCGCAGTACCCGGCGACCAACACGGCGCTCGCCTTCTTCGTCAAGCCGCTCAAGGAGAATCTGGTCGGCGACCTGCGCACCGCGCTCTTCGTCCTGCTCGGCGCGGTCGGCTGCGTGCTTTTGATCGCGTGCGCCAACGTGGCGAACCTGCTGCTGGCGCGCGCCGCCGGGCGCTCGAAGGAGATGTCGATCCGCACGGCGCTCGGCGCGTCGCGCGCGCGCATCATGCGCCAGCTCCTGACGGAGAGTCTGCTCCTCGCCGTCTTCGGCGGCGGGCTCGGTCTGCTCCTCGCGATGTGGGGCGTCGATCTGCTCGCGGCAGCCGCCCCCGCCGACATCCCGCGCGTCGCCGAAGTCGGCCTCGACGCGCGCGTCGTCCTCTTCACGCTCTTCGTCACGCTCGCGACCGGCGTCGTCTTCGGCCTCGCGCCCGCCCTGCAAGCGTCGAAGTCGGACGTGAACGAGGCTCTTAAAGAGGGCGGTCGCGGCACGGGCGAGGGCGGCGGGCGACGCCGCCTGCGCGCCGCGCTCGTCGTCTCGGAGGTCGCGCTCTCGCTCGTGCTCCTCGTCGGCGCGGGGCTGCTCGCGCAGAGCTTCAAGCGGCTGCTCGACGTGACGCCGGGCTTCGACGCGAAGAACCTCGTGACGATGGACGTGGTCTTGCGCGGCGCGCGCTACCCGGAGGAGGCGCAGCGCGTGCAGTTCTTCAAGGACTTCATCGAGCAGGCGTCGCGCCAGCCGGGCGTCGGCGGCGTCGGCGTGGTCGATCCGCTCCCGCTCGGCGGCAACTTCGAGGCGTTGGACTTTCAGATCGAAGGGCGCACGCCCTTCGCGCCGGGCGAGGCGAACAGCGCCGACCGCCGCGTCGTCAACGGCGACTACTTCCGCGTGATGGGCGTCCCGCTGCGCCGCGGGCGCTCGTTCGACGACCGCGACCGCAAAGACGCCCCGCAAGTCGTCATCGTCAACGACACCTTCGCGCGCACCTTCTTCGCGGGCGACGAGCCGCTCGGCAAGCGCCTCGTCTTCGGCGGCGGGCTCGCGGGCGGCACGCCGCGCGAGATCGTCGGCGTCGTCGGCGACGTGCGCCACGCCGGGTTGGAAGCGCCCGCGACGCCGGAGTTCTACATGCCCTTCACGCAGGTCATCACCACGCGGCTGACGGTCGTGGCGCGCGCGGCCTCGGGCGACACGTCGGGGGTGGCGACTGCGCTGCGCGGCGTCATCCGGCAGACCGACAAGGATTCGCCCGTCTACAACGTCCGCACGATGGAGCAACTGCTCTCGGCGTCGGTCGCCAAGCGCCGCTTCAACATGATCCTGCTCGGCGGCTTCGCCTCGGTCGCGCTCCTGCTCGCCGCGCTCGGCATCTACGGCGTCATCTCTTACACGGTGACGCAGCGCACGCACGAGATCGGCGTGCGCGTCGCCCTCGGCGCGCAGCCGCGCGACGTGGTGCGCATGATCCTGTCGCAGGGGATGAGGCTCACGCTCGCGGGCGTCTGTCTGGGGCTCCTCGGCGCGTTCGCGCTGACGCGCGTCATGTCGGGCCTGCTCTACGGCGTCAGCGCGACCGACCCGCTGACCTTCGGCGGCGTGGCCCTCCTGCTCGCCGCCGTCGCCTTCGTCTCGTGCATCGTCCCGGCGCGGCGCGCGACCAAAGTCGATCCGATGATCGCTCTCAGATACGAATGATAAAGAGAGGTCAGAGGCCAGAGGTCGGAGGTCAGTAAAAGAGGTTCTTACTAACCTCTAACCTCTAACCTCTGACCTCTGCGCCAGAGGTGCAAGATGGGAACTCTACTGCGAGACCTGCGCTACGGGGCGCGCGTGCTGTGGAAGAATCCGGGCTTCTCGCTCGTGGCCGTCTTCGCGCTCGCGCTCGGCATCGGCGCGAACAGCGCGATCTTCAGCGTGATCAACGCGGTGCTGTTGCGCCCGCTGCCCTACGACCACGCGGAGCAGCTCGTGCGCGTCGGCGGCTCGTGCAAGTTCGAGCCGATCTGCACCTTCAGCCCGCCGGATTTTTACGACTGGCGCGAGCGCAGCACGGTCTTCGAGTCGATGGCCGCCGTGGACGGCACTTCGCCGAGCCTGACGGGCGGCGGCGAGCCCGTCCGGCTCAACGGGCAGCGCGTCTCGCCCGGCTTCTTCCGCGCGCTGCGGGTCGCGCCCGCGATGGGGCGCGACTTCACGGAGCAGGAGGAGCGGCGCGGCAACCACCGCGTCGCGATCCTGAGCCACGGGCTGTGGCAGCGCCGCTTCAACTCCGATCCGAAGATCGTCGGCCAGCAGATCGAGCTGAACGGCGAGGGCTTCACGGTCGTCGGCGTGATGCCGCAGCGGTTCGAGCCGCCGCAGTTCGGCGGGCGCGACGAGGCGCGGCCCGACATCTGGGTGCCGTTCGCGCCCGACCTCTCGCAGTGGGGCCGCGACGGGCGCTCGGTGGACGCCGCGGTCGCGCGCCTCAAGCCGACCGCCTCGCTCGCGCAGGCGCGCGCCGAGATGGAGTCAATCGCCGCCCAGTTGCGGCAGCAGTACCCGAAGACGAACCGGAACGCGGGCGTCCGCGTCGCGTCGTTGCAGGAACAGCTCGTCGGTCGCGCCCGGCCCGCGCTGCTCGTCTTCTTCGCGGCGGTCGGGCTCGTGCTGCTCATCGCGTGCGCGAACGTCGCCAACATGCTCTTGGCGCGGGCCTCGGCGCGCACGCGCGAGATGGCGATCCGCACGGCGCTCGGCGCGACGCGGCTGAGGGTGGTGCGGCAACTTTTGACCGAGAGCGTGCTGCTGGCCGCGCTCGGCGGCGGCTGCGGGCTGCTGCTCGCGCTCTGGGCGAACGACTACCTGCCGGCCCTCAGCGCGGGCTCGCTGCCGCGCGTCGAGCAGGTCGGCCTCGACGCGCGCGTCGTCCTCTTCACGCTCTTCGTCACGCTCCTGACCGGCGTCTTCTTCGGCCTCGCGCCCGCGCTGCAAGCGTCGCAGATCGATCTCAACGAGCGGCTGAAGGAGGGCGGGCGGGGCGCGTCCGGGGGCGCGGCGCGGCGCAGGACGCAGAGCCTGCTGATCGTCTCCGAGATCGCCCTCTCGCTCGTCCTCTTGGTCGGCGCGGGGCTCTTCGTCAAGAGCTTCATACGCTTGCAGCAGGTCGATCCCGGCTTCGATCCGCAACACGTCGTCACGCTCAACGTCTTTCTGCCCGGCCTGCGCTACCCGGAAGACGCGCAGCAGTCGGCCTTCTTCGAGCAGTTGCTTGAGCGCACGGCGGCCCTGCCCGGCGTCGAGCACGCGGGCGTGACGAGCAACCTGCCGGTGAGCGGCAACTTCGATCAGCTCCCGCTCTACGTCGAGGGCCAGCCCGCGGCGGTCGCGGGCGAGGCGGCGCAGACCGAGCGCTACATGGTGAGCAGCGACTACTTCAAGGCCCTCGGCGTGCCGCTCGTCGCCGGTCGCGGCTTCACGCCGCAGGATCGCGCGGGCTCGCAGCCCGTCGCCGTCGTCGGAGAGGCCGTCGCCCGCAGCTACTTCAACGGGCGCGAGGCCGTCGGCAGCCGCATCAAGATCGGCGATCCCGAAAACCCGTGGCTGACGGTCGTCGGCGTCGCGCGCGACGTGCACCAGTACAGCCTCGACGCCGCGCCGAACTTTCAGGTCTACGTGCCGCACCTGCAATCGCCGACGCAGGCGATGACGGTGGTCGTGCGCGGCGCGGGCGACGCGGCGTCGCTCGCCGGGGCGGTGCGCGATCAGGTCTGGGCCGTCGATCCGAACCAGCCCGTCTACGACGTGAAGACGATGCGCGAGCTGTTGGCGGATTCGACCGCCGCGCGCCGCTTCAACATGATCCTCGCGGGCGTCTTCGCGTCGGTCGCGCTCGTGCTCGCGCTCGTCGGCATCTTCGGCGTGATGAGCTACACGGTGGCGCAGCGCACGCACGAGATCGGAGTCCGCATGGCGCTGGGCGCGCAGCGCGGCGACATCCTCCGGCTCGTCGTCGGGCAGGGGATGACGCTCGTGCTGCTGGGCGTCGTCGTCGGGCTCGCGGGCTCGCTCGCGCTGACGCGCACGATCTCCGGGCTGCTCTACGGCGTGAGCGCCAACGACCCGGCGGTCTTCGCCGCCGTCGCCCTGCTGCTCGCCGTCGTCGCGCTCGCGGCCAACTACCTGCCCGCGCGCCGCGCCACGCGGGTCGATCCGATGGTGGCTCTGAGGTACGAATGACGTGACGGGTGGCAAGTGACGGGTGACAAGGAAAGTCAGTAGTCAGTAGTCAGTAGTCAGTAGTCAAAGACGGATGCGGATCGATTTAACTACTGACCACTGACTACTGACTACTGACCGCCTTACCCGTCACCTGTCACCTGTCACGCTGAACGGAGTGAAGAGATGAGAACGCTCTGGCAAGACCTGCGCTACGGGCTGCGCGCGATGCGGAAGAGTCCGGGCTTCACGGCGGTGGCGGTCGTCGCGCTCGCGCTCGGCATCGGCGCGAACACGGCCATCTTCTCGGTCGTCGACGCCGTGCTGCTGCGACCGCTGCCGTTCGCCGAGCCGGGGCGGCTGGCGGCGATCTGGCAGACGCACCCGTTCGGCAAAAAGCTCGGCTACGAGCACCTGCCCGCCGCGCCCGCCGACTTCTACGCGTGGCGTCAGTCGGCGGACGCCTTCGAGGGGCTGACCGCGCTCGCGGGCGGCAACTGGAACGTGACGGGCGGCCAAGAGCCGGAGCGCATCAGCGGCGCGCGCGTCTCGACGAACATGCTCGCGCTCCTGCGCGCGCGCCCCGCGCTCGGTCGCGACTTCGCGCCCGACGAGGAGACGTTCGGCAAAAACCGCGTCGTCATCCTGAGCCACGGCTTCTGGCAGCGGCGCTTCGGCGGCGACCCCGCGGTCGTCGGGCGGCAGATCGCGCTCGACGGCAACAGCTTCCAGATCGTCGGCGTGATGCCGCAGGGCTTCAGCTTCCCGCGCGGGATGGGCATCGACCCCGCGCTCGGCCTCGACGAAGACCCCGCGCTCTGGACGCCGCTCGCGCTCCCGCCCGGCGAGGCCATCAGCCGCGGCAACCACTTCCTCGCGGCGGTCGGTCGCCTCAAGCCCGGCGCGACCTTCGCGCAAGGGCTGGCGCAGCTCGCGGCGGTCGAACAACGGCTCGCCGAGAAGACTTCGTCAATCGAAGGCAAGGACTGGAACGTGACGGTCGGCCCGCTGCACGAGCAGGTGGTCGGCAAGAGCCGCCGCGCGATCCTGCTGCTGCTCGGCGCGGTCGCCTTCGTCCTGCTGATCGCGTGCGCCAACGTGGCGAACCTGCTTTTGGCGCGCGCCAACGCGCGCACGAAGGAGATCGCGATCCGCACGGCGCTCGGCGCGAACAGGCGGCGCATCGTGAGGCAACTTTTGACCGAGAGCGTGCTGCTCGCGCTCGTCGGGGGCACGCTCGGCGCGCTCCTGACGACGTGGGGCGTGGACGCGCTCGTCGCCATGGGCGCGGGCAACATCCCGCGCGCGTCTGAGGTCGGCGTCGACGCGCGCGTGCTCGGCTTCACGCTCTTCGTCTCGCTCGCGACGGGCGTCGTCTTCGGGCTCGCGCCCGCGCTGACGGCCTCGCGCCCCGACTTGAACGAGTCTCTGAAGGAGGGGAGTCGGGCCGCCGGCGCGTCCGGCCCGCGCCGTCAGCGCGTGCGCTCGGCCCTCGTCGTCTCCGAGGTGGCGCTCGCGCTCGTCCTCTTGGTCGGCGCGGGGCTGCTCCTCAAGAGTTTCGCGCGGCTGCAAAACGTGCGGCCCGGCTTCGACTACAAGAACGTCCTGACGATGAAGATGTTCCTGCCCGACGCGCGCTACCGGGAAGAGGGCAAGCGCGCGCGCTTCTACGAGGAGGTGCTCGAACGGGTGAAGAATCTGCCGGGCGTCGAGTCGGTCGGCGGCGTCTCGCAGCTCCCGCTCGGCGGCAGCGAGGAGATCGACGGGCTCACCATCGAGGGCCGCCCGCGCGCCGAGAGCGCCGACGCCATCATGACGGCGGCGCTGCGCGTCGTCTCGCCCGACTATTTCAAGACGCTGCGCATCCCGCTCCTTGCGGGGCGCTACTTCTCGGAGCAGGACGCGGCGAACTCTCAGGGCGTGATGATCGTGGACGAGACGTTCGCGCGCCGCTACTTCCCCGGCGAAGACCCCGTCGGCAAGCGCGTCGACGAGCAGGGCTCGCTCACCGAGAAAGGCTACATGACCGTCGTCGGCGTCGTCGCGAGCGTGCGCCACGCCTCGCTCGACGCCGAGCCGAAGCCGACGATGTACCTGTCGAGCCGCCAGAGCCCGTGGCACACGATGGTGCTCGCGGTGCGCGCGAAGGTGGAGCCCGCGTCGCTCGCCGCGGCGGTGCGGCGCGAGGTCGCGGCGGTCGATCCCGACCAGCCCGTCTCGGACGTGCAGACTTACGAGCAGGTCTTCGCGCGGGCGGTCGCGCCGCAGCGTTTCAACTCGACGCTGCTCGCGGCCTTCGCCGCGCTCGCCATGCTCCTCGCCGCGGTCGGCATCTACGGCGTGATCGCCTACACGGTCACGCAGCGCGCGCACGAGATGGGGGTGCGCATCGCGCTCGGCGCGCGCACCTCCGACATCCTCCGCCTCGTCGTCGGTCAGGCGATGTCGCTGACGATGATCGGCGTCGGGCTGGGGCTCGTCGCCTCCTTCGCGCTGACGCGCACGATGAGCGGCCTGCTCTTCGAGGTGAGCGCGAGCGACCCGGCGGTCTTCGCCTCGGTCGCGCTCCTGCTCGGCGCGGTCGCGCTCGCCGCCAGCATCATCCCGGCGCGGCGCGCCACGAAGGTCGATCCCGCCGTCGCGCTCAGGTACGAATGAAGGAGGGGGAATGTCACGGCCAACGTCCCGCAGGGGGTTTTTGAAAGGCGGAAGTCTCGCGGCGCTCGGCGCGGGCCTCGCGCCGGGCGCGGCGCGCACGCAGCCCCGCCGGCCTCCGGCGGGCCAGTCGCCGACCGCGCCCGCGCCGGCGACGGCGGCTGAGCTGCAACGCTTCATCCCCGAGCTGATGAGCCACACGGGCGTGCCCGGCCTCTCTATCGCCGTCATACGCGACGCGAAGATCGTCTGGCGTCAGGGGTTCGGCGTGAGGAACAAGGAGACGGGCGAGCCGGTGACGACCGAGACGGCGTTCTCCGCCGCCTCCTTCAGCAAGGCGGCTTTCGCCTACGCCACGCTCCGCCTCGTCGAGCGCGGCAGGCTCGATCTCGACAAGCCGCTCTGGGACTACCGGCCCAACTACTTCCTGCCCGCCGGCGATCCGCGCTCGAAGCTGATCACGGCGCGCATGATCCTCTCGCACACTTCGGGGCTGCACTACCGCACCGACGACAAGCTGACCAAGATTTACACGACGCCCGGCGAGAAGTGGTTCTACTCCCCGCAGGGCTACGGCTACTTGCAGCGGATCGTCGAGCACGTGACCGGCCAGCCCGTCGCCGAATTCATGCGGGCCAACCTGCTCGAACCCTTCGGGATGACCGAGAGCAGCTACGACTGGAGCGAGAAGTACGAACGGGAGGCGGCCAAGGGCTACGACCGCGAGGGGAAGCCGACGCAGGACTTCTACGACAAGTTCCGCGGCTTCTCCGCCGAAGAGAAGGCGAAGATTCTCGCCGTCCAGCCCGAAGACGCCGCCCCCGGCGCGGGCTTCAGCCTCTACTCGACGCCGACCGACTACGCGCGCTTCCTCGTCGAGATCATGCGGCCCGCGCGGCGCGGCGACTTCCACCTCTCGGAGCGGATGGCCGCCGAGATGCTCAAGCCGCAGATCAGGGTGGCCTACTCGCTCGACTGGGGGCTGGGCTGGGAGGTCGAGCACGGCGAGGCGGGCGACGCCTTCTACCACTACGGCAACTCCGGCCACTTCCAGAGCATCGCCGTCGCGCACCCGCCCCTCGGGCGCGGCGTCGTCGTCATGACCAACAGCGCCAACGGGCTGAAGCTCATCGACAAGCTCGCGCCGCTCGCCCTCGGCACGTCTTCGATGACGTACCTTTACACGTTCGCATGAACACCTCGAAAGGCTTTAAGGGAATGACGAGCATACTTCTGCGCGGCGCGCGCGACGACCGCCGCGCGCTGCCGAACAAGTTGATCAACTGCGCGGCGGCTTTCCTATTGGCGCTCTCGCTCGGCGCGGCCCGCGGGGCCGCGGGTCAGGGCCGCGTCAAATCGATCTCCGGGCGTTGGGACATCGAGGCCGTGCCGGGGCAGGGGCAACTGCGGGTCAAGCTGAGCATCGTCACCGAGGGCGGCGGCAGGGACGACCGCTTCTTCAAGCTCGCGCCCGAAGAGCTTTCGGGCCTGACGCGCGAGCAGATCGAGGCGGGCGGTGAGCGCGTGAAGTTCCGGCTCCGCCGCGACGCGGGCACGCTCGACTTCGAGGGCACGTTCCGCGCCGGGAAGGGCTCGGGCGAGTTCACGTTCGCCCCCGATCCGGAGTTCGTCGCGCGGATGGAGCGCGACGGCTACGGCGAGGCCGTGCGGCAGAACCTGTTCGGCTTCGCCATCGGCAACTTCGAGACGCTCGGCGCGCAGCTCTCGTCGCTCGGCTTGGGACGCCCCACGCCGCGGCAGCTTGAGAGCATGAACCTCTACGGCGTCAACGCCGACTTCATACGCGAGTTAAAGTCGCTCGGCTACCAGCCGCGCTCCATCGACCAGCTAATCGATCTCCGTCTCTTCGGCGCGAGCGCGGACTTCATCCGCTCGCTCGCGTCCGTCGGCTACGAGCGCCCGACGCTCGACCAGTTGATCGACATGCGCGAGCAGGGCGTGAGCCTTGAGTACATCAACGAGTTGAAGGCGCTCGGCTACGACCGCGTCCCGCTCGACGAGCTGATCGCGATGAGGATGCAGGGCGTGACGCCCGACTTCATCCGCAAGCTGCGGGCCGAGGGCTACGACGGCGTCCCCGTCATGCGCCTGCTCGACGTGCGGATGCTGGGGATGCCCGCCGAATTCCTGAGACACCTGCCGCCGGGCGCGGACGGGCCGGAGTGGCTGGTGAAGTTCTACGGGCGGGGCGGGCCGCGCGCGTGGATGCACTGGCGCGAGCACGCCGGGCGGGGCGGCCACTCTTTCGAGATCGCGCCCGCAGAGCTGCGCGGGCTGACCGAGGCCGAAGCGTTTTCGGGCGGCGCGCCGGTGCGCTTCCAATTCAAGCAGGGCGCGCGGACGTCGAACTGCGAGGGCTGGTTCAAGGAAGGCTTCGGCGCGGGGCGCTGCGACGCCGCGGCGGGCAAGTCTGCGACGCGGTGAGCGACGCCGGGCGGAACGTTTCCGTTGATCGGAGGGGGATGGCGATGAACACACTCTGGCAGGACGCGCGTTACGGGATGAGGATGCTGCGCAAGAGCCCGGGCTTTACGCTCGTCGCGATCTTCGCGCTCGCGCTCGGCATCGGGGCCAACTCGGCCATCTTCTCGGTCGTCAACGCGATGATGCTGCGCCCGCTGCCTTACGCCGACCCCGACCGGCTGGTCGTCGTCTGGGAGACGAACCCGAATTTGTCATCCACATTCCTGCGCACGCACAACGAGGCGAGCCCGGCCAACTTCCGCGACTGGCGCGAGCAGAACACGGTCTTCGAATCTATCGGCGCGTACCGCTGGAACACTTTCAACCTGACGGGCACGGATTCGCCAGAACAGCTCCTCGGCAACCGCGCCACCGCCTCGCTCTTCCGCACGCTCGGCGTCAAGCCGCTCGTCGGCAGAACCTTCACCGAGGAGGAGGACGCGGCGGGGGCCGCGCGCACGGTCGTGCTCAGCTACGGGCTCTGGCAGCGCCGCTTCGGCGGCGACCCCGCGGTCGTCGGCAAGCAGATCACGCTCGACGCCGAGAGCCACACCGTCGTCGGCGTGATGCCGCAGGCGTTCGAGTTCCCGAACGCCTCGGTCGAGCTGTGGACGCCGCTCGCGCTCGACGCGCGCGGCGCGGCGCGGCGCGGCGCGCACTACCTCTACACGAGAGCGCGCCTCAAGCCGGGCGTCACCATCCGGCAGGCGCAGGCCGAGATGAACAACATCGCCGCCGGCCTGCGGCGGCAGTACCCGGACACGAACGCGGATCGCGACGTGCGGATCGTCCCGGCGCACGAGGACGCGGTCGAGTTCGCGCGCGGCGGCCTCCTCGTGCTGCTCGGCGCGGTCGGCTTCGTGCTTTTGATCGCGTGCGCCAACGTGGCGAACCTGTCTTTGGCGCGCGCGACGGCGCGGCACAAGGAGCTGTCGATCCGCGCCGCGCTCGGGGCGAGCCGCCTGCGCATGATCCGGCAGATGTTGACCGAGAGCGTGCTGCTCTCTCTGGCGGGCGGGGTCTTCGGCGTCCTGCTCGCGATGTGGGGGCTCGACCTGCTGCTGGCGAGCGTGCCGCGCGAGTTCGCGCTCAACTTCCACGGCTGGAACCGGATCAAGCTGGATCGCTTCGTGCTCGGCTTCACCGTTCTGATCTCGTTCGCGACGGGCCTGCTCTTCGGCATCGTGCCCGCGCTCCACGCGACGAAGACCGACCTCAACGAGTCGCTCAAGGAGGGCGCGCGCGGCTCGACCGGGCACGCGCGACGCCACTTCCGCGACGGCCTCGTCGTCGCCGAGGTCGCGCTCGCGCTCGTCCTCTTAGTCGGCGCGGGGCTCATGCTCAAGAGCTTCGTCCGCCTGCTCGACGTCAAGCCCGGCTTCGATCCCAAGAACGTCGTGACGATGGGCGTCTCGCTCCCCGAAGCGCGCTACCAGAAGCCCGAACAGTGGGCCGACTTCTACCGCCGACTCGTCGAGCGTCTGAGGGCGCAGCCCGGCGTCGAGTCGGCCAGCGTGATCAACTCGCTGCCGATGGGGGGCAACGGCGGCACGACCACCTTCGTCCTCGAAGGCCGGCCCGCGCCGCCCAAGGGCCAGTACCCGGAGGCCAACTTCCGCCTCGCCGGGACGGACTACTTCAAGACCTTGCGCATCCCCCTCCTCCGGGGCCGCGTCTTCACCGAGCAGGACGCGAAAGGCAAGCCGCTCGTCGCCGTCGTCAGCGAGACGTTCGCGCGCGTCTACTACCCGAACGAAGACCCCGTGGGCAGGCGCGTGCTCGACACCGACGGAACCCGCCCGACCGAGATCGTCGGCGTCGTCGGCGACGTGAAGCATTGGGGCCTCGACGACGAGCCAGAGCCCTACATCTACATGGCGCACGCGCAGTCGCCCGATTCCGGCATGACCATCGCCGTGCGCTCGGCGGTCGATCCGGCGGGCATGGCCGCCGCCGTCCGACGCGAGACGCAGGCGATGGATCGCGACCTGCCCGTCTTCGACATCAAGAGCCTCGAACAGCGCCTCGACGAGAGCAGCTCGCAGCGGCGTCTGACGGTCTTCCTGCTCGGCATCTTCGCGTGCGTCGCCGTCCTGCTCGCGGCGGTCGGCATCTACGGCGTGATGGCCTACTCGGTGACGCAGCGCACGCACGAAATAGGCATCCGCATGGCGCTCGGCGCGCGCACCGCCGACGTGGTGCGCCTCGTCCTGCGGCAGGGGATGACGCTCGCGGCGGTCGGCGTCGGCGTCGGCGTCGTCGCCTCGCTCGCGCTCACCAAACTGATCAAGGCGATGCTCTTCCGCGTGAGCCCGAGCGATCCGGTGACCTTCGCCGTCGTCGCCCTCTCGCTCGCGGCGGTCGCGCTCCTCGCCTGCTACCTGCCCGCGCGCCGCGCGACGCGAGTCGATCCGATGATCGCTTTGAGATACGAATGATGAACAGAGGTCAGAGATCAGAGGTCAGAGGCCAGTCGGGAAAATCTTTTACTAGCCTCTGTCCTCTGACCTCTAGCCTCTGCTTGAGAGGTGAATGATGAGAACCGTCTTTCAGGATTTGCGCTACGCGGTGCGGGTGTTTTTGAAGAGCAAGGGCTTCACGGCGGCGGCGGTGCTCGCCGTCGCGCTCGGCGTCGGCGCGAACACGACCGTCTTCAGCTTCATCAACGCCATCCTGCTGCGCCCCATCGTCGGCGTGAGAGAGCCCTCGCGGCTCGTGGAGGTTTACACCAGCGACTTCAGCAGCGGCCTCTACGGCTCGTCTTCGTTCCCCGACTACAAGGACTTCCGCGATCAGTCCGACGCCTTCGAGGGGCTCGCCGCCTTTCAGGAGACGGTCGCGAGCTTCGCGGCGGCGGGCGACGACGCGCCCGAGCGCAGCAGCGGCGTCTACGTGACCGGCAACTACTTCGACGTGCTCGGCGTGCGCGCGGCGGCGGGCCGCCTCTTCACGCCGCAGGACGACGAGCGCGCGGGCGCGCACCCGCTCGTCGTCCTCAGCCACGACTTCTGGCGTCGCCGCTTCGACTCGAACCCCGCCGTCGTCGGCTCGTCCGTCAACCTCGACTCGCGCCCCTACACCGTCATCGGCGTCGCGGCGCAGTCGTTCCGCGGGACGCGGCTCGGCCAGAGCGTGCCCGACTTCTGGGTCCCGATGGCGCAGATGCCGGAGCACAGCTTGGACGCGCGCGGCAGCCGCGGGCTCGACCTCGTCGGTCGGCTCAAGGCGGGCGCGACGCCGGAGGGCGCGCAGGCCCAACTTCGCAGCGTCGCCGCGCGCCTCGCCGCCGCCTACCCCGACACGAACCGCGGCACGCTCGAACACCCGAACGACGCGCGCCCCATCACGGTCGTGCCCGCCGCGCTCGTCGCGCCCAAGCCGCGCAAGACGCTGCGCGCCGTCTCGGGACTTCTGCTCGCGGTCGTCGGCGTCGTGCTGCTGATCGCCTGCGCCAACGTCGCGAACCTGCTCCTCGCGCGGGCCTCGACGCGGCGGCGCGAGATCGCCATCCGCCTCGCGCTCGGCGCGTCGCGCGCGCGGCTGGTGCGGCAGTTGATCACGGAATCGGTCGTGCTCTCGCTGGCGGGCGGCGCGCTCGGGCTCATCATCTCGCTGTGGACTGCCGACCTGTTGCCCGGCTTCTTCCCGGCGGACGAGACGGCGCTGCTCGATCTCTCGGCGGACGCGCGCGTGCTCGGCTTCACGCTCTTCGTCTCGCTCCTGACGGGCCTCGTCTTCGGGCTCGCCCCGGCGATCCACTCCTCGCGCCCCGACCTCGTCTCCGCGCTCAAGGACGAGGCGGGCGGCGGGCTCGCTGGACTGCGCCGCTTCGGCCTCCGCAACGCGCTCGTCATCGCGCAGGTCGCGCTCTCGCTCGTGCTCCTGGTCGGCGCGGGCCTCTTCCTGCGCTCCCTGCGCAACGCCGTCAATTTCGATCCGGGATTCGACGCCAACAACCTGCTGCTCGCCTCGCTGGAGATGCGCGGCAAGGAGTTGACGAAGGAGCAGGGCGCGCAGCTCTACCAACAGTTGCTGGAGCGCGTCGGCCAACTGCCGGGCGTGCGCGCGGCCTCTTTGACGCGCGTGACGCCCATCAGCGGCGGCGGCCAGCGCCGCGGCACGACCATCGAGGGCTACCAGCCGCGCCCGAAAGAGGACACCGAGATCAACACGAACGTCGTCGGCCTCAACTTCTTCCGCACCATCGGCATCCCCGTCGTCGCCGGGCGCGACTTCGACGCGCGCGACACGGCGAAGAGCCAGCCCGTCGTCGTCGTCAACGAGGAGTTCGCGCGCCGCTACTACGGCGGCCAGAGCGCCGTCGGCAGGCGCTTGCGCACCGACTCCGACGGGCCGTACGCGGAGATCGTCGGCGTGGCGCGCGACGCCAAGTACAGGGACTTGCGCGAGCAGCCGCTGCCCTTCATCTACATCCCGCTCGGCCAGGAGTACCAGCGGGGCATGACGCTGCTCGTGCGCACCGAGGGCGATCCGCTCTCGGTCGCGCCCGGCGTGCGCTCCGTGATGCAGCAGTTGGACAAGAGCCTGCCGCTCTACGAGGTGAAGACGATGCGCTCCCACGTGCGCGCCGCGCTCGCCGTCGACAGGATGATCGCCGTGCTGCTCGGCGTCTTCGGCGGCGCGGCCCTCCTGCTCGCGGGCGTGGGCGTCTACGGCGTGATGTCTTACGCCGTGGCGCAGCGCACGCGCGAGATCGGCATCCGCATGGCGCTCGGCGCGAAGCCGCGCGACGTGCTGCGCCTCGTCGTGGGGCAGGGGATGACGCTCATCCTCGTCGGCGGGGCGCTGGGGCTGGCGCTCGCCTTCGCGCTCTCGCGCGTCGTCTCCGGCCTGCTCTTCAACCTGAGCGCGACCGATCCGCTGACGTTCGCGGGCGTCACGCTGCTGCTCGCCGCCGCCGCGCTCCTCGCCTGCTACCTGCCCGCGCGCCGCGCGGCGCGGGTCGATCCGATGATCGCGCTCAGGCACGAATGAAAGAAGAGAGGCCGGAGGCTAGAGGTCAGAGGTTAGTAAAAGATTTTCCTGACTGACCTCTGACCTCTAGCCTCCGACCTCTACTCGGGAGGAAAGCCATGTCGTCACTCTGGCAGGACATTAAATTCGGCGCGCGGATGCTCTGGAAGAACCCCGGCTTCGCGGCGGTCGCGGTGCTCGTGGTCGCGCTCGGCATCGGGGCGACGACGGCCATCTTCTCGGTCGTCAACGCGGTGCTCTTGCGCCCGCTGCCATACGCCGAGCCGGAGCGTCTGGTGACGATGCGCCGCAACGAGTCGCTGCCCGATCTCGATGACATCGAGGCGCGGGCCCACTCGTTCGACGCGCTCGGCGGCGCGAACATGCGCCCGCTCGACTACACGGGCGAGGCGGAGCCCCTGCAGGTTCACGCCAGCCTCGTCAACGCCGACTTCTTCCGCGCGCTCGGCGTCCCCGCCGAGATCGGGCGCGCGATCACGCCCGCCGAAGACAGTTACGGCGGCGAGCGCGTCGTCGTGCTCAGTCACGACTTCTGGCAGCGCCATTTCGGCGGCGACCCGCGAGTCGTCGGTCGGGCGATCCCGCTCAGCGGGAACTCTTACACGGTCGTCGGCGTCATGCCGCCGCAACTGAGCGCCCTCGGCGCGGACTTAGACCTGTGGGCCGCGCTGCGCGTGGTCGATCCGCTGGCGGCGAAGTTCCGCGGCGTGCACTTCCTGCGCACCTACCTGCGCCTCAAACCCGGCGTGACGATTGGGCAGGCGCAGGCCGAGCTGGACGCGATTGATCGGCAGCTCGAACAGCAGTACCCGGAAGAGAACAAGGGCCGGCGCAGGCGTCTGGTCTCGCTGCACGAGTACGTCGTCGGCGACACGCGCCCGGCGCTGCTCGTCCTCTTCGGCGCGGTCGGGCTGGTGCTGCTCATCGCGGCGGCGAACTTCTCGAACCTCCTGCTCGCGCGCGCCACGGCGCGCAGGTCCGAGCTGGCCGTGCGCGCGGCTCTCGGCGCGGGGCGCGCGCGCCTCGCCCGGCAGTTGGTGACGGAGAGTGTGCTGCTGGCGACGTTGGGGGGCGTCGGCGGACTGATCCTCGCCTCGTGGGGCGTCGATCTGCTGACGGCGCTCAAGCCGGAGAGCTTGCCGCTGGCGGGCTCCGTGCGGATCGACGTGTGGGTGCTCGCGTTCGCGTTCGGCGTCGCGCTGTTGACGGGCGTCTTGTTCGGACTCATCCCGGCGCTCGGGGCGTCGCGCTTCGACGTGAACGCGGCGCTCAAGGAGGGCGGGCGCGGCGCGTCGGAGGGCGGCCTGCGGCACCGGGCGCGCAGCCTGCTCGTCGTCTCCGAGCTGGCGCTCGCGCTGATGCTTTTGGTCGGCGCGGGGCTTCTGATCAAGGGCTTCTGGCGCCTGCGCTCGGTCGCGCCGGGGATCGATCCGTCGAACCTGCTGACGATGCGGATCGAGCTGCCGGAGGCGCGCTACAAAGAGATTCCGAAGCAGACGGAGTTTCGCCGCGCGCTGATGGAGCGGCTGAACGCGCAGCCGGGCGTCGAGGCGGCGATGGTGAGCGAGCTGCCCCTGAGCGGCGACTCGCTGACGCACAACTTCGTCGTCGAGGGCCGCCCCGTCGAGGTGGGCGACGAGCCCGAGCTGCAAACGCTGAACGTCGCCGGCGACTACTTCCGCACGATGCGCATCCCGCTGCTGCGCGGGCGCGGCCTCACGCCGCAGGATCGCGAGGGCGCGCCCGTGGTCGGCATCGTCACGGAGAGCTTCGCCCGCCAGTACTTCCCGAACTCCGACCCCATCGGCGCGCGCATCCGCTGGGTGCGGCAGGAGCCGCCGCGGTGGATGACCGTCGTCGGCGTCGTCGCGGACGTGAAGCACGTCGGCCTGGATCAGCCGGAGATGCCCGCGTTCTACTACTCCTACCTGCAAGCCGATCAGA
Organism: Pyrinomonadaceae bacterium; assembly: GCA_036389335.1. Classification (GTDB taxonomy): domain Bacteria; phylum Acidobacteriota; class Blastocatellia; order Pyrinomonadales; family Pyrinomonadaceae; genus JAIVGV01. The sequence goes on along the minus strand of DASVQC010000046.1, from coordinate 42,766 downwards.
CGTGGAAGCGTTGGATGTACTTGGCCGTCCGCAGCCAGACCGATCCTGCGACGCTCGCGCGGCAGGTGAAGGAGCAGGTCTGGGCGCTCGACAAGCAACTCCCGCTGACGAAGGTCAAACCCATGAGCGAGGTGATCGCGGCCTCGGTCGCCGCGCGCCGCTTCACGATGACGCTGATGGGGGTCTTCGCGGCGGCGGCGCTCCTGCTCGCCGCGCTCGGCATCTACGGCGTCATCTCTTACACGGTGACGCAGCGCACGCACGAGATCGGCGTGCGCGTCGCCCTCGGCGCGCGCAACCGCGACGTGCTCCGGCTCGTCATGGGGCAGGGACTCTGGATGACGCTCGCCGGGGTCGGCCTCGGCCTCGCCGGGGCTTACGCGGGCACTCGCCTGATGGCGGGCCTACTTTTCGGCGTGGGCGCGACCGACGCTTCGACGTTCGTCGTCATCGCCGCGCTGCTCGCGTCGGTCGCGCTCCTCGCCTGCTACCTGCCCGCGCGCCGCGCGGCGCGAGTCGATCCGATGATCGCGCTCAGGGACGAGTGAGCGCCGGGGGGGCGGCGGGATGAGCATGAAGGGACGTCGCGGGCGGAGGCGCGACGCGGCGACAGAACGACGGGGCGTGATCGCGCGGTCTCCCTCCGGCGCGTGGTCTGACGCGGCGCGGGCGGAGGCGGGAAATTCTTACGGGTCGAGGTGAAACCATGAGAACGTTTTGGCAGGACATCAGGTACGGCGTGCGCGTGTTGTTGAAGAGTCCGGGCTTCGCGGCGGTCGCGGTGCTCGTGGTGGCGCTCGGCATCGGGGCGAACACGGCGATCTTCTCGGTGGTCAACGCGGTCTTGCTGCGCCCGCTGCCGTTCGAGTCGCCCGAGCGGCTCGTCCGCGTCTTCGGGACGAACCCGCAGCGCAACAGCTTCTCGCGCCCCTACTCGTACCTCAACTTCTCCGACCTGCGCGCGCAGAACGGCTCGCTGGAAGGGCTCGCCGCCTACACCGCGACGAGTGCGGCGCTGAGCGGCGCGGAGACGCCGGAGCAGATCACGGGCGTCGTCGCTTCGGGCGACATCTTCCGCGTGCTCAAGACGAAGCCGCTCGCCGGGCGACTCCTCGTGCCCGAGGACGAGAAGCCGGGCGGCACGCCCGTCGCCGTCATCAGCCACGGGCTGTGGCAGCGCCGCTTCGGCGCAGACCCTTCGGTCGTCGGTCGCCTGATCAGGCTCGACGGCAGGGAGCGCGAGATCGTCGGCGTCACCCCTGCCGACTTCCGCTTCGAGTTCGTCACGGACGCGGCTGACTTCTGGACGCCGATTGATCCGCAGGCTTCAGGGTTCCAGTCGCGCGGCGCGATCTTCCTCGAAGTGATCGGCAGGCTCAAGCCGGGCGTCTCAATCGCGCAGGCGCAGGCCGACATGAGCGGCGTGATGGGGCGGCTTCAGCAGGCTTACCCGAACCCGAACGCGGGGATCGGAATCCGGCTCTCCGGCGCGCGCGAAGAGCTGGTCGGCGATCTGCGACCGACGCTGCTCGTGCTGCTCGGCGCGGTCGGCTTCGTGCTTTTGATCGCGTGCGCCAACGTCGCCAACCTCCTGCTCGCGCGCGCCTCCGGGCGCGGTCGAGAGATGGCCGTGCGCGTCGCCTTGGGCGCGTCGCGCGGGCGCATCGTGCGCCAGTTGTTGACGGAGAGCACGCTGCTCGCCTGCTCCGGCGGCCTGCTCGGGCTGCTCTTCGCCGTCTGGGGCGTGTCGCTCCTCTCGTCGTTCATCCCGGCGGACGTGCCGCGCTTCGACGAGACGAGTCTCGATCTGCGCGTGCTCGGCTTCACGCTCGCCGCCTCGGTCGTGACGGGGCTGCTCTTCGGCCTCGCGCCCGCGATCCGCAGCTCCAAGCTCGACATGAACGAGGCGCTCAAAGAAGGCGGGCGGAGCGCGACCGAGGGGCGCGGGCACAACCGCGTGCGGAGCCTGCTGATCGTCTCCGAGGTCGCGCTCTCGCTCGTCCTCTTGATCGGGGCGGGGCTCCTGATCAAGAGCTTCGTCAAGCTGCGCAACACCGATCCGGGCTTCAACCCGCAGAACACTCTGACGGCCTCGCTCTCGCTCGCCTCCGTCCGCTACGAGAAGGACGAGCAGATCACGCGCTTCTACGATCAGTTGATCGAGCGCGTGCGCGCGCTGCCCGGCGTCGAGTCGGTCGGCGGGGTCATGCCGCTGCCCTTGAGCGGCAACGGGATGGCCTACTCCTTCGTCCTCACGGATCGACCGGAGCCGCCGCCCGGCCAGGGCTTGTCGGCCTCGGCGCGCTTCGCCACGCCCGACTACTTCCGCGCGATGGGCATCCCCTTGCGCGGGGGCCGCCTCTTCACCGAAGAGGATCGGGCGGGCGCGCCGCCCGTGCTCGTGATCAACGAGGCGTTCGCGCGCCGCTACCTGCCGGGCGAGGAGCCGCTCGGCAAGCGGATGCGCATCGGCTACAACCGGATCGAGGGCGAGATCGTCGGCGTGGTCGGCGACGTGCGCGGCAACAGCCTGAGCGTGCCGGGCGGCCCCGAGTACTACATCCCGCAGTCGCTCGCGGCATCGGGCGACATGTCGCTCGTCGTGCGCACGAGCACGGGCGATCCGGCGTCGCTCACGCCCGCGCTGCGGGGCGTGGTGCGCGAGATGGACAAGGATCAGCCGCTCTACGAGGTGAGGACGATGGCCGCCCTCGTCTCGCGCTCGGTCGCGCGGCAGCGGTTCAGCATGACGCTGATCGGCGTCTTCGCCGCGCTCGCCCTCGCGCTCGCCGCGGTCGGCATCTTCAGCGTGATGAGCTTTCTGGTCGCGCAGCGCACGCACGAGATCGGCATCCGCATGGCGCTCGGCGCGCAGGGCCGGGACATCCTGCGCATGGTCGTCGGGCAGGGCATGACGCTCACGCTCGTCGGCGTCGGCATCGGGCTCGCGGGCGCGTTCGGGCTGACGAGGCTCATGTCGGGCCTGCTCTTCGGGGTTTCGGCGACAGACCCCGCGACGTTCGGCGGCGTCGCCGCGCTGCTGGCGGCGGTCGCCCTCGTCGCCTGCTACGTCCCGGCGCGGCGCGCGACGAGGGTCGATCCGATGATCGCGCTCAGGCACGAGTGAGGCGGGTCGTTCGACGCGGACTCACATTACATTCAGGGAGGACTGATCATGACGATGCGAAAAATTATCAACGCGACGCTCTGCGCCGCGCTCGTCGCGCTCGCCGCGACGCCCGCGCCCGCGACGGCCCGCGCGCGGGACGAGCGTAACAACTGGACGTGGGTTCGCGACGACGGCGGCAGGAAGATCGAGGTCAAGGTCGAGGGCAAGGTCGAGTTCAACGAGGACTACTCGGACGTCTCCGACATCCCCTCGGACGGCGCGCTCCGGATCGTCGACACGCGCGATCCGTCTCTGGCGCGCCGCCTCACGGTCACGCGCGGCGCGTCGGGCGAGCTGCGGCGCGACTACTCTTTCAAGGGCGCGGGCCACGAGTTCGACGCCGCGGCCCGCGAGTGGCTGCGGCAGACGCTGCTCTCCGCCGCGCGGCAGGGCGGCCTTGACGCGCGCAACCGCGTCCGGCGCATCCTCGCGCGCGGCGGCGCGCGGGCCGTCACCGAAGAGTTGACCCACATCGACAGCGACTACGCGCGGCGCATCTACTTCGACGAGTTCCTGAAGGTCGAGAACCTGCGCGACGAAGACCTCCGCGCCGCGCTCGCCAACGCCGCGCGCAGCATCACGAGCGACTACGAGCGCGCGCAGCTTCTCCTGCACACGGCTGACGTGTTCCTCGCCAAGGACGCGCTCGTCAACGTCTACTTCGAGGCGCTCAACCGGATCGGATCGGACTACGAGCGCCACCGCGTGCTGACGGGCGTGATCAAGCGGGCGGACTTGGGCCGCGACGCCCTGCTCGCGGCGGCGCAGTCGGCCTCCGCCATCGGCTCCGACTACGAGAAGGCGTCCTTCCTCATCGAAGCCGCCAGCCGCTACCGCTCCGACGAGTCGCTGCGGCAGGCGTTCGCCGCGGCGATGCGGACTATCGGCAGCGACTACGAGCGCGGTCGCGTCCAGACGCGGCTCGCGAAGCTGACCAACTGAGAGGCGCGGCGGCGGGAGCGGCGCGTCGTCAGGCGGCGCTCCCGCCCCCCGCCGCCGTCGTCCCGCCGATTGCGCTCCGGCGCGAGTAGGCTTTAACTTTCCTTTTCAGACGCCGGAGGGGGCCGCGAGGCCCGCGGCGAGACTCCCTGACTCTTAATGAAGACTTCCGAGACCAGCCCGCCACGCATCCTCATCGCCGACGACCAGCCGGACGTGCTCGAAGCCCTGCGGCTGCTCCTCAAGGCCGAGCGCATCCACAGCGAGACGGTCACGTCGCCGAGCGCCGTGCTCGGCGCGCTGCGCGCCAACGACTTCGATCTCCTCCTCATCGATCTCAACTACACGCAGGACACGACGTCGGGGCAGGAGGGGCTCGATCTCCTGACGCGCGTCGGGCAGGCCGACCCGACGCTGCCCGTCGTCGTGATGACGGCGTGGGGGACGGTCGAGGTGGCGGTCGAGGCGATGCGGCGCGGGGCGCGCGACTTCGTGCAGAAGCCGTGGGAGAACGCGCGGCTGCTGTCGGTGCTGCGCACGCAGATCGAGCTGAGCCGCGCGCTGCGGGAGGGGAAGCGGCTCGAAGCCGAGAACCGCATCCTCCGCGACGGCGCGCAGCCGCCCACGCTCGTCGCGGGCTCGGCGGCGATGGCCCCCGTCCTGAAGCTGATCGAGACGGTCGCGCCCTCGGACGCCAACGTCCTGATCACGGGCGAGAACGGCACGGGCAAGGAGGTCGCCGCCAAGACGCTCCACGCCAAGTCGGCGCGCGCCGCGAAGGCGATGGTCACGGTCAACGTCGGCGCGCTCAGCGAGGGCACGTTCGAGTCGGAGCTGTTCGGCCACGTCAAGGGCGCGTTCACGGACGCGAAGACGGATCGCGTCGGTCGCTTCGAGCTGGCCGACGGCGGCACGCTCTTCCTCGACGAGATCGCGAACGTCCCCGTGGCGCAGCAGGCCAAGCTGCTGCGGGTCGTCGAGTCGGGCGAGTTCGAGCGGGTCGGGTCGTCGAAGACGAGGCGCGTGGACGTGCGGATCATCTCGGCCACCAACGCCGACCTGAAAGAGGAGGTCGCGCAGGGCCGCTTCCGGCAGGACTTGCTGTTCCGCTTGAACACGGTGGAGGTTCGCCTGCCGCCTCTGAGGGAGCGGCAGGAGGACATCCACGCGCTCGCGCGCCACTTCCTCGCGCAGCACGCGCGCCGCTACCGCAAGCCGGTCGCGGACTTCTCCGAGGGCGCGCTGAGGGAGTTGTCGGCCTACGAGTTTCCGGGGAACGTGCGCGAGCTGGATCACGCCGTCGAGCGCGCTGTTCTGATGGCGCGGGGCGAGAAGATCGAGGCGGCGGACTTGGGGCTGGCCAACGGCCACGCCGAGCCCGACCGCGCGCTCGAAGAGATGAGCCTCGATGAGGTAGAGTCTTTCCTGATCAAGAAGACTCTCGCGCGCTTCGACGGCAACGTGGCCCTCGCGGCGGAGGCCCTCGGCCTGAGCCGCAGCGCGCTCTACAGGCGTCTCCAACGCTATGGCTTATGAACGCCCACGCCCGCCCCGCAAGCCGCGGCTGAACTTCGAGCAGCGCGTCTTCTGGCTCGCACTCCTCGCCGGGCTGCCCGGCTCCGCCGCCGCACTCGTCATCGTCTGGACGGGCAACTACGCGGCGCGCGTCCAGTGGACGCTCACCGTCTTCGTCGTCGGCTTTCTGCTGGGGTGCGCGGGGGCGTTGCGCGGGCGCGTCGTGCGGAGCCTGCAGACGCTCTCGAACCTGCTCGCCGCGCTGCGCGAGGGCGACTACTCGATCCGCGCGCGCGGCGGCTCGCACGAGGACGCGCTCGGCGAGGTGGTGGTCGAGGTCAACGCCCTCGGCGAGACGCTCAGGGAGCAGCGGCTCGGCGCGATGGAGGCGACCGCGCTGGTGCGCACCGTGATGGCCGAGATAGAGGTGGCCATCTTCGCCTTCGACGAGGGGAGCCGACTGCGCCTCATCAACCGCGCGGGCGAGCGCCTGCTCGCGCAGCCGGCGGAGCGGCTCATCGGTCGCAACGCCGCCGAGCTAGGTCTGGCCGATTGCCTCGCCGGCTCGCAGGAGGAGGAGGCGCGCACGCTCCAAAAAACTTTCCCCGGCGGCTCGGGCCGCTGGGGGCTGCGCCGCAGCAGCTTCCGCGCGCAGGGGTTGCCGCACCAGCTCCTCGTCCTCTCGGACTTGACGCGCGAGCTGCGCGAGGAAGAGCTGGACGCGTGGCGCAGGCTCGTCCGCGTCCTCGGCCACGAGCTGAACAACTCTCTGACGCCCATCAAATCCATCGCCGGGAGTCTGGAAACCCTGCTCGCGCGCGAGCCGCGCCCCTCGGACTGGCGCGACGACATGGCCCGCGGCCTCTCGATCATCGGCGCGCGCTCGGAGTCGCTGAGCCGCTTCATGCAGGCGTACGCGCGGCTGGCGCGGCTGCCGCCGCCGCGCCTCCAGCCCGTCGCGGTGGGCGAGCTGGCGCGCCGCGTCGCCGCGCTCGAAACGCGCCTCAGCGTGGAGGTGGCGGCGGGGCCGGAGATGGTCGTCGAGGCCGACGGGGATCAGTTGGAGCAACTGCTGATCAACCTCATCCGCAACGCCGTGGACGCCGCGCTCCAGACCGGGGGCGGCGTGCGCGTCGGCTGGGCGCGCGTCAACTCTCACCTCGAATTGTCGGTCGAAGACGAAGGGCCGGGCCTGCCCAACACCTCCAACCTCTTCGTCCCGTTCTTCACGACGAAACCCGGCGGGACGGGCATCGGCCTCATACTCTGCCGCCAGATCGCCGAGGCGCACGGAGGCACGCTCCGCCTCGCCAACCGCCGCGGCGTCGTCGGCTGCGTCGCGCAACTCATGCTGCCGCTCACACACTCGTCAGAGAACGGCGCGGCCCGCCGCGCCTGACGGTAAAGCTGATCAACCGCTTAGTTTTTTAGACGGAGTCGTGATGAACGGGGAAGGGCGCGAGGACAAGACGATCTACAAGTCGGTCGTCAACCACGAGGAGCTTACTCGATCTGGCCGGCGCATCGAGAGGACGCGCCCGGCTGGTCGGACGCCGCCACAGCGGCGCGAAGGCGGAGTTCGGGAGAGACGCAGGGATCGGCGCGGGCCGGGGCTCGGAGTGAGCAGCGATGTTAAATCACGCGGCGGCAAACCAGTGGTTCGTGAGGCAGAGGCCGGCATCCCCGTGCCGCCTGCGCCTGTTCTGCTTCCCGTACGCGGGCGGCAGCCACCTGATCTTTCGGGGCTGGTCGGAGGGCCTGCCCCCCGACGTAGAGGTGATGGCCGCCGCGCTCCCCGGGCGGGCCGGGCGCATACGCGAGCCTTCCCTCAAGAGCATCCCCGCGCTCGTCGAAAACTTGGCCGCCGCCGTCAAGCCGTACCTCGACGCGCCTTTCGCCCTGCTCGGCCACAGCATGGGCGCGCTGATCGGCTTTGAGTTGGCGCGGCGTCTGCGCCGTGACGAGGGCGTCGAGCCGGCGCGGCTGTTCGTTTCGGGCTGCCGCGCGCCTCAGATACCGGCCACCGCGGAGAAGACTTACGATCTGCCCGACCCCGAGTTGGTGGAGCGGTTGCGGGATTTGAAGGGGACGCCGCTGGAAGTCTTGGAGCACCCGGAGTTGATGGGGTTGGTGCTGCCCCTGCTGCGCGCGGATTTCGAGGCGGTCGAAACTTACAACTATAGCGCCGGGCCGCCGCTGGCCTGCCCCATTTCGGCCTACGGCGGTTTGCGCGACGCAGAGGTCGAGCGCGAGCGCCTCGAAGCGTGGCGCGAGCAGACCACCGCGTACTTCACTTTGCAGATGTTTGACGGCGGCCACTTCTTCATCAACGAGGCCCGGCCCGCGCTGCTCGCCTCCCTCGCGCGCGAGCTCGCCCGACTCTCTTGACGAGGCGCGAGCGCGCCGCCGCCGGCCCGCATCAGAATGGGCATGAACCCGCCCCGTCAGTCATGGCCGGACGGCCCGGCGCGTCCCGCCTTGGCCGTGGGCGAGACGCACGTCTGGCGCGCCTCTCTAAATCTTGACGCCGCGGCCTCGCGGGCCTGCTCCGAGCTTCTCTCGACCGACGAGCGGCAGAGGGCCGCCCGGTACCACTTCCGTAAAGACCGCGAGCACTTCTGCGCGGCGCGCGGCGCGCTCAGGTCCATCCTCGCCGCCTACCTCGACGTCCCGCCCGCGCGGCTCGTCTTCTCCTACGGGCGCTACGGCAAGCCCGCGCTCGACGGCGCGGCGCGCGGCGCGCGACTCCGTTTCAACGCGGCACACTCGCACGGGATCGCGCTCTACGCCGTGACGCTGGATCGCGAGGTGGGCGTAGACGTCGAGCTGGTGCGGGACGACTTCGCGGGCCTCGACATCGCCGAGCGCTTCTTTTCGAGGGCGGAGGTCGATGCCTTGCGCGCCCTGCCGCCGCAGGAGCGCGCCACCGCCTTCTTCGACTGCTGGACGCGCAAGGAGGCGTACATCAAAGCCCGCGGCGAGGGCCTTTCCCTCCCGCTGCACCGGTTCACGGTCTCGCTCGCGCGCGGCGAGCCGCCCCGCCTTGTGTCGGCGGACGACGATCCGCGCGAAGCCTCCCGCTGGTCTCTCGTCGAGCTGCACCCGGGGCCGGGTTACAGGGCCGCCCTCGCCGTCGAGGGCCGAGCGCCCGCCGTGCGCTGCTGGCGGTGGCCCGCCGCGCGCGGGCCGACTTAAGTTTCGAAGCGCGCTCGCGGCGGGGCGGGACGGGCTCTCGGGGCTGTGCGCGGCGAGAAGATTCGACTAAGTCCGACGGGGTTTGCGACCGCGCGGGAAGATGCCACGGCGACGCTTTACAGGTAGGCCACCTCGTGTTGTATGATTGCCTCTCCCGAAGTCACCTGCTGAGTCTCCCCACTCACGGTCGTAACATCCTCCTCCTAATCACAAGCGTGTTCGTATGCCTGAAGAGCAGCCTCACGTATCCCTCGTGGTGCCTTCAGCGAAGACAGTAGGGGTTGGTGCCGAACCCCCCACCCTGATCGAGCTTCTTCGCCGTCGAGCGCAGCGCCAGCCCCACCAGCTCGGCTACACCTTCCTCACGGACGGTGAGTCGCAGGAGGCCACGCTCACCTACGCCGAGTTGGATCGCCGCGCGCGCGCCGTCGGCGCGTGGCTTCAGGCGGCGGGCGCGGCGGGCGAGCGCGTGCTGCTCCTCTACCCGCCGGGGCTGGAGTTCGTGGCCGCCTTCTTCGGCTGTCTTTACGCCGGGGCCGTCGCAGTCCCGGCCTACCCGCCGCGGCGTAACCGGACGCCGCTCCGCTTGCAGGCCATCGTCGCGAGCGCGAAGGCCGCGCTGGCGCTGACGACGACTCCCATCCTGACGAGGGTGGCCCCCCTCTTCTCGCAGAGCCCCTACCTCGAAGGGCTGCGCTGGCAGGTCACGGACGACATCGCGGACGGCTTGGAGGACGACTGGCGCGAGCCCGCGGCGGGCCGCGACCATCTCGCTTACCTACAGTACACCTCCGGCTCGACCGGGATGCCGAAGGGCGTGATGCTCACGCACGGCAACCTGCTCTCCAACGCCGCGCTCGTCTACCGCGCGTGCGAGCACACGCCTGCCGACAGTTACGTCTCGTGGCTGCCCATCTTTCATGACATGGGCTTCATGGCCGGCATCCTCCAGCCCCTCTACGGCGGCTTCCCCGTGGTCTCGCTCTCGCCCGCGGCCTTCCTCCAGCGCCCGCTGCGCTGGCTCGAAGCGATCTCGCGCTACCGCGCGACGACGAGCGGCGGCCCGAACTTCGCCTACGATCTGTGCGTGCGTAAGATCGGCGAAGGGGAGCGCGCCGCGCTCGACCTGAGCAGTTGGAGCGTCGCCTTCAACGGGGCCGAGCCGATCCGTCCCGCAACGCTCGAACGCTTCGCCGCGGCCTTCGCGCCCTGCGGCTTCCGCCGCGAAGCCTTCTACCCCTGCTACGGTCTGGCCGAGGCGACGCTGATGGTCTCGGGCGGGAGGAAGGCCGCGCCGCCCGTCGTCGCGTCGGTCGAGGCGGCGGCGCTCGAACGCGGTCGCGCGGCGCAGGCCCGCCCCGGCGACGGGGCCGCGCGCAGGCTCGTCGGCTGCGGTCGGACGATGCACGGGCAGGAGATCGTCGTCGTCAATCAGGAGACGCTGGCGGCCTGCGCGCCCGGAGAGGTCGGCGAAATCTGGGTCGCCGGGCCGAGCGTCGCGCAAGGGTACTGGGATCGCCCCGACGAGACGGAGCAGACGTTTCAGGCGCGGCTCGCGCCCGCGGGCGAGGGCCCCTTCCTGCGCACGGGCGATCTCGGCTTCCTCGACGGCGGCGAGCTGTTCGTCACGGGCCGTCTCAAAGACCTGATCATCATCCGCGGACAGAACCACTACCCGCAGGACATCGAGTTCACTTCCGAGCGCAGCCACCCGGCGTGCCGCGCGGGCTGCGCCGCGGCCTTCACGGTCGAGAGCGACGGCGAAGCGCAGCTCGTGGTCGTTCAGGAGATCGACGATCACCGCCGTCAGGACTTGGGCGCGCTCGTCGAGACAGTCCGCCGCGCCGTCGCAGAGGAGCACGAGATACCGCTCAACGCCGTCGTGCTCATCAGGCCGCGAACCATCCCGAAGACCTCCAGCGGGAAGATTCAGCGGCAGGCGTGCCGCACGGCGTTCCTCGGCGGCGAACTCGAAGCGGTGGCCGAGTGGCGCGCGGCGTCGCCCGCCGAGAGCGAGGCGGTCGGCCCCGTCGCGCCCGGCACGCTGGAGAGCGCGGGCGACGTCCAAAGCTGGCTCGTCGCGCTCCTCGCCGCGCGGCTCGGCGAGGGGCCGGAAAGGATCGACGTGGGCCGCTCGGTCGTCTCCTACGGCCTCGACTCGCTCGCCGCCATCGAACTGGTCTACGAGATCGAGACCGGCCTCGGCGTGCGCCTGCCGCTCGCGAACGTCCTCTACCAGAGCAGCATCGCCGAACTCTGCTCGGAGCTGGCGGCCCTGCGCGCGTCTGCCGACTCGCGCGGCCCGTCGCGCATCGCGCCCTCGGCGGAGACCGTCACGGAGCACCCGCTGTCGTTCGGCCAGAGGGCGCTGTGGTTCCTGCACCGGCTCGCGCCCGACAGCCCGGCCTACAACCTCGCCGCCGCCGTACGCGTCCGACCGCCGCTCGACGCGGGCGCGCTGCGCCGCGCATTCCAACAGCTCGTCGAGCGCCACCCCTGCCTGCGCACCACCTTCGCCGAGCGCGCGGGCCAGCCCTCGCAGCGCGTCCACGAGCACGCCGAAATCTTCTTCCGGCAGGAAGACGCCTCGTCGTGGGACGAGGCGACGTTGCAGGCGCGGCTCGTCGAAGAGGCGAACCGGCCCTTCGATCTGGCGCAGGGGCCGCTGCTGCGCGTGAGCCTGTTGGGGACGGGGGCGGGCGGGCAGGTCATGCTCGTCGGCGTCCACCACATCGTCAGCGACTTCTGGTCGCTGACGGTTCTCGTCGCCGAGCTGGGCCGCCTCTACGACGCCGCGAGGGCCGGACAGACGTTGGCGCTCGCGCCGCTGTCGCTACAGTACACGGACTACGTGCGCTGGCAGGAAGAGATGCTGTCGGGGCCGGAGGGCCAGCGCCTCTGGGACTACTGGCGCGCGCGGCTCGCGGGCGCTCCCTCGATCCTGAGCCTGCCGACCGACCGGCCCCGCCCGCCCGCCCAAACTTTCCGCGGCGCGTCCGTCACGCGCGACTTCGGCGGCGGGCTGAGCCGCGCGGTCAAGTCGTTCAGCCGCGCGCGCGGCGTCACCCCTTACATGACGCTGCTCGCCGCCTTCCAGCTCCTCCTCTACCGCCACACGGGCCAGCAAGACCTGCTCGTCGGCACGCCGTCGTCGGGACGCGGCTGGGCCGGGCTGTCGGGCGTGGTCGGCTACTTCGTCAACCCGCTCGTGCTGCGCGCCGATCTGTCGGGCGGGCCGTCTTTCGAGGCGCTCGTCGAGAGGGTGCGGCGCGACGCGCTCGCCGCCTTCGAGCATCAGGAGTTTCCTTTCGCGCGGCTGGTCGAGAGGTTGCAGCCGGAGCGCGACGCGAGCCGCTCGCCGCTCTTCCAAGTCATGTTCGTCTTGCAGCAGGCCCACCTGCTCGACGAGCAGGGGCTCTCCGCCTTCGCGCTCGGCGAGCCGGGCGCGCGTCTGCAACTCGGCGGCCTCGCGCTCGAATCCCTGCCGCTCGAGCAGCAGGTCTCGCCCTTCGACCTGACGCTCGCGACCGCCTTCGCGCGCGGGGGGCTGAAGGCGTCGCTGCAATACAACTCCGATCTCTTCGGCCGGCCCACCGCCGAGCGGATGCTCGATCACTTCCGCTGCCTGCTCGAAGACGCGCTCGCGCGCCCCGCGCGGCCCGTCGCCGAGTTGTCGCTGCTGACCGACGAAGAGCGACACCGGCTGCTCGTCTCGTGGAACGAGACGGGCCCCGGGCCCGCGCCCGAACTCTGCCTCCACGAGTTCTTCGAGCGGCAGGCCGCGCGCACGCCCTCCGCGACGGCCCTCGTCGCGGGCGACGAGCGGCTGACTTACGAAGGGCTGAACGCGAGGGCCAACCGGCTGGCGCGTCACCTGCGCGCGTCGGGCGTGGGGCCGGAGGCGAGGGTCGGCGTCTGCGTCGGGCGCGGGGCCGAGATGGTCGTCGCGCTCGTCGCCGTGCTCAAGGCGGGCGGCGCTTACCTCCCGCTCGATCCCGCCTACCCGAAACAGCGCCTCGCCTTCATGCTCGAAGACAGCGGCGCGCGGTTCCTGCTGACTGAGGAGCGACTGATCGACAGCCTCCCGCGGACGACGGCGCACACGATCTTTCTCGACCGCGACCGCGCAGAGTTCGCGCCGCGCGGCGCGGACGACCTCGCCCCGGCGGCGCGACCGCAGAACCTCGCCTACGTCATCTACACCTCCGGCTCGACGGGCGTGCCGAAGGGCGTCGCCATCCAGCACCGCAGCGCGGCGGCGCTGCTCCGCTGGGCGCACTCCGCCTTCGACGCGGACGACTTGGGCGGCGTCCTCGCCTCCACCTCGATCTGCTTCGATCTCTCCGTCTTCGAGCTGTTCGTCCCGCTCGGCTGTGGCGGCAAAGTGATCGTCGCGGAGAACGCGCTCGAACTGCCCGCGCTCAAGGCGCGCGGGGAAGTGAGGCTGCTCAACACCGTCCCGTCGGCGATGGCCGAGTTGTCGCGGATCGGCGCGGTGCCCGCGTCCGTCCGCGTCGTCAACCTCGCCGGCGAGGCCCTGAGCCGCCAGCTCGTCGAACAGGTCTACGCGCAAGAGACGATCAGACGGGTGTGGAACCTCTACGGCCCCTCGGAGGACACGACCTACTCGACCGGCGCGGTGATCGAGAAGGGCCGCACTGAGAAGCCGACCATCGGGCGGCCCCTCGCGGGCTGCGAGACTTACGTGCTCGACGAGCGACTGCGCCCCGTGCCCGTGGGCGTCACCGGAGAGCTGTACGTGGGCGGCGACGGGCTGGCCCGCGGCTACCTGAACCGGCCCGAACTCACCGCCGAGCGGTTCGTCCCGCACCCGTTCGCACGCGAAGGGGGCGCGCGCCTCTACCGCACGGGCGACCTCGTCAGATACCTGCCCGACGGCCACATAGATTTTCTCGGGCGGCGCGATCAGCAGATCAAGCTGAGGGGCTTCCGCATCGAGCCGGGCGAGATCGAGGCGGAGCTGTCGCGGCACGCCGCGCTGCGCGAGGCCGTCGTCGTCGCGCGCAAGGAGCGCGACGACGGCGACGCGCGCCTCGTCGCCTACGTCGTAGCCGGGGCGCAGCCGCCGCCCGCGCCGGACGATCTCAGGAGTTTCCTCCGCGAGAGGCTGCCCGAACACATGATCCCGTCGGCGTTCGTCGCCCTCGACGCGCTGCCGCTGACGCCGAACGGCAAAGTGGATCGCCGCGCGCTGCCCGCGCCCTCGCGCGAGGCCCGCGGCGCAGTTTTCGCCGCGCCGCGCACGCCGGTCGAGATGGCCCTCGCGAGCGTCTGGTCGGAGCTGCTGAAGGTCGAGCCCGTCGGCGCGTTCGACAACTTCTTCGAGCTGGGGGGCCACTCGCTGCTCGCGACCCAGCTCGTCAGCCGCGTCCGCGACGAGTTCAAGATCGAACTGCCGCTGCGCAGGGTGTTCGAGCGGCCCGCGCTCTGCGATCTGGCGGCGAGCGTCGGGGAGGAGATCGAGGGACAGCGCGCCGCGCCGTGCGCGCCTATTCGCCGCGTCGAGCGGGGCGGCCCGCTGCCGCTCTCGTTCGCGCAGCAGCGGCTCTGGTTCATCGATCAGCTTGAGCCGGGCGGCCCGCTCTACAACATGCCCGCGGCGCTGCGGCTCGCCGGGCGGCTCGACGCCGACGCGCTCGAACGCGCTCTCTCCGAGATCGTCCGCCGCCACGAGGTGCTCCGCACGACGTTTGAAGTCGTCGGCGGCGAGCCGGCCCAGATCGTTCACCCCGCGCGCCCGCACGCGCTGCCGGTCGTCGACCTGCGCGATCAGCCGCGGGCCGACGCGGAGGCAGAGCTGCGGCGGCTGGCGCGCGAGGAGGGGCGGCGGCCCTTCGATCTGCGCCGCGGGCCGCTGCTGCGAACCGCCCTCGTGCGGCTCGGCGAAGACGATCACGCCCTGCTCGTCACGATGCACCACATCGTCTCGGACGGCTGGTCGCTCGGCGTGATGGTCGAGGAGCTGAAGGCCCTCTACGAAGCGTTCGTCGAGGGGCGGCCCTCGCCCCTGCCGGAACTCGAAATTCAGTACGCCGACTTCGCCGCGTGGCAGCGCGACCGGCTCGCGGGCGCGGCGCTCGAAGAGCAACTCGCTTACTGGCGGCGTCAGCTCGAAGGCGCGCCCACGGTCTTGAAGCTCCCGACCGACCGGCCCCGGCCCGCGCTGCAAAGACACCGCGGCGGGCGCGTCGCCGTCGCGCTGCCGGGCGAGCTGGCCGAAGCACTGAGGGCGCTCAGCCGCGAGCGCGGCGCGACGCTGTTCATGACGCTGCTGGCGGCTTGGAAGGCGCTGCTCTCGCGCCATTCGGGGCAGGACGACCTGCTCGTCGGCACGCCCATCGCGGGCCGCAACCACGCGCAGACCGAGCCGCTCGTCGGCTTCTTCGTCAACACGCTCGTGATGCGCGGCGACCTCTCGGGCGATCCGACGTTCGCCGGGCTGTTGGCGCGGGTCAGGGAGGCGGCCCTCGCCGCTTACGCGCATCAGGAAGTGCCCTTCGAGAAGCTGGTCGAAGAGTTGCAGCCCGAACGCGACATGAGCCGCGCGCCGCTCTTCCAAGTGATGTTCGTGATGCAGAACGCTCCGGCCCGCGCGCTCGAACTGCCGGGCCTCAAGCTGAGCCGGCTGGAAGACGCGGGCGAGGCCGCGAAGTTCGATCTCATGCTCGAACTGGAAGAGTCGGGCGCGGGCGTCACGGGCTTCCTCGGCTACGACGCCGACCTCTTCGACGCGCGGACGGTCGGGCGCATGGCGACGCGCTTCCGCGTCCTGCTCGAAGGCGTCGCGGCGAACCCGGAGCGACGCCTCTCCGCGCTGCCGCTGCTGGGCGAAGAGGAGCGGCGGCTGCTGTCGGGGTGGAACGAGACGCGCGCCGACTACGAGCGCGACGCGTGCCTGCACCAATTGTTCGAGGCGCAGGCCGCCGCCACGCCTTCGCGCGTCGCCGTCGCGTTCGGCGATCAGAGTCTGACCTACGCGGAGCTGAACGCGCGCGCCAACCGTCTGGCCCGCCGCCTTCAGGCCCTCGGCGTCGGCCCCGAAGTCGTCGTCGGCATCTGCCTCGCGCGTTCGGTCGAGATGCTGGTCGCGCTCGTCGCCGTGCTCAAGGCGGGCGGCGCTTACCTCCCGCTCGACCCGGAAGACCCGGAGGAGAGACTCTCTTTCGCGCTGGGCGACGCGGGCGCGCGCGTGCTCCTGTGCGGGCCGTCCGTGCTCCCGTCGCTCGCGGAGCGCCGCCCTGAGATCGCGCGCGTCGAGGTCGGCGGCGAGGCGTGGGCGGGCCTGAGCGAGAGCAATCCGCCGTCGGGGGTGAGTGCCGACAACCTCGCCTACGTGATCTACACGTCGGGCTCGACGGGCCGCCCCAAGGGGGTGATGATCCGCCACCGCTCCGTGATCAATCTGGCGCGCGCTCTCGGGCGCGCGGTCTATTCCCGCTACGGCGGCCCGCTGCGCGTGAGTCTCAACGCGCCGCTCACTTTCGACGCCTCGGTCAAACAGCTCGCACAGCTCATCTCCGGCCACACGCTCGACATCGTCCCCGAAGACGTGCGGCGCGACGGCGAGGCGCTGCTCCGCCACGTGCGCGAGCGGCGGGTGCACGTCCTCGACACCACGCCGACGCAGTTGCGCCTGCTCGTGGATGCCGGGCTGCTCGAAAGCGGCGACGGGCTCCCGCGCGCCGTGCTCGTCGGCGGCGAAGAGATCGACGCCGGGCTCTGGCGCGCGCTCGCCGGGGACGCGGCGCGAGACTTCTTCAACGTCTACGGGCCGACCGAGTGCACCGTGGACGCCACGGTCTGCCGCGTCGATGCGTCGGAAGGGCCGAGCATCGGGCGACCGCTCGGCAACGTCGAGCTTTACGTCCTCGACCGCGCGGGGCGGCCCGTGCCGGTCGGCGTGGAGGGCGAGCTGTGCGTCGGCGGCGACGGGCTGGCCCGCGGCTACCTGAACCGACCCGAACTCACCGCCGAGCGGTTCGTCCCGCACCCGTTCGGCCCCGAGCCGGGCGCGCGCCTCTACCGCACGGGCGACCTCGCCAGATACCTGCCCGACGGGCGCGTCGAGTTTCGCGGTCGCATCGATCACCAGATCAAAGTCCGCGGCCACCGCGTCGAGTTGGGAGAGATCGAGGCGGCGCTCGATCTGCACCCCGCCGTGGCGCAGGCCGTCGTCGTCCTGCGCGACGAAGCTCCGGGCGGCGCGGCACCGCGTGACGAAACTTCGGCGGGCGCGCGCCTCGTGGCCTACGTCGTCGCGGCGCGGGCGGAGAAGACGCCGCCGGTCGAGCAACTGCGCCGCCACCTGCGCGCGCTCCTGCCGGGCTACATGGTGCCCGCGAGCTTCGCCTTCCTCGACGCGCTGCCGCTCACGCCGAACGGCAAGATCGACCGCCGCGCGCTGCCCGCGCCCGAGTTGACGGAGCGCGAGGGACGCCCGGGGGCGGGCGCGGAGATGACGCCGATAGAGGAGCTGGTGGCCGGCGTCTTCTGCGAGGTGTTGAAGGTCGCGGAGGTCGGGCCGGATGACGACTTCTTCGAGCTTGGGGGCCACTCGCTGCTGGCGACGCAGGCGGTGGCGCGGGTGCGCGAGGCGGCGGGGGCGGACGTGGGGCTGCGGGAGCTGTTCGAGGGGCCGCGCGTCAGGGACTTCGCGCTCCGCGTCGAGGCGGCGCGCGCGGGTCAACATCGAGAGCCGCGGACGCCGACGCCGCCGCTCGTCCCCGTCGCGCGCGACGGAGACCTCCCGCTCTCGTTCGCGCAGGAGCGGCTCTGGTTTCTCGATCAGTTGGAGCCCGGCACGCCCTACTACAACATCCCGCTCGCCGTCCGCCTCAAGGGCCGGCTCGACGCGGGCGCGCTGCGCCGCGGCTTAGACGAAATCCTGCGGCGGCACGAATCCCTGCGCACGGCCTTCTCGCCGTCGGCTGACGCGCGGCCCGTCCAGATCGTCACGGACGATCTCGCCTCAGACCTGAGGGTCGTAGACCTTCAGTCGCTCCCCCCTACGGCGCGCGAGGAGGAAGCCTTGCGGCTCGCCGCCGAAGAAGCGCGCCGCCCCTTCGATCTGACGCGCGCGCCGCTGCTGCGGACGACGCTCGTGCGGCTCGGCGGCGACGAACACGTGCTGCTGTTGACGCTGCACCACGCGGTCGCCGACGGCTGGTCTGTCGGCGTCCTGATGCGCGAGCTGTCGTCGCTTTACGCGGCCTTCGCAGAGGGCCGCCCGCCCGCGCTCCCGCGCCTGTCCGTCCAGTACGCCGACTTCGCACACTGGCAGCGGCGGTGGATGCGCGGCGAGGCGCTGGAAGACGAGCTAGCCTACTGGAAGCGGCGGCTCGCGGGAGCGCCGCCCGCCCTGCCGCTGCCGACCGACTACCCGCGCCCCGCCGCGCACTCCTACGAGGGCGCGCACCTCCTGTTCCGCGTCCCCGAGGGCCTGACAGCCGCGCTCAAAACGTTGAGCCGCCGCTCGGGCGCGACGCTCTACATGACGCTGCTCGCGGCCTTCTACGCGCTGCTCTACCGCTACACGGAACAGGAAGAGATCGTCGTCGGGACGCCCGTCGCCAACCGGCGGCGCGTCGAGGTCGAGGGCATCGTCGGGCTCTTCGTCAACACGCTCGCGCTGCGCGCCGACCTCTCCGGCCAACAGACTTTCAGGGAGTTGTTGCGGCAGGTGCGCGGCGCGACGCTCGAAGCCTACGCACATCAGGACGTGCCCTTCGAGCAGGTCGTCGAGGCAATCGCCCCGGCGCGCGACCTGAGCCGCACGCCGCTCTTTCAAGTGATGTTCACCTTGCAGAACGCGCCGCGCGAGTCGCTGACGCTCCCCGGTCTGAGCGCGGAGTTCTTGCAGGTCGAGACCGGCGCTTCCAAGTTCGATCTCACGCTCTCGCTCACAGGCGCGGGCGGCGGGCTCGACGGGGTTCTCGAATACAGCACCGATCTCTTCGGCGGCGAGACGGCGGGGCGGATGTCGGGCCACTTCGGGGCCCTGCTCGCGGGCGTCGCCGCCGATCCGGACGGGCCCCTGCGCTCGCTCCCGCTGCTGACGGAAGACGAGCGGCGCGAAATCTTCTCGCAGCGCGGCGCGGAAGCAGCCCCGTACGAGCGCGTGCCCGTGCACGTGCTGTTCGAGCGGCAGGCCGCGCTGACGCCCGACGCGACGGCGCTCGTCTACGAGGGCGAGGCGTTGAGCTACCGGGAGCTGAACGCGAGGGCCAACCGGCTGGCACGCCGCCTGTCGAAGATGGGCGTGGGGCCGGAGGCGCGCGTCGGCGTCATGTTCGAGCGCGGGGCCGAGATGGTCGTCGCGCTCGTCGCCGTGCTCAAGGCGGGCGGCGCTTACCTCCCGCTCGATCCGTCTTACCCCGCCGAGCGGCTCGCGTACATGATCGAGGACAGCGGCGCGCGGGTCTTGCTCTCGCGCGGATCGTTGGCGCAGGGCCTGACGCTTCACGGCGCGCGGCTCGTCTGTCTCGACTCAGAGCGGCAGGCCCTCGCGCTTGAGAGCGGGGAGAACGTCGCGACCACGGCGAGCGCGGACGATCTCGCCTACGTCATCTACACGTCGGGCTCGACGGGGCGGCCCAAGGGTGTCGGCTGCGGCCACGCCGGGGTCGTCAACCTTCTGACGGACTTCGCCGAGCGCAGCCCGCTCGGCGTCGGCGACAACTGTAGCTGTTGGACGAGTCTGAGTTTCGACGTATCGGTCTACGAGATTTTTTCGGCCCTCACGGCGGGCGCGACGCTGCACGTCGTCCCCGAAGACGTGCGCGCCGACTTCGACCGGTTCGCCGCGTGGCTCGAAGAGCGCCGGATCGGCAGCGCGTACCTGCCGCCGCAGATGTTGCCGGGTTTCGCCGCGCGACTCTCGCAAGGGGCGGCCTCCTACGAGTTGAGACGCCTGCTGGTCGGCGTCGAGCCGATTGACGAGCGACTGCTCGCCGCCATCAACCGCGCGCTCCCGCGCCTGCACGTCATCAACGGCTACGGGCCGACCGAAGCGACCGTCTGCTGCACGCTCCATTCGCTGCCGCCGACGGCGGGGCTGAACAGAAACACGCCCATCGGGCGCGCGGTCAGGAACACCGAGACTTATCTTCTCGACCGGCATCTGAACCCCGTCCCCTTCGGCGTGCCCGGAGAGTTGTACGTGGGCGGCGACGGGCTGGCCCGCGGCTATTTGAACCGACCCGAACTGACCGGCGAGCGGTTCGTCCCGCACCCGTTCGCACGCGAAGGGGGCGCGCGCCTCTACCGCACGGGCGACCTCGTGAGGTATCTGCCGTCGGGCGATCTGGAGTTCGTCGGGCGCAACGACCGGCAGCTCAAGCTGAGGGGCTTCCGCATCGAGCCGGGCGAGATCGAGGCGGCGCTGCGCGAGCACGAGGGCGTCCGCGAGGCCGTCGTCCTCGTGCGCGAGGACGAACACGGCGGCGAGCGTCTGGTCGCTTATCTGGTGGCGGGCCGCGAGCCCGCGCCCGCGCGCGAAGAGTTGCGCCGCCACGCGCGCTCTCGTCTGCCGGACTACATGGTGCCTTCGGCCTTCGTCCTCCTCGACGCGCTGCCGCTCACTCCGAACGGCAAGATCGACCGCGCCGCCCTGCCCGCGCCGCAGGACGCGCGCCGCGCGCATCGCCCGGAGGCGGGCGCGGAGATGACGCCGATAGAGGAGCTGGTGGCGGGGGCTTACGCCGAGGTGCTCGGCGTCGAGCGCGTCGGCGTCGATGACGACTTCTTCGAGCTTGGGGGCCACTCGCTGCTGGCGACGCAGGCGGTGGCGCGGGTGCGTGAGGCGGCGGGGGCGGACGTGGGGCTCAGAGAGCTGTTCGAGGGGCCGCGCGTCAGGGACTTCGCGCTCCGCGTCGAGGCGGCTCGGGGCGCGGGCGGGCGGGCGGCCCTGCCGCCGATAGAGCGCGCCCCGCGCGGGGGCGAGTTGCCGCTGTCGTTCGCGCAGCAGAGGCTGTGGTTTCTCGACCGGCTGGTCCCGGATAACGCCTTCTACAACATCCCCAGCGCCGTCCGGCTGAAGGGCCGTCTGTCGGTCGAGGGACTCGAACATAGCATCAACCGGCTCGTCGAGCGTCACGAGGTTTTGCGAACCACTTTCCCCACCACGGAGCGGGGGCCGGTTCAGGCCATCGCGCCCGCGCTGAAACTGGCGCTGCCCGTCTCAGACTTGCGCGCTCTCGCGACAGCCGAGCGCGAGCGCGAGACTTTAAGGCTCGCGTCACGGATCGCGCAGCAGCCGTTCGATCTCTCGCGCGGGCCGCTCCTGCGCGCCGCGCTGCTGCGGCTCGCAGACGAAGAGCACGTGCTCGTGCTCACGATGCACCACATCGTCTCGGACGGCTGGTCTGCCGGCGTCTTCGTGCGCGAGATGGCCGCGCTCTACGAGGCGTATTCGACGGGCAACGCCGTCGCGCTCGAAGACGTCCCCGTACAGTACGCCGACTTCTCCGTCTGGCAGAGGCGGTGGCTACGCGGCGAGGCGCTGGAGTCGCAGCTCGCCTACTGGAAGGGGCGGCTCGGCGGCGACGTGCCGCGCTTGCAGTTGCCGACCGACCGCCCGCGCCCCGCGATCCACAGCTTCCGCGGCGCGAAGAGATCAATCGAGCTGCCCGCCGGGCTGACCGAGAGCCTGAAGGGCTTGGGCCGCCGCGAGGGCGCGACGCTCTTCATGATCCTGCTGGCCGCCTACAAGACCCTGCTCTACAGGTACACGGGGCAGGGCGACATCGCCGTCGGGACGTGGGTCGCCAACCGCAGGCGCGCCGAGCTTGAGCAGATGATCGGCTTCTGCGCGAACACGCTGGTGCTGCGGACGGGGGTGTCGGACGAGGACAGCTTCGAGGGCCTCGTCGCGCGCGTGCGCGAGGTCTGCCTCGGGGCCTACATGCACCAAGACCTCCCCTTCGATCAGCTCGTCGACGAGTTGAGGCCCGAGCGCGGCCCGCTCGACAACCCGTTCTTTCAGGTCGGCTTCGCCCTCCAGAACGCGCCGATGCCCGCGCTCAAACTCCCGGGGCTGACGCTTGAGCCGTTCGAGGTGGACACGGGCCGCGTGATGTTCGATCTGATCCTGAACGTGGTGGACGCCGGGCCGGGGCTCAAGGTCTACCTGCACTACAACACCGACCTGTTCGGCGACGGCACGGTCGAGCGCATGCTCGCGCACTTCCGCGCCGTGCTCGAAGAGGCGGCGGCGCGGCCCGACCGGCGGCTGCTGCAAATCCCGCTCGACGCCGACGCGGGGAAGGCCCTCGCCGCCGCCCCGTCCGCCGTGCTCAGCGCGTTCGAGGGCGAGCAGTTCGATTTTCTGTCTTAGAGGAAGAGAGGCGCACCGTGATGGACTGTCTGATCATCGGCTTCAACGATTCGAGCTTCCCGGACTACGCGAAGATGGTCGCCTCGATGGGGACGGACTCGGGCGCGTACCGCGATCTGAACCTCGCCTTCGTCGACTACGAGGGCCAGCCCCGGCGCAGCATGGACATGCTGAACCGCTTCTACGGCGAGGGCCGCCCCGCCGCCCCGCCGTTCCACAACGCCGACTTCCTCTGGCCCGTCGTCACCTACCTCGGCTCCTACCTCGCGCGCCGCGGCCACAGCTTCGACTACGTCAACCTCCCGCACCTCGAACGGGAGAAGCTGCGCGAGAAGCTTGAGCACGGCGATCCGCTGACGGTCGCCATCACGACGACGCTCTACGTCTCGCCGCACCCGATCCTCGAACTGATCTCGTTCATCCGCGAGCACAACCGGACGGCCAAGATCGTCGTCGGCGGCCCGTTCATCTCGAACCAGCCGAAGCTCGGCGACGCGCCCGCGCTCGAACGCCTCTTCCAGTACCTCGGCGCGGACATCTACGTCATCAGTCAGGAGGGCGAGGCCGCGCTCGTCAACCTCATCCGCGCCCTCAAGGGCGGGACGAGTCTGGGCGCGGTCGAGAACATCGCCTACCGGCAGGGCGACGGCTACGTGCTCACGCCGGCCTCCCCGGAGTCGAACCCGCTCGAAGAGAACATGGTCGATTACGGACTCTTCTCGCCCGCCGAGGTCGGCGAGTTCGTCACGCTGCGGACGGCCAAGTCGTGCCCCTTCAGTTGCTCCTTCTGCGGCTTCCCGCAGCGCGCGGGCAAGTACAAGTACCTCAGCGTCGAGCTGGTCGAGCAGGAGCTGAATGCCATCCGCGAGATCGGCGGCGTGACGACACTGACTTTCATCGACGACACCTTCAACGTGCCGAAGGAGCGCTTCCGCGAGATGCTCCGCATGATGATCCGCAACGACTACGGCTTCAAGTGGAACTCCTTCTACCGCAGCGACCACGGCGACGAGCGGACGATAGAGCTGATGGGCGAGGCCGGGTGCGAGGGCGTCTTCCTCGGCGTCGAGTCGGGCAGCGACCGGATGCTTGAGCGGATGAACAAGACGGCGCGGCGCAAACATTACCTGAAGGCCATCCCGCTGCTGAAGGCCGCCGGCATCTCGACGCACGCCAACGTCATCGTCGGCTTCCCCGGCGAGACCTTCGAGACCTTCGAGGAGACGGTCGGCCTCATCGAGGAGACCGGGCCTGACTTCTTCCGCGCGCAACTGTGGTACGCCGACCCGGTCACGCCGATCTGGGAGAGGCGCGACGAGTACGGCGTCAAGGGATCGGCCTTCGCCTGGTCGCACGACACGATGGACTACCACACCGCCTGCGATCTCGTGGACAAGATGTTCCTCTCCGTCCGCAACTCCGTCTGGCTCCCGCAGAACGGCTTCGAGCAGTGGAGCACTTTCTACCTCCAGCGCAAGGGCATGAGCGTGGGGCAGATCAAAACCTTCCTCCGCTGCTTCAACGCCGCCGTCAGGGAGAAGCTGCTCTTCCCGCACAAGCCGGAGATCGATCCGGCCCTGCTTGAGAGCCTGAGGCGCAGCGCGCAGTTCGACCGCGGGGCCGAGCCCGACGTGCGGCCCGTCGCGCTCTACACGGGCTACCACGACGCGGAGCGGTTCGTCTTAGAGGAGTTCGCCGGGGCGCGGCCCGCCCCGAACGTCGAGCTGATCAGCGACGGGGCGGCGTCCGCCCCCGCCGCCGCGTCGAACGCGAAGCGCGCCTCGCTGTCGTGGGAGGCGGAGTCCGCGGGGCTCGAAGCCGTCGCCGACGAGGCGGGCGCTGATCTCTCGGACGTGGTTCTGGCCGCCTACGGCCTGCTGCTCTCGCGCGTGAGCGGGAGGCGCGAGGCGACGCTCGCGGCGGCGACGGCGGGCGAGGGCCGGAGGGGCGCGACGCCCCTCCGCGTCAGGCCGCCGTCGGACGCGAGCTTCGCGGAGTTCGCGCGCGCCTTGCGCCTGCGCCGCCGGGAGGGGCTGCGCCACTGGCCCTACGCCTTCTACATCCTGACGAGCCCGACGCTCATGGCCGAGCGCGGCGCGGCGTGCCCCGTCTTCGACGCGGGCTTCCTGTGGCGCGACTCGCAGGAGATGGCAGCCGCCGGCATCGAGGAGGAGTTGAAGTGGTCTGGCCCGGTCTCAGAGGGCCTGTCGCTCGTGCTCGAAGCGGCGGCCTCGGGCGACCGTCTGGAACTCGCCTTCGTCTACCGCGAGGGCCTGCTGAGGGAGGAGACGGTCGAGGGGCTGCGGGATCACCTGAACTCGATCCTGCGCGCGGCGGCGGCGAGCCGTGCGAGCCTCAAGGAGTTGGCCGTCGAAAAGTCTGCGGGCGAGGCGCAGTCGGTCATCGAAGCGCACGCGAGCGAGGTCTTCAACTTCTGAGCGGCGCTCCGCCGCCGGGGAGAAACGGGGCTGGTGACGAATGCACGACCTCAAATCAGAGATCATAGTCTTCGACGAGAGGCTGATCGGGGAGCGAGACTATTGGCTCGGGAAATTGTCGCCGGAGACGCAGCCCTCGGGCGTGCGCCCCGACCGCGCCTGGCCGGCGGAGGCCGCCGAGTCCGATTACCGGAGCGTCGAGCTGACGCTTGAGGACGACCTCCGGCTCCGTCTCTCGAAGCTGACGGGCGACGGCCCCTTCCTGCTCTACACCGTGCTCATGTCGGCCCTCAAGGTCTGCCTGCGGAAGCACACGGGCCGCGACGTGGTCGTCGTCGGCAGCCCCGCGCTGAGAAGCGCCGGCGGCGCGCCGTCCGCCAACGCGCTGGCGATCTCGGACGTGATTGACGAACGGCTCAGCTTCCGACAGCTCCTCGTGCAGGTGCGGCAGACGTTGCTCGACGCCTACGCGCACCAACTCTACCCCGCTCACCTGCTCGCGCGCGACCTCGGCCTGTCGTCGCACGGGCCGAAGTCGCCGCTCTTCGACATCGTGCTGCTCCTCGACGAGATTCACGACGAGCTTCCGGCCCCGACCGCCGACCTGACGCTGCGCGTCAGCCGCGCGCCCGGTCGTCTCGGCGTGCGCGCGCTCTACGACGCGCGCCTCTACGAAGAAGAGACCGTCCGGCGACTGTTCGCGCACCTGTGCAACGCGCTGCGGGCGGGCGTGGCCGACACCGGCGTCCTGCTGCGCGACATCGAGATCGTCGGCGGCGAGGAGTTGCGGCAGTTACTCGGGGAGTGGAACGCGACGGACGCCGACTACGAGCGCGCGTGCGCCCACGAGCTGTTCGAGCGTCAGTGTGATCGCGCGCCCGACGCCCCGGCCCTCTCGTCCGGCGATCAATCGCTCACCTACCGCGAGTTGGACGACCGCGCCAACCAGTTGGCCCGCCGCCTGCGCCGTCGCGGGGTGGGGCCGGAAGTCTTAGTCGGCGTGATGATGGAGCGGTCGATAGAGATGGTCGTCGCGCTGCTCGCCGTCCTTAAGGCGGGCGGGGCCTACGTGCCCATCGATCCAGACTACCCGGCGGAGCGCGTCAACTTCATGCTGGCGGACGCAGACCTGCGCGTGCTGCTCACTCAGGACGCGCTGGCTGGCCGGTTGCGCGGACAGTTGGGTACGCGCGGGGTCGAGCTGATCAGCACGGACGGTCAGAGGGAAGAGCTTGCGCGCGAGAGCGCGTCGCGCATCGGGGGCGGCGTCGGCCCGCAGAACCTCGCCTACGTCATCTACACGTCGGGCTCGACGGGGAGGCCCAAGGGCGTCGAGATCACGCACGGCAGTCTGTCAAACCTCGTCAACTGGCACCGGCTCGCCTACGGAGTCGGGCCGGCAGATCGCGCGACGCAGTTGGCCGCGCCCGCCTTCGACGCGTCCGTCTGGGAGGTGTGGCCCTACCTGTGCGCGGGCGCGTCGCTACACGTCCCCGACCGCGAGACGCGCGATTTCGCCCCGAAGCTCGTGCAGTGGTTGGCGCGCGAGCGCATCAGCATCTGCTTCCTCCCGACGCCGCTCGCCGAAGCCGCCTTAAGAGAGCCGTGGCCCCCCGACGCCGCGCCGAGGCTGCTGCTGACGGGCGGCGACAAGCTGCGCCGCCGCCCCTCCGAGGCGACGCCCTTCACCCTCGTCAACCACTACGGCCCGACCGAGAATACGGTGGTGACGACAGCCGCGACGGTGACGACCTGCGCCGCGGGCGATCCGCCCATCGGCAAGCCGATAGCCAACGTGCAGGTCTACGTCCTCGACGAGCGACTGCGCCCCGTGCCCGTGGGCGTCACCGGAGAGCTGTATGTGGGCGGCGACGGGCTGGCCCGCGGCTACCTGAACCGGCCCGAACTCACCGCCGAGCGGTTCGTCCCGCACCCGCTCGCGCGCGAAGGGGGCGCGCGCCTCTATCGCACGGGCGATCTGGTGCGGCGGCTGCCGTCGGGCGATCTGGAGTTCGTCGGGCGCAACGACCGGCAGCTCAAGCTGAGGGGCTTCCGCATCGAGCCGCGGGAGATCGAGGCGGCGCTCGAACAGCACGCGGCGGTGCGGGAAACCGTCGTCGGCCTGCGCGAGGACGGCGCGGCGGGCGCGCGCCTCGTGGCCTACGTCGTCGCGGAGAACGGGGCGCTCGACCCCGGCGAGCTGAGGGGCTTTCTGAAGGAGAGGCTGCCGGAGTACATGCTGCCGTCGGCCTTCGTCAGACTCGACGCGCTGCCGCTGACGCCGCACGGGAAGGTGGATCACGAGGCGCTGCCGGAGCCCGCGCCGCTCGGCCCGGACGCCGGGGGCAGGTTCGTCGCGCCGCGCACGCCCATCGAAGAGGTGCTGGCGGGAGTTTACGCGGAGGTGCTCGGGGCCGGGCGGGTCTCGGTCGACGACAACTTCTTCGCGCTCGGGGGGAACTCGCTCCACGCCACGCAGGCCATCTCGCGGGTGAATAACCTCCTCCAGACTGAAGTCCCTTTGCAGAGCATCTTCGAGTCGCCGACGGTCGGCGGGCTGGCCGCACACATCGAGGAGCGCATGCGCGCCGGGGCCGGCCTGTCGCTGCCGCCCATCGAGCGCGCCCCGCGCGACGGCAACGGCGTGCCGCTCTCCTTCGCGCAGCGGCGGCTGTGGTTTTTGAACCAGCTTGAGCCGGACAGCCCCGCTTACAACGTCCCCTGCGCCGTGCGGATGAAGGGAAGGCTCGATCTCTCCGCGCTGCGACGGAGCCTCGACGAGATCGTCCGGCGGCACGAGCCACTGCGCACCGTCTTCGCCGCCGAGGACGGCGAGCCGTCGGGCGTCGTCGTCCCCGCGCAGCCCGTGCCGCTCTCGCGCGAGGATTTGAGCGCGCTGCCCGAGGCGGAGCGCGAGCCCCGCGCGCGGCAGTTGATGGCCGAGGAGGCGCGGCTCACCTTCGACCTCGCGAGGGGGCCGCTGCTGCGCGTCAGGCTGCTGCGGCTCGGCGAAGACGAGCACCTCCTGCTCGTCACGATGCACCACATCGTCTCCGACGGCTGGTCGCTCGGCGTCTTCGTCGGCGAGATGACGGCGCTCTACGAGGCGCTCGCGGCCTCCGCGCCGCCCGCCCTGCCGGAGCTTCCCGTTCAGTACTCGGACTTCGCCGCGTGGCAGCGCCGCTGGCTGCACGGCGACGTGCTCGACGCGCAGCTCTTCTACTGGCGGCGACAACTCGCGGGCGCGCCCCCGCTCCTCGAGCTGCCCGCCGACCGCCCGCGCCCGCCGGCGCGAACCTACCGCGGCGGGATGTGCTCGGCGGTGCTGCCCGACGATCTTTACCGCTCGCTCAGGGCGCTCAGCCAGCACGAGCAGGCGACGCTGTTCATGACGCTGCTGGCCGTCTTCAAGGCCCAGTTGCGCGGCTACACGGGGCGCGACGACGTGCTCGTCGGAACCGACATCGCCAACCGCAACCGCCTTGAGACGGAAGGGCTGATCGGCTTTTTCGTCAACCACCTCGTCCTGCGCACAGACCTGTCGGGCGATCCCACGTTCCGCCAACTGCTCGCGCGCGTGCGTAAAGTCACGCTCGACGCTTACACGCACCAAGACCTGCCCTTCGACCAGTTGGTCAAGGCCCTCAACCCGAAGCGCGCCGAGAGCTACCCGCCGATCTTTCAGGTCTTGTTCGTCCTCCAGAACGCGCCCGTGCCGCCGCTTGAGCTGCCCTCGCTCACGCTGACGCCGGTGGAGTTCGATCCCGGCAGCTCCAAGTTCGATCTCGCCGTCATGCTGAAAGAGTCGCCGCGCGGCGTCGTCCAGACCTGGACTTACAACGCCGACATTTTCGAGCGGTCGAGGGTCGAAGGGATGCTCGCCGACTTCGCGAAGCTGCTCGGGGCCGTCGCCGCCGACCCCGACCTCCGCCTGCGCGATCTGGACGCGCTCGTGCGCCCCGCGGGCGCGGCTGAGACAGCGGCTGAGACAGCGCCGCCGCGCGCGGGCGGACAGATCAAGCGTTCCGCGCGCAGGGCCGTCAAACTCTCGCAGGCCAGCCCCGTGAGGATGGGCCGCGACGGCGCGGGCGAGGACGGCGGGGCGCGCGAGCTGCCGCTCGTCGTCGCGCCCGTCGTCGAGGACGTGGACTTGGTCGCGTGGGGCGAGGCCAACCGCGCGCTCCTTGAGGAGCGGCTGCTGCGTCACGGCGCGCTGCTCTTCCGCGGCTTCGGCGTCGCGTCCGTGCCGGGCTTCGAGCAGTTCGCGCAGGCCGTCTGCCCGCATCTGTTCAGCGAGTACGGCGACCTGCCGCGCGAGGGCGTGAGCGGCAAAATCTACCGCTCGACGCCGTACCCCGCCGACAAGGCCATCCTCTTCCACAACGAAAGCTCGCACCTGCGGCGCTGGCCCCTGAAGATTTGGTTCTTCTGCGTGACGCCGTCGCGCGAGGGCGGGGAGACGCCGCTCGTCGATTGCCGAGAGGTTTACCGCGGGCTCGATCCGCGGATCAGGGAGCGGTTCGAGCAGAAGGGCGTCATGTACGTCCGCAACTTCACGGACGGGCTCGACGTGAGCTGGCGGCAGTTCTTTGGCACGGACGAGAGGGCCGAGGTCGAGCGCCGCTGCCGGGAGGCGGGGATGGAGTTCGCTTGGAACGGCGACGGCCTGCGGACGCGGCAGGTCTTGCCCGCGGTGAGGGAGCACCCGAAGACCGGCGAGAAGCTGTTCTTCAACCAAATCCTGCTGCACCACCTCTCGCGGCTCGACGCGGGCGTGCGCGCCTCTCTGCTCTCGATGTACGGCGAGGGGGACGCGCCGCGCCACGTCTACTACGGCGACGGCTCGCCGATAGAGGACTCCACGATAGAGTCGATTCAGGAGCTTTACCGTCGCCTCGCCGTGAGCTTCCCGTGGCGGCAGGGCGACATCCTGATGCTCGACAACATGCTGACGGCGCACGCGCGCAACCCCTTCGCCGGCGAACGCAAGATCGTCGTGGCGATGGGAGAGTTGACCGAATGAGGCGGGGGGAGGAGAAGGCCATGGGACGAGGTAAGCGGTCGGGCGGGATGCGCACGTTCATCATGATCTGGGCGGGCCAGTGCGTCTCGCTCGTCGGGACGGGCCTGACCAGCTTCTCGCTCGGCATCTGGGTCTACCAGCGCACGGGCTCGGTCACGAAGTTCGCGCTCATCTCGCTGTTCTCGACGCTGCCCGTCCTGCTGCTGATGCCGCTCATCGGCGCGCTCGCGGATCGCTGGGATCGGCGGCTGACGATGATCATGAGCGACACGGTGGCGGCCCTCTGCACGCTCGGGCTCGCCGCGCTCGTCTCTGCGGGCCGACTCGACGTGTGGGAGATATATGTCGTCCTCGGCGTCGTCTCGCTGTGCAGCGCGTTCCGCTGGCCCGCCTACACCGCCTCGACCACGCTGCTCGTCGCCAAGCGCGATCTCGGTCGCGTCAGCGGCCTCGCGCAGATGGGGCCAGCCGCCGCGCAGATCCTCGCCCCGGCGCTCGCCGGCGTGCTGCTCGTGACCGTCGGCATCGGGCGCGTGCTCCTGATCGACTTCTCGACTTACCTCGTGGCCCTGACGATGCTGCTCATCGTGCGCGTGCCGAGGCCGGAGGCGACCGACGAGGGTAAGGCCGGGAAGGGGACGCTGCTCGGCGAGTCGTCCTACGGCTGGCGCTACCTCGCCGCGCGCCCCGGGCTGCTCGGCCTGCTCGTCTTCTTCGCCGTCGCCAACTTCCTCGTCGGCATGTCGAACGTGCTGGCGACGCCGCTCATCCTGTCGTTCGCCTCGCCCGCCGTGCTCGGCACCGTGCTCTCTATCGGCGGGGCGGGGATGCTCTTCGGCACCGTGCTGATGGTGGCGTGGGGCGGCCCGAAGCGGCGCGTCAACGGCGTGCTCGGCTTCCTCGCGCTCATCGGGCTGTGCATCGTGCTGGCCGGGCTGCGTCCGTCCGCGCCGCTGGTGGGGGCGGCCTGCTTCCTCTTCTTCATGAGCCTGCCGATCACGAACGGCTCAAGTCAGGCCATCTGGCAGACGAAGGTCGCGCCCGACGTGCAGGGGCGCGTCTTCGCCATGCGCGCGATGATCGGCGGCTCGTGCCTGCCGCTCGCCTACTTCGTCGCGGGCCCTCTGGCCGACCGCGTCTTCGAGCCGCTGCTCGCGCCGGGCGGGCCTCTGGCCGACAGCGTCGGGCGCGTCCTCGGCACGGGCAAGGGGCGCGGCATCGGCCTGCTCTTCGTCCTGATCGGGCTCCTGACCGTCCTCGGCACGGCCATCGGCTACAGGTATCCGCGCCTCCGCCTCGTCGAGGACGAGCTGCCGGACTTCGTCCCCGACGAGGCGCAGGCCGCGGCGGACGAGCGGGGCCGCGACGAGCTGCCGCCGCTGCCGACGCCGTTCCCCACGACCGAGCTACAGAGCGAGGCCGACGTGGGTTAGGGCGACTTCGATCAGGGCCGCGCCCGCTCGGCCTCGGCCAGCCCGGCGCGGGCGGCGGGTAGTTTCTCATGCTTCGGGCTGCCGTCTGTTCTTCATGTGATGGCCGGCCCGCGCAATCAAACGACGGTGGAGGGGGAATGAAAACCTTGCTACAGGACCTGCGATACGGGCTCCGCATTCTCGTCAGGAACCCGATCTTCGCGGTCGCCTCGATCACGGCGCTGGCCCTCGGCGTCGGCGCGATCAGCACGATCTTCAGCGTGGTCAACTCCGTCCTGCTGCGCCCGCTGCCCTACGCAGACCCGGAGCGGCTGGTGATGGTCTGGGACACGAACGCGCGGCAGGGGTGGGAGAAGTTCGCCGTCTCGCCGGCCAACTTCCGCGCCTACAGGGAGCGCAGCCAGTCCTTCGCGGGCATCGCGGCCTTCCAGTATCAGGGGTTCAACGTGGCGGGCGCGGGCAACCCGGAGCGGCTGCAAGGCGCGCTCGTCTCGGCCAGCCTCTTCCCGACGCTCGGCGTGCGCCCGGTCGTGGGCCGCCCGTTCGGCGAAGAGGAGGATCGGCCCGGCGCCAACCGCGTGGTCGTCATCAGCCACGGGCTGTGGCAGCGCCGCTTCGGCGCAGACCCGAACGTCGCCGGCAAGACCCTGCTCCTCGACAACGAGGGCTACATGGTCGTCGGCGTCATGCCGCCCGACTTCCAGATCGTGCGCGGCGGCGACATGCCGGCGGGCTTCGAGTTCTCTTCCAGCACCGAGCTGTGGGTGCCGCTCGGGCTCGCGCCCGGCGACCCGATGGAGAACCGCCACTTCCTCCACCTGCTCGCGCGCCTCAAGCCCGGCGTCGCGCAGGCGCAGGCGCAGGCCGAGATGGAGAACATCGCGCGACGGCTCGCCGAGGAGAACCCGGAGTGGAACAAGGACTACGGCGTGCTCCTCGTCGGCCTGAGAGAGCAGGTCGTCGGCAAGGTTCGCCCGTCGCTCTACCTGCTGCTCGGCGCGGTCGCCTTCGTGCTGCTGATCGCCTGCGCCAACGTCGCCAACCTGCTGCTCAGCCGCGCGGTCGTGCGGCGCAACGAGATCGCCGTGCGCATGGCGCTCGGCGCGAGCCGGTCGCGCCTCGTGCGCCAGCTCCTCACCGAGAGCGTGCTGCTGTTCGTCGTCGGCGGCGGGCTCGGCCTGCTGTTCGCCTACGCGGGGCTCAAGCTACTCGTGGCGTTCAACGCCGACAGCCTCCCGCGCGCCACGGAGATCGGGCTCGACTGGCGCGTCCTCGGCTTCGCGCTGCTCGTCTCGCTGGTGACGGGGCTCGCCTTCGGCCTCGCGCCGTCGCTGCAAGGCTCGAAGCAGGACACGAGCGCGTCGCTCAAAGAGAGCGGCGGGCGGGGCGCGACGGGCACGGGGCTGCGCACGCAGAACGTCCTCATCGTCGCGGAGGTGGCCCTCGCGGTGACGCTGCTGATCGGGGCCGGGCTGATGATCAAGAGCTTCCTGCAACTCGGCAAGGTGGGGCCGGGGTTCGACCCCGACCGGGTGCTGACGATGCAGATCGCTCTGCCGGAGACCAAGTACCCGACCGGCGACAAGGTGGTGGCCTTCTACCGGCAGCTCCTCGAACGCGTCGCGGCGCTGCCCGGCGTGCGCTCGGCGGACGTGGTCTCGACGCTGCCGCTCGGCGGGCTCGACCGCGTGCTCCCGTTCACCATCGAGGGCCGGCCCGCCGAGTCGCCCGGCGACTTCCTCTCGGTCAGCTACTCCATCGTCAGCCCGACCTACTTCGCCACGATGGGCATCCCCGTCCTCAAGGGGCGCGCCTTCACGGATCAGGATCGCGGGCCGACGGTCGTGAGCCTCGACGATCTGGAGAAGATGACGGGCAACATGATCATCGACGAGGCGATGGCGCGCCGCTACTGGCCCAACGAGGAGCCGGTCGGCAAGCGGCTCAAGATCGTCAACGGGCCGACCTTCGAGATCGTCGGCGTGGTCGGCGGCGTCCGCGCGGCGGCGCTCGACGCCGAGCCGAAGCCGAGGGCCTACCTGCCTTACTTGCAGATGCCCGCGCCGATGATGGCCGTGCTCGGTCGGCCCGTGACGCTGGCCGTGCGCACGTCAGCCGATCCGGCGGGGCTCGTCTCCCCCGTGCGCGACGAGGTTCTGGCCGTCGACAAGGATCAGCCCGTCGCGCGGGTGAGAACCATGAATCAGGTCGTCTCCGAGTCGGTCGCCGGGCGGCGCTTCAACATGATCCTGCTCGGCGTCTTCGCGGTCATCGCGCTCGTGCTCGCGGCGCTCGGCATCTACAGCATCATCTCCTACTCCGTTAACCAGCGCACGCACGAGATCGGCATCCGCATGGCCTTGGGCGCGCAGCGGGCCGACATCCTGCGCCTCGTCGTCGGGCAGGCGCTCAAGCTCACGCTGACGGGGCTGGTGATCGGGCTCTTGGCGGCCTTCGCCCTGACGCGCCTGATGTCCGGCCTGCTCTTCGAGGTGAGCACGACCGACCTGATGACCTTCCTCGCGGCGCCGCTGTTCCTCGCCGCCGTGGCCGTCGTCGCCAGCTACTCGCCGGCGCTCAGGGCCGCGAAGGTGGAACCGATGATCGCCCTGCGACACGACTGAGGCGCGGGGCGCGTAGCGCGCGCGAGAACTCGATCTTCACCGCTCACAGTTAAGGGGGTTTAGCGAACAGATGCCAGAACACGCCGCCGAGGGCTTCCGGCTCTCCTCGCAACAAAAGCGAATCTGGCGCGCGCAGCAACGCTCGGGCCGACACCTCTGCTCGCAGGCCGCCCTCCTGCTCGACGGGCCGCTGCGGGCGGAGGCGCTCCGGGCGGCCCTGCGCGAGATCGTCGCCCGGCACGAAATTCTCCGCACGACGTTCCTGCAACAGCCCGGAATAAAGTTCCCATTTCAGATCGTCAACGACGAGCCTGCGTTGTCGTGGCGCGAGCTAGACCTCTCGGGCTGGGGGGCCGCCGAGCGGGAAGAGAAGATCGAAAGTCTCCTCCTCGAAGGCCGCGAGCGCGCTTTCGATCTTGAGCGCGGGCCCGCGGTGCGCGCCTCCCTGCTGGCCCTCTCGGCGGATCGCCACCTGCTGTCGCTCACCCTGCCCGCCCTCTGCGCCGACGGCCCGACGCTACAAAAGCTGGCGCGCGAGATCGCGCTCCGCTACGGCGCGACCTCCGCGGGCGACGACGCGGGCGACGAGCCGCTGCAATACGTCGACTTCACAGAGTGGCAGGCCGAGCTGCTTGAGGCCGACGACCAAGAGGCGCGCGCCGGGAGTGACTACTGGCGGGAGCAGGCGGCCCTCCCCGGCGCGTCCCCGTCGCTCCCTTACGAGGCGCAACCCCCCGCCCTTGCGGCCTTCGAGATCGACTCCTTCACGACGGAGATCGCCGCGCACGACGCCGCCCGCGTCGAGGCGGTCGCGCAGGCGCTCGGCGCGTCAGCCGAACTGCTCCTGCTCGCCTGCTGGCAGACGCTGCTCTGGCGTCTCGCCGCGCAGCCGAGCGTCGTCACCTACAAGGTGTGCGACGGTCGAAACTACGACGAGCTGCGCGACGCGTGCGGCCCTTTCGCCGCGGCGCTCCCCGTCCGCTGCGACTTCGAGGACGGCTCGGGGTTCCACGAAATTCTGGATCGCGTGCGACGGTCCGCCTCCGACGCCGAACGCTGGCAAGCCTACTTCCCGCACCAGTGGCCCGAAGGGCCGGAGGGGGCCGACGCCCCACAATACGTTTTTGAGTTTGAAGAGCTGCCCGCGGGCCTCTCCGCGCCGGGCCTGTCCGTCTCCGTCCACAAACGGCAGAGCTGTCCGGATCGGTTCAAGATCAAACTGAGCTGCGTCCGCCGCGCGGGCGCGCTGGCGTTGGAGTTTCATTACGACTCGGCCCTGTTTCGGCGCGACGACATCGTGCGCGTCGCACGCCACTTCGAGACGCTGCTCGAAGGCGTGCTCGGCGGCCCGCGCCGCGCGGCGGACGAGTTCGAGCTTCTCGACGAAGAGGAGCGCCGCCGGATACTCGCCGGGTTCAGCCGCGCGCGCGCCAGTCATGCGAGCGACCGATGCGTCCACGAACTCTTCGAGGCGCAGGCGGAGCGGACTCCCGAGCGCGCGGCGGTCGTCTCCGGGGGGCGGCGGCTGAGCTACGCCCGACTGAACGCCGAGAGCAACCGTGTGGCGTCGCTGCTGCGCCGCGGCGGCGTCGGGCCGGACGCGACGGTGGCCCTGCTGTTGGAGCGTTCCGCCGAGGTCGTCGTCGCGCTGCTCGGCGTCCTCAAATCCGGGGGCGCGTACCTGCCGCTCAACCCCGAGAGCCCGCCCGAGAGGTTGTCAGGCCAACTGGCGCAGGCCGGAGCGCGCGTCGTCGTCACGCAGCGCGAGTTGTTGTCGCGCCTGCCCGACTTCGGCGGCGAGGTCGTGTGCCTGGATCGGGATCGGGCCGTGTTAGAGCGGGAGCCCGCGACGAACCCCGCGCGCGTGGCCGCGCCCGATAACCTCGCCTACGTCATCTACACCTCGGGCTCGACCGGCGTGCCGAAAGGCGTGGCCGTCACCCACCGGAACCTGAGCAACTACACGGAGTTCATCCTGCGCGAACTCGGCGGCGACTCGCCGCCGGGCGGCGGGCTTCAGTTCGCGCACGTCTCGGCCATCGAGGCCGACCTCGGCAACACCTGCCTCTTCCCCTCGCTCGCCTCGGGCGGCTGCCTGCACCTGCTCGACTACGAGACGGCGACCGACGGCGCGCGCTTCGCGGACTACTGCGCGGCGCACGCCATCGACGTTCTCAAGATCGTCCCGACGCACCTCGCGGCCCTGCTCGCTTCGGCGGAGGACGCGCGCCTGCTGCCGCGAAAATTCCTGTTCGTCGGCGGCGAGGCCCTGACACTTGATCTCGCACGGCGCGTCCGCGAGGCCGCCGGCGGCTGCCGCGTGATCAACCACTACGGCCCGACCGAAACGACCGTCGGCTCTCTCACCTTCCCGCTCGGCGTCGGGGCGGGCGACGCCGCCGCGGACACGATCCCCATCGGGCGGCCCGTCGCCAACACGGAGGTTTACGTCCTCGATGGCCGCCTGCGGCCCGTGCCCGCGGGCGTCGCCGGGGAGTTGTACGTCGGCGGGCGCGGCGTGGCGCGCGGCTATCTGAATCAACCCGCGGAGACGGCCCGCAGGTTCGTCCCGCACCCGTTCTCGGACGAGCCGGGCGCGCGCCTGTACCGGACGGGTGATCGCGCGCGGTTCCTGCCCGACGGCAACGTCCAATTCCTCGGGCGGATCGATCACCAACTGAAGATACGCGGCTTCCGCGTCGAGCCGGGCGAGGTCGAAGCCGCGCTCGCGCGCCACCCGCAGGTCGCGGGCGCGGCGGTGCTGGCGAGGGAGGACGAGGCGGGCCACAAGCGGCTCGTCGCCTTCGTCGCGCCGACGCGCGGCGACGCCCCGTCGTCCGTCGAGCTGCGCGACTTCGCGAAGGACAGGCTGCCCGACTACATGATCCCTTCCGCCTTCGTCACGCTCGCGGCGCTGCCGCTGACGCCGAACGGCAAAGTTGACAGGGCCGCGCTGGCCCTCTTGCCCGAACACGAGAGGCCGCAGCCGGACGCCTCCTTCGTCGCGCCGCGGACACATGCGGAGGAACGGCTGGCGGAAATCTGGTCGCAACTGCTCGGCGTCGAGCGCGTGGGCGTCCACGACAACTTCTTCGAACTCGGCGGCGACTCGATCATCACGATCCAGATCGTCGCCAGGGCGAAACAGGCCGGGCTGCGGCTCACGCCCCGCCAGCTCTTCCAACACCAGACCGTCGCCGAGCTGGCGCGCGCGGTCGAGGCGCTCCCCGCGGGCGACGACGAGCAGGGCCTCGTGACGGGGCCGGTGCCGCTCACCCCCGTGCAGCGGCGCTTCTTCGAGCAGCAGCGCGAGGGCGTCGATCACTTCAATCAGGCCGTCTGGCTGGAGCTGCCGCCGGGGCTCGACGCGTCGTCTACCGCGCGGGCCGTGCGGGCCTTACTCCTCCACCACGACGCCCTGCGCCTGAGCTTCACCAGAGACGGATCGACGTGGCGTCAGTTCAACGCGGGCGACGAGGCCGCGGGAGCGGCCTTCCGCTTCGTCGATCTCGCAGGGCTCGAAGAAGCGGAGCAGCGTCGCATGATGGACGAGGAGGCGGAGGCGGCGCAGCGCGGGCTGAGTCTCGCCGCGGGCAGGCTCGTCAGCGCCGTGCAGTTCGGGCTGGGCGAGGGTCGCGCGCCGCGCCTGCTCGTCGTCGTCCACCACTTGGCCGTGGACGGCGTGTCGTGGCGGGTGCTGCTCGAAGACTTGCAGCGGGCGTGCGACCAAGCCGGACGCGGCGAAGAGATACGGCTCCCGCCCAAGACCACTTCCTTCAAGAGGTGGGCGGAACAGCTCGAAGAGTACGCCCGCTCGGAAGCGGCCCGCGGTGAGTTGGACTACTGGACGGGGCAGCAGCAGGGGGGCGCGGCCCCCGTGCCGGTTGACAAGAGGGGCGGCCCCAACACGGTAGCCTCGACGCGCGTCGTCAGGGCCTCCCTCACCGAGTCCGAGACGCGCGCCCTGCTCCACGACGTGCCGCGCGCCTACGGCACGCGCATCGACGACGCGCTCTTGGCGGCGCTCGCGCGGGCCTACCGCGGTTGGAGCGGGGCGGACGCGCTGCTCATAGACATGGAGGGGCACGGGCGCGAAGAGATCGTGAGGGGCGCAGACCTGTCGAGGACGGTGGGCTGGTTTACGACCCACTTCCCGGTGCTGCTGAAGTTGGACGCGGCGGCGCGACCGGAGGACGACCTCGTCGCCGTCAAGGAGCGCCTGCGCGCGATACCGAACCGCGGGATCGGCTACGGCCTGCTGCGCTACCTCGGCGGCGACGAGCGGGCCGGCGGCAGGCTGCGCGCGCTGCAAGAGGCCGAGATCAGCTTCAACTACCTCGGGCAGTTCGACCGCGTCGTGCCGGAGTCCTCCGCGTTCAAGCTGCTCGGCGAGCAGAGCGGCACGTACCGCAGCCACGAGTTGAGTCGGCCCTACCTTCTAGAGATCGGCGCGACCGTCATCGGCGGGCGGTTGCAGCTAACCTGCGGCTACAGCGAAAACCTGCACGAGCGCGCCACCGTCGAGCGGCTCGCCGACGCCTTCGCGGGCGCGCTCAGGGCGCTCATCGCCCGCTGCGCTTCGGCGGGCGCGCGCGGCCACACGGCGTCGGACTTCCCCGCCGCGCGGCTGAGTCGGCAGCAGCTCGACAAGCTCTTCGCCGCGCTCGGCGGGGGCGCGGACGCCGCCGACGTCGAAGACGTTTACGAGCTTTCGCCGATGCAGCAGGGGCTGCTCTTCCACGCCGTCTATTCGCCGAACACCGGGGTCTATTTCAACCAGTACGTCTTTGAATTCCGCGGGCCGCTCGACGCGCCGTCCTTCGAGCGCGCTTGGCGGGAGGTCTTCGGCAGGCACCACGTTCTGCGCACCTCTTTCCACTGGCGCGTGCTCGACAAGCCGCTTCAGGTCGTGCGCCGCGGCGTGGGCCTCCCGCTGGAGCGGTTGGACTGGAGCGCCCTGAGCGAGACGGAAGCGGAGACGCGCCTCGACGCTCTGCTCGACTCGGACAGGAGGCGCGGCTTCGATCTTTCCGCGGCCCCGTTGGTGCGACTGTTCCTGATCCGGCTGGCCGAGGATCGCCACCGCTTCGTCTGGAGCGATCACCATCTGCTGATGGACGGCTGGTCGCGGTCGCTGGTCTTGAAGGAAGTCCTCGCCTTCTACGAGGCGTTCTCCGAAGGCGGTGCGCCGCGGCCCGAACCGCCGCGCCCGTACCGCGACTACGTCGCGTGGCTGCAAGGGCAAAACTCCTCCGAGGCGGAAGCCTTCTGGCGGCAGACGCTGAGGGGCTTCTCCGCGCCGACCGCGCTCGCCGTCGACCGGGGCCGCGGGGCCGCCGCGGGCGAGGAGAGCTACGGCGAGCTGCACGTCTCGCTGTCGGCGGAAGCGACGGAGTCGCTGCGCGCCCTCGCGCGCGGGCAGCGGCTCACGCTCAACACCGTCGTTCAGGGCGCTTGGGCGATGCTGCTCTCGCGCTACAGCGGCGACGAAGACGTCGTCTTCGGGGCCACCTCGTCGGGCCGCCCGCCGGAGCTGGCGAACGCCGAGTCGATGATCGGGCTCTTCATCAACACGCTGCCCGTGCGCGCGCGCGTCTCGCCCCGCGCGCGGCTCGCCGAATGGCTGAAGGAGTTCCAGCGGAGTCAGGTCGAGACGCGGCAGTACGAATACAGCCCGCTCGCGCAGGTGCAGGAGTGGAGCGACGTGCCGCGCGGCACGCCGCTCTTCGAGAGCATCCTCGTCTTCGAGAACTACCCCGTCGACGAGACGCTGCGCGAGCAGCCGACGGGCGTCGAGATCGGCGTGCTGCGAATCCTCGAAACGACGAGCTACCCGCTCAGCGTGCTCGTCGTTCCGGGCGCGCGCCTGCGCGTGACGCTCTGGTACGACCGCCGCCGCTTCGACGACAGCGCCGCCTCGCGCCTGCTCGGCCATTTCAGAAACCTCATCGAGGCGGTCGCCGCCCGCCCGCTTGAACGCCTCTCGGACTTCCCGCTGCTGTCGGCTGACGAGCGGCGGCAACTCCTGCGCGAGTGGAACGACACGCGGGCCGACTACCGCGCGGGCGCGTGCGTCCACCATCTTTTCGAGGAGCAGGCCCGCCGCGCGCCCGACCGGGTCGCACTCGTCTTCGAGGGCGAGCGCGTCAGTTACGGCGAGCTGGACGCCCGCGCCGACCGGCTCGCGCGCCGCCTGAGCGCGGCGGGCGTGCGCCGCGGCGCGCTCGTCGGCCTCTGTCTGGAACGCTCTGCGGAGATGGTCGTCGGCCTGCTCGCCATCTTCAAGTCGGGCGGCGCGTACCTGCCCTTAGACCCCTCGTACCCGAAGCCGCGCCTGCGCCACATGTTGGAAGACTCGCGCCTGCGCGTGCTGCTGACCCGCCGGCGCATGGCCGACGCGCTGCCGGATCACGACGCGCGCGCCATCTACCTCGACGACGAGTATGCGGGCGACGGGCGGGGCGGCGCGGGCGACGCCGATTGCGGCGCGGGACCCGAAGCGGGAGGCGGCGGCCCGGCGACGGGCGCAGACCTCGCCTACGTCATCTACACCTCCGGCTCGACGGGCCGGGCCAAAGGCGTGCAGATTCCGCACCGCGCCGTCGTCAACTTCCTCGACTCGATGCGCGAGAGGCCCGGCCTCGCCGCCGACGATCTGCTGCTCTCCGTCACCAGCCTCTCGTTCGACATCTCCGCGCTGGAAATCTTCCTCCCGCTGACGACCGGGGCTCGTCTCGAACTGGCGAGCCGCGAGGTCGCCTCCGACGGGATGAGGCTGCGCGAACGCGTCGCCGACTCGGGCGCGACCGTCATGCAGGCGACGCCGTCCACGTGGCGGATGCTGATTGAAGCGGGGTGGCGCGGCGACGCGCGCCTCAAGGTGCTCTGCGGCGGCGAGGCGCTGCCGCCGGAGCTGGCGCGGCGGCTGCTGGCGGGGAACGCCGAGGTGTGGAACATGTACGGCCCGACGGAGACGACCATCTGGTCGGGCGTCTACCGGCTCGAAGCCTCGGACGGCGACGCGCCCATCGGGCGGCCCATCGCGAACACGCAGTTGCACGTGCTCGACGCGCAGGGCGAGCCCGTCCCCGTCGAAGTCCCCGGCGAGCTGTACATCGGCGGCGACGGCCTGTCGTGGGGTTATCTGAACTACCCTGAGATGACGGCGGAGAAGTTCGTCCCCGATCCGTTCGGCGGCGCGCGCGGCGCGCGCCTCTACCGCACGGGCGACCTCGTGCGGCGGCGGCCCGACGGCGCGCTGGAGTTCCTCGGGCGGCTCGATCATCAGGTCAAGATTCGCGGCTTCCGCATCGAGCCCGCCGAGATCGAACAGACCTTGCGGCGGCACGCGGCGGTGCGCGAGGCCGTGGTCGTGGCGCGCGAAGACGCGCCCGGCGACAAACGCCTCGTCGCCTATCTGGTCTGCGACCCGCGCGCGGACGAGTCGCGGGGCGCGGCGTCGGAGGAGGCGTGGAGGGCCGAGCGGGTCGAACAGTGGCGGGCGATCTGGGACGAGACGTACCACCAGACGCCGCCGCACGACGATCCGAGCTTCAACACCGTCGGCTGGAAGATCGGCCACACGAACGAGCCCATCCCCGAGGGGGAGATGCGCGAATGGGTCGAGCAGACGGTCGCGCGGATCGGCTCGCTCCGTCCGGCGCGCGTCCTTGAGATCGGCTGCGGCACGGGCCTGCTGCTGTCCCGGCTCGCGCCGCGAACCTCTCTCTACCAAGCGACCGACATTTCGGCGAAGGTCGTCGGCGATCTGCGGCGGCGGCTGACGGACTCCGCGCCGGAGCTTTCGCACGTCACGGTCTCGCAGAGGGCGGCGGACGATTTCTCCGGCGTCGGGCCGCGCTCGTTCGACTGCGTGATCCTCAACTCGGTCGTGCAGTACTTCCCGGATGTCGATTACCTCTTGCGCGTCCTCGAAGGCGCGGCGCGCGCCATCGCGCCCGGCGGCTTCGTCTTCGTCGGCGACGTGAGAAGCCTCCCGCTGCTCAAGGCCGCGCGCGCCTCGACGCAGCTACGCAAGGCGTCCGCGTCCCTGCCCACCGCGCAGCTACAACAGCTCGTCGAGACTCAGGTCATGCACGAGCAGGAGCTGTGTCTCGATCCGGCCTTCTTCGCGGCCCTCAAGCGACGCGTGCCGGGGATCGGCGGCGTGCGCGTCGAACTCAAGCGCGGGCGTCATCACAACGAGCTGACCAAGTTCAGGTACGACGTGGCGCTCCAAGTCGGCGTCGCCGCCCGCCGCCCCGACGGCGCGCGGGCGTTGGACTGGCAGCGAGACGGGCTGACGCTTGAGTCCGTGCGCGACGCGCTGCTCGGCGCGGGGCCGGAGGTCTTGTCGGTCAGGCGCGTCCCGAACGCGCGGCTGCTCGAAGAGACGCGTCTGATGCAGTTGCTCGCGGGCGGCGAGAGGCCGGAGACGGCTGGCGCGCTGCGCGCCGCACTCGAAGACTTTACGGGGCGGGGCGTCGAGCCCGAAGACCTCTGGGCGCTGGCCGACGATCTGCCCTACGCGGTCGAGGTCGGCTGGTCGGGTTCGGGCGCGGACGGCTGCTGCGACGCGACGTTCGTGCGCCGCGGGGCCGGGCCGGAAGAGGTCGGCATCGTCGAACTGACTTCCGACGCGGAAGGGCCGGACGAGCGCAGGCCGTTGGAAGAATACGCCAACGATGTCGCGTCCACGTACTTCGCGTCCAAGCTGGTGCCGAGGCTGCGCGGCCACCTCAAGGAGCGTCTGCCGGAATACATGATCCCTTCGGCCTTCGTGCCGCTCGCGTCGCTGCCGCTCACCCCGAACGGCAAGCTCGACCGCCGCGCGCTGCCCGCGCCCGAGCAAGACCGCGCGCAGACGGGGCGGGAGTACGTCGCGCCGCGGACGCCGACGGAGCAGGCTCTGGCAGGTATTTGGCAGGGGGTGCTCGGCGTCTCGGCGGTGGGCGTCGAGGACGACTTCTTCGCCCTCGGCGGCGACTCGATCCTGAGCCTGCAATGCGTGGCGCGGGCCAACGAGGCGGGGCTGCGCCTGACGCCGCGGCAGATGTTCGAGCACCCGACCGTCGCC
>DASVQC010000045.1:0-14937 GCA_036389335.1 Pyrinomonadaceae bacterium | reverse complement strand
GCGGCAACCGGATGGTTGCCGCGCCGCCCTCTGCTCTGTGAGCCGAAGCGTCCGCCGCCTACTGGACGACCGTGAACTTCGCCGTGGGCGAGAGCGACTGGCCGGAGACGCGGTCGCGGATGTTGACCGTGATCTGGTAGTCGCCGGGCGCGAGCCGCTCGGTGCCGAGCAGCTTGGCGAGCGTCAGGCGCTGGCCGGCGTCGCTCATGCCGCGCCAGTCCTCGGCGATCTTGCCGATCTCCTTGCCGCCCTTCGCCACGACGTAGTCCACGTCGACCGAAGGGCGCAGCGTCGTCTGATCGATGCCGGCGTTGTAGACCTGCAGGTAGATGCCGACGGGCTCGCCGCGGTGGTAGGAGGCGGCGAGGTTCGGGATCACCTTCAGGTTGCCGATGGTGAACTGCCCGACCGCCGGGCGATCCGAGAGCGACTGGAGGCGCGCGGCGAGCACCAGCGTCGAGGTGGCGAGCTGTTTGGGATCGTACTTCGGCACGGTGAAGCCCTGCCGCCTGATCTGCGTCGCGCCGGAGTTGACGTCGCG
Source organism: Pyrinomonadaceae bacterium (assembly GCA_036389335.1). Lineage (GTDB taxonomy): Bacteria > Acidobacteriota > Blastocatellia > Pyrinomonadales > Pyrinomonadaceae > JAIVGV01. The sequence continues at coordinate 14,396 of DASVQC010000045.1, read as the reverse complement.
CACCACCACGTCCACGCGGTAGGTTCCGGGCGGCAGCGGCACCGACTTGCCGTAAGCCGACTTTCGCCCCCTCATGTCGACCAGCTCTTCCGGGGCGGCGGTCGTCGTGACCACGTCCTCGAAGACGCCGACGCGGCGACCGTTGACGGCGGTGATCCTGCCGAAGATGTTGATGCGCGCGGTCTGGATGCCGCCCACGTCCTGGAACTGCAAGTCCTTGTTCTCGGTCTGGACGGTGAAGGCCGTGATGACGCGCTCGTCCGACTGTCGGAAGTAATCGACGCCCAGCTCGAAGTTGAGCGGGTTCTCCTCGATGGTGCTGTTGGTGCCGAGGAGATCGGCCATCTCCTTGTTGCGGACGACGGGCGGGTGGCTGAGGTCGGCGAGCAGTTGGAGGCGCGTGAACGGGTTGTCCTGCTCGCGCATGTAGTTCTGCCCGTTCTGGCTCATGCCGGTGATGCGGTCGGCCTTGTTTTGCAGGCCGAGGGATTCGGCGAGCGTGAGCCCCGCGCCGGGGACGTTCAAGAGCGCGTCCTTCTCGTCGGGCGAGCGCGCGATGCGGTACTCGCCGGAGCCGGTCGGATCGACGAACTCGATCTCGACGCCCGAGCCGACGCCCTCGATGTAGCGGTAGAACCACCGCTCGAACGGGTAGGTCGAGGTCGAGCCGCCGCCCTCGTAGCTCTCGCGCTGGTAGCTGCCGCCGGCGGGGTGCGTCTCCTTCTCGTCGGGCTTGCCGAACATGATGTAGATGCGACCGCGGTCGGTCTTCCAGCCGGGGATGCCGGAGGCGAAGTGCTCGTTGGCGTAGGCGACGCGCTCGTAGTACTCCTCCTTGTACTCGTTCTCGTCGGTGTCGGGGTCGGGGTCGCGCCGGCGCCAGAAGGCTTCGATGTACTGCTCGCGCTCCTCGTCGGTGGCGAGCTTCTTGAAAGCCTTGCGCTCCTCGTCCGTGATGATGTAGGCCACGTCCTCGCTGAGCCAGTCCTTGTAGACCTTCTTCAACTCCGGCTTGCGGTTGCGCTCGCGCTCCATCACGCCCGGCGTCGGCTGCTGATCCGATTTCTTGTTGTTCTGCGCGGGGGCGACCGGGGGGGCGAGGAAGAAGGCCGCGAGGAGACTTGCGCCTGTACGACGCCAGAGAGCATTGCGACGAGCCATAGTTAAAACTCCTGTCGGATCGGGGAACCGCGAAATTTGCTTTCGAGTGCCGCGCCCGCCGGACGAAGGCGGCGGCGCTGGCGGGGAAGACTTAAACCCCTTGGAAGTTCGTCCGGCGGTCAAGAAAACGGCGACGCCCGCGTCTCTTAAAAACAGCCCCTTCAGGCTTCAGACGGGAAGCATCGCCCGACTTTCAGACCGCGAATTTTAGAGTCTCAGCCGGACAAGGTCAAGATGCGGGGCGCGCGGGCAAAGTTGCCCGCGGCGCGGGGTCGGGGGCGCGGGGCCGGGGGTCGGGGAAGAAGGGCTAAACCCTTTGAGGGAGGCCGCTTCCCGCCCCGATCCTTAAGCCCCGACCTCCGACTCCTTCCTCCGCGGCTTGCCGCACGCCCACGCGACGAAGATCGAGATGACGTAGAGGACGAGCATCGGGGCGGCGAAGAGCATCATGTTGGGGATGTCGTTGGTGGGCGAGAGCACGGCGGCGGCGACCAGGATCACGATGAGCGAGGTTTTCCAGATGCGCACGAGCAGCCCGGCGGTGACGACGCCGATGCGCGCCAGAATGTAAGTCACCGCGGGCATCTGGAAGACGAGCCCCATGCCGAGCATGATGAGGATGATGAAGTCGAAGTAGTCGTCGGCTTTCAGGAGCAGCCGGAAGTCCTGCCCGAGCCCGAGCAGGTAGGCCGCCGCCGGGGGGAAGATGACGTAGTAGGCGAAGGCCGCGCCGATGGCGAAGGCGATGGTCGAGAGCAGGATGAACGGCAGCGCGTAGCCGCGCTCGTGCGGGTAGAGGCCGGGCGAGACGAAGGCCCAGATTTGCCAGAGCAGGAAGGGGAGCGAGAGGCAGACCGCCGCGTAGAGCGAGACCTTGACGTAGAGCGAGAAGGGCTCGATGGCCGTGTTGACGATGAGCCGGTCGTCGATGCCCGGCAAAGCGTCGGGTCGCGCGCCCACGTCGAAGGGCAGGCGCACGCCCTTCGGGATGATGGTGTTGCCGGCGAACAGGGGCTCGTCCGTGAAGAGCCCCACCTGCCCCTGCGCGTCGCGCGCCACTTTCGCCATCACGGACGCGCCCGCCGGGATGACGCTCTTGCCGAGCGTCGTCGTCTCCGCGAAGACGTAGCGACCGGCGTCGCCCTCCTTCGCCGCGCTCAAAGGCTGCACGGCCTCCTGCCCCGTCAGGCCGCCGAGCGGCAGTTGCCGCCGCTGCGCGTTGGCGAGCGCGACGCGGACGGGGTGCGCGAGGAAGTTGTAGATGTAGTTGGAGACGAACCAGCAGGCGAAGAAGGCGACGAAGACGAAGATGGCGGAGCGGATGAGCCGACCGCGCAGCTCGTCGAGGTGATCGAGGAACGACATCTGGCCGCCGAGCAGCGATTCCCGCTCGCCGTGGTCTCCCCCGCCTTCTATGAGTGTTGACGCCATCCGCGTGCTGTTGCCGACTTAAGGTGCCGCCGGGTTAGAGCCAGTCCGCCTTGTGGGGCGACTGCGGCGCGGGCGCGACCGCCTCCGCCGACTCCGCCGCGACCTCCGCCTGCGACGGCGCGGACGCTTCGGCGTAAACCGCTTCGTCGCGCGCGATCACTTGCGAGTCTTCCGCCGCGACCGCGGCGGCGGCGGCGGCGGGCTCTCCAATGAGGACGGCCTCGGAGGGCGAGGCGGCGAGCGCCCCGTCGGGCGGCAGCATCGCCTCGCCGGTCTTCCGCTCGCGCTCGTGGCCTTCGAGATTCGCCTCGCGCTCCCACGTGCGCTTGAACTCGTCGGAGGCGCGCTTGAACTCGTTCAGCCCCTTGCCGAGCGAGCGGCTGAGCTCCGGCAGCTTGCGCGGCCCGAAGAGGACGAGGGCGGCCACGAGGATCAGCAGCAGCTCGGTCGTGCCGATGGATTCGAGAAAAAGTAGTGTCACGGGATTAACCTAAGTCTAAAGTTTAATGCCCAAGTCCAAAGTCTAAAGTTCACGAACGCCCGGTTCCGGGCCTTCGGCCTCGGGCGTCGGACTTTGGACGTCGGACCGTCCTTCTTCGCCGTATTCGGGCGGGTAGTAGATCACTTCGACCGTCTGCCCGCCGACGCCCTTCGTGTAGAAGGAGACCGTGCGGTCGCGGTGCTCCTTCAATGGCCGGCCCTCCCTGCGCGCGTACTCTTCCAACTCCTCGCGCGACTCGACGCGCAAGCCCAGATGCGGCGGGTGCTTGGAGCCCGGCGGCAAAAGCGCCAGCCCGAAGCCGCGCGCGTCGCGCATCATCGCCCAGTCCTCGTAGAGCGTTTCGAGCCGGAAGCCGATGCGCTCGTACTCGCCCACGTCGCGCCCCAAATCCTCGCAGCGCACCGCCACGTGATCGACCACGCCCCCGAAACGCGACCCGGCTTCCTGCGTCATAACTCAACTCCGCGAACTGTCGGCGGTCAGTAGTCCGTGGTCAGTGGTCAGTGGTCAGTAGTTGATTATTGCGGCGACCCGCTCGTCGAGCATGAACAAAGAGCTACTGACCACTGACCGTCTTCCCTCATCTCTCTTCCCACGCTTCGCCGAACTTCTCCTCGTAGACGATGCGGCCCAGCCCGAAGCGACCGGGGTAGGGTTTCTCCGCGCCCTTGGCGCGCCCGATGGCGAGCAGCGCGACGACCTCCCCCTCTTCGGGGACGCCGAACTCGCGCTTCACAGCCGCCGCGTCGAAGCCCTCCATCGGCGCGGTGTCGAAGCCGTAAGCCTCGGCTGCGAGCATCATCACGGTGAACGCGATCATGGTGTGGCGGTTGACCCACACGGGCATCTGCTGCATCCCGTCGAGGAATCCCATCGCGCCGTCGCGGTACTTCTCCCAGTTGTCGACGCTGCCCGCGCCGCGCTCGGCGCCCTCGCGGAAGACTTCGTCGGCGGTCTCCTTCCACGCCTCCTTCATCCCGACCGCGATGACGACGACCGGGGCCTGCCCGACCTTCGGCTGGTTGAACGCGACCGACTGCAAACGCTTCCGGTTCTCCTCCTCGCGCACGACGATGAAGCGCCACGGCTGCAAGTTGTAGCCCGAAGGGGCCTGCGCGGCGAGCTTCAGGATCGCCTCCAAAAACTCTTCGGGCACCTCGTCGGGCAGAAACTCGCCCGTCGCGCGCCGTTCGAGCAGCACGTCGGTGAGAGGCTTCAGCGGCTCGCCGTTCGGCTGTGCGCTCGGCAGGTTCTTCGGCTTGTCGTTCACGGTAAGGACGCCCCCGCTCGGTTGAGATCGGACGGCATTGATTGTAACGCGACGAAGCGACGGTGCACAAAGACGCGCGGGGCGGCAGCCGCCCCGCGCGGCGCTTCTTGACAGCCGCGCGCCGCACGGGCGAACCTGTCGGTCGAAACTTAAAGCCATAAATTAAGACTTGATAATCGGAGGGGCCGTGACGAGCCCTGCCCCCACGGCGTTACACGCACCGCCCTTAAGGATGGAAGGACTTCAATGAACGACACGCCGCCGCGCATCGTCTCGCTGCTGCCTTCGGCGACCGAGATCGTCTGCGCGCTCGGACTCGCGGACTCCCTCGTCGGCGTCACGCACGAATGCGACTACCCCGCGGAGGTCGTCGGCAAGCCCGCGCTCACCGCGAGCCGCGTCTCGCACCTGACGATGACGAGCGCCGAGATCGACCACGCCGTCCGCGCGCAGCTCGACGGCCACGGCTCGATCTACGACCTCGACGAAAAACTCCTGCGCTCGCTCGAACCCGACCTCGTCATCACGCAGGAGCTGTGCGACGTGTGCGCCGTCAGCTACCGTGAGGTCGAGCGGGCGGCGCGGACGCTCGACGCGGACGTGCGGGTCGTTTCCCTAGAGCCGAACACCATTCAAGACATCTTCGCCAACATACGCACCGTCGGCTCGCTCACGGGCCGCGACGCGGAGGCCGTGCGCCTCGTCGCCGAACTCTCGACGCGGCTCGACGCGCTCGCCCTCGCCCTGACCGAAGTCCACACGCGCCCGCGCACGCTCCTGCTCGAATGGCTGGAGCCGCCCTTCCTGCCCGGCCACTGGGCTCCCGAGCAGATCGCCTTCGCGGGCGGCGACGCCTCCTTCGGTCGCGCCGGCGAAGCTTCGGCCACGACCACCGCCGAAGAGCTGCGCGCCTACGACCCCGAAAGGATCGTCCTCGCGCCCTGCGGCTACTACAAAGAGGACACGCTGCGCGCGTTAGAGTCGGCGCGGCTGCCCGCGGGCTGGCACGGTCTCTCAGCCGTGCGCGCTGGCGAGGTCTGGGCGGTCGACGCGACTTCCTACTTCAGCCGGCCCGGCCCCCGCGTCGTGCGCGGGGCCGAGATACTCGCGCGCGTGCTGCACCCGGACACCTTCGGCGCGCCCGAAGAGCACGAAGCCGTGCGCGTCGCCGCCGAGTTGATGAAGACCTGACGGCGCGCCGGACACCCGTCGGGGCGGGGCCCCTCCCCGCCCCCCACAGCTTTGTTGGACGGCGGCGGTTAACTCATGGCTCGCACCAAAAAAACATCGACGGCGCGGGCGGACGGCGCGCTCGAAGCGTTCGCGCGCGTGGCCGACGAGGTCGCGGCGACGGCGAAGAAACTTGAGAAGGCGCGGCTGCTCGGCGCGTACTTCCACACGCTCTCGGACGACGACCTCGTGCGCGCGGCGCGCTACTTCGCGGGCCACCAGTTCGCCCTGAACGACGCGCGCACGACGAACGTCGGTGGCGGGATGCTGCGCGACGCGATCAGTGAAGTCTCCGGCTTGGAGGTCGAGAACCTGCGACCGCGCTACGTCCGCCTCGGCGACTCGGGCGAGGTCGCCTTCGAGGCGTTCGCCGAGACGGGGCGCGCCGAGGTGGTGAGGCCGACCTTCACGCTCGCCGGGACCGAGGGCCTGATCGAGCGCCTGAGCGAGACGCGCGGGACGAAGAATAAGAAGCTCGTCCTCGTCGAAGCCCTGCGCCGCGCCGCGCCGCTCGAAGCGAAGTACCTCGTCAAACTTCTGATCGGCGACCTGCGGATCGGGCTGCAAGAGGGCTTGGTCGAGGACGCCGTCGCGCGCGCGTTCGAGAGGCCGCTCGCCGAGGTCGCGCGCGTCAACATGCTGGTCGGAGACATCGGCGAGGCGGCGCTGCGCGCGCGGCGGGGCGAGCTGGCGAACGTCGCGATGCGCCTCTTCCACCCCATCAAGTTCATGCTCGCGACCGCGGCGGCAGACCTCGCCGACGTGCAGCGGACGATGCCCGCGGAGTTCTTCGTCGAGGACAAGTTCGACGGCATACGCGGGCAGGCGCACGTCGGCGGCGGGCGCGTCGCGCTGTTTACGCGCACGCTCGACGAGGTGACGCACCGCTTCCCGGAGCTTGTCGCGCCGCTCGATAAACTTTCGACCGACGCGATCCTCGACGGCGAGATCCTGCCCGCGCGCGGCTCGAACATCCTGCCCTTCGCCGAGCTGCAAAAGCGGCTCGGTCGCAAGACCGTCTCGGACGATCTGCTCGCGGAAGTGCCCGTCGTCTTCGTCGCCTACGACGTGCTCTACGCCGCCGGGCGCGTGATGTTCGACGAGCCGCTCGACGAGCGCCGCCGCGCCCTCGAAAGTCTGATCGGGGAGAGCGACCGGGAGGCGGCGGAGAAGAACGTCGGCACGCTGAGGCTGTCGCGGGCCAAGCGCGTCGGCGACGCGGGCGAGTTGGACGCCGAGTTCGACGCGGCGCGCGCGCGCGGCAACGAGGGCCTGATGATCAAAGACCCGCGCTCGTCCTACAAGCCGGGCAAGCGCGGGCGCGAGTGGCTGAAGCTCAAGCGCGCGCTCGCGACGCTCGACGTGGTCGTCACCGCGGTCGAGGTCGGGCACGGCAAGCGCAGGAGCCTGCTCTCGGACTACACCTTCGCCGTGCGCCGCTCGGAGGACGACGCCGAGCTGCTCAACGTCGGCAAAGCCTACTCGGGCCTGACCGACGTCGAGCTGGCGGAGCTGACCGAGTGGTTCCGCGCGCACACGCTGCAAGAGTTCGCGCACGGGCGCGTGCGCGTCGTCGAGCCGCGGATCGTGCTGGAGGTGACGTTCGACCGCGTGCAGGAATCGAAGCGGCACAAGAGCGGCTACGCGCTGCGCTTCCCCCGCATCCTCCGGCGGCGCGACGACAAGTCGGTCGCAGAGATCGACACGCTCGACGCCGTCCGCCGCCTCGCCGAAGCGGGCGGCGCGTAGTTCGCGTGTCGATGGTTTGGCGCGCCGGGGTGAATCTTTCCGCTGCCCGTTACGGCTGCTTCCGGCGCGCGCGGTAGATCGTGTGCTTGCCGACGCGCTCTACGGGGTCGAGCGTGTAGAAGCGTTCGAGGTTGGCGAGGCTGAAGGGCTGATCGTCGGAGGCGACGACGAAGTCGATGAGCGGGAGCGGCGGTCGCGCGGCGCCGGCGAGCGCGGCGACGAACTCGGCGTAGCTGCGCTGCTCGGCGGCGATCTCTTCCTCGGTGACGGGGCGGAAGTCTACGGCGAGGCGCGGGTTGGCGCGCTCCCAGCCGAAGATCGAGAACTGTAGGAAGCCGCGGTCGCGCCCCGCCGCGGCGAAGTCCGCGGGCGCGACCCCCGCGAAGTGAAGGAACTGGAAGACGCGATCTTTATTCTCGGCGCGCGAGAGCGTCGAGAAGGCGAAGGTGTGCGGGGCCCACAGAACCGCGCACGCGCCGTCCGCCGGGACGTGATCGGCGCGGAAGTCGTCCGGGTTGAAGACGACCGGGTAAGGATCGTTAACGCCGCGACGCGACGCGCCCGCGAGCGCGTCGAGCCGCCTCGTGACGGCGAGCCAGTCGTCGTGCCTCACGTTCATCGGCGCGAATTCAAGCGTCGTCGCCGCCGACTCCGCGAAGGCCCACGCGAGCCCCGCCAGCGCGAAGGGGAGCCACAGCCGGCGCGGGACGAGTCCGCCCCGCCGCGCCCCCGTTATTTCTCCGCCGCTATTCTTAGCCCCGCCGCCGCGCCGCCGCGCGCGCCCTTGATAGAGGAGCACGGCGGCGAGCGCGGCGGCGAGCAGCGCGACGTAGTTGCCGACGTACTGCTCGTAGTGCATGGGCTGGAGCGAGAGGCCCGTCAACACCTGCTGGTTGAAGACCGCGAGGGCCGAGAGCGCGAGCGACGCCGTGAAGACCACTTCGCGGTCGCGCGCGCAGACGAGGCGGCGGCGCGCGCCGAGGGCGAGCGCGGCGAGCGTGAGCGCGGCGAGGAGTTCGACGCCGCGCCACAAGTCCGGCGCGTGCGTCCGCGCGAGCGCCTGCATCTCGTCCGTCCCCGGCGCGCGGCGCGAGACGAGGTAGAGGTAAGGCGCGAGCGAGGCGAGCGCGACCGGGGTGAAGACGGCGAGCGATCTCAGGGTCGCGCGCCGCGCGGCGGGCCGCGCGAGCAGCGTGTGGGCGGCGTAGCAGGCGGCGAGCGCGGCGGCGGCAGTCCAGTGGTAGAAGTAGGAATAGACGAGCACGGCGAAGAGCGCGCCCGCGGCGAGCGAGGCGAAGAGGCGCGCGCGCGCCGCCTCGCACGCGACGGCGCGCCACAGCGCGCCGCAGAAGGCGAAGAAGAAGACGAGCGGCACGCCCGGCACGTAGCGGCGCAGGAACGGCAGGAAGACGTAGCCGCTGAAGCCGCCGAACAGCCCGACGACGAAGCCCTGACCGGAGACGAGGATGCCGAAGCCGAGCACGACGCAGACCGCGGCGAACGCCGCGCGCTCGTCGCGCGTGACGGAGGCCGCGAGACGGTGGAGGGCGAGCGAGAGCGCCGCGGCGACCGTCGGCATCAGGAGGATGAAGACCGTCGCGGCGGAGAGGCCGAGCGCGCGCGCGGGCAGGGCGAGCAGGTAGGCCGGGAAGAACTGGATCGAGAAGAGCGATTCGGCGAGCGGCGCGCCCGCGCGGTCGTCGGAGCCGGTGTAAGGGTCTGTGCGGCGCGGGCGACCGTCGATGAGCGCGTTGACGTAGGCGGCGTAGGCGGGCTCGTCGCTGTAGAAGTAGGCGTACGCGCCCCGCCACTCGGGCCCGCGCGCGCGGCACAGGTGAGCCTGCGGGATGAGCGCGACGAGCGCCATCAGCGCCGCCGCGAGCACGCCCCAACGCCAGCGATAATTTTTGTGCGTCAACGGCTGCGGGATCGGGATGAAAGTAGAGAGATGTTTGACTACTATTCAACGCAGAGACGCGGAGAGACGAGGCAAATGATGAATGATGAATGATGAATGATGAATTAAAGGCAGCTTGTTCTTAATTCATCATTCATCATTCATCATTCATCATTTCTTCTCTCTGCGCCCCAGCGGTGAACTCTTATTCCGTGCGCGCTCGGCCCGCGCGAGAGCACAAGCTACGCAAACTCCGCCGCGTTGACAAGCCCCGCGGCGCGGGCGAAGATGCTGCGCGCTTCAACTCGCCGCACGCCCTCGCGGCAAACTTCCGGATGACGACTCAGATCACGACGACGAACGGCGGGCGCGGCGACGCCCCCGCGCCCCCCGCGGGCGCGGACGTGCCGCGCTTCGCGGTCGTCTCGGCGTCGCTCCTGATGTTCGCCGCGCTCGTCGATTCGCAGGTGGTCGCCGCGCTCGCGCCGCAGATCGCGTCGGGGCTCTCGGCGGCGAAGACGAGCGTGGCGGCGAGCGTGGCCGTCTACTCGGCGGCGGCGGCGTGCGTCGCGCTGCTGCTGGCGCGCGCGCGCGTCGCGCGACCGGCGGCGTGGCTGCCCGCGGCGGCGCTGGTCTTCGTCGCGGCGAACGTCGTCGCGGCGCTCGCGCCGCGCGTCGCGATCTTCTGGGCGGGGCGCGCCGCCGCGGGGCTCGCGGGCGGTCTGGTCTCGGCGCTCGTCGTCGCCGCGCTCGCCGACGCTTCGAGCTACGCGCGGCGCGGCAGGCGCATGACGGGCGTGGCGGTGAGCTACTTCCTCGCGCCGGTCTTGGGCGTGCCCCTCGGCACGTGGCTCGCGGGGCGCGCGGGTTGGCGCGCGGTCTTCGTCCTGACCGCCGCGCTCGTCGGCGTCGCCGCGCTGCTCGTCCGCCGGTTCCCGCTGACGAAGGCGGCGGGCGCGGGGCGCGGCGAGGACGCGCGCGGCGAAGACTCAGTTAACAGAGACGACGCGCGGGGCGAAGGTTCGACTGACAGAGGCGAGGCGCGAGGCGCGAGGCGCGACGGCGCGCGCGAAGTTGGGGATGAGAGTGGCGCTGTTAGAGTGTCGCTCTGGCAGTTGGTGATGCGGAGTCGTTCGACGCGGCGGGGCGTGGCGAGCGCGTTCTTCGTGTCGGGCGGGTTGGTCTGCCTGACGACTTATCTGGCGACGTGGCTCTCGGACGCCTTCGGCGCGCGACCCGGCGAGGTGGCATTCGTCTACGCGGTGGCGGGCGCGGGGGCGGTGGCGGGCGGCGCGGCGGGCGGCGCGCTCGCCGACAAACTCGGCAAGCTGCGCATCGCGGTGTGGGCGAGTTTGTGGATGGCCCTCTTCGCGCTGCTCGTGCCGACGTTCGACAGGGGCGCGCTGCTGCTCGCCTCGATCTGCGCGGTGGCGTTCCTCGCCGCGCTGCGCGTCGCGCCGTTGCAGGCGCTCGTCACCGAGCTGGTCGCCTCGTCCGAGCGCGCGGCGTACGTCGCGGCGCGCAACGCCTCTTCGCAGATCGGCATCGCGGTCGCCGTCGCGGCGGGCGCGCGCGCCTACGGGCGCTGGGGTCTGTTCGGCGTCGGGCTGCTGAGCGCCGCGCTCACGCTCTGCGCGTGGCTGAGCCTGCGCAAGATCGAAGACCCGCACGCGCGCGATGTTAAAGATAAGACGGACGCGGGCGCGCGGGGGGAGAAGGACGGCGCGCGCGCGGCGGCGACGGGCGGGGCGCGCGGTCGCCGCGTCGCGCGAAAGCTCGCGGGCGTCGCGCTCGCGGCGGCGGTCGTCGTCTTCGTCGCGCTGCCGTGGCTGCTGAGCTTCGCGATCACGAAGGCGGGGACGAGGCCCGACGAGAGGGCGCGCACGGACACGCCCGCCGCGCGCGGCGCGACGTTCGAGGACGCGTCGTTCACTTCGTCGGACGGCGCGAAGCTCTCGGGCTGGTACCTGCCGTCGCGCGCGCACCGCCTGACGGTCGTGATGACGCACGGGCTCTTCCGCTCGCGCTACGAGACGATGGAGCGCGGGCTTCGCCTCTGGCAGCAGGGCTACGGCGTCCTGCTCTACGATCTCCGCAGGCACGGCCACAGCAGCGGCGAGTTCTCGTCCATCGGCTACTACGAGCGGCGCGACGTGGAGGCGGCGCTGAAATTCGCCGAGGCGCGCGAGCCGCAGAACCGCGTCGTGCTCTTCGGCGTCTCGATGGGCGCGGCGGCGACGCTGTTGGCCGCGGCGGAGACGCAGGGGGACGAGCGGGTCGCGGGCGTCGTCTCCGAGTCGAGCTTCCTGTCGTTCGCCGACACGGCGCGGCACCACATCAAGCGCCTCACGCCGATCCCGGCTTTCCCGTTCGCGCCGCTGTTGATAAAGTTTACGGCGTGGCGCATGAATTTCGCGGCGGCTGACTTCGACGCGCTGCGCGCCGTGCGCGGCATCCGCCAGCCGATCTTTTTTATCGGATCGGGCGACGACCGGAGGATGCCGAACGAGACGGTGCTCGAGCCGCTCTACGCCGCCGCGCCGAACCCGCTCAAGCGCAAGCTCGTCGTCGCGGGCGCGACGCACGGGCGCGCGTTCGACGCCGCGCCGGACGAGTACATGGGCGCGCTCGTCGGGTTCCTGCAGACGGTCGAGCGCGACCAAGGCGCGCGCTGAAGGGCGCGGCGCGCGCGGCGCACATTTGCAGATTCGGATCGCGGCTCCGAGTTATCGAATAACGCGCCGGCGGGGCGCTGTCGCGAGCGGCGGGCTTGAAACAGACGCGCCCCCCCGCGCGTATCTAAGGCGACAATCGGGCCACCGCACGCGAACGAAAAACTTTGAGATGGGAGAAACTTTAATGAAAACGTCACACGCATCCCGCGCGCGCCTCTTCGTCGCCGCGCTCGCCCTCGTCGCCCTAACCGCCGCGTGCGCGCAGGCGCAGGAGGGGATGGGCCAGATGAGTACGGCGAAGACCGACAAGCGCAAGCTGACGACCATCCAGTCCGCCTCAGCCGACTACGGCAAGGAGCCGAAGGCGGTCGAGGTGCGATACCTCAACCTGCCGTGGGGCGAGGCCACCTTCGGCTACATCGAGACCGGCATCGACGCGCGCAACGGCGGCTACTACGCCGGCAGAGCGTGGCCCATCGCGCACCTCCACCTCGCCGTGCCCGCCTCCTACGACGGCAAAGACCTCAAGCCGGGCGACTACGCCTTCGTCATCACGCCGCGCAACGCGAAGGCGAACACCGACATGACGCTCGCGCTCGAATGGTTCAAGCCGGCGGAGGAGGGCGGCACGTTCCTCAAGGCGGGCGACGTGTTCGTCGAAGTGCCGAAGGACGCCGTCCTCGTCACGCAGAAGACGGTCAAGTTCGAGAAGGGCGGCGACCCCGTCGATCAGTTGCAGATGTGGGTCGGCAAGAAGGGCCGGGACGTCGAGGTCAAGTTCCACTACGGCGACCGCACGCTCACCGAGAGGCTGAAACTGAAATAAGCGCGCCCGAACTCGCGCGCGAGGAGAATTTTCGATGGACGAGAAGGCAGCACAGCAGTCGCCCGCGGCGACGACGGCAAAGTCGCGCGCCGGCGACGGCGCGTCCGGGGGCGACACGGCCCCCATCGAGCGCGCGCCGGCGGTCGTCGACGACGAGACGGGCGTGCGCATCCCCGTTGCGGGCGACGCCGCGGCGTCCTCCTACTCGATGTTGGAGCCGCGCATGAAGAAGGTCTACGGCGCGTACTACAAGGAGTTGTACTACACGCCGGAGCGGCGCGTGCTCGACCCGAAGGTGCAGGAGCTGATCTCCATCGCGGCGTCGCTCGTCGCCAAGTGCGAAGGCTGCCTCGACGGGCACATGAAGAAGGCTCTGGCGCTCGGCGCGACGAAGGAGGAGATCAGCGAGACCATCTGCATCGCGGCGGCCATCGCCGCGGCGTCGATGATCGATCTCTCCGACCGCTCCGCCGCGCGCCTCGGCCTCAACCACTTCCCCACACACCCCTCGAACCAGGGCTGACGCCGCGCCGGGGCCGGCCCCGGCGCGCGGCGCGAAAGAGAAAGGACGTGCAGGGTTTGAAAGTCATCGACGGGCCCGCGACCGCCGGCCCCAACCCCGGACGCAACAACGCCGACCGACGCCGCGCCGCCTCGCGCGCGGCGTTCGTCGTCTTACTCGTCGGGTGCCTCTCCCCGTCGTGCGCCGCGGGCGCGCGGCGGGCGCAGGCCCCGCAGGCGGCCCCCGCCGCCGCGGCGGCGCTGGGGCGCGTCGAGTACACGGAGTTCGAGTCGGCGGCGCTCGGGCAGAAGGTGCGCTGCGCGATCTCGCTGCCCGCCTCGTACGACGCGAAGAAGCAGCAGCGGTACCCGGTCGTCATCTTCCTCCACGGGCTCAACAACGACGAGCGCAGTTGGGAGAAGGAGGGGATGCAGGCGCGGCTCGAAGCGTTGAGGGCGGCGGGGAAGGTAGGCGATTTCATCGTCGCGATGCCGTTCGGGGCGAACAGCTTCTACCTGAACGCGAAGGACGGCGCGCGCTACGAGGACGCCGTCGTCAAAGATTTCCTGCCGTTCGTCGATAAGACTTACCGCACGCTGGCCAAGCCGTCGGCGCGCGTCGTCGAGGGGATTTCGATGGGCGGCTACGGCGCGCTCCTGATCGCGTTCAAGCACCCGGAAGCGTTCGCGGGCGTGGCCGCGCACAGCGCCGCGCTCTTCGACGAGCTGCCCGCCGCGCCCGCCGATCAGGCGGATCGGCGCGCGGGCTTCCGCTACGCGCTCGCCACCAAACTCTTCGGCACGCCGCCCGACCTCGCTTACTTTCAGGCGAACAACCCGCTCGCGCTCGCGCGCGCGAACGCGGCGCAGATCAAGCGGCTCAAAATCTACTTCGACGTGGGCGACCACGACCGCTACGGCTTTCAGGGCGGCAACCAGAAGCTCGACGCCGCGCTCACCGAGGCGGGCGTGCGTCACGAGTTCACGCTCGCGCCCGGCGATCACGGCTGGTCGTTCCTCAACGCGCGCGGCGAGCAGGCGCTCGCCTTCGTCTGGGGCGCGCTCGGTCGTTGAGCGCGCGCGGCGCGCGAGAACCCCGGCGATCAAGCCTGAAGGCGTGAAAGGGTGTGAAAGCGCGTGGGCCGCGCGCCGCG
>DASVQC010000044.1:0-87191 GCA_036389335.1 Pyrinomonadaceae bacterium | reverse complement strand
GCGCGCGGCGGGCGAGGGCGGCGCGGCGGCGGGCAAGCTCGCCTACTATTCGGGCTGCGGGAGTCTGGGCGGGTGGCTGCGCGCCGTCGTCGCGCAGCTCGCCGTCGACCGTCACCGCAAGAGCGCGCGCCTCATGCAGACGGAAGAGGACGCGGACTTCGACCGCATCGCCCACGAGCCGGCGGCGGGCGAGCAGGGCTTTCAGGTCGCGCCGACGCCCGACCCGGAACTCGCGCACGCGCGCGCGGAGGCGTCGGGCGCGCTGCACGACGCGCTCGCGCGCACCGTCGCCGGGCTCTCAGCCGAGGACAGGCTCCTGATCAAGCTCTACTACTTCGACGGCCTGCGCCTGCGCGAGGCGGGCGCGGTGCTGGGCGTCCACGAGGCGACGGCGAGCCGCCGCCTGACGCGACTGCACGCCGAGGTGCGCGACGGGATAGAGAATATTTTGACGCGGGAGCGCGGGTGGACGCGCGAGGAGGCGCGGCGCGCGCTCGCCGAGTCAGCCGAGCGCACGGACGCGGACCTCTCGCCCTTGCTCGCCGTCGAGCCCGCGGCGGAGCAGCGCGAGGAGTTGTACGAGTGAGCGTGCCGACCGACAAGTGAGGCCGAAGCCGGTCTCGGAAGTGAAGCGGCGCGGCGCAAGATCACGCGCCGCGGGGCGTTCTAACAACGGCGCGCGAGAGCGCGTCGAAACACGACGAAGAGTTCTCGAAATAAAGTTTTCGCGATGAAGCCTGAGTTCGACAGAGAGACCGACGCACTGCTGCGCGATCACGCGCGGCGCGACGCGGCGCGCGCGGGCCGGGGCGCGGCGGCGTTCTCGCGCGACGGTCTTTCGCCGGATCAAGGCGTCGCGCCTGCGGAACATCTCGACGCCGACGAGCTGAACGCCTTCGCCGAGAACGCCGCGCCCGAGGCGGCGCGCACGCGCTACCTCTCGCACCTCGCGGACTGCGACGATTGCCGGCGCGCGGCGACCGGCCTCGCGCTCGCCGCGAACGTCGCGCCCGCGCGCGACGAGCCCGCGGTCTCGAAGGAAGAGAACGTCTCCGCGTCGCGTCGCTCGTGGCTCGCCGCGCTGTTCGCGCCGGGCGCGTGGCGCTACGCGATGCCGGTCGTCGCACTGCTGTGCGTCGGCGTCGTCGCGCTCGTCTTGATGAAGCAGGTCCCGCGAGACGAGTTGCGCGGGGCGCGACCGGGCGCGGCGCGAACGGCCAACTCGACCGCCGCCGAGCCGGAGCGGGGAGCGACGGCAGTCTCCGGCCAGCAGCCCGTGCAGCAGCCGCAGGCGCAAACTAACGACGCGCCCGCCGCGATGGCCGAGGGCCAAGTTGCACGCAACGACGCCAAAGTGGCTGCGGGGCGGGAAGAGGCGCGGGCCGGTGGCCTGACGGAGCCCGCACGTCCCGGCGCGGAAGGGCCGGGCGCGGCGGGGTCGGGCGCGTCAGCGCCGGTCGAGGGAGCGCCCGTCACGGCGGGCGTGCCGCAGCCGGAAGTGGCGCAGCGGCGCGTAGAGGACGTGCCGCCGCCGCCCGCCGCGGCGAGCGTGCCCGCGCTCGCGGCGACGCCCGCGCCGCAGCCCAAGCCGCAGGACGAAGTGTTGGGGGCGGCGAAAGAGGTGGTGAAGTCCGCGAAGGACGAGGAGGTCGCGGAGAAGAAGGAGGCGCAGAAGTCGCGCCGCGCCGAGCCGAGGCGGGGCGAACTGTCCGAAAACGCCGCGCCCTCGGCGCGCACGCTGAACCGCGCCGCGCTCGACGCGGACAACGCGTCGTCCGCCGACCGCGCGGGCGGCGCGCGCAACCGTCAGTCCGAGACCCGTGCGCGGGAGGACGCGCGCGCCCGTGATGACAGGGGGCGGCGCGACAACGAGCGCGCGGGCGATTCATCCGCCGAGACGCGCACGGTCGCCGGTCGCAAGTTCCGCCGCGAGGGCGACTCGTGGATCGACACGGCCTACAACTCCTCGCGGGCGACGACGGTCGTGCGCCGCAACTCCGAGCAGTACCGCGCGCTCGTCGCCGACGAGCCCGAGATCGCGCGCATCGCGAACTCGCTCGGCGGCGAAGTGGTCGTCGTCTGGAAGGGGCGCGCGTACAAGATAAAGCCGTGACGGGTTAACGGTGACAGGTGACGGGGAAGAAGTGATGAGTGATGAGTGATGAGTGATGGGTATTAAGTAGTGAGGAAAGAATTGCCTCAACTCATCACTCATCACTCATCACTCATCACTCATTACTCACTACTCATTACTCATTACCCATTACTCCCTCATCACCTGTCACCTGTCACCTGCCACGGTTTACGTCTTCCTCCTGTCACCCGTCACGGTTCACCCGTCACGGCTCTTATGATCTTCCGCGGCTCATACCCCGAAGTCGGTGTCCCGGAGATGGCGCTCACGCCGTTCGTCTTCGGGCGCGCGCGGGGCCTTGGCGACAAGCCCGCGCTGATCGACGGCGTGACGGGGCGCGCGGCGAGCTACGCCGAGCTTGAAGAGTCGGTGCGCCGCGCCGCGGCGGGCCTCCGCGCGCGCGGGCTCGCGAAGGGCGACGTGTTCGCGATCCTGAGCCCGAACGCGGTCGAGTACGCCGTCGCCTTCCACGCCGTCGCGCTCGCGGGCGGCGTCGTCACCACGCTCAACCCGCTCTGCACCGCCGCGGAGATCGCCAAGCAGCTCGGAGACTCGCGCGCCAAGTACCTGCTCGCCGCGCCCGCGCTGCTCGGGCGCGCGCGGGAGGCGTGCGCGCGCCTGCCCCTGCGCGAGCTGTTCGTCTTGGGCGGGCGCGACGGCGCGGCGACGCCGTTCGCGGAGTTGTGCGGGCCGGACGGCGTCGCGCCCGAGGTCGAGATCGATCCGCGCGAAGACTTGGTCGCGCTGCCGTATTCGAGCGGGACGACGGGCGAGTCGAAGGGCGTGATGCTGACGCACCGCAACCTCGTCGCGAACCTGCGGCAGATCGAGGGGACGGAGCACGCGCTTCAAACGGACACGCTCGTCTGCGCGCTGCCGATGTTCCACATCTACGGCCTGAACGTGATCATGAACTTCTCCCTCTACGCGGGCGCAACGACGGTCGTGCTGCCGCGCTTCGACCTCGAAGAGTTCCTCGGCGTCGTCGAGAAGTACGGGGTGACGATGGCGCACGTCGTCCCGCCGATCATGCTCGCGCTCGCGAAGCACCCGTCGGTCGCGCGCTACGATCTCGGGAGCCTGCACACCGTCTTCTCCGCCGCCGCGCCGCTCGGCGCGGAACTCGAACGCGAGGTCGGGCGGCGGCTCGGCTGCCACGTCAAGCAGGGCTACGGCATGACCGAGGCTTCGCCCGGCACGCACATGGCCCCGCACGATCCGGCGCGCGCCAAGCCCGGGTCGGTGGGCTTGCCCGTGCCCAACACCGACTGCAAGATCGTCGACGTGGAGACCGGCGCGGAGCTGGGCGCGTGTGAAGAAGGCGAAATCTGCGTGCGCGGGCCGCAGGTGATGAAGGGCTACCTGAACCGGCCCGACGCCACGGCGCAGTCAATCGACGAGGGGGGCTGGCTGCACACGGGCGACATCGGCTACGCCGACGACGACGGCCACTTCTTCATCGTGGATCGCCGGAAGGAGCTGATCAAGTACAAGGGCTTTCAGGTCGCGCCCGCCGAGCTGGAGGCGCTGCTCGTCACGCACCCGTCGGTCGCCGACGCCGCCGTCGTCCCTTCGCCCGACGAGGGGGCGGGCGAGGTGCCGAAAGCCTTCGTCGTGCTGAAAACCGGCGGCGCGGCGACCGCCGACGAGCTGATCGCCTTCGTCGCCGCGCACGTCTCGCCGCACAAGAAAATCCGGCTCGTCGAGTTCGTCGAGCAGATCCCCAAGTCGCCCTCGGGCAAAATCCTGCGCCGCGTACTCGTCGCGCGCGAGCGCGCGAAGCCTGAAAGCGCGTGAGGTATAATCACCCCCGGCGGAACCCGAACTTAAACTTTCTCGACGTGCCGGGCGGCCTCGCCCGCCCGCGAAAGGAGCCCACCTTGATGTCGAACACTCGCACACGCGCACGATGCGCGCGCACGCTCGTCACGCACACGCTCGCCGCGGCGCTCGCCCTTCAACTCGCGGCGACGCCCGCGCGGGGCGGGCGGGCGGGGAAAAACGATCACTCGAAGACGCAGCAGGGCGATCAAGCCAAGTCGAAGAACGCGCGACAGGCGGAGGCGCGCCCGCCGCGCCGCGACCCGGAGATCGCGCGGATGCTCTCCGAGATCGACGCGCGCAACGTCGAGCGCACGATCCGCAAGCTCGTCAGCTTCGGCACGCGCAACACGCTCTCCGTTCAGGACAACCCCGCGCGCGGCATCGGCGCGGCGCGCGACTGGCTCTTCGCGGAATTCCAGCAGGCCGCCGCCGCGTCGGGCGGGCGCATGACGGTCGAGAAGCAGTCCTACACGCAGGCGGCGCAGCCGCCCCCGCGCGGGCGCGTGCCGAAAGACACGGTGCTGACGAACGTGGTCGCGACGCTCAAGGGGACGCAAGCCGAGTCGGCCTCGCGCGTCTACGTCGTCAGCGGCCACTACGACTCGATGTGTACGAGCCCGACCGACGCCGAGTGCGACGCGCCGGGCGCGAACGACGACGCGTCGGGCACGGCTGCCGTCCTTGAGATGGCGCGCGTGATGGCGAAGCGGCAGTTCGACGCGACGATAGTCTTCATGGCGGTCGCGGGCGAGGAGCAGGGCCTGCTGGGCTCGACGCACTTCGCGGAGGAGGCGAAGAAGTCGGGGATGAACGTCGACGGGATGTTCACGAACGACATCGTCGGCAACACTCTGGGCGGCAACGGCGTGCGGGATCGGAAGACCCTGCGCGTCTTCTCCGAGGGCGTGCCCTCGAACGAGACGGAGGAGGAGGCGCGCACGCGCCGCTCGGTGGGCGGCGAGAACGACTCGCCCTCGCGCCAGCTCGCGCGCTTCATCAAGGAGGCCGCCGACACCTACCTGAAAGATTTTCAGGTCAAGCTCTTCTACCGCAGGGATCGCTACGGGCGCGGCGGCGATCACATCCCGTTCCTTGAGCGCGGCTACCCGGCTGTCCGCTTCACCGAGCCGAACGAGGACTTCAACCACCAGCACCAGAACGTCCGCACGGAGAGCGGCGTGCAGTACGGCGACCTGCCGGAGTTCGTCGATTTCGAGTACGTCGCCAATGTCGCCCGCGCCAACTGCGCCGCGTTAGCCTCGCTCGCGCTCGCGCCCGCGCGCCCGAAGAACGTCGGCATCAACACGCGGCGTCTCTCGGTCGATACCGATCTCCAGTGGGACGCGAACGCGGAGCCCGACGTGGCGGGCTACGAGGTGGTCTGGCGCGACACCACCTCGCCGGTCTGGACGGACTCGCTCTGGGTCGGCGCCGCGACGAGCTACACGGCGAAGGGGATGTCGAAGGACAACTACTTCTTCGGCGTGCGCGCCGTGGACAGGGAAGGCAACCGCAGCCCCGTCAGCTACCCGCGCCCCGTCTCCGGGCAGCCGCGCCCGCAGCCCTCGCCCCGGAGGACGCCGGAGGACTGACGCGCCCGGAACCGAGTTTCCGACCCGGCGACGGCGCGGCAGCTTCTAACCGCCCGGGAGGTCTAAAGGGCCCCGAAAATCAGTGATTTTCGGGGCCCTCTGCTTTCGCGCGGGGCGGCCCTCCGGGTGTATCATCGGGCCGAACAATTGTTCGACTAAAGCGGGCGGCGGCGCGTCTAAACTGTCGGTTAAAGCCAACGTCTGGCGAGCGCCCGAATACTTTTTCGACCACGGTTATGATCATGAAAACAGCAACCGACCGGCGGCGACGCCCGCTCAACCCCGCGCCCCGGCGCGCCTCGGCCCTCCTGCTCGCCCTCGCGCTCGTCGCGTGCGCGCTGCCCGTGGCGAACGCGGGCGCGCGACAGGCGCGCGCGAAGGCCGCGCCGCACAAGCTCACGGAGGAGCAGCGCGCCGCCCACGTGCTCAACCGTCTGGCCTTCGGCGCGCGACCGGGCGACGCCGAGCGCGTCAAGAAAATGGGCGTTGAGAAATACGTCGAGCAGCAGCTCCGCCCCGAGACCATCGACGACTCGGCGGCGGAGGCGCGGCTCGCGAACCTCGAAGTGCTGAAGCTCTCTTCGGGCGAGCTGCTCGCGAAGTACCCGCAGCCCAACTCCCTGCTGCGCCGGATGCAGCGCGAGGGCAAGCTCCCGGCGGAACTCG
Source organism: Pyrinomonadaceae bacterium (assembly GCA_036389335.1). Lineage (GTDB taxonomy): Bacteria > Acidobacteriota > Blastocatellia > Pyrinomonadales > Pyrinomonadaceae > JAIVGV01. Next base: position 80,975 of record DASVQC010000044.1, on the reverse strand, counting down.
CGGAGCTGCGCGACAACCGCAAGACGCCGGACGCCGCGGCGGGCGGCGCGGCGGCGAAGCCTGCGGACGCGACGGCTGGCGCGCCGAACGCGACGGCGAACGCGATGCCGGACGTGAACCCGAATCAAGCCCCGGCAATCGACCTGAACCGCGCCGAGTACCGTCAGGCGGTCGCCGCCTTCTACCGCGAGAACGGGCTGCTGCTGCCGCAGCGCGTGACGGCTGAGCTACAGGCGTCGCGCATCATCCGCGCCGTCTACAGCGAGCGGCAGTTGCAGGAGTCGCTCGTCGATTTCTGGACCAACCACTTCAACATCTTCGCCCCGAAGGGCGCGGATCGCTGGCTGCTCGTCTCCTACGACCGCGACGTGATCCGCCCGCACACGCTCGGCAAGTTCAAAGACCTGCTCGTCGCCACGGCTGAGAGCCCCGCGATGCTCTTCTACCTCGACAACTTCCAGAGCGTCGCGCCCAACGCGAACGCGGGCGGCGTGCGGCGCGGCCTGATGCGTCAGGAGCGCCCGCTCCTCGGCGGCGCGCCCGGCGCGCGGCGCGACCGCATGCCGCAGCGGCGGCAGCAGGCGCAGACGCTCCCGCAGCGCGCCCCCGCGCAGCCCGCAACGGCGCGCCCCAAGCGCGGCATCAACGAGAACTACGCGCGCGAGCTGATGGAACTGCACACGCTGGGCGTTGACGGCGGCTACACGCAGAAGGACGTGCAGGAGGTGGCGCGCTGCTTCACCGGCTGGACGATCCTCGACCCGCGCGGCTACGGCCGTCTCTCCGGCCTGATGAAGGCGGAGAACTCCGGCACCTTCTACTTCAACCCGCGCCTGCACGACGACGGCGAGAAGAACGTGCTCGGCCACAAGATACCGGCGGGCGGCGGCATGAGCGACGGCCTCGCCGTCTTGGACATCCTCGCGCATCACCCTTCGACGGCGAAGTTCGTCGCGACCAAGCTCGCGCGCAAGTTCGTGATGGACGAGCCGACGCCGGAGCTGGTCAGCCGCGTCGCGGCGGCCTTCACTAAATCCGACGGCGACATCCGCGAGACGCTGCGCGCGCTCTTCTCCTCGCCGGAGTTCAACTCCCCGTCCAACTACCGCGCCAAGATCAAGACGCCCTTCGAGCTGGCGGTCTCGGCGGTGCGCGCGCTCGGCGGCGACACCAACGCCGCGCCCGCGCTCCACCAGTGGATCGCGCGCATGGGCGAGCCGCTCTACCAGTACCAAGCCCCGACCGGCTACCCCGACACCGCCGAGCACTGGGTCAACACGGGCGCGCTCCTTGAGCGCATCAACTTCGCGCTCGCGCTCGTCTCGAACCGCATCCCCGGCACGCGCGTCGATCTCTCGCGCTTCGCGGTCGCGCCGCAGAACGGCGCGACCGACAAGTCGCGCGTCATCGACGCCTTCGCGTCCGTCATCCTACAGGGCGACATCTCGCCCGCGACCAAGGCGTCGCTCTTAAAACAACTCGACGGCGCGGCGGCGAACCTAGCGCCCGCCTCGCCGGCGACGATGCCCGCGCCCCCGACGGCCAACGACGGCGGCGCGGCGACGATTGCCAACGCGTCAGCCGACGCGATGATGGACGCGCCGGTCGCGGGCGGCGGCGGTCGCCGCGGCGCGCAGCGCACACAGCTCGCGGCGAACAACGCGCCCGTCTCCGACACGGCGCGCATCGCCGCGCTCATCCTCGGCTCGCCGGAATTCCAACGCCAGTGACAAGTGACGGGTGACGGGTGACGAGAAAGAAAAAGGTTTTACCCGTCACTTGTCACGGTTTGCCTGTCGCGGCTTTTGAGGTGAATGATGAACCGTAGATTCTTTCTGAAGTCGGGCGGCGTGGCGCTGGCGAGCGTGGGCGCGGCGGGGCTGGCCCCGTCGTTTTTGCAGCGCGCGGCGCTGGCGCAGGGGGCGAATCAGATCACGGGCGGGATGGCGACGGGCCGGCGCAAGACGCTCATCGCCGTCTTCCAGCGCGGCGCGGTGGACGGCCTGAACATGGTCGTGCCGCACGGCGAGAAGAATTACTACGCGCTGCGCCCGACGCTCGCCATCCCGTGGCCGGGCAAGGCGGCTGCGGGCGAGTCGGTCGTAGACCTCGACGGCTTCTTCGGCCTCCACCCCGCGCTCGCGCCGCTCAAGCCGATCTGGGACGCGAAGCGGCTCGCGATTGTTCACGCCGCGGGCTCGCCCGACAACACGCGCTCGCACTTCGACGCGCAGGACTACATGGAGTCGGGCACGCCGGGGCTCAAGTCGACGGGCGACGGCTGGCTCAACCGCTACTTGCAGGCGAGCCCCGAAGCGAAGGCGTCGCCCTTCCGCGCCGTCTCGATGACGCAGAACCTGCCCCGCGTGTTGCAGGGCCGCGCGCCCGCGCTGGCCATCGCCAACTTGAACGACTTCACGGTGCGCGCCGGACAGGCTTCGCAGTCCGTGCAGGGCGGCTTCGAGTCGATCTACGACACGGCGGCGGGAGACGCGCTCGGCGGGACGGGCAAGGAGACCTTCGAGGCGATCAACTATTTGAAGAAGGTCAACCCCGCGCAGTACAAGCCGGAGAACGGCGCGCAGTACCCGCGCACGCCTTACGGCAACGCGCTGTTGCAGATCGCGCAGCTCATCAAGGCGGGCGTCGGGCTCGAAGTCGCGTTCACGGACGTGGGCGGCTGGGACACGCACGTCAACCAGGGCGCGGCGCGCGGCCAGCTCGCGCTCCGCCTCACCGAGTTCGGCGCGGGGCTCGCGGCCCTCTACGCGGACTTGGGCGCGCGCATGGACGACGTCGTCATCCTCACGATGTCGGAGTTCGGGCGCACGGTGCGCGAGAACGGCAACCGCGGCACCGATCACGGCCACGCCAACGCGATGTTCGTCGTCGGCGGCGCGGCGCGCGGCGGCAGAGTCTACGGCGACTGGCCCACGCTCGCCGAGGACAAGCTCAACGAGGGGCGCGACCTCGCGCTCACCACAGACTTCCGCGACGTGTTCGGCGAGGTCGCGCAGAAGCACCTCGGCAACGCCGACCTCAAAAAAGTCTTCCCCGGCTACGCCGCGAGCGCGGCGAAGTTCCGCGGCGTGCTCGGCTGAGCGTCGCGCCGAAGCCGACCCGATCCCAAGGGACGCCGCGCGGCAGCGGCGTCCCTTCCGTTTTGCCGCATTCGTTTTTGTCGGAACGCTCGGCTATACTTTCCTCATTCTCCCCGCGATCAAAATTTCATCACCCGTGTGAAAAGATGCCCGAACCCGAAACGTCTGTGAACACACGCGCCCGCGTCGCTCTCTGCGCGCTCGCCGCGTCCCTCTTCGCGCTGTCGTTGCTCTCAGCCGCGCGGGCCGCGCCGCGCCCCGCGTGGGAGGCGAGGCTCGACGGCGAGGTGCGCTTCTACCAGCAGACGGAGCTGGGCGTCGTCGTCGCGGGCACCGACTCGTCTCTCTACGCCATCGACGGCGAGACGGGAGACGTGCTGTGGCGGCGGCGCGGCGCGCGCTTCGACGAGGAGGACGTCGCGCCCGTGCCCGGCACCGATTTCTTACTGCTCAGCTACGAGCAGAAGGACAGGACGCGGCTCGAAGCCGCCGACGTGTTGACGGGCAGGACGCTCTGGCAGACCGACAAGGTGAAGGGCGCGGTCTTGCAGTCGGCGGTGGACGCGGACGCGGGGCTGCTCGCCGCGGTCTTCGTGCGCGATGCGCGCGCTGCGGCGCGCGAGGGCTTTAAGCGCAAGCCCGCCGTCCACGTCTTCGAGCTGGCGACGGGCAGGGAGTTGTGGAAGTACGATCTCGAATCCGAGATCGAGCTGATGCCCTCGGAGTGGAGGGACGACGACCGCAAGGTCGCCTACACGCTGCACAACTACCGCGCGCCCGCCTTCCTCGACGGGCGGCTCTACCTCTTCTACGAGGGCGTGACCTCGCTCGACGCGCGCGAGGGCCGGGAGGGTAAGCTGCGCGAGAAGTTCAAGGTCAACGAGGACGGCCTCGCGCTGACGGAGGCCGATCCGCTCGCCGACGATCAGTTCGTCTACACCTCCGGTCGCGGTCGCGTGCGCGCCGTCTCGCGCGCCACGGGCGACACCGCTTGGGAGGCGAAGGATTTAGGGCTGACGCCGGAGATGCTCATGCTCGGCGGCGTGCTCTACGTCCGCACGGGCGGCGAGTTCGCGCGGCTCAAGGACGGCGAGCTGGCGGCGCGCGGCCCCTACGGCGTGAGCGCCGTCGACGCCGCGACGGGGAAGGTCTTGTGGCGCTTCAAGGGCGCGGACAAAGGCATCACGAACATCGCCGTGCCCGACCCCGCGACGATCCTCGTCGCCGACCGCGACGATCTGATCGCGCTCGACGCGCGCACGGGCAAGCGGCGCGCGAAGGTCTCGCACCACGTCGAGCGCGCCGCCTTCCTCGTCGTCAACGAGCGCGGCGAGGCCGTGGTGGGCGGGCGGAGCGAGGTCGCGGCGTTCGCGGTCGCGGCGGGCGGGGCGGACGGCGTCGCCGAAGTGTGGCGCGCGAAGCACGAGCCGCCGGGCCGCGGGCTGCTGCGAACGGTGGCGGCGGTCGCCGCGCGCGCCGCCTCGCTCTACTTCCGTTACGGCGGCGTCGCCACGACCGCCTTCCGCGGCGCGCAGCTCGCCCGCGGCCTCGGCGCGCTGCGCTGGTCGGGCCTCGCCGCGCAAATCTCTATGCCCGACTTCGCCTCGCTCGCGGCGGACGCCGCGCGCGATCAGGTCTCGTCGCGCTTCGCCGCCTACGGCCTCGCCGCGCGCGCGCGCGGGGCGGTCGGCGTCGCGTCGCGCGCGCGCAGCGCCGCGAGTCTGGGCGCGCCGCGGCTGCCGCGACCGTCGCGCGAAGGCGTCGAGGAGGGCCTGCTCGACCGTGTCGATCCGGCGAACCAGCTCGAACGACTCTCGCGCTTCCTCTGGCGGCGCGAGCGGCTGGCCGCGCTGCGCGGACAGTGGATGTACTTCTACACGGACTTGAGGGGCGAGGGGAACGGGCTCGCGGGCGTCAACCTCAACACGGGCGAGACGGCGCGCGCCGTCCGCCTCTCCGACCCGGACGCGCGCTTCATCAGCGACGAAGTCTCCGACCTGCTCTACACCGCCAAGGGCGAGCGGCTGCAAGCCTACGCGCTCGACGCGCGCGACTGATGACTTTAAGGAGTGCGCCCGCGGCCCAGCCCGACGTCTGGTGCGATAGAAAGACATTCACCGCGGGGGCGCGGAGGAGTCGCGGAGGGGGGCGCGGAGGAAGGCAAGCCCTCCGCGCCCCCTCCGCGTCCTCTCTGCGTCTCCGCGGTGAATATTTCTCCCGCCCCGCTCAAGCCCGACCTCGCCGTGTGCCCGCGGGCCGTGCGGGTGAGATCAACCGCGGCGCGCGACGAAGTAGTACTGCGCGCCGAGCGGGAGCTTGCGTAAATACTTTTCGAGCGGGGCGAGGCGGGCGAGCGCGGCGGGGAAGAAGAGTGTGAAGTTGACTGTGCTCCCGGCGAAGCCCGCTTCGCGCAGGATGCGGCGCGCGTACCGGGGCTCAAGCAGCACCGCGCCCTCGTCGAAGGGGCAGTCGCGCACGGTCTTGCGCGTCAGCGGGTTGAGCGGGTTGTGCTCGAAGAGGAAGAGCAGGCCGCCGTCTTTCAGCGCGCCGCGCAGCGCCCGCAAAGTCCGCACGTGATCGGCGCGCGGGACGTGGTGGAAGACGTTGGCGACGAAGGCCACGTCGAACTCCGCGTCGAAGGGGATCCGCTCGCCGTCGAAGACCGCGAAGGAGACGTTTTCCAGATCGCGGTTGCGCCCCCTCGCCGCCTCGATTGATTTAGACGACACGTCCACGCCGTAGACGTGCGCGCGCGGCAGGTACGCGCGCACGTACCGCTCGCTCTTGCCGATGCCGCACCCGAAGTTGAGGAACTTGATGGCCCGATCCCGCAGGCCGAGCCGCGCGAGCTGGCGCGCGACCTCCTTGATCTTGTACTCGTCGAAGTGCGACGCGGGGAAGCCCGACGCGCGCACGCTCTCGCCGTGCAGCGCCTCGTAGTCGTGCGCGTATGAATCGAACTCAGCCACCGCCCGCTCATTCTACAACAAGGGCGCGCCGCACCTGACACGCTGCGGCGCGTCCGCCGTCGTTCCGCGGCGCGCGGCAGCGCAAGGCGTCTTCAGACCCCATCACTCGCCGAAAGACTTTGCGGGGGACTGATCATAAACTAACGCGGGCGATGCCGAACTAAGATGGGCCAACCGTTCCGGACGACCGTTCTATACTTCAATTCGCTGCCCTCGACCAACACGGAGGCGGCGCGGCAGGCCGTGGCGGGCGCGGGCGAAGGCTTGTGCGTGGTGGCGAGGGAGCAGACGGCGGGGCGGGGGCGGCGCGAGCGCGAGTGGGTCTCGCCCAAAGACGCGGGGCTCTACTTCAGCGTCGTCCTGCGCCCGCGCGTCGAAGCGGCGCGGTGGCCGCTCATCACTTTGATGGCCGCCGTCGCCGTGCGCGACGCGCTCGCCGAGGCGTGCGGGCTTGAGGCCGACATCAAATGGTCGAACGATCTGCTGGCGCGCGGGCGGAAAATCTGCGGCATCCTCGCCGAGGCGATTGAGACGCCGCGCGGGCGCGCGTGCGTGCTCGGCATCGGCGTCAACCTGAGCGACCACGCCTTCCCGCCGGAGATCGCCGGGCGCGCGACCTCGGTCGAAGCGGAGACGGGCGCGCGCGCGGAGACGGGCGCGCTGCTCGACGCGCTCGTGCGCCACCTCGCGCGCCGCTACGCAGAGCTGCACGAGCCGCGCGGCGCGGAGGCGACGCTCCGCGCGTGGTCTGCCGCCTCGTCTTACGCCGCGGGCAAGCGCGTCCGCGTCGCCCTCGGCGACGAGACCATCGAGGGCACGACGCGAGGGCTCGAAGCCGACGGCGCGCTGCGCGTAGAACTCGACGGCGGCGAGATCAGGATCGTCCGCGCCGGCGACGTGACGGCATTAAGACAAATGATGAATGATGAATGATGAATGATGAATGATGAATGATGAATGATGAATGAAGAAACGGAAAAGAGGCGTGTGAAACAGGACTTGAGTCGCCGGACGAAAGAGTTTGCTCTGCGTGTGGTGCGCCTATACTGTTCGCTTCCTAAAACTACAGAAGCGCAAGTTTTGGGAAAGCAAATGTTACGCAGTGGAACGTCGGTCGGCGCGCACTACCGGGAAGCGGTTCGCGCCCGTTCGATAGCCGAGTTTATAAGTAAGGTCGAAGGCGGGCTGCAAGAGTTGGAAGAAACGGGCTACTGGCTGGAACTTCTAATCGAATCTCATATCGTGCCGCAAGCTAAGTTAGTAGAGTCATGCAAAGAAGCCGACGGGTTGACGGCCATTTCAGTCTCTTCGGTAAGAACCGCTAAACAACACCGGCCTAGATAAACATCTTATGTCTTCCATTCATCATTCCGCATTCATCATTCCGCATTCATCAAAGAGAATCGTGCTCGCGACGCTCGGATCGTTCGGCGACGTGCACCCGTACATCGCGATTGCGCTGGAGCTGAAGGCGCGCGGCCACCGCCCCGTGATTGCGACGAGCGAGGTCTACCGCGAGAAGATGGACTCGGTCGGCGTCGAGCTGAGCCCCGTCCGCCCCGACGATCTGCCGACGCACGAAGAGCCCGACGAGTTCAGCGAGCTGGTCGAGAAGTTCATCGATCAGCGCAAGGGCATGGAGGAGATACTCAGGCGATTAATCCTCCCCTACCTGCGCGCCATCTACGACGACCTGACGGCGGCGGCGCGCGGCGCCGACCTGATCGTGACGCACCCGCTCACCTTCATGGGCCGCCTCGTCGCCGAGAAGCAGGGCGTCGCGTGGGCTTCGAGCGTGCTCGCGCCCGCGTCGCTCTTCTCGAAGTACGACCCGCTCGTGCCGCCGCAGCTCCCGGCGGCGCACCGCCTCTTCAGGCTGCACCCGATCTTTTTTCAGGCGGCGATGGCGTTCGGGCGCTTCCAGATGCGGGGGCTCGTGCGCGCCGTCAACGCGGTGCGCGCCGAAGAGGGGCTGCCGCCCTCGGACGCCAACCCGATGCTCGAAGGGCAGCACTCGCCCGCGCTCGTCCTCGCGCTCTTCTCCAAGGCGCTGGCCGGGCCGCAGCGCGACTACCCGCCCAACACGCACACCACCGGCTTCCCCTTCTACGACCGGCGCGACTACTACGGCGAGACCGCGTCGCCGCCCGCCCTGCTCCGCTTCCTCGACGGCGGCGAGCCGCCGATAATTTTCGCGCTCGGCTCGACCGCCTACTGGGTGGCGAAAGATTTTTACGCCGAGTCGATCAAGGCGGCGCGCTCGGTGGGCAGGCGCGCGCTGCTCCTCATCGGCCACGAGCGCAACCGACCGGCGGAAGGACTGCCCGCGGGCGTCGCGGCGTTCGAGTACGCGCCCTTCGGGGAGGTCTTGCCGCGCGCCTCGGTCGTCGTGCACCACGGCGGCGTCGGCTCGACCGGGCAGGCGTTGCGCGCCGGGCGACCGCAGCTCGACGTGCCCTACAGCCACGACCCGTTCGACAACGGCGCGCGCGTCGCGCGCCGCGGCGCGGCCCGCCTGCTCCCGCGCCCGAAGTACAACGCCGAGGCCGCCGCGCGCGAGCTGCGACGCCTGCTCGACGAAGGGGCTTACGCGGCGCGCGCCGCCGAGCTAGAGCGCGCAGTCAGGAGCGAGGACGGCGCGCGGACGGCGTGCGATCTGATCGAGGAGAAGATGTTCGGGGCGAAGCGGGAGCCTGAAGAGGTGGCGGGCTGATCTCGATGGCGGGTGGTGTCCTAATTTGATTAGAACTCTGTGCCGCCTCTGTGCCCTCCGTGTCTCTGTGGTGAGGTAAGGATCGTAAGCACTCGCCACGGAGGCACAGAGGACACGGAGGGCGCACAGAGAAAAGCTTAAATTTGGACACTATTCGACGGCGTCACAGTTTGACAGCCGTGCGCCCGCGCGTGCATCTTCGCGTGTGAGCATATGCTTCTAGTCATCGACGTTGGCAACACGAACACCTCGCTCGGCGTCTACGAGGGCGAGCGGCTGGTCGCGCACTGGCGGCTGACGACGGTGCGCGACCGCACGATGGACGAGTACGGCGTCTACGCGCGGAACCTGTTCTCGCTCGTCGGGATCGACTTCAAAGAGATCGACGCCGTCGCGGTCGCCTCGGTCGTGCCGCCCCTGAACTTCACGCTGCGGCGGATGTCGGAGACCTACTTCCACCGCACGCCGCTCTTCATCGACCACACGACCGACACGGGGATGCCCATCCTCTACGAGCCCGCCTCGGACGTGGGCGCGGACAGGATCGTGGATGCGGTCGCCGCGCTCGCCAAGTACGGCGCGCCGTGCGTGGTCGTCGATTTCGGAACCGCCACGACCTGCAACGCCATCAGCGCGCGGGGCGAGTACCTCGGCGGCGTCATCGCGCCCGGCATCCAAATCTCTTCCGACGCGCTCTTCGCGCGGGCGGCGCGCCTGCCGCGCGTGGAAATCCGCCGGCCCGAACGGGTCATCGGCTCTTCGACAGTCGGCTCGATCCAGTCGGGGCTCTACTACGGCTACGTCGGGTTGGTTGACGGCATCCTGCGCCGCGTCGTCGAAGAACTCGGCGGCGCGCCGCACGTCGTCGCCACGGGCGGCCTCGCCCCCCTCATCGCCCACGGCTCCGAGCTGATCACGACCGTCGACGACACGCTGACGCTCGAAGGGATGCGGATCATTTACGAAAGAAGCCGTTAGCTGTTGGCTATTAGCTGTTGGCTATTAGCCTTTAGCTAACAGCTAAGAGCATCAGAGTACGCGGCGGCGGACGCTCTATCGCGGCGACGAAGGTTCTAATTTTTGTCTTGGCTAACAGCTAACAGCTAACAGCTTTGAACTACTTCAACTACTTCACCGAGATCGAGGACGCCTTCATCCGGCGGCGCGGGAAGCACCTGCTGCTCTCGCCGATGGACTGGGCGCTGATCGAGAGCTGGAAGACGATGGGCGTGCCGCTGCACGTGGCGCTGCGCGGGGTCGAGCAGTCGTTCGACTCTTACGAGGCGAAGCCGCGGCGTCGCAGCGTGAAGTCTCTTCTGTATTGTCAGGAGGAGGTCGAGGCGCAGTTCGCCGAGTGGCGCGACAGGCAGGCGGGCGCGCACGACGCGGGCGACGCGACGGCGGGGGCGAACGGGCGCGGCGCGAAGCCGAAGGGCAAGGGCGCTGGCAAGGGCGGCGGGGAAGGGGCCGAGGGCGACGGCCTGCCGTTCCCGCGAGAAGCGATAGCGTCGCACCTCGCGGCCTCGCGCGCCGAGATCGTGCGGGCGCGCGAGGCGCGGCTCGCGCGGGGCGGAGAGGACGAGTTGACCGAAACGCTCGCGCGCGCGGCGGAGCGCCTCGCGGGCTTGGAGGGGGATTTCGCCGCCGCCGCGCGCCCCGACGCGGAGCTGCTCGAAGGCGCGCTCTGCGATCTGGAAGCGATGCTCGACCGCGCGGTGCGCTCTTCGGTCGAGCCCGAGAGGGTCGAGGCGCGCCGCCGCGAGGCGGAGGAGCAGTTGAAGCCCTACCGCGCGCGCATGGAGCGCGCCGTCTACGAGCAGACGCGCGACAACCTGCTCGCCAAGCACCTGCGCGAGGACTGCGGCGTGCCGCGCCTCAGCCTGTTCTACCTCTGAAGCGAATGACCGACGAGCCACAGGAGAGCGAGCCGTCCGCCGACGCGGGGCCGCGCGCGCGACCGGGCGACGTGCTCGAAGTCGTCGTCGAGCGCGTCATCCCGGGCGGCGCGGGGATGGCGCACGCGCGAGGGCTCACGGTCTTCGTCCCGCTCGCCGCGCCGGGCGACGTCTTGCGCGTCCGCGTCGAGCGCGTCAAGGGGCGCGTCGCCTTCGCCGCGCTCAAGGAGATCGTGGAGCCGGGGCCGGAGCGCGTCGAGCCGCCCTGCCCCTACTTCGGTCGCTGCGGCGGCTGCGACTTCCAGCAGCTAAACTACGAGGCGCAGCTCAGGGCCAAGGTCGAGATCATACGCGACTGCCTGCGCCGCATCGCGCGCCTCGAAGCGCCCGCGGAGATTCCCGTCACGCCCTCGCCCGCGGCGTGGCGCTACCGCTCGCGCGCCCGCTGGCAGCACGACGCGCGCGAACGTCGCCTCGGCTACTACGAACTCGCCTCGCACCGCGTCGTCGACGTGGCGGAGTGCCCCGTCGTCGTCCCCGAGCTGCAAGCCACGCTCGCGCGCCTGCGCGCCTCCGTCGTCGAACACGCGGCGGACGCCGAGGCGGCGCGCGAGTTCGAAGCGGTCGCGGGCGACGACGGCGTCTCGCTCGACCCGCCGCTCTCGGAAGAAGACTCGCGCGAGCGCACGCGCGAGATCGCGGGCGAGCGTTACAGCTTCGACGCCTCATGCTTCTTCCAGATCAACCACGCCCTGCTCGGCGCGCTCGTCCGAGAGGCCCTCGGCGGCGCGGGCCCGCCCGCGGAGGCGGGGGGCGGGCGCGACGGTTCGGCGGTTGACCTCTACTGCGGCGTCGGCCTCTTCACGCTCCCGCTCGCGCGGCGGTTCGCGCGCGTCACGGGCGTCGAGGCCAACCCGGCAGCCGCGGCTTACGCGCGCCGCAACCTCTCGGACGCGGGGCTCGCGCACGCGCGCGTCGAGACCGCGCCCGTGGGCGCATGGCTCGCGCGCCGCGCGCGAGGGCACGCGCGCGCCGATCTGCTCCTGCTCGATCCGCCGCGCACGGGCGCGGAGCACGGCGCAATCGCCGGCATCCTCGCCCTGCGACCGCGCCGCATCGCTTACGTCTCCTGCGACCCCGCGACGCTCGCCCGCGACCTGCGCGAACTCTCCGCGGGCGGCTACCGCCTTGACTCCGTCGCCGCCTTTGATATGTTCCCCCAGACGCACCACGTCGAGACGGTCGCGCGCCTCACGCGCGACTAGCGCCGGGTAGGTGATTCGCGCGCGCGGTTCGGCGCGCCGTCTGGAAGGAGCGCGCCGCGCGACAGATCGCGCGCGCGCCGTAAAGATCATGAAAGCGGTTGCGCCTCACCGACCGTCGTTCAGCCCCCACCCGCTCGCGCTGCTCGCCGCGTGTTTCGCCGCGGGCATCCTGCTCGCGCGCGAGGTTAACATTCCGATCGGCGCGCTCGTCATCATCGCGGCAGCCGCCTCCGCGCTCGCCGCCGCCGCGTTCGCGCGGCGCGGGCACGAGGTCGCCACGGTCTTCGTCTGCGCGGCTTTCGCGTCGGCGGGCGCGGCGCTCGCGTCCGCCGGGCGGGGCGACGTGGCGAAGGATCGCGTGCGGCAGTTTTTAGACGACGGCAGGATCGAGGCGGGCGGGCCCGTGGAGCTGACGGGCGTGGTCGAGCGCGCGCCGGAGGTCGCGCCCGACGGGTTCTACGTCGAGCTGAAGGTCGAGCGCGCGAGGCGCAAAGGTGAAGAGATCGACGCTTCGGGCGCGGTCGAGCTGTTCGCGCCCGTGCGCGATCTCGCCGCCTACGAAAAATATGACGCGCTCGAACTGCGCCGCGGCGCGCGCGTGAGGGTGATGACTGCGCTCGAACGCGCGGAGGAGTTTCGCAACCCCGGAGCGAACTCGCGCACGGAGTTTCTGGAGCGGCGCGGCTTCGACGCCGCCGGGGTGATCAAAAGCCCCCTGCTCGTCGAGCGTCTGGACGACGAGCGCGTCCTTCTGCCGCTCGCGTGGTTCGAACGCTGGCGCGCGTCCCTGCACGCGCGTCTGGGCGAAACTTTTTCGCCCGAGGCGGCGGGCGTGTTGCAGGCGGCGATGCTCGGCAACCGCTACGGCCTCTCGCGCGCGAGCGCCGAGAGGTTCCGCGAGGGCGGGACGTTCCACGTGCTCGTCATCAGCGGCCTGCACGTCAGCTTCCTCGGCGGGCTCGCCCTGTGGGCGGCGGGAAAGCTGACGCGGCGGCGCGCGCTGCGGTTCGCCGGGGCGGTCGCGCCGCTCTGGGCCTACGCCGTCGCGGTCGGCGCGGGGGCGTCCGTTCTGCGCGCCGCGCTGATGTTCACGCTCGTCGCGTTCGCGCCCGTCGTCAGCAGGCGGGCCGACAGCCTGAACGCGCTCGGCGGCGCGGCGCTCGCGCTGCTCGTCTACCAACCGTCCGACCTCTTCGATCCTTCGTTCCAGTTGACTTTCCTCTCCGTGCTCGCCATCGTCGCGCCCGGCTGGACGCTGCTCGCGAGGCTGCGCGAAGTCGGCGCGTGGCGACCGGCGCACTCGACGCCGCACCCGCCGCGCTGCCCGCGCTGGTTCCGCGCGCTCGGCGAGGCGCTGTTCTGGAGCGAGCGAGCGTGGGCGCGCGAGTCGGCGCGCGACGTTCACAGTTGCAAACTCTTCAAGACGAAGGCGGCGTCGCTTCTCGAACGTTTGTATTTGCAGCGACCGCTGCGCTACGCCTTCGCGGCGTTCGTCGTCTCGGCGAGCGTGCAGGTGGTGATGCTGCCGCTGCTCGTCGTCTACTTCCACCGCCTCTCGCTCGCCGCGCTCGCGCTGAACGCCTTCGTCGGCGCGCTGATGGCGCTCGCGTCGCTCGGCTCGCTCGCGGCGCTCGCCGTTGCCTCGGTCAGCCACGGCGTCGCCGCGCCGCTCGTGTGGGCGGTCGAGCGGGCCGTGTGGCTGATGTCCCACGGCGTCGATCCCTTCAGCCGCGCGCGTCTCGCCTCGCTGCGCCTGCCGGATTACGAAGGTTGGCGCGCGTGCGTCTACGTCTTCTATTACCTGCCGCTCGCCGCGCTCGTCCTCGCGCTCGCGCGCTGGCGACCGCTGAGCCTTGCAGGGCCGGACGGCGACGCGCGCCGAGCCGCCGCGCGTCGGCGCGCTCGCCGCGTGGCGTGGGCCGCGTTCGCGGCGTCTTTGATCGTCGTCGTCGCGCACCCGCTGAGCGCGCCGCGCGCGGACGGTCGCCTGAGAGTCGACTTCCTCGACGTGGGGCAGGGCGACGCCGCGCTCCTGACGATGCCCGACGGCTCGACGCTGTTGGTCGACGGCGGCGGTCGCCCGAACTTCGGCGCGCGCGGCGCGGCGGGCGGCGAGTTCGAGCCGTCGCGCTTCGAGCGCGACGCGCGGGGCGTCGGCGACGCGGTGGTCTCCGAGTTCCTGTGGTCGCGCGGGCTCGACCGCGTCGATTACCTGCTCGCCACCCACGCGCACGCCGATCACATCGACGGCCTCAAGGACGTGGCGCGAAACTTCCGCGTGCGCGCCGCGCTCGTCGCGCGCACGCCTCCCGCCTCGGTCGAGTACGCGGGGTTCGCCGCGGCGATGCGCGCCTCAGATGTTCCCGTCCGCCTCGTCGCGCGCGGCGACGCCCTGCGCTTCGGCGCGGCGACGGTCGAAGTCCTCTACCCGCCCCGCGCCTCGCCCCCGCCGGTCGACGACGCGGGCACGGGCGCGCTGCCTTCGGGCAACGACGACTCGCTCGTGCTGCGCGTGCGCTACGGCGCGCGCTGCTTCCTGCTGACGGGCGACATCGAGCGCGGCGCGGAGGGCGCGCTCGTCGCGGCGGGCGACGACCTGCGCTGCGACGTGTTGAAGGTCGCGCACCACGGCAGCCGCACGTCTTCGACCGCGCCGTTCGTCGCCGCGACGCGCCCCGCCTTCGCCGTCATCTCCGTCGGTCGCACGTCGCCCTTCGGCCATCCCGATCCGGCGGTCGTCGAGCGTTGGCGCGCGTCGGGCGCGCAGGTGTTGCAGACCGGCAGGCGCGGCGCGATCACCTTCACGACGGACGGGCGTGACCTGCGCGTCGAGACCTTCGCGCGCGACTGACGCCGTTGCGCGTGTGACAACGGCGCGTCGGCGCGTGTAAATTGTCTGTCCGCGGGGCGAGACTTAGGAGACGAGTTCGAGGTGGCAAAGATGGCCGAAGCAAAGACCGACGCCGACACGTCGCCGCTCTACGACGAGCGACCGTGGGGCTCTTTCACCGTGCTCGACGAGGGCGAGGGCTACAAGGTCAAGCGGATCGAGGTGCTGCCCGGCAAGCGCCTGAGCTACCAGAAGCACGCGCAGCGCGCCGAGCACTGGATGGTCGTCAAGGGCGAGGCGCGCGTCACGCTCGACGGCGAGGAGGTGTCGGTGCGCGCCGGCGAAACGGTCGACATCGGGATCGGGACCGCCCACCGCGTCGAGAACCGCGGCCAGGAGAAGATGGTCTTCATCGAAATCCAGCGCGGCGGCTACCTCGGCGAGGACGACATCACGCGGCTCAGCGACGACTACGGAAGGGCCGAGAAGTAACGATGAAGTATGAACGATGAACGATGAAGTGAAAGCAGAATGTTCTTACTTCATCGCTCATCGTTCGTACTCCCTACTTCGCGATGAGGACGCGCAGGTCGCGGACGTTGGTGCCGGTCGCGCCGGTCAGGACGGCGTCGCCGAGCGCGTCGAAGAAGGCGTAGGCGTCGCTGCGGGCGAGGAAGTCGCGCGCGTCGAGGCGGAGCGAGCGGGCGCGCCTGATGGTGGTCTCGTCGCAGACGGCCCCGGCGGCGGGGCTGTTGCCGTCGATGCCGTCCGTGCCCGCGCTGAGGAAGGCGTAGCGGGGGCCGCCGTCAGGCGGCGCGGGCGAGAGGGCGTTAAGCCCTTGCGCGCGCGCGTCCAACTTTAACGCGCAGCGCAGCGCGGTTTCGCTGTTGCGACCGCCCCTGCCGTCGCCCCTCACGGGGCACGAGAACTCTCCGCCGGAGACGACGCACACGCCGCGCCCGCCCCCGACCCTCCCACGCAACCCCGACAGACGAGAGACCAGCAGCGTCGCGCCCTCCTCGACGTTCTGCTCAGAGAGATCGTGCGCCGTCTCGACCTCGAAGCCGAGCGCGCGCGCCGCCTCCGCGGCCCGCGCCAAGGCGCGGGCGTTGTCGAGCAGCACGAAGTGGCGGCGCGGCGCGCCCGCCTCAGTCGCCGCCGCGCCGGACGCGAAGTTATTCGACGCCGTCGTTTTCTGGCGGGGCTCGGCGACGGCGCGCAGGACTGAAGAGGGCAGGCGCGCGGCGAGGTCGTAACGGCCTATCACGGCATTCGCGTCGCGCGCGTCCTGCGCTTCGTCGAAAGAGAAGGTCGGCCCCGAAGCGACCCCGCGCCCTTCGCCGTCGCCCACGTCGGAGACGAGGAGCGTGACCTGCGCGGCGCGCGGCGCGGCTCGGCTGAGGCCGCCGCCCTTGACGGCTGAGACGGCGCGGCGCACCGAGTTGATCTCCGCGATACTCGCGCCGCAGGTGACGAGCGCGTGGTTCAACGCGCGCAACTCCGCGGGCGTGACGCGCGGGTCGCGCGCCATCTCCATCATCGCCGAGCCGCCGCCGGAGACGAGGAAGATGACGAGCACGCGCGCGCCGCCGCGTGCCGCGGCCCTCTCGTCGGCGCGTCGCAACAGATCGAAGGCGGCGCGCGCGGCTCCGAGGCTCGCGGAGTCGGGCAGAGGGTGGCCGCCCTCGAACGTGCGCCAGCGCGCGGGCAGGGGGGCGGGCGGCGGCGGCGCGCTCAAGACTCCCTCGCGCAAGCGGTCGCCCAGAATCTCTTCGAGGGCGGCGGCCATCGCGCCCGCCGCCTTGCCGAGCCCGACCGCGTAAACGTCGAGGCCCTGACCGCGCGCGTCGAACTCGGCGTCGAGAATTTTTAACTTGCCCCCGCCGCAGCCGACGGCGCGACGCACGGCCCGACCGGCGTCGAGATCGGCGAGCGTCTCGGTGAAGACGCGGCGCGCGAGTCGTCGCAGGTCGCTGCTGTCGTCGGCCACTGTCCAGTCGTTCCGGGGAAAATTATTCGACGGTGACGAGGGCGCGCAACTGTTCGTAGCGCCGCTCGCTGATGCCGCGCACCATCAGCAGGTGCTCTGCGCGGCGGAACGCGCCGTGGCGTTCGCGGTGTTCGACGATGCGCGCGGCGAGCCCCGCGCCGACGCCCGGCAGACGCGCCAGCTCCTCGCGCGTGGCGCGGTTGAGGTTGACGAGTCTCGGCGAGGCGGTCGCGTTCTGTGTTAGTCGGGGCGCGGTCGCGTCGGCGCTCGCGCGGCGCGGCAGCTTGGCGCAGGCGGGCGAGAGTGTGAGCGCGAGGCAGAGAAGCGCGGCGCGCTCGCGGGCGTTCCGGTGTGAGGGAAGACGCCGATTCATGCGAAGAAGATCACCGCCGGAAACGCTTCGGCAAACTTTGCCGCGCGCGTGTGCAAAATGCTAGAAGTCTAAACTTTTCAGAAACTTGTAACGACGAAAGACGGCTTTTCCACAGGCTTTTCCACAGTTTCTGTGGAAAATTGTCGAAAGAGTCGCGACGGAATTCAAAGTCCGAAGTCCAAAGTCCGAGGTTTGAAGTTTGATGCTTCTAACCCGCGCGACTCGTCGTGTCACCCGGCTCGACGTTGACGATGAAGAGCTTTGGACACTGGGCATTAGATTTCGGACTTCGGACACGCGACTTGTTACCCCGAACTCCTTTCGAGTTCGTCCCAGTGGTTGATGGTCTCGAAGGCTTTGCCGAGGACGGGGCGCGGGCGCGCGCCGTCGGCCTGCCCGATCAAGCCTTCGCGCTCCATCGCGTCGAGGATGGCGGCGGCGCGACCGTAGCCGATGCGGAGCCTTCTTTGCAGCACCGACGTCGAGGCGCGCTTCATCTCGACGCAGATGCGCAGCGCGTCCTCGAACTGCTCGTCGCGCTCGCCGCCCGCGCCCTCGCCGCCCGCCGACTCCTCCTCCGACTGCGTGATCGACTCGTCGTAGACGGGCTGCCCTTGCGCCTTGATGTGCGCGACGATGCGACCGATCTCCGCCTCGTCGACGAACGCGCCGTGGACTCTCACGAGGCGCGACGTGCCGGGCGGCAGGAAGAGCATGTCGCCGCGCCCGAGCAACTGCTCCGCGCCGTTCGCGTCGATGATCGTGCGCGAGTCTACTTTCGAAGAGACGCGGAAGGCGATGCGCGAGGGGAAGTTCGCCTTGATCAGCCCGGTGATGACGTCGACCGAGGGCCGCTGCGTGGCGAGCACGAGGTGGATGCCGACGGCGCGCGCCATCTGCGCGAGTCGCGTGATGGCCTCTTCGACCTCGCGCCCGGAGGTCATCATCAGATCGGCCAGCTCGTCGATGATGATGACGATGTAGGGGAGCACCTGCCACGGGCTGCCCTGCTCGTCGAAGTCTTCGACGAGGTTGCGGCGCAGCACCTCGGCGTTGTAGCCGTCGATGTTCCTGACGCCCCACTGCGCCAGATGCTTGTAGCGCTTCTCCATCTCGCGCACGCCCCACTTCAGGGCGTTGGCCGCCTGCTTCGGCTCGGTGATGATCGGGTGCGCCAAGTGCGGGATGTCGGCGTAGAGCCCGAGTTCCAGCCGCTTCGGGTCGATCATGATGAACTTCACCTCGTCGGGCCGCGCCCGGTAGAGGATCGAGACGACGAGCGAGTTGAGGCAGACCGACTTGCCGGTGCCGGTCGCGCCCGCGATCAGGAGGTGCGGCATGCGCGCGAGGTCGGCGACGTAGTTGAGCCCGTCGATGGTCTTGCCGAGGGCGAGCGGGAGCTTGGACGGGGCGTCCTGATACTGGCGCGACTCGACCACCTCGCGCAGCATGATGTTGTCGCGGCGCGAGTTGGGCACCTCGATGCCGACGTGCGCCTTGCCCGGCACGCGGTCGATGCGGATCGACTCGGCCTTGAGCGCGAGGCACAGATCGTCCACGAGCCCGGTGACGCGCGAATACTTGACGCCGGGGTCGGGCTTGAACTCGTAGGTCGTGACGACGGGGCCGGGGCAGATGTACTCGATCTTGCCCGTGACGTTGAACTCCTTGCACTTCTCGGCGACGCGCGTGGCGAGGTTGCGCAACTCCTCGTCGGCCTGCTCGTGGCGCGGCGGCGCGGCGTTCAGGAAATCGACGGGCGGCATCCTGTAGTCGCTCATCAGCGCGGCGGCCCGCTCAAGCTTCTTCGCCTCGCGCGCCGCCTTGTCGGCGGCGCGGGGCCGCGGCAGCTCTTCCTCGACCGGCTCCGTCCGCACGACCGACACGTCGCGCACCATCTCCTCGATCTCCGCCGCGTCGTCCCCCGCCGCGTCAGCCGTGGGAGCGGCGGCGCGCCTCGACGGCGAAGGGGCCGCCGCGTCGCCGCGCGGCCTCTCGGCGCGCGGGGCGGAAGGCTCGGGCGCTAACGCCGCGCCGTCGTCGGGCGCGAAGGGCGCGGTCTCCTTCGCGATGGGCGGGGGCGGCGCGAGAGTGGCCGCCTCAGCCGCCGCGGCGTTGCGCTGGATGGCCGTCGCGGCGAGGGTTTCGAGCGGCAGCGGCTCGCGCATGAACTCCTCGACGCGCGCCGCCCCGGTCTTGTTCTTCAGGCGCTTCTCCTCTTCGCGCACCGCCTCGCGAGCGGCGCGCTCGGCGCGCCGCTCGGCGTCGCGCTGCGCCGCAGACTCGCGGCGCGCCCCGGCCCACGCGCGCAGTCGCGCCACCCGTGCGCGCGCGAAATCGGCGGGGCTGCCGAAGGCTTCGACGGCGCGCGCGTAAGCCTGCGCGAAAGAGAAGTTGGTCGCGAGCAGGACGGCGACCGCCGCCGCCGCCGCGAGCAGGATGAGCGCGCCGACCTTGCCCGCCGCGCCCACGAGCTGCGAGGCGAGGAGCGAGCCGACGAGGCCGCCCGCGCGCACGCGGGCGTCGAAGAAGAGCGACGAGATGAGCAGGGCCAGCAGCCCGGCGGTCGAGAGCAGCAGCAGGGCGAGGCCGAGGACGCGCCCCAAGGGCGCGCGCAGCGGCCTCTTCTGGAAGCGGCGCACCGACGCGGCGAAGAGCAGCAGCGGCAGGAGGTAGGCGGCGAGCCCGAAGGTTTGCAGCAGCAGGTCGGAGACGTAAGCGCCGACGGGGCCGATGAGGTTGTCGGTGCGCTCCTGCCCGCTCGCGTTCAGCGACGGATCGTTCGGGTGGAAGAAGAAGAGGCAGAGCGCGAGCATCACGCCCACGGCGAGCAGCGCGATGGCCGTGATCTCCGTGCGCCGCGAGCCGCGCTTGGCGGGCAGCACCTTCGCCCGCGTCTCGGTCTGGATAGTTGCCATAAATTTAGCCCGGAGTCTGAAGTCTAGGGTCTGGGGTCGGGGCGGAAGCCGGAGTAAGTGTGTGTCGCACTCTGTTCTTAACCCCGGACTTCGGACTCCCGACTCAAGCCTGTCAAGCCGCGCGGCGCGCGAGCAGGTAAGCCTTGATGAAGTCGTCGATGTCGCCGGAGAGCACCGCATCGACGTCGCCCCGTTCGAGCTTCGTGCGCGCGTCTTTGACCAGTCGGTAGGGCGCGAGCACGTAGTTTCTGATCTGAGAGCCGAAGGAGATGTCGGACTTGCTGGCTTCGAGCACGGCGGTGTCGGCCCTCCGCTTCTCTAATTCGAGTTCGTAGAGGCGCGAGCGCAAGACCTGCATCGCGACGGCGCGGTTCTGGTGCTGCGAGCGCTGGTTCTGGCAGCCGACGACGATCCCCGTGGGGAGGTGCGTGATGCGCACCGCCGAGTCGGTGGTGTTGATGTGCTGGCCGCCCGCGCCGGTGGCGCGGAAGGTGTCGACCCTCAAGTCCTTGTCGTTGATCTCGACCTCGATGTTCTCGTCGATCTCCGGCGAGACGAAGAGCGAGGCGAAAGAGGTGTGACGCCGCGCCGCCTGATCGAAGGGCGAGATGCGGACCAGGCGGTGCACGCCCGCCTCCGCCGCGAGCAGCCCGTAGGCGTACTCGCCCTCGACGCGGAACGTCGCGCTCTTGACGCCCGCCTCCTCGCCCGGCTGGTATTCGAGCACCTCGGTCTTGAAGCCGCGGCGCTCGGCCCACTTCAGGTACATGCGTAACAGCATCTCGGCCCAGTCCTGCGACTCCGTGCCGCCCGCGCCGGGGTGGACGGTGCAGATGGCGTTCAGCGCGTCGTTCTCGCCGCCCAAGAGCATCTCCGTCTCGGCGGCGGCGATCTCCGGCTCCAGCCGCGCCAGCAGCGCGCGCAGCTCCGTCAGGTTCGACTCGTCCTCCGCGGCGAACTCGAAGAGCACGCCCGCGTCCTCCACCGACGACTCGAACGAACGCTGCCGGCTGATGACGCGCTCCAAGCGGCTGCGCTGCTGCAACAGCTTCTGCGCCGCCTCCTGATCGTCCCAGAAGTCCCGCGCCGAAGCCCGCCGCTCGATGCCGCTCAGCTCCTCCTGCTTCGCCGCGACATCAAAGAAACCTCCCGAGCTGTTCGACTCGCGTGCGCAAATCTTCGTAGGCCGTGCGCAGTTCGTGGAGCGTCAAAGTCTCGATCATTAAAGTACCTTTCGCGTTAGTCGCTGGAACTCAGCTTGAACAAATCGGGTAACACGTAAAGAACCACGAGAAGGCACGCCAGAAACAACGCGCCGTAAGCGAGCACCGCTGCTTCACCCAAAGAAATTTTACGCCCGGAATCGCGCATCGCTCATCCCTTTAAGAGATGCCCTCTTCGACCGTCACCGGGCGTCGCTTCAAAGTCGAAATCAGAGCCAGCAGGCTGAGCACCGCGCACGAGGCGACGAAGAGATCGCCGTGGCGCGTGTAGAAAGTCTCGCCGCCGGTCGCGCGGTTGATCGCCCAGGTGCGCGTGGCGGGCTCGAAGCTGGCGGTCGCGCCCGTGACTTCCCCCTGCGGCGAGATGCGCGCGCTGATGCCGGTGTTCGTCACGCGCAGGACGGCCCTCTGGTTTTCAACGGCGCGGAAGACGGCGTTCGCCAAGTGCTGCCGGAGCACGGGCGTCTTGCCGAGGTAGCCGTCGTTCGAGATGTTAATGAGCACGTCCGCGCCCGCCCGCGTGAACTCGCGCGAGATCGCGGGGAACGCCGACTCGAAGCAGATGAACACTCCCGCGCGCGCGTCGCCGAAGGGGAGCAGCGTGTAGCGAGCGCCGGGCGTGAACTCTCCGACGATGGCGCTCACCATCCCGCCGCCCAACCAGCGCGGCAGCGGCACGTACTCGCCGAACGGCAGCAGGCGAATCTTATCATACTGCGCGACGAGCCGACCCTCTTCGTTAACGAGCACCGCGGAATTGTAGACGCCGCCCGCGGGCGCGCTCTCAAGCGAGTTGAAGAGGACTGACGCGCGCTCGTCACGCGCGAAGCGCGAGACGAGTTCGCGAAACCCCGCGTCGCGACCGTAGGAAAAATTCATCGGCGACTCGGGGAAGACGACGACGCGCGGCAGTGCGGCGCGACCCGGCGGCGGAGTTTGGTTCGCGCCGTTCGCGGCGCTCAGACTGCCGGCCCGAGCTGCTGGCGCATCTCGACCAGACGCGCCCGCGCCAGACTCTCTGAGGGCGCTCATCGCCATCGAGAGGTGGCGCGCGACGAGCGCGTCGGTCTCGCCCCGCGTGCGCTCGAAGTTAGGCGCGACGTTCGGCTGGACGGCGACGACGACCGCCGCGGGCGGGTCTGACCCCGGATACGATCCTTTTTCGCCGAGCGGCGATGTGGAGATCGCGGACGTGAGGATCGAGGCGGCAACAAAGAGTGTGGCGAGCGCGGCCACGACGACGGCGCGTGCGTCTCTTCGCAGCAGCACGTATGCGAGCGCGGAGTTGATCGCGAGGATCAGGAAGCTGACGGCATAGACGCCGCCCCACGAGGCGCACTGGATGAGTGTGGGCTGGTAAGCCTGCGTGTAGCCGACGGCGTTCCAGAGTTGCCCGGTCGCGTAGAGCCGAGCCCACTCGAAGGCCGCCCACGCGAAGGGCGCAAGGAGCAGCGCGCGCGACGCGCCGAATCGCGCCGCGACGCGCGCGAGCGCGAGCGCCCACAGGGCGGGGAAGAGGCCGACGATGAGCGCGCCGGGGACGAGCAGCGGGAAGGCGACGAAGGCGGGGATGCCGCCGTAGTGGATCATCGAGTGGGTGAGCCACCAGCAGGAGCCGTAGAAGTAGAGCGCGCCCGCGATCCAGCCCGTGACGAAGGCCGCGCCGACGCGCTGCGGCGTCGGCGCGCAGACGGCGAGGGTGAGCGGCACGAGCGCGACCCACGCGAGCCACCAGAGGTCGAAGTCGGGGAAGGAGAGGACGAGGAGGAGCGAGGTGAGCGCGGCGAGCGCACACCGCGCGCGAGTCGGCGCGAAGGCTCGCGCCATCCCGCGCAACTTCGTCCGGCTGCGGCTCGTCCGCCGCGCGTCGAGGGCGATTGCGTCCCGCACGCGCGCGAGTTTAACAGACGGGGCGCGGCTGCGTCAGAAGAGGGCGCGAAAAAATATTTTCGGCGCGCGGAAACGCCCCCGCGTTTGCGTCAAATCGTCTACCCGTTCGACGTAAAAAGACGGTTTTTGTCACCGCGCGGCTGACAAAAATTGTCGGAGTGTCACCGCGAGGCGACCCCTTGTCAACGCGCGTTGACGTGCGTGGGTCGTGCCGACGGCGCGGGGGGTGAACGAGTGACGGTTAATAAATAAGGGCGTGAAATAAGAGAGGCCCCAAAAGCGGGAGAACCCGGTTCCGAACCGGGTTCCTGAAAGATTGGATTGTAGATAGGGATGCTCGGCGGGCGGCTGGAGCAGCGGCAGGCTACTTCCAGAGGGGGGATGGCGGCGGGGTCATGGTTTAACTTCTTCCATGCTTGCCGGTTTTATCTAAAGCAGTTCGCGTGCCACGGCGGGGGCGTTTCCGGGAATCACGTGCGGGCTGATCCATCTCAGGGTGGGCGAGGCGTGACAGAGGTGTGAGGGGAGCGGCGGCGGCGCGGGTTGAAGGGGCGCGGCTTTAAAGTTCGGGCTCGACGAGAAGGCAGTGCCCGCGCGCGCCGACGACGCGCACCCTCTCGCAGCTCTCGCGCAGAATCGGCCCCCCGGTCAGAGAGCGCGCCGCCATCAACTCACCGGCGACGAGCACCGCGCCCTCCGGCGCTAAATCTTTCTCGACCGTCCCCACGCGACCGACGAAGTCGATGGCCGCGCCCGCCGACTTTTTGTGGCGCGACGCCGCGGCGAGGGCCGCGATGGCGACGAGCAGGAGCGCGGAGATGAAGACGGTCAGCTTGAGCATCTGTGCGGCTGGCGGGCGGGGGCGTGAAGGCTAACGCCGGACAGTCTGAAAGAGGCGCGCGGAGACGCGCAGACGCGGGGACGCGGAGAAGTAAGATTCTTTCCCCGCGCCCCCGCGTCCGCGCGTCTTCACCTTAGCCCCTTCGCCCTTCCGTCGCTCACCTCGCGCCGGTCTCGACCTGTCGGAAGAGTGCGACCGCCTCCTGATTGTTGGGGTCGAGCTGGATGGCCGTGCGCGCGTGCACCATCGCCTGCGCGCGGTCGCCCTGTTCGAGGAAGATGCGCCCTAAGAGGATGTGCGCGTCGATCAGCTTGGCGTTCCAGAAGAGCGCCGCCTTGAGCGAGGCGACGGCGCGCGCGAGATCGCCCCGCCGCTGGTAGAGGCGTCCCACGTAGAGGTGCGCCTCGGCGTTCGACGGGTCGGTCATCAGCACGCGGTTCAACTCCGGCAGCAGCTCGTCGTCCTGCCCCGCCGTGTAGAGCTTGCGCACGCGCTCCAAGAGATCGGGCGCGTTCGCCGCGGCAGCCTGCGCGGGCTTCGTCTCGATCTCGATGGCGTGCGCCACGTCGAACTGCGCGGCGAGGCGCGGCTGCACGGACGAGATCGTCTGCGACTTCTGCCACTCGGTCTGGTACTGCGCGTAGGGCTTCAAATACCGCCGCGCCTCGTTGTCGGCGGCGGTCGCGGCTTCCGCCTGCCCGGCGCGCTCCAGAGCCTTCGCGTAGAGGAAGAGGACTTCGCCGTCGCGCGGCTTCAAGGTCAGGACGTTGCGGAGCTGATCCGCGGCCTCCGCGAACTTGCCGGAGAGGAAGAGCGCGTAAGCGTAGTTGTAGAGCACGGTCGCGTCCTGCGGCTCGGTCTCGCGCGCGCGGGAGAGGAAGTCGGTCGCCTGTTTGAGCAGGCGGTCGCGCTCCTCGCCCGGCTTCTCGCCGCGCGCGGCCTGCAGTGAGATCGCGCCCGCGTTGTTGAAGACGCCCGTCAGCGGCATGTCGGAGGCGAGCGGGATGAGCATCCCGAGCGCGCCCTTGAGATCGCCCAGACGCCACTGCGTGAGCCCGCCGTAGAAGGCGGCCTCGGCGTAGTGGGCGTCGCCCTTCTTGAGCTTGGCGTAGTGCTCGGCGGCGTCCTTCCACTTCTCCTGCCGGTAGTAGAGGTTGCCCAGCTCGAACTCCGCCTCCGGGTAGATTTCGCCGGGGTGGACTTTCGTGAACTCGCGCCCGGCGTTCTGCAGGTAGGCGGAACGCTTCTCCGGGTCGTCCGTCATGATGCCCTTGACCAGACTCTCGAAGGCGCGCGGCGGCACCTTCGTCGCCAGCTCTAAAACGCGGTTCAGAGAGATGGTGAGCGCGTCGTCCCTCAGGTAGAGAATCTGGTAGGCGAGCGTCCCCTGCGTGCGCTGGAGGTTCGTGACGGCCCCCCCGAAGTCGAATTTACGCCAGAGCTTCCCCTCGTTGACGCGCACGACGCTCGCCGTGCCGCTGACTTCGAGCGGCGCGACCTTGTCCTCCTTGTCGTCCGCGCCGCCCGCGCCCTCCTTCGCCTCCGCCGCCTTGACGCTGTAGGTGCCGATGACGACGAGGGTCGCCTTCGCCTCGCGCGCGATCTTGATGGCCGTGGCGCGCGAGGGCGAGGAGGTGAGCGGCAGGCGCAGACGCTGGTAGAGCAGCTCGCGCTCGTCGGTCGAGACGACGCCGAGGCCCGGCGCGTGCGCGAAGAGGTCTGCGAGCGAGTCGGCGAAGCTCGCGCCGACCCAGTTGTACTCGCGCTGGTTGGCCGTGTTCTCGAAGGGCAGGACGAGGATCGTGTCGCGCCCCGGCTCGCCCTGCGCCGCGACGCGCGCGGGCGCGGCGAGGAGCGCCGCCGCGAAGGCGAGCGCGAGCGGGAGGAATAATTTCTGAGTCATACTTATTTTATAACCGCCGGGTGAAAAATTTCGTCCGGCGCGAGCGTCCGAACGAACGCTCGCGCCCGCCGGAATGCTCCGGGTCGTGCCGGACCGGCCCCGCGCTGCCGACCGAACGCGCAAGTCTGACACAGGCGGCGGGGCGGCGCAATCGGCCTCGAAAGCCCTCACGCCCTGAGCGCGGGCGCGCGCCGCAAAGGCGCGATTTTTCGGGCAAAAACCCTCTGGGTAGATGAGCGCCGGGCGCGCGTCGTTGCTCGAATAAGGGATTCGGGGCGGCCCCGAAGGCCCTCGCCCGCGCGCCGCCGACGCCCGCCGGGGCCGGGTTGACAACGGCAGGCGCGGCGTCTAAATTTGAGCCCGATCCGACACGGCATCGGTCATCTGTGTGAGTCGCGCCCGCCAGCTCAAAACCCAGATTCCGGCAGAAACCCGCTTACCCTTTTTCACGTATCACAAACGCACCAGCTTTCGGAGGTTGATTCTGATGAGAAAGATGTCCCCGCTCGTGGCGAGCCTCGCCGCGCTGGCCGTCGCCTTCGCGTCGCTCGCCGCGCCCGCCGCCGCGCAGAAACTTCAGTACCCCGACACGAAGCGCGTCGATCAGACCGACACCTACTTCGGCGTCAAGGTCGAAGACCCTTACCGCTGGCTCGAAGACGACAAGTCGGACGAGACGGCGAAGTGGGTCGCCGAGGAGAACAAAGTCACGTTCTCCTACCTCGAACAGATTCCCTTCCGCGCGGCCGTCAAGTCGCGGCTCGAAAAACTCTACAACTACGCTCGCTACAGCGCGCCCTTCCGCAAGGGCGACTACTACTACTACTCGAAGAACGACGGGCTCCAGAACCAGAGCGTCTTCTACAGGCAGAAGGGGCTCGACGGGACGCCGGAACTCGTCCTCGACCCGAACAAGTTTTCGGCGGACGGCACCTCGCGCCTCGCCGGCTTCTCGCTCTCGAAGGACAACAAGTACCTCGCCTACGGCATCTCGCAGGGCGGATCGGACTGGAACGAGTTTCACGTGATGGAGGTCGCCTCGCGCAAGCCGCTCGCCGACACGCTGAAGTGGGTGAAGTTCTCCGGCATCGCGTGGCAGGGCGACGGCTTCTACTACAGCCGCTACGACGCGCCCGCCGCGGGCAAGGAGATGAGCGCGGCGAACGACTTCCACCGGGTCTACTACCACAAGGTCGGCACGCCGCAGGAGCAGGACGAGCTGATCTACGAGGACAAGGCGAACCCGCGCCGCTTCCACACCGTCTCGACGACCGAGGACGAGCGCTTCGCCGTCCTCGACATCTCCGATCAGAGCAAGGGCAAGAAGGGCAACGCCGTCTTCTTCCGCGACGCGAAGGGCGACAAGTCGTGGAAGCCGCTCATCGCCGAGGTCGGCGACGACGACTACGGCGTCATCGACAACGTCGGCGACAAGTTCCTCGTCCAGACCAACCACAACGCGCCGAACGGGAGAGTCGTCCTCATCGATCCGAAAAACAACGGCGAGAAGAACTGGAAGGAAGTGATCCCCGAAAAGCCGGAGCCGATTCAGGGCGCGGGCACGGCGGGCGGCAAGCTCTTCGCCACCTACCTCAAGGACGTGGCGACGCACGCCTACGTCTACGACATGAACGGGAAACTTGAGAACGAGATCGCGCTCCCCGGCCTCGGCGCGGCGGGCGGCTTCGGCGGCAACCGCGACGACAAGTCGATCTTCTACACCTTCAACTCGTTCACCTACCCGCCGTCGGTCTACCGCTACGACATCGCGGCGAGGAAGTCCGCGCTCTTCCGCGCGCCCGAAATCCCCGGCTTCAACGCGGCGGACTACGAGACCAAGCAGGTCTTCTTCGCCTCGAAGGACGGCACGCGCGTGCCCATGTTCATCACGCACAAGAAGGGCCTCACGCTCGACGGCAACAACCCGACGCTCCTCTACGGCTACGGCGGCTTCAACAGCACCACGTCGCCTTCGTTCAGCGCGCTCCGCCTCGCGCTCCTGGAGCAGGGCGTCGTCTACGCCTCGGCGAACATGAGGGGCGGCGGCGAGTACGGCGAGAAGTGGCACGAGGCGGGCACGAAGCTCAAAAAGCAGAACGTCTTCGACGACTTCATCGCCGCCGCCGAGTACCTCGTCGCCAACAAGTACACCTCGCCGGGCAAGCTCGCCATCCACGGCGTCTCGAACGGCGGCCTCTTAGTCGGCGCGGTGGCCAACCAGCGGCCCGATCTCTTCAAGGTCGTCATCCAGCAGGCGGGCGTGATGGACATGCTTCGCTTCAACCGCTTCACCGCCGGCCCCTTCTGGGTCGCCGACTACGGCTCGCCGGAGAACGAGGCCGAGTTCAAGGCGCTCCGGGCCTACTCGCCCGTCCACAACATCCGAGAGGGCGAGAAGTACCCCGCGACCCTGATCACGACCGCCGATCACGACGACCGCGTCGTGCCCGCGCATTCGTTCAAGTACGCGGCGGCCTTGCAGCGCGCGCAGGCCGGCGAGGGCCCCGTGCTCATCCGCATCGACACGAAGTCCGGCCACGGCGCGAGCAGCACGACGAAGGCGCTCGAACAGACGGCGGACATCTACTCGTTCATCTTTTACAACCTCGGCGTGACGCCGAAGTACTGACGCGCCCGCGCGCCCGCCCCCGACGGCGGGCGCGCCCGGCGCACGCGCGCACCCCCTCACGGTCGCTCTTTCGGCCTCACGGACACCGGTCGAGATTGGAACGTTGGAGGAAACTGACAGGATGCCGGAATTGAGGGGAATACAGGCGACGCCCGAAGTCAAAGAGGAGTGGAAGACCGCCTACTCGCACTACCTGCACGCGCCGGGCGACAGGTACGACAAGAAGAAGGATCGCACCGACCGCATCAACTACGTCGCCCAGCAGATGAACCTGACGCGCAAGCAGGCCAAGCGCCGCGTGCGCAACTTCGAGGCGTGGCAGCGCAACATGAAGAAGGGTACGGTCCCGCGGGAGTAGTCCTCCCGCCGCAGACGACCCCGGCGCGCCGCGGAAGGTCTATCGTGTCCGCAGACGAAACGCAGCCGCCAACTTTGGCGGCTGCGTTTCGTCGGAGACTCGTCGCGTCTCGGTAGGGAAGTGGTTTGACCCCGCGCCGCCCCGTAAGAGGGCGGCTTGCCGATTGGACTGAACGTCACGCGGGGCCCGTCGCAAGTGTCGGCGCGGGCGCACGCCTCACTCCTCCTGCGTAGCGGCCAGCACTACCAAGCCTGAACCGTGTAGGTCAGCGGATGACTGACCTGCGTGTTGCGCTGCTCGGCGCTCGGAACCGTCAGACCGGGAGCCTCGTAAGAGAGGGTTCGCTTGCTCGTCAGGTTGTTCGTGCAGCCCTTGCTCGGGTCCGTACAGGCGATGCCCTGCGTGATCCACGTTCCGCTCGAACCGTAAGCCGATTTGTCGCCGGTGCACTGCCTGTCCGCCGGGCGGGTACTGTTGTCCAGATAGTAGGACGAGTAGGCGAAGCCGGGAATGTCTGTCGCGATGGCGTGCGAGATGACCAGCGCGCCCTGCGGCCCGTTGACCATCTCCCATTGAATCGGCCCCGCCCCGACCGCGTCGCCCAGACCGTCAATCACCACGCCCGATCTGTTCAAGTCGTTGTAGTACTGCATCCCCTTGGCCGCCGGACTGTAATCGAAGAAGTCCATCATGCCCCCGATGGCGTGAACCCGCAGGAAGGTCGTGATCTCCTGGCGCTGCTCGTAGAAGATGTGTTGGCGCTCGGTCAGCGGCCCGCTGTTGGCCCCGAGGTAGGTGCGGATGGCGCGCACGGGCCCGCTCTTGTTGACGACGAAGGCCCCTTCGGCGGACGAGAACGTGTCTTCGCTCCTCATGCAGTCGCCGGGCGCGAACAGATTTTTGTGGCGGTCGAGGATGTCTACTCTGCTGGCCGTCCCGGCGAAGACGCGCAGCTCGTCGTCGATCCAGCGATCCGCGAAGTGGTGCGAGTAGAAGGAGGGCGAGGTGACGACGCTGTTCTCCGGGTTGGGCCCGTTCTTCGTCTTATACGTCGCCCTGTAATCACCGGACAGGAGGTTGAACTGATAGCTCACGTACTGTTTGCCCGCGCCCTGACTCAACGAGCCCGTCTGTTTGAAAAGATAGACGTAGCTGGTTTGCGCGGGGGCGAGGGGATCGGTGATCGCAACTTCGACGCCTGAGTTCGGGACGACCACATTCCCCGCGGGCACGGAGAGCGCCGGGGCCTTGCCCCCGGCGTCCTTCGCCATCAGGGCGATCTCGTCGTCCTGATCGAGCGTGGCGTCCGGGTCGGCGCCGGTAAACGTACGCGGGTCCGTGTAAGAGAGAACCTTGACGCCGGTCGGCGTCGAGTTATAGACCGTGCCGAGATCAACCACCGCGCGCTCGTCAACCTGCACGGGGATCTGCTGCCAGGCCGTCGTGTAGCGGAAGGCGACCAGACTCGACGGCGCGATGCCGTTCAGTCCGGGCACGTCGGAGCCGGTTAAGACGACCGGGTCGGCGGCGCGATTCGGGGCGCTGGCCGCCTGTGCGAAGGCCGTCGAATGATTGCCGCCGAGCGGGCCGACGCCGACGCCGAGCAGCCCCAGTGTGAGAAATAAAGAGGCGAGCAGGAAGAGCGATCTCACCCTGAAAGAAGTGGCGGAGAATAATAGTTTCATCGAGACCTCCTTAACGGTCGTTTGAGTGTGACGAGCAATAAGGTTCCCGCCAGCCGAAATTGATGAGCGCGGCCCGAAATCGGTAAGGGCTGCCGCCGAGGCGTGGCCCCGGGCCCGCGCTGAAAAACCCGCACGTGTAAAGAGGAGGTTGAACGGATGGAATAATATAGATGAGGAGGAGCCCCTGCCGGTTGTCCGAAACCCGGTTCGGATCGCCCTTCGGGCGGGGGTTTCTTCAGGCGCGAGTAACCGATAAAGAATGGCGTCCCGTACGGGATTCGAACCCGTGTCGCCGCCGTGAAAGGGCGGTGTCCTAGGCCCCTAGACGAACGGGACGGACGCGGTTAAATCGACGATGCCGCTTAAGTTAACGTAGCGTCTTCGCGGCTGTCAAACGACGCGCCCGCGCGGCCCCGTCAGTCGCGCGCGCCGACAGCTTTCAGCACGCGCAGCGTGCAGCGCGTGACGTGCGAGCCGAGGGCGAAGAGGCCGAGCGCGACGATGGTGTAGGTCGCCACCGAGGCCAGCAGCAGCAGCAGGTGCAGGCGGTTCGAGAAGTCGGCCAGCAGCAGGAAGCCGCCGAGGAAGAGCGCCTCGACGACGGCGGCCAGCATGAAGATGAGCTTGAAGTTGCGCTCCGTGCGGTCGATCTGTGCGAGCGCGCCGCGCCGCGCGCCTTCGAGGTTGTTCTGCGTGGTCATGATCCGTCCCTCCTCCGTCCGTCTCGGAATAAAATCCCCGCCCCGGCGATGCGCGGCGGCCCCCTCAGCGCCGGAAGAATTTGTATAGGACGACCGCCGCCATGACGAGGGCCTCGACGACGGCGAAAAAGATGATCGCCTTGCGCAAGCCCCTCTGGCCGTCCGAGTCTTTGCCAACGTCCTCGTCAACGTCTTTCGTCATCGCCCCGCCTCTCACGTTGCGCCGCCGCCGCTCCGGCTAGACGGCGAGTTTCAGAACCTCTTTCCTGAGCGCGGCGAGGCCGTAGGCGAGGCGCGATTTCGTCGTGCCGAGGGGGAGCCCCAGCACTTCCGCCACCTCGGCGAGCGGCATCTCGTGCAGGTAGTGGAGCACGACGACCATCCGGCTCGCCGGCGACAGGCGCGTTAAAAGCTCCGGCAGGCGCTCGCGCCATTCGGGCCGAAACCCCGCGTCCGTCTCGGCGGCGGGCAGCGTGTCGAGCGCGGCGTCGTCTCCCGCGCGGTCGCGCCACGCGCGCTCGCGCTTGAGCTGGCGCACCACCTCGCGGCTCGCGATGCGGTACGCCCACGGGCGGAAGAGCGCGGGCTCGCGCAGCCAGTAGAGCTTGCGGTAGATGAGGATGAAGACCTCTTGCAGGATGTCTTCGGCCAGCTCGCGCCGCCCCACGAGGCTCAGGACGTAGCCGCCGAGCGGCGACTCCAGCGACTCGAACAGCTCGTCGAGCGAGGCGCGGTCGCCGGACTGAGCCAGCAACACCCTGCGCGTCTCCTGAACGGCGTCCGACATCCGTGGCCCTCCGTCGTTAAAGAGGGGGCGACCGGCTGAAAGGTTCGGAAGAAAATTTTATGAGGGCTTCATGCGGTCGGGGAAGGTGAAGCCGCGACCGGGCTTGCTCGTTTCAGTAACTCGGCTCGCCGCAGAGGCGCAAACCAAACGATGAGGTAGGAGCGATGAACGATGAACGAAAGACAATCGGTCTTCACTTCATCGTTCATCGCTCCTACTTCATCGTTCAACTTTCTGCGCCCCTGTGGTGAATGAAGCTCGACCGGCGCGCAAGCCGGGGCTGAAACGCGCGCGCCGCCGCCCTTACCTCGCCGCGTTCGAGTTCGACGTGTTCGCATTCGTCGCGCTCGTCGCGCCCGCCGTGCCGCCCTCGCGCGTGCGCCCGGCGTTCTGCTGGTCGAGCCACGTCTTGAGCGGGGCGAAGTAGTCGATGATGGCGGTCGCGTCCATCTTGTCCTCGCCGGTGAGGGCCTTCAGAGCTTCGGGCCACGGGCGGCTCTTGCCCATCGCGAGCATCTGCTTGAGCCGCGCGCCGACCTCCTTGTTGTTGTAGACCGAGCAGCGGTGCAGCGGCCCCGTGTAGCCCGCCTGCTTGCACATCGCGCGGTGGAACTGGAACTGGAGGATGGCGGCGAGGAAGTAGCGCGCGTAGGGGACGTTGGCCGCCACGTGATACTTCGCGCCCGCGTCGAAGTCGTTCTCCGTGCGCGGCGCGGGCGGCGCGATGCCCTGATACTTCAGGCGCAGGTCCCACCACGCCTGATTGTAGTTGGCGGGCGTGACCTCGCCCGAGAAGACTTTCCAGCGCCACTGATCGACCAGATAGCCGAACGGCAAAAACGCCACCTTGTCGAGCGCCTTGTGCAGGAGCAGAGGGATGTCGGAGTTGGCGTCCGGGACGCGGTCGATGAGGCCGATCTGCTTGAAGTATTCGGGCGTGACGGAGAGCGCGATGGTGTCGCCGATGGCCTCGTGGAAGCCGTCGTTGGCGCTGTCCTGAAAGAGCGGCGGCTGCGAGGCGTAGGCCATCTGGTAGTAGTTGTGGCCCAGCTCGTGGTGGACGGTGGAAAAATCCTCGTCGTTGATCTGGATGCACATCTTCAGGCGCACGTCCTTCTGGTAGTCGACGTCCCACGCCGAGGCGTGGCAGACCACGTCGCGATCCTGCGGCTTGGTCAGAAGCGACCGCTCCCAGAAGGTCTGCGGCAACTGCTCGAAGCCGAGCGAGACGAAGAAGTTCTCGCCGTACTTGACGAGCCCCTTCGCGTCGGTGTTGCGCTGCTTCAAGATGCTCGTCAGATCGTAGCCCGGATCGCCGCTCGGCGGCGCGAGCAGCGGGTAGACGTTGCCCCACGTCTGGCTCCACATGTTGCCCAGCAGGTGCGCCGGGATCGGGCCGTCTTTGGGGACGACCGCGTCGCCGTACTTCTCGTTCAGCTTCGTGCGCGTGTAGACGTAGAGCGAGTCGTAGAGCGGCTTGACCTGCTGCCACAGCCGCTCCATCTCGGCGGAAAACTCTTCGGGGCTCATGTCGTAGTTCGAGCGCCACATCGCGCCCACGTCCTTGAAGCCCATCTCCTTCGCGCCCTTGTTGGCCAGCTCGACGTAGCGCACGTACTCGTCCTTGTAGTCGGGCGAGACGGAGTGCCAGCCGAGCCAGACCTTCTTCAGCTCTTCCGGGTTGCGGCTCGACGCGAGGATGGGCTCGGCCTCCGCGAGCGTCTTGCACGTCTTCGGATCGTTCTTGTCGTCGCACCACTTGCCCTTGCCGTACGCGCCTTCGAGGAAGGCCGCCTTCTTCGTCAGCTCGTCGCGCTCCGCCGCGTCTTTCGGCGCGGGCAGCGTGAGCGAGAGCTTGAGGAGCTTGAACTTGCGCGCCAGATCGTCGGGCATCTGCAAGCCGTCGAAGCGGCGCGCGCCCTCGGCGAGTTCGGTCGTGGCGGCGATCAAGTCCTTGTTGGCGTCGGCGGCCAGCGCCTCGGTGTCGTCCGTGATGAAGTTGCTCTGCACCCAAGACGCGCGGCTCGCCTTCAGGTTCAGCTCGAAGAGCCGCTTCTCCGCGTCGGCCATGAAGCTCTGCGCCTCCGCGACCGTCCCCGCGCCGCCGCCGCCCCCCGGGTTCGCGCCCGGCTGCGGGGAGCGCGAGCAGGAAGAGAGGGCGGCGATTGAGAGCACGGCGAGCGCGGCGGCGAACGAACCGAGGCGGCGGGAAGACGACTTCATGGCGGAAGACCTCCGAGAGTTGTTGAGAGAACGGGACGAGAAAACTTTTCGCGCAACACGAACGGGGAATTGCCGCCATTGTAACCGCGCGCGCCGCGCCGCACAACGCGCGAGCCCGCTCGGCAGCGCGTCACGTCAGGCGGGATGGTATAAGACGCACGCCGCCGCGCAAGCTCGGACTCAAGCACTACCGCTCGCCCTCTCGACCTCGCGCGCGGCTAAAACTTTCGCCCGCCGGAGCGCGATTCACGAACCCGCCCGCAATCGGCTAAACTCCGTCCGACCCCATGCGCCCCACAACCTACACGCTGCTCGATCCGTCGTCGCCGACCGCGCGCGCGCGCGGGCGTTGCGCCTTGGCGGTGATGACGAAAGCGCCGCGCGCCGGAGAGTCGAAGACCCGGCTCGCGCCGCCGCTCACGCGCGAGGAAGCCGCCGACCTGAGCGCCTGCTTCCTGCGCGACACCGCCGCGAACGTCGCCGCCGCCTGCGCCGCGCTCGGCGCGGCGGCGCAGGGCGTCGCCGCCTACACGCCCGCCGGGGCGGAGGACGACCTCCGCCGCCTGCTGCCCGACAGCTTCGCGCTCCTCACGCAGCGCGGCGAGACTTTCGGCGAAAGACTCTGGAACGCCGCGCGCGATCTCTTCGCCGTCGGCTACGACTCGCTCTGCCTCGTCGATTCCGACAGCCCGACGCTCCCGACGCGCGCCCTCGTCGCCGCCGTCGAAGAGCTGTCGAAGCCGGGCGAGCGCGTCGTCCTCGGCGCGGCTGACGACGGCGGCTACTACCTCATCGGCCTCAAGTCGCCGCGGGCGCGGCTCTTTCAGGAGATCGATTGGAGCACGGGGCGCGTCGCCGCGCAGACCGTCGAGCGCGCGGAAGAGTGCTGCCTCCCCGTCGCGCTGCTCCCCGCTTGGTACGACGTGGACGACGCGGCGGCGCTCGCCCGCCTCTGCGAAGAGCTGCTCGACGAGCCGCGTGAGACGCCCCGGCAGACGCGCGCCGAAACCCCCCGCGACGGCAGCGCCGCCGACTTCCGCGGCTACGACGCGCCGCACACGCGCGACTTCCTCGCGCGCCTCCGCGCGCGCGAAGGCCGCGCACGCATCCGCGGCGCGCGCGGCGCGGCGGGCGGGAGCGCGCGCCACGCGGGGGAGGCCGCGTGAGCGTTGACGCCGGCTCGGGCGGCGCGCGCCGACGCTTCGCGCCGCACGATCTCGCGCTCGTCGCCGCGGGCTGCGCCCTGCTCGGCCTTTACTTCGTCGCGCGGCGTTTCATCACGCCGGACGCGGCGGGGATCGGCACGTTCGTCAAGCTCGCGCTCGTACAGTGTGCCGTCTACGCCGCCGCCGCGCTCGTCGCGTGGCGCGCGAGGGAGACGCGCGCGACGGTGCTTGTCGTCGTCGCCTTCGCCGCCCTCTTCCGCCTCGCGATCCTGTTCGGGCCGCCGCGCCTCTCCGACGACGTCTACCGCTACGTCTGGGACGGGCGCGTACAGGCCGCCGGGATCAACCCTTACCTGTACGTCCCCGCCGATCCCGCGCTCGCGCCTCTCCGCGACGCGGCCATCTACGGGCGCGTCAACCGGCGCGACTTCGCGCCGACCATCTACCCGCCGCTCGCGCAGATGATCTTCTTCGCGGCGACGCGCGCGGGCGAGTCGGTCGTGTGGATGAAGGCGGTGATGGTCGCGTTCGAGGCGGTCGCGCTGTGGTCACTCGCGCGGCTGCTCGCGTCTTTCAACCTGCCGCGCCGCCGCATCCTGCTCGCCGCGTGGCACCCGCTGCTCGTCTGGGAGATCGCGGGCGGCGGCCACCTCGACGCCGCGATGATCTGCTTCGTCTGCCTCGCGCTGCTCGCGCGGCGCGGCGGGCGCGACGCGCTCGCGGGCTGCCTGCTCGCCTGCGCCGCGCTGACGAAACTCTTTCCCGTCGTGCTCGCGCCCGCCCTCTACAGACGCCGCGGGTGGAAGATGCCCGCCGCCTTCGCCGCGACCTTCGTCGCCGCATACCTCCCCTACGCTTCGGTCGGCGTGCGCCGCCTCGCCGGCTACCTGCCCGGCTACGCCGCGGAGGAAGGGCTGACCAGCGGCGCGCGCTTCTACGCCCTCGCCGTCGCGCGCGAGTTGACGGGGCGCGAGGTGCCGACCGCCGCGTTCGTCCTCGCCGCGCTCGCCGTGCTCGCCGCGCTCGCGCTCCGCGGTCGCGGCGGCTCGGATCAAAGTCTCGCCGCGCGCGCCCTCGTGCTCGCGACCGCGTTCACCGTTCTGCTCTCGCCGCACTACTCGTGGTACTTCGTCTGGCTCGTGCCCCTGCTCAGCCTCGCCCCGGCGGCGTTCGTAGTGCCCGCGGCCTATCTCACGTCGGCGGGCCTCGTGCTCTATCTGACGTGGCTCGGCGATCAACCGGATCGGATGTTCATGCTCAACTCGATCATCTACCTGCCGTTCGCGGCCCTCTGCGCGGCGGCGTGGCTCGCGGGTCGCGCGAAAACCGGCGCGGAGAAACCCGGGCGACCGGTCGGAGCTTTTGTCGATCACACGGGCGAAGGGGGCGGGCGACTTGTTTAATAGATCGAACGTCGGCAGGCGCGCTCTGGTGACGGGCGGCGCGGGGCTCATCGGCTCGCACGTGGCGGACTTGCTCGTCCGCGAGGGCTGGTCCGTGCGCGTGCTCGACAACCTTGAGCCGAACACCCACCGCCGCGGGAGGCCGCCGTGGATCAACGGGCGCGCGGAGTTCTGCGAGGGCGACGTGCGGGAGCGCGCGACCGTGCGCGCCGCGCTCGACGGCGTAGACGTCGTCTTCCACCAAGCGGCTTACGGCGGCTACATGCCGGAGATCGCGAAGTACGTACACGTCAACAGCCTCGCGACGGCGCAGATGCTCGAAGTCATACGCGACGAGCGCCTGCCCGTGAAAAAATTGATCGTCGCCTCGTCGCAGGCCGTCTACAGCGAGGGCGCGGGGAGTTGCGAAGAGCACGGCACGGTCTTCCCCTCCGTGCGACCCGTCGAACAATTACGGCGCGGCGATTTCTCCGTCCGCTGCCCCACGTGCGCGCGCCCCACGGCCTCCGTCCCGACGCCCGAGCGCGCGCCCGCCGGCGGCGAGACCACTTACGCCATCACGAAGGCCGATCAGGAGAGACTCGCGCTCGCGTGGGGGCGGCAGACCGGCACGCCCGCGGTCGCGCTGCGCTACTCATGCACTTACGGGCCGCGCCAGTCGCTCTTCAACCCCTACACCGGCGTCATCGCGATCTTCTGCACGCGCCTGCTGAACGGGCGTCCGCCCGTCCTCTACGAAGACGGCGCGCAGACGCGCGACTTCTCGTTCGTCGAAGACGTGGCGCGCGCGAACCTGCTCGCCGCGTCGAGCGACCGCCTCGACGGCCTCGCCGTCAACGTCGGCAGCGGCGAGGCGACGACCGTCAAACGGGTCGCGGAGATCGTCGCCGACGCGCTCGGCGTTCGCGTCGCGCCCATCGCGCGCGGCGAGTTCCGCCCCGGAGAGATGCGCCACCTCGTCGCCGACACGGCGCTCGCCCGCGCCGCCGGGTACGGGCCGCGCGTCGGGTTCGCTGAGGGCGTCGCGCGCTACGTCGCGTGGGTGCGCGCGCAGGGCGACGTGCGCGACTACTTCGCCGCCGTCGAGGAGGGCCTGCGCGCGAAGGGCGTCGTGCACCGCGTCGGGGGCGGCGGGCGCGCGGGAGGGGCGCGGGCGTGAAGGTCTCGGTCGTCATCCCGGCGCTCGACGAGGAGGAGGCCATCGGCGCGGTGGTGCGCGCCGTCCCGCGCGACGTGGCCTGCGAGGTGATCGTCGTCGATAACGGGAGCGCGGACGGGACGGCCCGCGCGGCGCGCGGGGCGGGGGCGCGCGTCGTGCGCGAGCCGCGCCGCGGCTACGGTCGCGCGTGCCGCGCCGGCGTGGGGGCCGTCTCCGACGACTGCGAGATCGTCGCCTTCCTCGACGGCGACGGGAGCGACTGCGCCGAGCTGTTGAGCCGCCTCGTCGATCCGATCAGGGCGGGCACGCACGACTTCGTCACGGGGTCGCGCGCGCGCGGTCGCCGCGAGAAGGGGAGCATGAACTTTCAACAGCTCCTCGCCGGAAGGCTCGCGGGCGCGCTCGTGCGCTCTCTCTACGGCGTCGGCTACACGGACATGTGCCCGTTCCGCGCCGTGCGGCGCGACGCGCTCTCGCGGCTCGCGCTGCGCGAGGAGACTTACGGGTGGAACCTTGAGATGCAGATGGAGGCGGCGCGCGCGGGGCTGCGCGTCCTCGAAGTGCCCGTCGATCACAGGCGGCGCGCGGGCGGGGAGTCGAAGGTGTCGGGCACGCTCACGGGCACGATCCGCGCCGGGGCGCGCATCCTTTACACCTTCGCGCGCATCGCAGGGAGGCGCGCCCCGTCCGCCTGATCGGCCTAACCCCCGCGCCGCGAGCGCGGGCGCTACGGATCGTTCAAATCGGCGAGGACGACGCGAACGGATCGATAGTTTTTCCACGCCGCACAAAAAAGGTTTTCAGCTAACAGCTAACAGCCAAGAGCTAACAGCTAACAGCTAACAGCCAACAGCTAACAGCCAACGAGTTCACCATGAATCTCAAACGCCACGCCGCCATCATCTTCACGTTCGCGCTCATGCCGACCGGGGCGCGCGCGCAGGCCCCGACGCCCGCCGCCGCCGCGCAGGCCGACCCCAAGTCAGCCGAAGAGCAGGCGCGCCGCGCCGCCCTCGAACGCAAGGCGCTCGATCTGCTCGACGACGTGGGCGGCGAGGCGCAGGGGTTGAAGCTCGCCGAGAACCGCGTGCGCTTGCAGGTGGCGGCAGCCGACCTGCTCTGGGCGCGCGACGAGAAGCGGGCGCGCGAACTGTTCAACTCGGCGCTCTCGGGCGTCGCCTCGACCGCGGCGGCCATCGCGCCCGACGATCCGCGCCGCGATCAGCTCGTGCAGGAGTCGGTGAACCTGCGGCGCGAGATCGCGCAGGTGATGGCGCAGCGCGATCCGCAGCTCGCGCTCGACTTCGTGCGCGGCACGCGCCCGCCCGTGCCGGTCGGGACGCCGGAGAAGAACTTCTACCAGCCCGATCAGGAAGTCGCGCTCGAAACGAGCCTCGCCGAGCAGATCGCCGCGCGCGATCCCAAGCAAGCCCTGCGCATCGCCGAGGAGACTCTCTCTCGCGGGCTCTCCACGCAGTTGGCGAACGTGTTGGAGCGCGTGCGCGCGACCGATCCGGAGGCCGCCTCGAAGCTCGCCGCCGAAGTGGTGCGCAAAATCCGCGCCTCGAACCTCGCGGCCAACTCCGAGGCGATGAACCTCGCCACCTACCTGCTGCAGGCGTCGCCCGCCCTCGAATTCGTTTCCACGCGCGGCGGCGGCGGCGGCGACGCGCGCCGCCCCGTGCTGCTCGACGATCAGACGCGGCGCGATCTGCTCGCCTCGATGGTCAGCGCCGCGCTCGCCGCGCCGAACGATCCGCGCACGCGCGGGGCCGAGCAGCGGCTCGTCGGCTCCCTACAGCCGTTCATGGCCGAGGTCGAGAGGCTGAGCCCGGCGCAGGCGCAGGCGCTCAGGCGCGGCTCGGCGGCGCAGGCCCAGCGCAACGCGCCCGACGTGGCGTCGCGCTCGCAGCGCGAGATGATGACGACGATCCAGACGGGGACGGTGGACGCCATCCTCGACGCGGCGGCCAAGGCCGCCGCGCCGGAGTCGCGGCAGCAGTTGTACCGCGCGGCGGCGTGGAAGGCTTTCAACGACGGCTCGCCCGAGCGCGCGCGCCAGATCGCGACCGAGCGGCTCGACAACCCGCAGCAGCGCGCGCAGTTCCTGCACGACCTCGACCAGCAGACGTTCTGGCGCGCGGCGAACGCGGGCGACGTGGAGCAGGCGCGCGCCGCCGTCTCGCGCTTCGCGCGGGGCGACGAGCGGGCGCAACTGCTCGCGCAACTCGCGCGCAACGTCGCCGCGAAGGGCGACAAGGAGGGCGCGTCGCGCATCCTCGAAGAGGTCTGGAATCAGATCGGCGGGCGCGCGAAGAACCAGCAGCAGTTCGCGGCGCAGCTCGACGCGGCGCAAATCTACGCGCAGTTCGCGCCCGACCGCGCCTTCGAGATCGCCGAGGCGGCGATCTCGCAAGTCAACGAGATGGTGGCGGCGGCTGAGGTGGTGGACGGCTTCGGGCAGGACGCCTTCGAGCAGGACGAGCTGAAGGCGCAGGGCGGCTGGCTCTGGGCGGCGCTCGTCCGGCAGTGCGGCGACGCGCTCGGCGCGCTGGCGCGCACGGACTTCGAGCGCGCCCTCTCGGCGGCGGATCGGTTGCAGCGCCCGGAGACGCGGCTCGTCGCGCGCCTCGCCGTCGCGCGCGGCGTGCTCGCCCCGAACGGCACGACGGGCGGCAACTTCCGGCGCGTCCGGGGCAACCTGATCACACTCAACGAGTAGGGCCTCCTCGGTTGAGCTTCCCCCTTAGCGACTCGGGCGACTCCGGCGTGATGTTTAATTCTCGCGCCGGAGCCGCCGGAGTCGCCGAGGGGAATCGGAAGCTCGTTGTGGGAGTGTGGGCTAATTACTCGCGGTGAAGATTAAGAAGTAGTCCATGCCGTCGGGCTTGACGAAGTCGTAGGTTTCGACGAGCCGGTAGCCCGCGCGCCCCATCTCTTTGACGACGACCGACGAGTCGAGGCCGTGATCGTCGCCGCGCCCGTTGCGGTCGATGATGCCGACGAGCGCGCCGTCGCGCAGGGCGGGGCGCAGGTTCTTCATCAGGCGGACGGGCTCGGCGATCTCGTGATAAGTCTTCAGAATCAGGACGGCGTCGGCGCTGCGCGCGGGCAGCAGCGGATCGTCCTCCCTGCCCATGACGGTGTGCACCTGCGGCAAGCCCTCCTTCCTCGCGCGCTCCTCGACGTATTTCAGGTAGTCGCGGTTGATGTCCACGGCGTAGACCGCGCCGCCCGCCCCGACGCGGCGCGCGGCGCGCACGGAGAACCAGCCGGAGCCCGCGCCGATGTCGGCCACGCCCGAGCCCTCCCTGATCTTCAACAAGTCCATGACGCGGCTGATCTGCAACTTCTCTTCGCGCTTCGGGTCTTCGAAGATCGAGAGGCTGCCCGTGTACGGGCTGCTCGTCGGTCGCCCGACGCGGTCGCCGTCGCCCGCGTCCGTTCGGCCCTGCGCCGCGGGCTTCGCGTCCCGCGCGGGCGCGCGCTTCGTCTGCTGGAAGGCGAGCGCGCCGCCGAGCAGCGTGAGCGTCGAGACGACGCAGACGAGGAGCTTGGCGACGGACGACGCGGCGGCGCGCGGCGCGGCCATTCGCGGCCCCGGTTCGGGCCCGGTTCGGTGATCGTGTTGCTCGTTCATACGTGAAGGGCCGGGCGACGGCCTTCGCGTGGCGTTAGCCGCGGCCCGCCCGGTCAGTCGTAGGCTGACGGTTCGAGGTATGGTTTCGACACGCTTCTGATCTTCAACTTCTCATCCGGGACGAATAAATAGTTCCCGCCGGCGTCCGGCCCCCACGCTTCGCGGCGCGAGCCTTCCGGGGAGACCCTCCCCTTCGCGCCCGCGGGCGACTCGAACTCGACGTCGACTTTTATCATGTCGGAGCTTTTAAGCACGTAGCGCGTGGGGACGCCGGGCGGCTGCAAGCCGCCGTCCGCCCTGAAGATTTTTATCAGGTCGGCCCGCGTCATCCCTCCTTTGACCGAAGCGGCTTCAAAATACCTCGCCCGAAGCCACTCGTCGTGGGCGCGTTCGGCGCGCGCCTGACGGACGAGGCCGAAGCCGCCGACGGTGAAAGCGCAGCAGGCGAGCAACGAAACTGATCTGATCACGGTGAAACCACCTCGCCGGAGTTTCGGCACTACCGCACGACAATCGCGTGTGCGCCGCGCCCTACGGCGCGACCGACGCGGGCGGCGCGCGGGTAAGTCGGGCGCAGGCGCGCGAGCAGCTCGTCGGCGCGCGCCTCTTCGATGGAGATGAGGAGCCCGCCCGCGGTCTGCGGGTCGAAGAGGAGCCGGGCGAGTTCGTCTCCGACCGTCTCGCCGACGCTCGCCTCCGCGCCGACGTAAGCGCGGTTCGTCTTGTCGCCGCTCGTGACGAGCCCTTGCGCGGCGAGTTCGAGCGCGCCGGGGATCGTGGGCACGCTCGCCGCGTCGATCTCGATGGTGACGCCGCTCGCGCGCGCGACCTCCCACGCGTGGCCGAGGAGGGAGAAGCCCGTCACGTCGGTCGCCGCGTGCGCGCGCATCTCGCGCATGAGTTCGGAGGCCACGCGCCCGGCGAGCAGCATCGTGTCGAGCGACGCCCTGACGGTCGCGTCGTCCGCCTTGCCGAACTTGATGCCGGTCGAGATGACGCCCGTGCCGACGGGCTTCGTCAGGACGAGCGCGTCGCCGGGGCGCGCGCCGCGGTTGGTGATGATGTCTTTCGGGTGGATGGTCCCCGTCACGGCGTAGCCGAACATGATCTGCGGGTCGTCGACGCTGTGGCCGCCGAGGAGCGCGACCGAGTGCTCGGTCAGGGCGTCGAGCCCGCCGCGCATGATCTCGCCGAGGATGGCGAAGTCGAGCCCCTTCTTCGGGAAGCAGGTGACGGCGAGCGCGGTGAGGGGCGTGGCCCCCATCGCCCACACGTCGTTGATCGAGTTGAGCGCGCTGATGCGACCGTAGGTGTACGGGTCGTCCACGATGGGCGTGAAGAAGTCCACGGTCTGCACGATGGCGAGGTCTTCGCGCAGCAGGTACACGCCGGCGTCGTCCGCCGTCTCGATGCCGACGAGCAGATTCGGGTTGTCGGGAATGTTAAGTCCGCTCAAGACCTGAGCGAGATCGCCCGGCGCGAGTTTCGCCGCTCAACCCGCGCAGTTCACCATCTCCGTCAGACGCACGTTAGCACCTCGATCCGTAATTTCAGGCAGCGAGCTTATTGAGATCGTTCACGCGAACATATTAACCCCTCGCCCTTTCGAAGTCATCGCGCGGGCCGGAAGATCGTTCAGCGCCGCGCCTGCGCCGCCGCGCCCTTCTCCGCGACGACGAAGCCGGTCGGGGCGACGCGCGCCTGCGCCTCCGGGTTGTAGTAGTCGTAGACCTGCGAGGGCGCGGACTTCGCTCGCAGCCCGAAGCGCGGGCGGAAGGTGAAGTCGAACTTCGAG
Source organism: Pyrinomonadaceae bacterium (assembly GCA_036389335.1). Classification (GTDB taxonomy): domain Bacteria; phylum Acidobacteriota; class Blastocatellia; order Pyrinomonadales; family Pyrinomonadaceae; genus JAIVGV01. The sequence goes on along the minus strand of DASVQC010000044.1, from coordinate 37,518 downwards.
CCCCCGGCGCGCGCCCACAGGTAGACGACGAGGCGGTCGGGCAGCACGTCGTAGTGGCTGAAGTCCCAGCCGGAAGTTTTCATCGCGCGCTCCAACGACGCGCGATCCACGTCCGCGCCGGGCGGCAGGCCGATCTCCGCGAGCAGCATCCCGTAGCCCCGGTGCCCGACGCGCTCGGCCTCGACGCGGCACGTGACCTCTTCGCCGACGCCCGCGCTCGTGCGGTCGAACGAGACCGCGAGCCGCAGCGCGCGCGCCGAGCGCGGCTGTCCGAGCGCGCCGCCCGCCGCCGAGGACGACCACGGCACGTAGTAAGAGGCGACGACCTGCGCCGCCGCCTTCGGCGGCGCGCCCCCGCGCCTGACCTCGACGCGGTTCGCGCCCGCCGCGACGAAGCGCGAGAGGTCGAGCGTGACGGGCGCGGCCAGCGTCGCGTCCGACGGCAGCGAGACGCTGCCCGCGCCGCGACCGTTGACGAAGACTTCCACGGTCTGCGCGCCGGACGACTGCGCGGACGCCGCCCGCGCGCCCGCGCCGCGCGCGTCCGAGAGGCCGAGCAGCGCGTCGATGACGTTGACGGTCGCCTGCGTCGAATGCCAGACGCCGTAGCGATCCTTGTTCTTCAGGAGGAAGAGCAGGCCGCGGCTGGCGAGTTCGTCGTCGGACGACGCGCGCGAGAGGGCTTGGACGGCGAGCGCCGTCGTCTCGATGCGACCGGCGAGACCCCAGCCGTGGAAGGGCGTGTTGGTTTCGAGCGACCAGTAGGAGCCTTCGCCCTCTTCGCGTGCGAGCGCGCGCAGGCGTTTCGTGAGCGCGTCGATCTGCGAGGGCGGCCCGCCCGAGTCGGCGAGCGCGAGCGCGTAGGAAGAGATGGCGTAGGGCTCTTCGAGCGCGTCGGCGCGGCGCGCGAGGTAGGAGAGCGCACGCTGGAAGGGCGTGGGCGGCGCGGGGCGCGTCGGAGTTTGAGAGGGCCGCTGTGCGACAGACGCGTCTGTCGCACCCGTCGCGCTCGCCGCACCCGTCGCGCTCGTCGCGCTCGTCGCGCTCGTCGCGCTCGCAGCGTTGGCGGACTTCTCGGATTGCCGCCGCTCGCCGCGCGCGAGCACGCGGGCGACGAAGGCCGTGAGCAGCGGATCGCCCTGCGCGCCCGCCGCGTTGGCCGGTCGGTAGGACGCCCAGCCGCCGTCGGCGAGCTGCTGTCCGACGAGCCACGCGCGCGCCGAGTCGATCACCGAGTCGTCAACCTCCGTCAGCCCGCGCGCGTCTTCGAGGAAGCGGATGGCGTAAGCCGTCAGCGCCACGTCGGAGTCGCCGCGGCCCCAGTAGGTGAAGCCGCCGTCCGGGGCGTGGTAAGAGAGCAGGCGCTCGTAGCCCTGTTGTAAATACTCGCGCGCCTTCAAGGCGACGGGCGGCAGTTGCGCCTCGGGCGTGCCGGCCTGCCTGTAGTGGCGGAGGACGAAGAGGCTCGGGTAGGTGGAAGAGATCGTCTGCTCGCCGCAGCCGTAGGGGCGCTTCATGATCCCCTCGACGCCCTCGACGACGTGCGCGAAGAGGTTCGGGTAGACCTTCAGCTCGGCGCGCAGCGAGCCGGGTATCGCCGAGGCGGGCACGTCGAACGAGATCGCGCCCTCGCGCTCGAAGAGCTGCGTGCGCGTGTCGGCGATCTCCTCGCCGTCGGGGTGGACGGCGACGGTCTTTTCTATCGCGTCCGACGCCTCGACGCCGCGCGCCGTCACCTGCTGCCTGCCGTCTTTGATCGACGAGACGGCGCGCAGGCCGAAAGTCTCGCGCGCGGCGTCGCCCGCGGCGACCTCGGTTTCGCGCGCGGCGGGGCCGGTGAGCGAGAACCAGCTTTCGGGCTTGAGGTCGAGCGCGACGCGCTGGCGGGAGTCGAGGTAGTTGCGGACGACGACGGGCAGGTCGATCTCGTCGCCCTCCGTGAGCACGGGCGGCGGGTCGAGTTCGACGAAGAAGGGCTGGAAGGCGCGGAACTCGCGCTCGACCGTGCCGATCTCGCCTTTCTCGGTCGAGCCGATGACGGACATCTTCCACGTCGTGATGTTGTCGGCGAGCTTGAATTTAACTTCGGAGCGGCCCTTGCGGTCGGTGACGAGTTCGGGCTGCCAGTAGAGCGTTTCGGGGAAGTCTTTGCGCAGGCGCGGCGTCGCCAGCGGCTCTTTGCCGGCCAACGTCCGGCGCGCGCCCTCGCGCTCCCCCGATTTCGTCACGACGTTTTCCCCTCGGGCGACGCTCGACGACATCATGGAGAGCGATCCGGCGTTCCCGCCCGTGACCTCGACGGTTTCGGACACGGTTCCCACAGTGAGCCTGAGATCGAACTGCGCCATCGCCTCGGAGCGGACGGCGATGCCCATCACGACCACGCTCTGGAAGCCGGGGGAGTCCGCGCGCAGCGTGTAGAGGCCGGGGGGCAGGTTGCGCAGGAGGTACGCCCCTTCGTCGTTCGTCGTCGCCGTGAACGTCTTGTCCGGCAGGTACTGGTGCGTCGCCGTGACGGTGGCGTTGGGCACCGCAGCGCCGTTCGGGTCTGTGATCGTGCCGCCGATTGCGCCCGTGCCCGCGACGTAGACGACGGCCTGCGTCGCGGGTCGCGGCGCGCTCTCCTGCGCCGACTGCTCCGACTCGACGCAGGAGAACTCGGCGGCGTTGAAGTCGTCCGCGGTGCCGACTCTGCCGTCGGCCCCCGCGCTGCGGACGGTGACGAAGCTGAGCCTCTGGGTGACGGGCGTCAACTGCGTGCGATTGCCCGCGTCGCCGCGCGTCTCGGCCTGCGCGCGATCGGCGTAGCGCGTGTCGGCGCGGAAGGTCGCGTAGAAGGGGCGGCCCCACGCGTCGCGCAGCTCCGCGAAGCGCAGCCCGGCGCGGCGCAGCACCTCCGCGAGCGCGCGCTCGTCTTTGGGGAAGCCGCCCGTCTCGCGCCTGAAGGCTTGGAGCGCGGCGTCGATGAGCTGGCGCGTCTCGGAGAAGTAGTCGAGCAGAACTGACCAGACGGGGAAGTCGTCCGCGCCGTACTCGCCCCAAGCCTCGCGCGCGACGCGACCGTCCGCGCCGCCGCTCATAACGCTCAGCGCGTAGCTCGTGCCGTAGATGCTGAAGCGCACCTCGTAGGGGTGGCCCCAGCGGTCGCGCAGGGCGTCCAAGTCAAGCCCCGCGCGCGCGGCCTCGGCCCTGAGCGTCGCCGCGTCGCGCACGTACTCGTTCGTGCGCCGGTGGTACTCTTCGACGGCGCGCGAGAGCAACTGCCCTTGCGTGCCGAAGTAGGCGAAGCGGACGCGACCGGCCTTCCAGTCGTCCGCCGTGCCGAAGCGTTTGTCCGCGCCCGCGCTCTCGAACTCGACCACGTCGAAAGCCTGCTCGACCGAGAACGCGCCGCGGTAGGGCGTGCCCCACGGGTCGCGCGCGGGGGCGACGCCCGACTCGGAGAGCAGGCGGCGCAGGGCCTCCTCGTCGCGCGGGTACTCGCCCGTCCTCTCGTAGCGCGAGGCGAGCGCGGCGCGCGCCTCGCGCAGCTCCGACGCCGAGAGGTCTGCGAAGGCGCGCGCCTGATCGGTCTCGTAGTCCGCGCCGCCGAAGAAGTTGGGCTCGTACTCGTCCCCGCGTTGGAGCAGTAGCTCCGCGGCGAGATCGAGATCGCGCGAGACCGACTTCGCGGGGTCGAGCCGTTCGAGGTCGCGCAGCGTGAGGCCCGCGACCGAGTCGTCGCCGTACCAGAAGGAGCGGAACTGATCGTAGAAGCCGTAGGGGGAAGAGAACTCCTGCTCGGTGCGCGCCCGCTCTTCGACCGCCTTGTCGAAGACGACGACGCCGAGCGCGCTCTCGGCCTCGCGCCCTTCGGCGGTCTTCACGCGGAGGCTCGCGCTCGCCTCGCCGCCCGGCCTGTAGCTCGCGCTGTCGAACGTCACGTCGAGCTTCAGCTCGCGGTCGCGCGGGTAGATGACGGCGCGCGTGCCCTTGACGAAGTTTCGCTCGTCACTGTCTTCGGGGATCGCGGCGGTGTAGGCGGCGACCACGACGCGGTTGCGGAACTCGGGCCGGTAGGGGATCGTGACCGACGCGCGCCCGTCCGCGAGGCGGACGGTCTCGGCGAAGAGGCTGCGCCCCTCGCTCGCTGCTTCGACGACGACTTTCAGATCGGGCTGGTCGGACGTGATCTCGGCCTCGACGGGCTCGCCCGCGCGGTAGATCGACTTGTCGGTCGCGACGCGGACGACCGGGTCGCCGTACATCCAGAAGCTGTCTTCGTGCGCGCCGGTGCGCCCCTCGCGGTCGCGCGCGGCGAAGCGGAAGGAGAGCCCGCGCGCGCCGCCCCTGTCGCCGACGCCGAAGCCCTCGCGCGGGACGACCGGCCCCGACACCTTCGCCACGCCGAGCCGGTTCGTCCTGACGACCTTACTCAACAGCTTGCGCGGCGGCGCGGGGGGCGCGCCCGGCTGTCGTGAGTTCTCCGGCGGCTTCTCCTCGATCATCACGTCGCACTGGGCGGGGCTGCCGTCGGCGTAAGAGGTGGCGACGTAGAACTGTAGCGGGAGGCCGCGCGCCTGCCGCGTGTTCGCCTCCGTGACGTAGACGTGGATGGCGTCTCGGGTCGCGCGCAGGCGGAAGCGGCGCTGCTCGGTGCGGTTCGTCGTCGCGTCCGTGACGTAGGCCGCGTAGGTCAAGTCCTCGAAGCGTTGCCAGCCGTTCGCGGCTATTTCTTCGTGCGCCTCCGAGAGATCGACGCGCGCGACGAACCGGCCCGCGTCGTCAAGCTCGCCCTCGTACTTCTGGCCTTCCTCGGTCTCATATTTCTGAGACTCGTAGTCCCACCTGCGCTTGGTCTCGCGCACGACGCGGACGTGGCCGCGCCGCACGGGCTGGCCGAAGAGGTAGTCGGCCCTCACCTCGACCTCCGCCGACTGCCCGCGCAGGTAGTAGTCGCGGTCGGGCTTGGCGGCGACGGAGAAGTTCGGCAGCTCGTAGCGGCTGATCTTGACGGAGGCGCGGCCCCGCGCGTCTTCGTAGTCGCCATCTTCCAACTCGAACTTGATCGCGTAGTCGCCGAGGCGCGTGTTGTCGGCGAGCTTCCAGTCGGCGCTCGCCACGCCGAAGCGCGAGGTCTTGAGCGCGGCGTCGAAGACGGTCGTGCCTTCGGGGTCTTCGATCTCAAGTTTGCCCGCGGCGGACGCCAGCGCGCGGTCGGCGTTGGTGACGACGAGCGCGCGCAGGTGGACGGTCTGGCCGGGCTGGTAGAGAGGCTTGTCGGTGCTGACGAGGACGCGCACGCGGCGGTCGAGATCGATGCTGTCCGAGGCGGTCTGCGTGAACTCGCCGAGCCGGCCCGCGACTTCGAGATCGATGTCGTCGTCGGGGATCGCGCGCGGCAGTTGGAACGCCAGCGAGACGTAGCCTTCCGCGTCGGTCTCGCCGCGCGCCTTGACGCGCTGCGTCTCGTCCTTCGCGGGGTCGTCGTAGGAGACCTCGCCCTCGACGCGGACGCCGCGCACGGCGCGCTCGGTGAGCGGGTGCAGGGCGCGCACGCGCGCGCGCAGGAGCTGCCCCTCGTGCACGCGGCTCGGCGCGGCGACCCGCAGCTCGAAGAGATCGCGCGCGATCTCGGAGACCGAGACCGTGCCCGCCTCCACGTTGAAGGCCGACGAGCGCGGGTCGGGCTCGACGCGGTAGCGCAGGCGGTACAGGAGCAGCTCGCGCCGCGCCGCCGCGCCGCGCGAGAAGTCCGGGAGCCCGAGCGTGCCTTCGACGCGGCTCGCCCCGCGCCCGAGCAGTGCGTCGGCCCTCGCCGTCGAGACGACGCGGTCTTTCGGATCGAGCAGCTCGAACGCGACGTGCGCGCCGAGCGGGCGATCGCTGGAATTCTCGACGGCGAGCGAGACCTTACACCACTTGTCGGCGAGCGAGAGGCGCGTCGCCGCCTCGTCGGCGCGGATGAAGCTGCCCGGCTGCGTGTTGGTGGCCGTGACGGCGGCGAACGGGACGGCGCAGAGGCAGACGAGTAGGCAGTGCAGAAGGCAAAGCCGTCTACGACTCATGTGGGCGAACCTCCGATCTTGCGCGTGTGATGCGCGTCTCTCTCCCGCGAGTTGTAGCGCGCGAAATTTTTTTGCGCGGAACAACCAACGCGAGCCGCGCGGGCAACAAAGCGGCGACCGCGCCTCTCGCGCGCGTCCGGTCTCCCCGCCGAAAAAAAATATTCCGACCGCCGCGTAACTTTTCTTCACCCCCGTCGCCACTACCTGCGACGGGGAGTTTCACGAGCGCACACGCGAGCACACAGGTTGCCGGAAGAAACAAGAGACGAGTGCCTGCTACGGCACGCGCGCCGCGGCGACGAAGCGGCGCTCGTCGCGCTCTACGAGCGTCACCACGCGGCGATCTTCCGCTTCGCCTTCCGCCTGCTCGACTCGCGCGCCGCAGCCGAGGACGTGACGCACGACTGTTTCCTCGATCTCGTCCGGGAGCCCGCGCGCGGCGCGACGTCCGACTTCGACCCCTCGCGCGGGACGCTGCGCAACTACCTCTACGGCATGGCGCGCCACCGCGCGCACGGTCTCTTCCGCCGCGCCGCCCGCGAGCAAGAGTTTGACGCCGCCGCCGACGAGAGGCGCGCCGACGACTCGTGCGGGCCGCTGGCGCGCGTCCTCGGGGAGGAGTTGGGCGAGGCGGTGAGGCGCGCCGTCTCTTCGCTCCCCGCGGCCCAGAGAGAGTCGCTGATCCTGTTCGAGTACGAAGAGCTGTCGCTCGCAGAGATCGCGGAGATCGTGGGCGCGGACGTGAACGCGGTGAAGGCGCGCCTGTGGAGGGCGCGGCAGAGTTTGAAAAAGACGCTCGCACCGTACCTGTCTCCCTGCGGCACGCGCGCGTTGGCGTTGAAGGACTGACGATGACGGATCGAACGGGAAAACCACGACCGACTCACGGGGCGCGCGAAGGCTCGGCGTCCGGCGACCCGCCGCGCGTCGCGGCGACGCGCGGCGGGTCGGGCTTCGCGCCCGGAGGCGACGCGGACGACGCGTTGAAGTCCCTGCTGGAGAGCTGGCGCGCGCCCGAAGGCGGGGGCGCGGCGGCGCGTTCGCGGCTCATCGTCTCGTACCGTCAACAGTTCGCAGATCGAAAGGAGACGGGGATGGAAGGCTACAGGTTAGGGGGCGACGGTTTCGGCGCGCGCTACGCTCTGGCGGGCGGCGCGCGCGGCGAGTTTCGTCCGACGATCCTCGAACACGCGGGGCTGCTGCACCGGCTCACGGCCGAGGTCGCGGCGGTCGCCAAGGATTCGCGTCTGACGCGCGCCGAGCTGCGGCGCGATCCGCTCGGCTTCGCGTGGCGTCTCGTCACGACGTACGCGCTGGCGGCGCGGCTCGTGCTGGCGCAGGAGAACGTCAGCTACGGCGCGCTCGCGTCGCTCTCGATCGCCATCACGCTCGCCTGCGCGGTCGTCGCCTTCGACCGCAGGGGCGCGCGCCCTCTGTTCGCCGCGCGCGTGCGCGACGATCTCACGATAGTCAGTTGGCTCACCGAGACGCCGAAGGAGCAGACGAAGCCCGACGCGACGGGCGCGGGCATGGCCGACGGCGGGCACGGCGGCGGGCAGAAGCAGAAGTACGAGAAGCCGGGAGGGGGCGGCGGCGGCGGGCGCAGCGAGGACAAGCCCGCGGTGGGCGGCAAGCTGCCGCAGGCGTCGATGCTGCCGCAGGTGCTCGCGCCCGACCCGCACCCGCCCGCGATCAAGCAGCCGTCGCTGCCGACCGCGGCGACGATCCGAGCCGACCCGGTCTTGTTCCCGCCCGACACGCGCGCGATCAACTACGGCGATCCGAAGTCGAAGGCGACGGAATTGTCGTCAGGGCAGGGCACGGGCGGCGGCATCGGCGAAGGCACGGGCGGCGGGGTCGGGCCGGGCGACGGCGCGGGCTACGGGCCGGGCAACCGCAACAACACGGGCGGCGGCGATCCGCACCTCGGCGGCGGGGGGCCGAGCGGCGGGGGCGGCACCGCGACAGACCTCAACCGCATCTTCAACGCCAAAGACGTGACGCGCCGCGCCGTCATCGTCTCGCGCCCCGAGCCGCTCTACACGGAAGAGGCGCGCAAGAACCAGACGACCGGCACGGTCGTCCTCCGCCTCGTGCTCAACGCGAACGGGACGGTCTCGAACGTCGTCGCCCTGAGCCACCTGCCCGACGGCCTGACCGAGAGGGCAATCGAGGCGGCCCGCCGCATCCAGTTCACGCCCGCCGAGCGCGACGGTCGCAAGGTCTCGCAGTACGCGACGATCAATTACAACTTCAACATCTACTGACGCGACCCATACTACCGTTCAAGTGGAAACTCGCCTGAACGGTAAGCAGGAGTTCACCGCGGAGGCGCAGAGTTCGCAGGGGGGTGCAGAGAGAAGAAATGTTTTCTCTGCGCGATCTCTGTATCCTCTGCGCCTCCGCGGTGAATGTCTTTGACAGGACGAAAGCCGTGCGCGCGTAGAATAACTTGCGCGGCGTCGTGCGTTCGGGTTAGATCGTCGCCCATGTCGCCTGACGCCGCACCGATGATCGTCTGCCTCGCCAGCTACTTCAAGGGCGTGGACTTCATGCGCGAGGCGAAGGCGCAGGGCGCGCGCGTCGTCCTCGTCACCAAAGAGCGCTGCCGCGACGAGGAGTGGGCGCACGACGCGCTCGAAGCCTCGGTCGCGCTGCCGAACGAGGCGACGCCCGAACTCTACATCCAGACCGTCGCCGAGGCGGCGCGCCGCAACCGGCTGAAGCGCGTCGTCGCCCTCGAAGAGTTCGACGTGATCACCGCCGGGCTCGTGCGCGAGCACCTGCGCCTGCCCGGCATGACCAGCTCCGAGGCGCGGCTCTTCCGCGACAAGCTCGCGATGCGCACGACGGCGCGCGACGCGGGCGTCAACGTGCCGGAGTTCGTCCACCTGCTGAACTTTCAGGAGGTCGGCGAGTTTCTGGAGCGCACGCCCGCGCCGTGGGTTCTGAAACCGCGCACGGACGTTTCCGCCATCGGCATCCGGAAGCTCGACGACGCCGAGCAGGTCTGGCTGGCGATGAAGGCGCTCGACGCGCGCGAGCGACCGCACGAGCGCGCGTCGTTCCACCTGCTGGAGCGGTTCGTCGCGGGCGACGTCTTCCACGTCGATTCCGTCGTCTCGGGCGGCGAGGTGAGGTTCGCGGGCGTCAACCGCTACGGTCGCCCGCCGATGAACGTCGCGCAGGAGGGCGGCGTCTTCATCTCCTCGACCGTCGGCTACGACTCCGCGGAGCGCGCCGCGCTGCTCGACATTAATCAACAAGTCGTCAGCGCGCTCAAGCTGCGGCGCGGCGCGGCGCACGCCGAGTTCATCAGGGGCGCGGACGACGGGCGGTTCTACTTCCTTGAGATCGCCGCGCGCGTCGGCGGCGCGTTCACCGCCGAGAACCTCGAAGCCGCGAGCGGCGTCAACGTCTGGCGCGAGTGGGCGAAGATCGAGCTCGCCGACGACGAACGCCCCTACGCAGCGCCGACGCCGCGCCGCGACCACTCCGGCATCGTCCTCTCGCTCGCGCGGCAGGAGTGGCCCGACACCTCACACTTCACAGACCCGGAGATCGTCTTCCGCCCGCGCAAGCGCCACCACGTCGCGCTCGTCGTCCGCTCCGGCGATCCGGCGCGCGTCGACGAGCTGCTCGCCTCTTACGCGCGCCGCTTCGCCGCGGAGTTCATCGCCGTCGCGCCGCCGCTTGAGCGCGCGGAGTGAAGGAGCTTCAGATGAGAGTCGCGCCGTCGATTCTAGTCGCCTTCTTGATGCTGGCTTCGGGCCCGACGCCGGGCGCGAAGTCGCCGCGCGCGAGGCCGGTCGGGGGATCGGCGGTCGGCGCGCCGGGCGAGTCCGCCTGCGGCGCTTCGTGGGAGACTTACGTTTCGCCCTACGACGAGTTTTCGGTCGCGCTCCCCGAGATGCCCGCGCTCGATCACGCCAGCAGGAGTGTGAGAGACTCGCGGACGAAGACCGAGCCGGCGCGCCAGTTCGGGGCTTACGGCGACGGCGTCGTCTACGTTCTGCGCGCTTACGACAAGCCGCGTCAGGACGAAGACCTCGACTATTTCGCCGACTACTTCGCGCACACCTTGAGCTACTCCAACCTCCCCGCCGCATACGGCTCCCGCGAAGACCTCAACCTCGGCGGGGTCGCAGGCAGGCGCTACCGCATCGAGAAGGACAGCATACCGGGGGGCATCTCGACATCATGGCTCTACGTCTACCGGACTGCGGCGCACGCCTACGCGCTGCGCGTCGTCGGGGCCGACGAGAGCCACCCGTGCGTCCAGAATTTTCTGAAGTCGTTCAGCCTCTCGAAGTCCCCGCGGGGGCGGCAGATCGTGGACGATCTGCCGCCCGCGGGCATGGAGTTAATCGCCGTCCCGCCGCCGACCCGGCCCGGCGCACCCGCCCCGCCCGCAGCCGGGCCGCAGCCCTCGCAGTCGCCGCCGCTCAAGCCGGAAAGGGGCGCGATCCCCGCGGGGGGCGCGTCGTCGAAGCCGGGCGCGGCCGTGACGGGCGGCTCGGCGCAGGCGGCGGGGCCGGTGGACTACGACCGCGTGTTTAAGTCGTCGGAGGTGACGCGCAAAGTCATTACCGTGACGAGGCCGGAGCCGCTCTACACGGAAGAGGCGCGGAAGGATCAGATCACGGGGGCGGTCAGGGTGAGAATGATTCTATCTTCGGACGGCACGGTCAACGGTGTGGCGGCGGTGTCGCGGCTGCCGGACGGGCTGACCGAGAACGCGCTGCGGGCCGCGCGGCACATCAAGTTTATCCCCGCCGAGAAAGACGGTCGCCGCGTCTCACAGTACGTGACCATCGATTACAACTTCAACCTCTACTGAGGCGGGCTAGCTCAGGGGTCGCTGCGGCGCGGGGAGCGTGGCGAGGAAGTCTTCGGCGAAGCGCCGCGCGTAGGAGCCGAGCAGTTGCTCGACCCGCACCGGGTAGGGCGAGCGGACGATGAGCCCGGCGTGCGAGGGCTTGTTGAGTCGCCAGACGATCTCGGGGTCGTCGTAAGCCGAGGTGTCGGGGCGCTCCTGCCGCGCGAGCGAGACGATGAGACCCGCGTAGTCGTCCCTGAGAGGCGGCAGCGTGTATGCGCGCGCGCCACGACCGATCTCCAGCTTCGCCCACTCCGCCCAGAGGTTGACGCCCGTCGCCGCCTCGACCAGCTCGACGATGTTCGCGCCGCCGACGCGCGCCGCCGTTTCGAGAAAGTAGAAGCGACCGTCCTCGCGCGACTTGATGAACTCCGTGTGCGAGACGCCGCGCAGCAGATTCATCGCCGCGAGCACGCGCGCGTTCATCGCGAACAGCGCGCGCGCGTCATCAGAATCCGGGGCGAGCGTGCGCGTGGTGAAAACGCCGCCGCCGTGCGCCACGTCCAAAGGCGGGTGGCCGTAGCGGCTGGCGCAGGCGAAGACGATCTCGCGCTCGGAGACGAGCGTGTCGACGTGGAAGATGTCTCCGGGCACGTAGCGTTCGAGCAGGTGGAACGACTGCCGGTCGCCGAGCGCGTCGAGCGCGCACCACAACTCGGCGTCCCCCCCGATCTTTTTGATGCCCGTGGCCGACGCCTCGAAGCGCGGCTTGAGCAGCCACGGCGGGGGGACGGCCTCCATGTACTCGCGCAGCCGCGCGCGGTTCAGGGCGTGAACGAACTCGGGCACGTCGATGCCCGCCTCCCGCGCCTTCATGCGCATGGCGAGCTTGTCGCGGAAGTGGCGCGTGGTGGTCTCGCCCATGCCGGGCACCCTCAGGTGCTCGCGCAGCGCGGCGGCGGTTTCGAGATCGAAGTCGTCGAGCGGGACGATGAGGTCGATCCATTCCTCGCGCGCGACGTAGCTGACGCTCTTGATCGTGTCGTCCAGATTCCACTTCTTCGCCACGTCCGGCATGTAGAAGGTTTCGTCGACCGACTCGCCGGGAAAGTCCGCCGCGCCCTTGAGGCTGAGTGAAGTGAGCAGCAGCACGCGGCAGCCCTGCCGCTTGCACTCGCGCATGAACTCCTGCCCCTTCTCGTAGCTCGCGAGGCAGAGGACTGTGGGCGGGCGTGTCTCGTTCGTCATAGCTGTTAGCTGTTAGCTGTTAGCGATTAGCTGTTGGCAAAATCAAAAACTGAATGAGACGTTCAAACGCTCGGCTGAAAGCTAACGCTCGGCTGAAAGCTAACAGCTAACAGCTAACAGCTAACAGCTAATCGCTAATCGTTCCAGAAATCGCTCGTCACGACGCGGCGCGCCTCTTCGAGCGTGAGATCGCCGCGCGCGACCTTGAAGGCGACCGTGTCTTCGTAGCCGCCGCGACCGGCTGCGGTGCGCAGCGCGGCCTGCTCGGGCGTGAACCCGGCGCGCTCCAACTCGTGCGCTCGGTCGGGCAGGAAGCAGCGCGCGGCGAGCCAGTCTTCGATCTCTTCGGCGTCCGTGAAGCCGTGCGAGAGCCAGCGGTACGCGGCCTCGCGGGCGGGAGCGCCCGCGAGCGCGTCGCCGCCGCAGCGTTCGAGCGCCTCGATGATGCGGCGCACGGTCGTGTCGCCGCCCGCGTCGTTGTTCGTCACGCGCCTCGCACCCCGCGTTAAATCGGATCGCCGGTAATCTATAGCGCGGGCGTGCCGGTTGCCAAGCGCACAGCGCGGGTGCGGCTCGCTTTGCAACGTGCTCGTCCGGTAGTAGCATAAGGCATCGGCGGCGGGACTCGGCGGTGAAATAATGTTCGACGGTCGTAGTGGTGCGATCATCCACCTTCTGGTAGGCGGCGCGTTCTTGGTCGTCGCCTTTAGCAGGCGGGGGCGCGCCGCCGTCGCGAGATTAAATCCGTATAGCGGCGAGTGGCTCATCATGCTGGTGGCAGCCGCCGCCGGGCTGATCGAGTTGTACGTCGGTGTCGGGCAGCTCGCCGGGCGGTGAGCCGCGCGCGGCTGGCGGCTGTGGCGGCTCGGGTCGAATGTCAAACAGGAGGACTGAAGCGATGTCGGAGAAGACGAGGCGGAAGAAGGACGGGGAGCGCAAGGACGGCGACGGCGCTGAGCGGCGCGGGGCCGTGGCGGAGCGCAAGGCGGGGCAGGAGCCCGCGCAGATGCCGAAGGACAAGTCGAACCACCTGATCGGCGACGACGAGCCGCTGACGAAGCGCGACGAGAGGTTATAACCCCCGGCCCGCGGCCCGCCCGCGCGGGCGCTCGGGCGCGCCGACCGATCTGATCGCCATGACGGGACACGTCTACCAAATCAACTGCTCGCCGGGCGGCGTGCCGAAACTCCCCGTCGCGGAGGCGGTGCTGACCCCGGCGGGCCTCGTCGGCGACGTGCAGGCGAAGCCTTTCATCCACGGCGGGCCGGAGCGCGCGCTCAGCCTCTACTCGCTGGAGCTGATCGAGAGGCTGCGCGCGGAGGGCCATCCGATCTCGCCGGGCTCGGCGGGCGAGAACGTGACGGTGGCGGGGCTCGACTGGTCGCGCCTCGCGCCGGGCGCGCGTCTCGCCATCGGCGAGGAGGTCGTCGTCGAGATCACGAAGTACGCGAACCCCTGCCCGACGATCCGCGGCTCGTTCCGCGGCGGCGCGTTCAAGCGCATCTCGCAGAAGCTCAGCCCCGGCGAGTCGCGCCTCTACGCGCGCGTCGTCCGCGCGGGGCGCATCGCCGCCGGGCAGACGATCCGCCTGCTCGACGGCGAAAGCGCGAACGACTCTGGCCACGCGGCCCGCGCGGGGGCTCGCGGATCGAGACTCGACCGCGCGGGGTCGGCGCTCGCCGCGCTCGCGCACGGGCGCAAGCCGGGGGTGTCTTGATGGACGCGCTGATCCTCGTCGACATCCAGAACGACTTCTGCCCCGGCGGATCGCTCGCGGTGCGGGAGGGCGACCGGATCGTGCCGGTCGCCAACGAGCTACAGAAAAAGTTCAACCTCGTGGTCGCGACGAAGGACTGGCACCCGCCCGGCCACGCGAGCTTCGCCACGCTCTGGAACCCCCACTGCGTCCAGAACACGGAGGGCGCGGAGTTCGCCCCCGCGCTCGACACGAGCCGCGTCGCGCACGTCTTCCTCAAGGGGACGGACCCGGCGGTCGATTCCTACAGCGGCTTCTTCGACAACGAGCACAAGCGCTCGACCGGGCTCGGGGATTATTTGCGCGCGCAGGGCGTGACCGACGTCTTCATCTGCGGGCTCGCCACGGACTACTGCGTCAAGTTCACCGCGCTCGACGCGCTGCGTCTGGGCTTCCGCACGACGGTCGTCGAGGACGCCTGCCGCGGCGTGGAAGTTAACGAGGGCGACACGGCGCGCGCCCTCGAAGAGATGCGCGCCGCCGGTGCGACGATAGTCGAGAGCCGCGAGCTGCTCGGCGCGCGGGGCGACGTCGTGTCGTCAGCCGCGTGAGAATTACTCACGCCGATCTTCCCGCGAGTCTCGCGCCGTGTGGCGACTCGTGGTGAGCGTTATGACGAAACCGAAAATGGGAGGAGCCACCATGCGACGAAACATTCTGCCCGCCACGCTGCTGCTCGCCTCTTGCGCCGCCTTCTTCTGCGCCTGCGCCACGAGCGACACGCGCGTCTCCAACGCTTCGGGGGCGAACGCCAACTCCGCCGCCAACGCGAACGCCGCGACCGGCGCGCGCGAGGGCGCGGGCCCGCACGACACCGGCATCGGCGGCACGGGCGAAGACCGGCGCGACGCCACGGTCGCCGGAAACTCCAACGTCGAGCCCACCGGCGTCAACAAGAACGCGGGCCGGGCGACGAACGGCAACACGCGCTAGCGCCCGCGACGGGCGCGACCCGCCGCTTGCGCACACGAAGACGGAGGGGCCGCCACGCGTGGCGGCCCCTCCGTCTTCGTGTGCGGCGCGACCGCCGCCGATCAATCATCGCCGCGAGTCGCCTCTCGCCGCGGCGTCTTCCGTTACCTTCGTCGGCTCAGGGCTTCATCACGATCTTGATGCAGTCGTCCTGCTTGTCGGAGAAGATTTTGTAGCCCTGCGGCGCGTCTTCGAGGCTCATCGGGTGCGTGATGACGAACGAGGGGTCGATCTCGCCCTTCTGAATCCTCTCCAAGAGCGGCTTCATGTAGCGCTGGACGTGGCACTGCCCCGTCTTGACGGTGAGCGAGCGGTTCATCAAAGAGCCCATCGGGAACTTGTCGATGAAGCCGCCGTAGACGCCGATGACGGAGACCGTGCCGCCGTTGCGGCAGCACATGATGGCCTCGCGCAGCGCGATGGGCCGGTCGGTCTCCAGCATCATCGCCTGCTTCAGGCGGTCGTACATGTAGGTCGCGCCCGCGCCGTGCGCCTCCATGCCGACGGCGTCGATGCAGGCGTCCGGCCCTCTCCCGCCCGTCATCTCCATCAGCGCCTCGTAGACGTTCGACTCCTCGTAGTTGATCGTCACGGCGCCGCCGCCCTCGGCCATCCTGAGGCGTTCGGGGACGCGGTCGATGGCGACGACGCGCTCGGCGCCGAGCAGGTAGGCGCTGCGGATCGAGAACTGGCCGACGGGGCCGCAGCCCCAGACGGCGATGGTGTCGCCCGGCTTGATGTCGCACATCTCGGCGCCCATGTAGCCGGTCGGGAAGATGTCCGAGAGGAAGAGGACTTTCTCGTCGGGCATCCCTTCGGGAATCTTGAGCGTGCCGACGTCGGCGAAGGGCACGCGCGCGTACTCGGCTTGGCCGCCCGCGAAGCCGCCCGTCAGGTGCGAGTAGCCGAAGATGCCGCAGGGGGAGTGGCCGAACATCTTCTCGGCCATCCACGCGTTCGGGTTCGAGTTCTCGCACAGGGAGAACATCTCCTGCTGGCAGAAGAAGCAGTTGCCGCAGGAGATCGGGAACGCCGTGACGACGCGGTCGCCGACCTTCAGGTTCTTCACCTCCGGGCCGACCTCGACGACCTCGCCCATGAACTCGTGGCCGAGGATGTCGCCCTTCTCCATCGTCGGCATGAAGCCGTTGTAGAGGTGCAGGTCCGAGCCGCAGATGGCGGTCGAGCTGATCTTCACGATGGCGTCGCGCTTGTTCAGGATTTTCGGATCGGGCACGTCCTCGACCCTCATGTCGCGCTTGCCGTACCAACACGTTGCTTTCATCACGCCCCCCTTTTCGTAATCAACGAGAACCCGGTAAGTCTTAACTTAACGAAACGGCGATTGGTCAGACCGTCTCACCGTCCGCCGTCGCCCTCGGTCGGCTGCGCGGGCCGCTGCTCGGTCAGGCCCGTGCCGCGGATCGTCGCGTCGGAGACGACGACCTCGCCCGTCTCGACGAGCTGCTTGAAGCGGCGCAGGTCCGCCCTCACCTGCTGCGACGGGTCTTCGCCGAAGAGCTTCGCGATGTCGGCCCCGATCAAGCCGCCCGGCGGGTTGTACTCGATCTCGACCGTGACGACCGTGCCGCGGTTGCCCGCCGCGGGCTCGAAGCGCACCCGCCCCGCGTTGTAAACGTCCGCGCCTTCGAGCGAGCGCCACGCGATCAGCTCGTTCGGCCTGTCCTCCGTGACTTCGGCGTCCCACTCGACGGTCGCGCCCGCGGGGGCTTTCGCCACCCAGTGCGAGCGGCCCTCGCCCGTGACGCTGACGGATTCGAGGTGGTGCATGAAGGTCGGGAGCTTCTCGAAGTCGTGCCAACGCTGGTAGAGCTCTTCGGGCGCGCGGTTGATGACGAGGCTGTTGGTGAGCCGCGCGCCTTCGCCCTCTTCGCCGTCGTCGCCCCGCGCGCTGAGCTGGCGGGCGCACATCACGTCGAGCGCGGCGACGGCGAGCACGTTCATGGTGGCGAAGGTGACGCGCGCCTTGTCGGAGTCGGGCGAGGCGTAGGCCCCCGCGAGGCACGCGAGGTCGATGGCGTCTCCCGCGACCCTCGACCAGACCGCCGCCGTGGGCCTGCGCCGCGCGAGGATGGCGACGCCGTGCGCCATCTCGCGCAGGCCGAGCGCGCGGATCAGCAGGCGGTTGCCGTCGTCGCCGCGCACGCCGACGATCTTGGCGATGGCGCGCGGCGCGGCGACCTCCGCGAGCCCCAGCCCGATGCTGAACCAGCCGAGCCCACGCGCCAGCCCCTCGCCGTTACCCTGCGCCGATCTGACGCGCCGCCCCGCGCCCGCGCCGCCCCTTTGCGGCAACAGCTCTCCCAGTTGTGCGAGCGGTCGATGCGTCAGCGGCCCGTCGCCGGATTGCCCGCCACTCTGCTGCCGCCCCGCACTCTCCTCCTGCCTCTTCGCCCCTGTCGCCATCTTCCTTCACCCCCGGTTAAAGATTTAGCCCGCCCGCGCGCCCGACGGACGCAATTAAAGATGGGCGGGCGCACGGCAACCCCCCCCAGAGTCGCCATCCACCCGACCCATCTGCCCAACGCCGCCTGATTGTCACCGATTTGGAAAGCCCAACTTAACGCACGCCCCCGCCCCGCGTCCGTACTCTCCGGTACAAAACTCGTGCGGACTTCGTAGCGATTATGTTACGCCAAGGTTGAGGACTCGACGCCGACTCCACGCGCGAGTGCCGGCGCGTGAAGCTTCACGCGCCGGCACAAGGCGGGGAACAAAATCGGGAGCGCGGGCGACCCCACGAGCCGCCCGCGCCGAGCCGCCGATGGCGACGAGCCGTCGGCAAGATTTGGAGTCAGCGCCGCTTCAGGGGTGGGCGGGCGGGGGCGGGGTCGCGTTCGCGTCCGTCCTGACGGCGGCGCGGCGCGACGCGCGCTCCGTGTGGCTCGCGCTCGTCCATTCGGCGAGCACGCCCGCGTCGTCGCGAAAGACGTTGCGCACGACGGCGTCCAACTCCTTGACGGCGTCGGCGCCGCGCTCGATTGCCGCGTCCACGGCGGCGGTGGCGGCGACGCGCTCGCCAGACCTCTGCGCCTGATTCTCGATTGCCGCGGCGAACGCGTCGGCGTCCGCGCTCAGGTCTTCCACGAAGTCGGCGGGCAGCCCGCGCCGTATGAACTCGGCTTTGAGCGGCGCGGCGTCTGCCGCGAAGGATCGGGCGGCGGCGAGCAACTCCTGATCGCGCGTCTTGCGCGGCAGGCGAAACTTCTCTTCGAGGCCGGGCGTGGTGAGAGACATGGCGCGGGCGGTGCGCCGGACGGCTTCGAGGTCTTCGCGCAGCTCCTCGCGCGCGACGGCGACGAGGGCCGTCCCCTCCATCGCGCCGCGTTTGCCGGAGTCCTGCGCGGAGGTGAAACCCTCCATCAGCGAGATGACCGTGCTGATTTCGGTGATCAGTTCGCCGCCGCGGGAGTTGGCCGGGAAGGTCTGCGCGTGCGCCACGCCGAACTGGCGCACGCGTATGAACGTCTCCAGCCGACGGGTTTCGGAATCTTTCATGGGGATTCTCCTGTGAGTGTGAAGTCGAAGGAAGCGTGAGGCGTCCTCCGAGCGGGTTTTGAGTGTCTGGGGCTCGACCCTGCCCTCGGCTCGACTGGCGCGATTATAACTTCAACCCCGCCGCCCGGACAGAGTTTTTCTACCGCCCCCAACTCACACCCCGCCCCCCGCCCCGCCCGCCGTGGAAACGAAGACTTCCACGCCGGAAACCGACTCTCCACCGACGGAAACAGCGACTTTCACCACGGAAACAGGAACTTTCACCGTGGAAATAAGGGGTTTGCGCGTGGAAATGACAACTTTCGCGCCGGAAACGGCAACTTTCACGGCGGAAACGGCAACTTTCACGGCGGAAATGGAGAGTTTCACACGGGAAATGGTGACTTCGCGCCCGGAAATGGCAGCTTATGCGCCGGGAACGGCGTCTTTGAGCGTCGGAAAATGTGAATTATCGCTGCAAATGGCGGGAAACAGTACGTTTAGCTGCTTTTACCACGGCCTTCTTTAATTTGTGCGAGACCGCCGTGCCCTCGCCCCACGGCGGTCTCGCGTCTGCGCGGCACAGCCCGCAAGCGTGCCAGCGCAAGGGGGCGAGCCCGAAACGCCCCCTATCCCGTTAAACTAACGATGGTCTCGATCAGCCTGCCTATGTCGTTCGGCTTCCTTAAATAAACGTTGGCCCCGACCCGCTACTCTCCGTGGCGGAGAACATGATGATGGGCGTGTGTCGGCGAGAGGGGAGGGAACGCGCGTAGCGCACGATCTCCATTCCGCTCGCGCCGGGCAGTTGGTTGTCGAGGATCAGTAAGTCGTAAGCGTCCCCGGTCGCCAGCCTGTTCAGAGCCGTCGCGCCGTCCGAGCAGGTGACGACGCTCCACCCCTCCTCTTCCAGCATGTCCCTGACCGCATCGGCGACGAAGGAGTTGTCTTCGACGTGCAGGATGGTGAGGGTCATCTATGGTATCCTCGCCGCGCTCGTTTCTTTGAAAACACGGCAACGGTCGGATGCGTAGCTCCTCAACCTCAAAGCATTGATGAGCATCGCCGTTGAGCATGAAAGGTTCATACTCACGGCGGAACACTTCAAGGACGTAAGGCTACGCTTATTTACGCGAATTTGCAACCCGTCAGGAGACAACTTCTGATGGGTAGGCGGGCGCGTCTGAGGCCGAAACATCTTGCCGAGAAGCTACGGCAAGTTCGCATCGGGCTGGGTCTTTCGCAAGCGGAAATGCACAGCCGTCTAGGGTTCGATATCCATTCCTCAAGGATTTCAGAATACGAACTCGGAAAGAACGAGCCTGCGTTACCGATCCTTTTGCAGTATGCGCGATTAGCTGGTGTGAGTATGGATGTTCTGGTGGATGACGAACTGGATTTAAAAAGCCCTCCGAAGAGGGCTCGACGTTGATAGGTCTTCCAAGCTACTTTTTAGAGACTTATTCAGGTCTTAACTCGTTACAAACATCTCGGTATCATCACCGCGTAGGACTAATCTATCTGTCAGGAGGAAGCTTCTGATGGCGAGGGGTGCGCGTCTCAAGCCGAAAAGACTGTCCGAAAAACTCGTACAGGTTCGGACGAGCTTAGGGCTTTCCCAGAACGAATTAATCAGGAGGTTGGAAGTCGACCTGACTCAGAACAGGATTTCAGAATACGAAATAGGCAACGGGGAACCGCCCCTACCAATTCTTTTGAAGTATGCCAGAATCGCCGGGGTCTGCGTTGAGAGGTTAATTGATGACGAATTAGACCTGCCCGATAAGCTACCCGCAGCAAAACACAAGCCCTAAGAAAAGCGTTCCGGTCGGACTTGATATTCTCATAGTAATCTAACGCCCGAATTAACCGGCGCGCCGCGAATAGCATCCAACATTCTATTCAAGGAAGCGCCATGAGAGAGATACTATCGGCGCGTCCGGTTGAATGAGTTGTTAGGCCGCAGGCCGGGGAAGGCAAAATGGAGGTCATTTGACAACGATAAAGGTCTGGCCGGTCGCGCGGAAAATACGGTTCGGTTCGCCGGTAGCCTGTTGAACCTTTTTAAGATCGTCGCCCGTTAGTTCTGGCGCAAATTCAATAAAATATAATCCTGCCTCTTCTACGTGAAACCACGTAGGAAAGGATTCTGTCTGTCCGGCTCGCAGTAGTTCGATATCCTGCGGCTCGATAAGATCACCCGGCTTGGAGTCAGGCGAAGCGAGCTTATCAGGATTGAAATAAGGGATGTAAGAGGTCTTCACCCACTCTTTATGCAGGCGGCCTTCGTTATCGGGCTGCAATTTGATAACTATCAAGGGGCTATCTCCGAGTTTAAGTTTGCTATTACTATCCCCTAAGTTCGTCGCTTGAATATTGATTTTGATAGATCGTCCTTTGTCATCGGGAATGTCTTCCTGCTCGGCTTTAATATCTATCGTAATCACGCCTTGATGATTTTTGCGCTTGAGTTCTTCAAATTCGGCTAAAGCCCTGGCCCTCGTATTGAGAGAAGTAAATAGATAGAGTGTCCAGACACCCCCTATTAAGACACCCAGGGCAATGACCAAACTCTGAACCCCGGAAGCGATGTTCTTAAATTTATCGTGGTCGATTTCCTTTTTTGCCATGAGGGTTCAACTCTGGAAGTCTCAGTGAGTGTGTGAGTAAAAAACAGGCCGCGACGCAAAACCCATTGTACCAACGATTACTAATTTAGGTAAACGAAAATCACAGGTTATAGCCTGATCTGTTTACCTAGGGTGGCTCATCTCACGCTAAAACACCACTCCGCATTAAGGCAGCCTAACGCTGGAATTGACCCGCCGCCCGCGAATGGCATTCAACATTATCGCAAGGAAAAATGATGAGAGCCATGCTATCGGGCGGTCGGGTCGAATGACTTGTTCGGCGGTGACGTAGTGAACTAAATGGTTGTCGCTTCCTCTGAGCGATGCGAGATAAATGTGAACCCGCAGCAGATGCCGCGATTTTTGCTACGTCCCTCTCCATCAGTTGTTAACCAGACCGTTATCCGCGTCTGATTCTATTCACCCTTAGAACTTACACACGGCTGGCGAGACTACCGAGGTAACGCAGTTCGGTGCCCCACCGTTTGCAGGTGTTCCCCATGCGTAAAGGGCGTTGCCCCATGTGAAGCCCCATGAGCCGACCTGTGTTCCGTCCGGTGGAAAGGGAGAGATGCTGAAGGGTTGGCAAGACAACTTCTTGCACTTGCCGTCGGTTGTGACGCCGCCAGCCACTTGCGGCGAGCAGCCGTTGCACGTCCAACTGGCCGGGCAGGTGCAGGTCGTCTTCGTCACTTGAGGCTGGTTGATCAGCACTCCGATTTGCTGAGCCGATTTATACTCCCTCGTTCCGACCGCGCTCCAAGCTCTCACGACCGTTCCGTTAGGCGCGCCTGCTGCACAGGCCGCAGCCGCAATGCTTTGACTTCCTGTGTATGACGCGGCTGCGGTAGTACAACGCGTATTGCAGTCAGTCTGATTATTATCGTTTTGGGGAAACAGCCCTGTGTACGTCTTGTTGACGGCGCCCGTCAGATCCAAAAGAACGCCTGACGCAGAATTTTGGTTCGTCAAGTCATTCATAGATATTTTACAGAAACAGGTCGCCGAGGCCATGCTCCTGCTGGTGCCGGCGGTCTGACCCTCGGCCTCGGGTGCCAAAGTCGCCGCCAGAAAGAGGACGATTAGACCAGTTAGCGCTTTCATGATTTTCTCCTCGGGAACAGATTTGCACGAGTCCTTGCTTGGATTTCGTGCTGGTATCTATGGGTGATTTTCCCGGAAGAAACGTAACGCTGACCGGGACGATTGTTTCAGTCCTCGAATAGAGTAATGTTCAATCCTACCTTTGTTCAACATTCTGTGGAGGCGGAAGCCAATTGTATTTGAGAGAATAATTCAACGCGCCGCCGAACGCCCGGCATCACCCGCCGCGCACACAATCTAATTACGGCCAAGTCTTGCGGATGAGAGTGCCGCTACTCGCGGTCGGGTGCATGCCGTTGTTATGCGCGGCGCGTTTAGAAGACGGTGCTAGCAGCTTCCCCGATTGTGTAATAGATTCGCTGCCACACGCCTAAGCCAACCGGCTCAACCCTCTCTAGGCACAAGATGTTGAACCCATCGAAGTCACGGTAGAAATTTTTACCACCGATGTGACCCGCGCGCCCTATTACGGCAACCCTAGCATCACTGTCATACCAAGTTTTATACCCGCTATAAACCGAGAGGGCCTTCCAAGTTCCGGCGCACGCCCCACAAGATTCGCCGATCCCCGCATACATCGTCCCGCCGCTGCCACACGAGTCGAAAAAGTGGATTGCCCCGGCATCATTGTGAAACACGGCGCGGACGCGAACGAGCTTACCCCGATATTGTTCTGGATTCGCAGAAATCTCGCAGAGAGTGACGGTCGGAATTTCCGACGATGAGTAGAGTTCAGCGCAACCTCGACACGGCGGCTCTTCCTTTCCAGCAATTCGAGAAACCATCCAGATCGAAGCGGTGGCGACGCCAATGAGGAATGTGAGGAACGCGACAGCAATTCGAAGTGTGAGACGACGCATTAGGATTAACCTCTTCCACGCGACAGACTAGCGCATAACGCTCCAGATAACCGGCGAGCATGAGAGCCCGAGATCAAGAAGTGCGCTCGATGGCGAGTCCGGTTGAGCTGGTTGTTAGGCGCGCCCCGGCATGCCTTGCTCCACACCTGAAACGCTTAACGCCGCACCAATCGCCACTAACAACCCCATAAATGCGTAGCCTAGGTAGTGTGGACTGGGCGCGATTTTAACGAAGGCCACACCGCCGAAGATCAAGTAGGTGCCGGCAGTGAGCCACAGCGGGATCGATTGCGGCACCCTCCCTCGCAGCAACGAGAGCGCACTGTTGAGGACCAAGGCGGCAAATGCGAACATCGCGATGACGCTGAAATAAAGGACCAGCGACACAGCGCCGAAGAGTGTCGGGCGCATGCCGATCTCCTGCATGTCCTCACGCAGGTGTGGGACATTGATCATGGCATGGACGAGGGCGGAGGCCAAAATCATGGCACCGCCGATTAGAAGTAGCATGGCGCGCATAAGATACCGTGCCGTCATTATCTTCTTTCCTTTCACTGCTGTTCCGAATGTGGATGGCTCGACGTTAGCGCATAACGCCCGGCATCACCCGCCCGCTGCTGCCTTTGATGATGAGAGCCGCGCTAGTGCGGTTCGGGTGCATGCCGTTGTTAGACCTGCGCGGGACAATTCAAGACGCCCTAGCGGGGATAATTTCAAGGCGAGACGCTGTGCCATTTCGTAAGCACCTTACCGTCGGCGTCCAAGACATATCCCCACTCTTGCATGGAAGCGATATACCAATACTCTTCAGCACATTCCTCCCATATTTCACGCGGGGCTGAATATCTCGTGCTATGGCAATCTTTAATCTCCGTCGGCTTTCCAAGAATTTCTACAACCTTCTGCCCCGAGTCCCCAGCCGCTATCTGAGAATAGCCGCGCTCCCATCTAGGAGCGTTGGGCATCGAAGTCCAAGCGTAAACCACTCCGACCGCCGCCGCGATAAGGACAAAACTGGTGATGATCTTAGTACGAGTCTTTGCCATAGGATGCCCCGTCTAATAGTCCTTTCACTCAACCGCAGGTCTAACGCTGGAATTGAGATGCGCCCCGCGAACAGCGTTCAATCTACATCGGAGGAAGATTGATGAGAAGCCTGCTATCGGGGCGTCATCTCGAATGACTTGTTAGATTGCGCGCATTTTATACGCCCGCATGCAGCATCACTCTCAGCCCCTTCTTTGAACTTCGCCGGCTGCGAGGATCGAGCTTGATAATGATGGGTTGTAGTTGCCACAGCTCTTTGCTCACGCGCACTTCATACCTCCCCGGCGGGATGCCGGGAAAGCAGAACCTACCATCGACGCCGGTCTTGCAGGCCGCCAGTCTCTTCTGCGCTTTTTCGGGTGAATCATCGGTTGAATGTGAAGGATACGAATGCAGCGCCACATCAGGGTTATCGTAGACCTCGACGACAACACCTTCCAACGGGGAGGGCTCGGCAGCATTAGCAAACACCTCGCCATGAATCTCCCGTAGCGTTTCTTTCTCCTTTACGGGCATCATCTGCATATGCCAATACTGCGTCCCTTCATCAGTCTTCCGACACGGACAGTCGGATTGCTGAGCGGGAACACTCAAGCACGCCAGCAGGAATGGTATTGCGAGCAGTTTCATCGTCATTCAACAGCAATCTAACGCATATTATGCCGAAGGTATCGGCATAACTCCGTAATGGGGCGTGTAAAGCCGAATCGTTCGGCATAACTACATAATTGGACTCGAACCTTGACCCGCCGGTTAAAAGTTAGTTGTTAGACGGCCTGTCCGACCGCCGGAGGGTGGTACGCTCACTGGAGCGCTACGCCCTTTCGAGCGGCGGGGGCGGCAGCGGCGGAAATTCCACGCCTTCGTAAATGTCGCCGAGCGCCAGACGGCAATCGAGCGTCTCAAGCCGCAGCGATTCATTCAGGTCGTTAAGCTCTTCATACTTCCAAGCCCCGTCACCCCCCTTAACGTAATGCGTGACGTGCGGGCGGTGCTGCGCGACTAAAAGATACTTCGCGAAGCTCCCGATTGATTTGTAGTGCGTGAACTTGTCGCCTCGGTCGTAAGCCTCGGTCGTCGGCGAGAGTACTTCGACGATCAAAGTCGGGTTGACGAGCGCGTCGACGCCGCCGATCTTCTCGAAGCGCGGGGCGTCGCACAGCGCCGTCAGATCAGGGTAGCGGTAGGGCGGCTGGCTCGGAACTGTAACGCGCAGGTTAGACGGATAAACGCGGCACTCCCGCCCGCGTAACGCGTTTCGCAGCGTGACGAGAAGGTTGGCGACGATCTGTTCGTGATCGCGACTTCCCCCGCTCATGGCGAAGACCTCACCGTCGAAATACTCATACTTCTCTTCGGAAGCGAGTTCGAGCGCGAAGTATTCTTCCAGCGTGTAACGGCGACCCGGTTGCGTTGACATGACGTTGCTCCTGCCGCCGTCTCGAAGACTCACGGCGACACGCCATTATACATCTCTCGCTTCCGGCTGCGATTGGGTCGTTCTTAACGGCGTGAGGGCGATTAACGCGAGAGGGGCGACTGAATGTCGCCCCTCTCGCGTTCGTGCGTATTGATGAGCCGGACAGGACTCGAACCTGTGACCCGCTGGTTAAAAGCCAGCTGCTCTACCAACTGAGCTACCGGCCCGGTGAAGCTCAAAAGCGAAGTGCATTCTACGCGCGCGCACTCGGGGCCGCAAGCGGACTAGTCCGAGAGCCAAGTGCCGAGGGCGGAGTCGCGGACGACGATGGTCTGATCGCGTTCGGGGCCGGTGGAGACGAGGCCGATCTCTGTGCCGAGGGCGCGGGAGAGGAAATCGACGTAGGCGCGGGCGTTGGCGGGCAGGTCTTCGAGGCGGGTCGTGCCGAGGGTGGAGGAGTTCCAGCCGGGGAGCGTCTCGTAGACGGGCTCGACGCGGCGGAGGTCTGCGGCGACCGCCGGGAAGGTCTCGATGTCGCGACCGTCGAGGCGGTAGCCGGTGCAGACTTTGATCTCGTCGAGGGCGTCGAGCACGTCGAGCTTGGTCAGCGCGACGGACGAGAAGCCGTTCAGCTCGGCGGCGTAGCGCGTGGCGAAGGCGTCGAACCAGCCGCAGCGCCGGGGCCTGCCGGTGGACGCTCCGTACTCGCGCCCGCGCTCGCGGATGAGCTGCCCTAACTCCGCCTCGCCTTCGAGCATCTCGGTGGGGAAGGGGCCTTCGCCGACGCGCGTGGTGTAGGTGCGGACGATGCCGAGCACGCCCGTGATGCGGTGGGGCGCGAGCCCCGTGCCGACCGCCGCCCCGCCCGCCGTCGTCGAAGACGAGGTGACGAAGGGGTAGGTCCCGTGATCCACGTCCAAGAGGGCCGCCTGCGCGCCCTCGATCAGGATCGCGCGACCGTCTTCAGCCGCGCGGTTGAGGAAGTGCATCGTGTCGGCGATGAAGGGCGCGAGGCGTTCGGCGAGCGGGAAGAACTCGTCGAAGATTTCGTCGGCGTCGAGCGGCGAGCCGCCGTAGGCTTCGATCACGCGGTTCGCGTCGGCGAGGTTGCGCGTGATGCGCGCGCGCAGGACTTCCGGGTTGACGGCGTCGGCGACGCGGATGCCCCGCCTTCCCGCCTTGTCCTCGTAGGCGGGGCCGATCCCGCGCAGCGTCGTCCCGACTTTCTCGTTGCCGAGCCGCTCCTCGCTCGTGTGATCGAGCGCGCGGTGGTAGGGGAGGATGAGGTGCGCGCGCGAGCTGACCAGCACGCGCTCCGGCGTGACGCGGATGCCTTGCGCGGCGAGCCTGTCCGCCTCCTCGAAGAAGGCCTTCGGGTCGATCACCATCCCGTTGCCGAGCACGCACGTCTTGCCCTCGTGGATGATCCCCGAAGGCAGGAGGTGGAGGACGAAAGATCGCTCGCCGACCTGCACGGAGTGGCCCGCGTTGTGCCCGCCCTGATAGCGCGCCACCACCTCGAAGCGCTCGGACAGCAGATCGACGATCTTGCCCTTGCCCTCGTCGCCCCACTGCGCGCCGACGATGACGATGATTTTTGACATAGCTGTTAGCTGTTAGCTGTTAGCTCTTAGCCAGAAAGCCGCGCCGTTGAGGTTTGGCTAAAAACTAACAGCTAATGGCTAACAGCCCTTCTAGCTCGCCCGTTCCAGCTTGATCGGCTTTTCGATGAAGTAGTAGCTGCACGAGCCGCGCACCTCGGCGAGGTCGCGCTGTTCGAGCGGGAAGAGGCGGCACTGGTTGGGGCGATCCTCGTAGATGCCGCAGGTCGAAGTGCCGTCGCCGTGCTTCTTCAGGAACGGGCACTTGAAGAGTATCTCGCAGCACGCGCCGCAGCGGTTGCAGTCGCCGCGCCGGAGGGCGATCTGCGCGACGACCTCTTCCTTGCGGAAGTTGATGCTGACGAAGCGGCGGAGCTTGCCCTGCGCCTGCCTCGCGCGGAAGCGCGCGTCCTCGACGGCGCGCAGGCGCTTGGCGGCGGCGAGCCGCTCCTCGAAGGCGCGCCGCGCGCTCGTGTTGCGCGGCGCGGCGGCGCGACCGTGTGCGGTTGGTTTCATCGCGGCTTTCGGACTCGGCGCTCGGGAGCGGCGTCAAAGTGGAAAAAAGCTGCGGGGGCCACGAGCGCGGCACGCGGGGCGCGCCCCAACCGCGGGCGCGCCCTGTGCCGTTTCGACACCGGAAGTGTCAGGCTCCGGCGACGCCGCTCGTGGTGGCGGCGGCGACGTGCTTGTCGAGCATCCGCGCGATGGCCTCCTTCGAGGTCGCGCCCACCACGCGCTCCTCCTCCTTGCCGCCCTTGAAGAGGATCAGCGTCGGGATGCCCTTGATGCCGTACTTCTGCGAGACGAACGGGTTGTCGTCCACGTTGAGCTTGACGACCGCCGCCTTGCCCTGATACTTCTCCGCCACCGCCTCGACGGTCGGCGCGAGCATCCGGCACGGCGCGCACCACTGCGCCCAGAAGTCCACCAGCACGGGCTTCTCCGACTGAAGAACATCCTTGTCGAAATTCTGATCGCTCACCTCGTTGACATATTCACTCATGCCCGTTTGTCTCCTTGTCTGAAATAAATCCCGTCACCCGCCCCTGTTGATTAGATGCGGCGGCGTTGCTTCCGTCGCGCCGCCGGGTCGTCGCGCGCGCCTCACATTCTCGTCACGGCGCGGTAGACATCGACGTAGCGCCGCGCCGCCGCCGCCCACGAATTGTCCGCGCGCATCCCGTTCCGCTGGACCGTTTGCCACACTTCGGGCTCGGCGTAGCAGTAGAGCGCCTCGTAGAGGCTGCCGAGCAGCGAGTCGGCGCTGTATCGGATGAACTTGAAGCCGTTTCCGGTGCCCCGCGCGCGGTCGAAGTTCTCGACCGTGTCGTCCAGGCCCCCCGTCGCGCGCACGACCGGAACCGTCCCGTAGCGCATCGAGTACATCTGGTTCAAGCCGCACGGCTCGTACTGCGAGGGCATGAGAAAGATGTCCGCGCCCGCCTCGATCTGGTGCGCCAGCGGCTCGCCCGCGTAGCCGACGTAGACGCCGACGCGGTGCGGCGCGCGGTCGTGCAGCGACTGTAAAAAATCTTCGTACTCTTCCGCGCCCGCGCCGAGCGCGATGAAGAACGCGCCGGCCTCCAAAATCTTCCCCGCCGCCTGACGGACGAGATCGTAGCCCTTCTGCGCGACGAGCCGCGAGATAACGGCGACGACGGGCCGATCGGGCTCCTCGGGCAGCCCGAAGCGGCGCAGGAGATCGAGCTTGCACTCTCGCTTGCCCGCCGTGTCGTCCGCCGAGAAGTGCGCCGCCGTGTGCGGGTCGGTCTCGGGGTTCCACACGTCGTAATCGACGCCGTTCGTGATGCCGACGAGGCGCTCGCGGCGCATCCGCAGCAGCCAGTCGAGGCCGTAGCCCTGCTCGGGCGTCTGAATCTCCTCGGCGTAGCGCCGGCTGACGGTCGAGAGCGCGTCGGCGAGCATCAGGCCCGCCTTGAGCGCGACCGCCGCGCCCTCGTGCGCGAAGGCGTCGCGCGTCTCGCGGCGCGTGAAGCCCATCCAGCCGAGGTCCGCCGGGTCGAACGCGCCCTGATAGGCGAGGTTGTGGATCGAGAGCAGCGTGCGCGCGCGCGCGAAGAAGGGATCGGCGGCGCGGCGCGAGTGCAGCTCGGCCACCGCGAAGCCGCTCTGCCAGTCGTTGCCGTGCACCACGTCGGGCGGAGAGCCGAGCCGCTTCAACAGCTCCAGCGCGGCGCGCGAGAAGAAGGCGAAGCGCCGGTGATCGTCCGCGTGGCCGTACAGGCCCGGGCGCGCGAAGTAGTGCGGCGCGTCGATCAAAAACGCGGGCGCGCCCGCCGCCTCGCTGTACCAGACCGAGGCGCGGCGCCGCTCGCCGCCCCACTCCACTTCCAAGTTGTCAATGATCTGCTCGCGCAGGAGCGCGCGGTCGGTCTGCTGGTAGAGCGGCAGGACGAGGCTCGCGTCCACGTCCGCCGCGGCGCGCAGGGCCTTCGGCAGCGCCCCCGCCACGTCGCCCAAGCCGCCCGTCTTGGCGAACGGCACGGCCTCCGATGTCAGGATCGCGACGCGCAAAGTCCGTCACCCCGGCGTCCGCCCGAGACGCCCCGACCGCTCAACTCAAACTGCGCGACATAAGGGAAGACATACTATGCAAAGGCGCGCGCGGCTTTGTCAAGAAACGCGAAAAAGCCGTGGCGGGTAAACCGCGACAGGTGACAGGTAAAAGCCGTTTCCGGGTTTCTTACTTGTCACCTGTCGCCCGCCACTCGTCACGGCTTTTAAGTCTGCATCGAGGCGAGGAATTCGGCGTTGGACTTGGACTTGCCGAGGCGTTCGAGGACGACTTCCATCTGCTCGACGGGCGAGAGCGGGTTCAGCACGCGGCGCATGACCCAGATGCGCGCGAGGTCTTCCTTGCCGATCAGCAGCTCCTCCTTGCGCGTGCCCGAACGCTGGATGTCGATGGCCGGGAAGAGGCGCTTGTCGACGAGGCGGCGGTCGAGGTGGATTTCGCAGTTGCCCGTGCCCTTGAACTCCTCGAAGATCACGTCGTCCATGCGCGAGCCCGTGTCGACGAGCGCGGTGGCGATGATCGTCAAGGAGCCGCCCTCCTCGATGTTGCGCGCCGCGCCGAAGAAGCGCTTGGGGCGCTGGAGGGCGTTGGCGTCGATACCGCCGGAGAGGATTTTGCCCGACGGCGGCACGACCGCGTTGTGCGCGCGCGCGAGGCGGGTCAGGGAGTCGAGCAGGATCACCACGTCGCGCTTGTGCTCGACGAGGCGCTTCGCCTTCTCGATGACCATGTCGGCGACCTGCACGTGGCGCGTCGGCGGCTCGTCGAAGGTCGAGGAGATGACCTCGCCGTTCACCGAGCGCTGCATGTCCGTGACCTCCTCGGGCCGCTCGTCGATGAGGAGCACGATGAGCGAGACCTCGGGGTGGTTCTGCGTCACGGAGTTGGCGATGGCTTGCAGCATCATCGTCTTGCCCGTCCGGGGGGGCGCGACGATGAGGCAGCGCTGGCCCTTGCCGATGGGCGTGACGAGATCGACGACGCGGGCGACGAGGTTGTCGCTCGTCGTCTCCATCATCAGCCGCTCGTCGGGGTAGAGCGGCGTCAGGTTGTCGAAGAAGATTTTGTCGCGCGACTCGCCCGGGGCCTCGAAGTTGATCGCCTCGACCTTGATCAGCGCGAAGTAGCGCTCGCCCTCTTTCGGCGGGCGGATCTGGCCCGACACGGTGTCGCCCGTGCGCAGGTCGAACTTCCTGATCTGCGAGGGCGAGACGTAGATGTCGTCGGGGCCGGGCAGGTAGTTGTACTCGGGCGCGCGCAGGAAGCCGAAGCCGTCGGGCAGGGTTTCCAGCACGCCCTCGGAGAAGATGAGGCCGCTCTTTTCGGTCTGCGCCGCGAGCACCTTGAAGATCAGCTCCTGCTTGCGCATCCCCGTCGCGCCGGGCACGTCCATCTCCTTGGCGATCTGCGTCAGCTTCGAGATCGACATCTCCTTGAGCGTCGCGAGGTTGAAGGTCGCGCCCTCGGGCGTCTCGTAGTCGCGCTCGTCCGTCAGGTCGACGGGCGTGTCGTCTATCGCCGCGGCGGTCGAGACCCCGCGGTTGCCGTCCACGTCCTCTCTCGGCGTGCGCGTATTAGTGCGTGTGCGTGGTGTGCGTTGTGACATTGCCATTACTTTCTCTTCAGCCGTGCGCCGCGCTCGGAGGGCGCGCACGCGGTCGTCGTGGTGTGTCCTTGTGGTGTGTCCTTACTAACGACGAGTTGTCTTCAACCCGTGTCGTTTAACTTTCAAAGTGATGAAATTCGGCACCTCGCGTGCCGCGCCGAACGATTAATCTGTCTCAGGGATTGATGCCTCGGGCGCGCCGCAAAAAAGCGCGGCGCTAAAGTGCGGCGATTTTTCCTGGCGGTCGTTTGCGAGGGGGGAGCGAAAGCTACTTAAACGTCCGTCCGTCTGAATCCGGCTTCCGTCGTCGGGGGTGGTATCGGGATCGAACCCTTTGATGCCGCCCGCGCCCCGCGTGTCGCCCCGGTAAATTTTCACAAGGGGGGTGGTGAGACGGTCAGGGCATCCGAGATCGCGCGCCACACTTGCTCGCGACCCGCGCCCGTCAGGGCCGAGAACGCGACGACCTCGACCGCGCCGGTAGCGCCTAAAACTTCGCGTGCACGGTGCAGGTTTTTTTGCAACTCGTTGCGCGAGAGCTTGTCGGCTTTCGTGGCGACCACCAGACGCGGCTTGGCGTGGGCGGTCAGCCATTCGCTCAGTTGCAAATCCGATTTAGTGGGGTCGTGACGCGAATCAACGAGGTGAATTGATAACACAAGCCGCTCGCGCTTGGCAAGGTACGCCGTCACGATCTCGCCCCACGACTCCCGCACCGTCTTCGAGACGCGCGCGTACCCGTAGCCCGGCAGATCGACGAAGTGGAACTGCCGGTTGACCAGGAAGAAATTGATCGACTGCGTCCGCCCCGGCGTCGAGCTGGTGCGCGCCAGCCCTTTGACGCCGAGCAGCGAGTTGAGCAAACTCGACTTCCCCACGTTCGAGCGACCGAGGAAGGCCACCTCCGGCAGCGAGCCGCGCACCCAGTGGCTCTCCTCGAACGCGCTCTTGACGAACTCGACGCTCGAAATCTTCATCCCGACCAAGGCGACGGCCGGCGGGCGGCGGCGCGTCCAACTTGAGCGCCGCGCCCCCTCACGCGCCCGCCGCCCCCTCGCGCGCCTCGCCCGCCGCCGCCGCCCGCCGCGCCGACATCTCCTTCGCCATCGCGCGCATGCTCGCGAGACGCTGCTCGATGTCGGGCTGCCGCATCACGTACTTTTCGAGGTTGGCGAGGTAGTTGGGCTGCTTCGTCGCCTCGCGTATCTGCCCGATGAAGGGCTGTATCTTGGCGAAGACGAAATTCTGCTCGGCGTTCGCGTCGGCGAACATCTGCTCGTCGATGGCCCCGTTGTTGACGAGCGAGCAGGCCATGTCCCAGTAGCTCGTGACCATGCGGTAGTAGGCGCTCTTGTCGCCGCGCGCCGCCACGACCACCTCCTCGAAGGTCTCCGGGTTGAAGCCGAAGTACCAGTCGCGCGCCTGCCGCATGACCGCCTCGCGGCGCAGGTCGTAGAGTTTCAGAATCAGATCGGCGCTCTCGTGCTCCTTACTCATCTCGTCCCTCCTCAAAAAGTTCGCGGCGAAGATGCCGTGTGATTTGCCGACGGACGCTCCCCCCGGCCCGTTGACTGACGCGGAAATGATCAGGCGGCGCGCGTCCCCCGAGCAGGCGCGCGTCGGCGTCGGTCTGTCGGCTTGATTCGGAAAAGCGCACTTTACAGGCGCGGGGCGGGGAAGGCAAGGGGGGAAATGATGAATGCGGAATGATGAACGATGAACTGAAAGCAGCTCGCCTTTAATTCATCGTTCATCATTGCGCATTCATCATTCGCTCTATTCCGCCATCGTGGGCGCGACGGGCGCGGGCGGCTCGGTCGTCCAGATGGGCGGCTGCGCCGGGGCCACGTCGGTCGTCGCGGCGTCGGTCGGGCACGCGTCTTCGAGCGCGACGGCGAGCACCTCGTCGATGGATTCGACGAAGTGGAAGGCGAGCACGGAGCGCACCTCCTCGGGCACCTCCGCCACGTCCTTCTCGTTGTCCTTCGGGATGATGAGCGTGGTGACGCCGGCGCGGTGCGCGGCGAGCATCTTGTCCTTGATGCCGCCGACGGGCAGCACCTTGCCGCGCAGCGTGATCTCGCCCGTCATCGCCACGTCCTTGCGCACGGGCACGCGCATCAGCGCCGAGGCCATCGCCGTGGCGAGCGTGACGCCCGCCGAGGGGCCGTCCTTCGGGATCGCGCCCTCGGGGATGTGGACGTGCAGATCGCGCTTGCGTATGTGTTCGAGGCTCATGCCGAGCCGCTCGCTGCGCGCCTTGATGCAGGTGAGCGCGGCCTGCGCCGACTCCTGCATCACCTCGCCGAGCTTGCCGGTGAGCTGGACGCCGCCGCGACCGTTCGTCAGCGTCGCCTCGATCTGCAAGACCTCGCCCCCGACCTCCGTCCACGCGAGTCCGAGCGCGAGCCCGATCTCGCTCTCGGCGGCGGCGACCTGCTGGCGGAACTTGATGGGGCCCAACATCTCCGTGATGCGCGCGGCGTCAATCGTCTCCCTGAACTCGTCGCCCGCGCCCGCGCCCACCTTCTTGCGCGCCACCTTGCGGCAGCACGCGCCGATCTCGCGCTCCAAATTCCGCACCCCCGCCTCGCGCGTGTAGTGGCGGATGATTTCGAGCAGCCCGTCGTCCGTGAACTCGACCTGCGCGGGCGTGAGGCCGCTGCCCTCGGCCTGCTTGACGACGAGATGGCGCTTGGCGATCTCCAGCTTCTCGCGCTCGGTGTAGCCCGACAGGCGGAGAATCTCCAAGCGGTCTTGCAGCGCGGGCGGGATCGTGTGGAGCACGTTCGCCGTCGCGATGAAGAAGACCTTGGAGAGATCGTACTCCACGTCGAGGTAGTGATCCTGAAACGTGTTGTTCTGCTCCGGGTCTAGGACTTCGAGCAGCGCCGCCGACGGGTCGCCGCGGAAGTCCGCGCCGAGCTTATCGACCTCGTCGAGCAGGATGAGCGGGTTGACCGTCCCCGCCTTCTTCATCATCTGGATGATCTGGCCGGGCAGCGCGCCGATGTAAGTCCGCCGGTGCCCGCGAATCTCCGCCTCGTCGCGCACGCCCCCCAGGCTCAAACGCACGAACTTGCGGCCCGTGGCGCGCGCGATGGACTTGCCCAGAGAGGTCTTGCCGACGCCCGGGGGGCCGACGAAGCAGAGGATCGAGCCCTTCGGGTTTTTCACCAACTGGCGGACGGCGAGGTTTTCGAGGATGCGCTCCTTGATCTTCTCCAGCCCGTGGTGATCCTCGTTGAGGATCTCCTCGGCCTTGTTGAGGTCTTTGATCTCCTTCGACTTCTGCTTCCACGGCACGCTCAGCAGCCAGTCGATGTAGGTGCGCGAGACCGTGCCCTCGGCGCTCATGGGCGGCATCGCTTCGAGGCGGTGCAGCTCTTGCAGGGCCTTCTCCTTCGCCTCCTCGGTCATGCCCGCCTCTTCGATGCGGCGGCGCAATTCCTCCATCTCCGCCTTCTCGTCCTTGCGCCCCAGCTCCTTGTGGATCGCCTTGATCTGCTCGTTGAGGTAGTACTCCTTCTGCGCCTTCTCCATCTGCCGCTTGACCCTCGCCTGCACGGTGCGGTCGAGCTGACGCTTATCGACTTCGGATTCGAGGATCTCGATGAGCCTCTGGAGGCGACCGTGGACGGAGAAGATTTCGAGCAGGCCCTGCTTGTCCTCGACCGCGATCTTGATCTGCGAGGCGAGCGCGTCGGCGAGGTGCGAGGGGTCTTGGTTCCTGAGCGCGGTTTGCAGCGCGTCGGTCTGCGCCTCGGGCGCGAGCCGCAGGTGCGATTCGATCAACTGGTGGATGCGCTGGATGAGCGCGTCGATGCGCTGGCCGGCTTCGAGCACGGTGGGCGCGCGGCGCACCGTCGCGGTGAACGCGCCGTCGTCGTTGGCGACGCGGATCGTCGTCGCGCGCTCCCTCCCCTCGACGACCACCTTCGTCTGCCCGTTCTCCAGCTTCTGCGCCTGAAGGATGCGCGCGATGGTGCCGACGCCGTAGACCTGCTCGGGCACGGGCTCGTCGATGGAGGCGTCGTGCTGCGTGGCGAGGTAGATCGTACGGTCGGACTGGAGCGCGGCTTCGAGCGAGCGGATCGAGCCGGGCCGCCCGATCTTGAAGGCGACCTTCGTGAACGGGAAGATGACGACATCGCGGATGGGCACCATCGGGTAGCTGACGATGTCCGAAGGGGTGCGATCACTATACTCTTCCATAGAACTACAACTTCTTTCCCTCGTTCAAACTCCCTAAGCCAAGAGGCGAGCCGCTGCGGACGCGCTCGCCTCTCCCTAGCGGGCTAAACTTAATTGTAGAACATTTAACGCGGGCGCGCCACTGACCAATTTCCCGCGACAAACGCGACGTTTTTGCTTGAGCCCTCCGGCCCGCGCGGAGTAGTCTTAGGTCATGAACGACGGCTTAGAAACCAAACCCACCTTGGAAACCGTCCTCGAACGCATCAACTCGGTCGGCGACCGTGTTAACGCGCTCGGCGACGAAATACGCGCTTTCCGCGAAGAG
Source organism: Pyrinomonadaceae bacterium (assembly GCA_036389335.1). Lineage (GTDB taxonomy): Bacteria > Acidobacteriota > Blastocatellia > Pyrinomonadales > Pyrinomonadaceae > JAIVGV01. The sequence continues at coordinate 1,851 of DASVQC010000044.1, read as the reverse complement.
GTCGAGGTTCGCCTTGATCGTGTCGAGAGCATGACCAACCAGACGCGCGCCGAGATGCTGACGCTCAGGGCCGACTTTAGGGAGTGGCGATCCGCGTTAAAAGAGCATCTGCCGGCCTCGCGTTAAGCCGCCCCCGCGCGCGCGCGGCTCACTTCTCCTCCTCTATCTCCTTCAGCATGTCCCTCAACTGCTTCGTCCGCACCCCCGTCACGTCGGCGAGGCAGAAGCTGTAGACCATCGGCTTCATCGAGCCGCCCTCGTACCTGCCCGCCTCGTAGTCGCACTCGGCGTCGCGGAACTTGAGCCACGCGAGCTGCGCCGCCTTGAGTTTCGCGTCCGCGCCGCCCGACGCCCGCACCAACTGCTGGTAGGCGCGGTTCAGCTCGGCGTCGGCCCTTCGGTACTGCCGGTCGGCGCACTCGTTCATGTCCAACTGCGTGTGGGCTTCGGGGCAGGGGCCCGCGTCGCGCGCCGGCTTCTTCTTCTGCGCCAAGGCCCCGCGCGGCGCGGGGCCGGCGACGAGCGCGCAGAGCAGCCCCGCCCAGAGAAACTTCTTCATCGCAAGTCCACCCCAGAGTCAGCCCGTGTATTTAGTTGTTTAGAATTTAAGCGGCGGCGTCGTCAACGCCGGTGAGCGATTCGCCCGGCACGGCGCGGCGGCGCTCGACCATCTCGCTCGTGATGACGAACTCCTTGACGCGCTTCTGGCTGGGGAGCGTGTACATCGCGTCGAGCAGCAGCTCTTCGAGGATCATCATCAGGCCGCGCGCGCCCACCTTGCGCTCGACCGCCTGCTTGGCGATGGAGCGCAGCGCGTCCTCCGTGAAGCGGAGCTTGACGTTGTCGTACTCGAATTTTTTCTGGTACTGCTTGACGAGCGCGTTCTTCGGCTCGGTGAGGATGCGCATGAGCGCGGCTTCGTCCAGTTCGTGCAGGACGCCGTGGACGGGGAGGCGACCGACGAACTCCGGGATCAGCCCGTACTTCACCAGGTCTTCCGGCTGCACCGCCGCGAGCGCCTCCTCGTAGCGCTCGCTCGCGCCCTTGACCTCGGCGCGGAAGCCGAACGACTTGTTGCGCAGACGCTTCGCCACGCCCTTCTCCAGCCCGACGAACGCGCCGCCGCAGATGAAGAGGATGTTCGTCGTGTCGACGGGGAAGAACTCCTGGTGCGGGTGCTTCCTGCCGCCCTGCGGCGGGACGTTGGCGACCGTGCCTTCCAGAATCTTCAAGAGCGCCTGCTGCACGCCCTCGCCCGAGACGTCGCGCGTGATCGAGGGGTTCTCGTCCTTGCGGCAGATCTTATCGACCTCGTCGATGTAGATGATGCCCTGCTGCGCGCGCTCCACGTCGCCGTTGGCGGCTTGGAGGAGCTTGAGGATGATGTTCTCCACGTCCTCGCCGACGTAGCCGGCCTCGGTCAAGGTCGTCGCGTCCACGATGGTGAAGGGGACCGAGAGCATGCGCGCGAGCGTCTGCGCGAGCAGGGTCTTGCCCGTCCCCGTGGGCCCGATCAGGAGGATGTTCGACTTCTGAATCTCGACCTCACTGCGGCGGCGCGCCAGCTCGATCCTCTTGTAGTGCTGGTAGACGGCGACGGCGAGGCGCTTCTTCGTCTCCTCCTGGCCGATGACGTACTCGTCGAGGAACGACTTGATCTCGTTCGGCTTGGGGAGCGGCGGGCGACTCGCGACCGCCTCGGCCTGCTGGTCGTCCGTGATGATCTCGTTGCAGATGTCGATGCACTCGTTGCAGATGTAGACGGTGGGACCGGCAATGAGCTTCTTCACCTCGTTCTGCGACTTGCCGCAGAACGAGCAGCGCAACGTGTCATCAGGTCGGCGTACCATG